>CBDUXP010000068.1:0-20022 GCA_965371225.1 uncultured bacterium | reverse complement strand
CTTGGCGTCTTGGTGGTTGGTCTCTCCTGCTTGGCGTCTTGGCGGTTCGAAATCTAGACGGCTGACAGCGTCGGCGTGTCTGCCGTGTCCTCTCGGCGTGAGGATGCCGGCTCTTGGGGCACCTCGTCGTCCAGCCGCAGGGTCGGCATCATGAGATCGTGGTAGTACCCATCCACCATGCCGAACAGGACGGAACACTCGTACGAGAGGACCGCGATCGTTTTCGGCCCGCGAAAGGCCCAGGCAGCCGCGTAGCAGCGGTCGCGCTGCCAGTCCCGCGCATCCATCGCGTCGGTATCGGCCAGGCGGTCGGAGAACCCGCTGGCGTGCGCGCCCGGGTACGGGTTCACCTGCAGGCGCCGGACGACCGGCTCGTCCAGGGCGACGCGCATCTCGTCGAGCGTGCGGCGGACCAGGTCGCGCACGTCTTCCGCATTGTCCGCCGCGGATCGACACGTGAGCCGCAACACCCCATCCTTCTCATGGCTGTCGAACTCCACCGCATCGCCGCCCACGCGCACTTCCCACCAAGGCGGGTAGCGGAGCTGCACGGGCCAGTGCGGATGCCGGAACAGCGCACCCTGGTCCAGCGTGGAGCCGCGCAATCGGCGCAGCTGCAGCGCGGTCACGACGCCGTACACCAGCACGGCGCCCAGCAGGACGAGCGGAACGTACTCCAGTACCCGGATCGCGTAGTGGGGGAGGAGTTCCCAGATGTTCACGCGCGCGGGCTCCCGGGCGGCGGGGCATCCAGCAGCGGCGCAATCCGCGCCAGCAGCAGTTCCATCAGAAACGCGGTGGCCCCCCACAGGGGCGTAGAGTGGATGTGGTAGTAGCGCATGGGCACGCGCCCCCCCGCCCCCTCCCAGTACCGCACTTCCTGCAGCGCCGGGTCGCGCAGTTGGGCCACGGGGATCACCAGGATTTCCTCCACCTCGTGCGGGTCGGGCACGAAATCGAATGGATACGGAATGGCGCCGACGAATGCGCGGATGGGGGTCCGCCGAGAGCGGGTCCGTTGCTGGCCCAGGTAGCCCAGCACGCGCACCTGCGACCGGGGCACGCCGATCTCCTCCTCCGTCTCCCGCAGCGCGGTATCCAGCAGGGTCTCATCCTCCGCCGTGTGGCGCCCGCCCGGAAAGCAGATCTGCCCCTGATGGGTCGGGACCGTGTCCGTCCGGAGGAAGAAGAGCAGGTGCAGCTCCCCATCCTTGTAGCAGAGGGGCGCCAGCACCGCCGCGGCCCGCTGGCCATCTGGATCGGGCGGCGGCGGCTTGCCGGCAGCGTGTGGGGGTTTCAGGCGGTTGGCCACCGCATCATAGAAGGCATCCATGACGACCTCACCGGGCCCACAGCCCGGCCAATCAAGTCTAGCCGCGGTCCCGGCGGGGAGCAACGCGGTCCCCGGCCGCGAGTCCCGACGCCGCGGGGAGTGCGCATCGTTATAATGGACGGCTCGTGCGGGAAGGGGTAAGTGGTGCGGGCCCCGTCCCATTCGTCGCTGATGCTGACCCACGTGGTGTTGTTCGCCTTGAAGCCCGACGCGGCGCCGGACGCCGGGGACCGGATCGTGCAGGACGCACTGGAAAACTTGACGCAGATTCCGGGAGTGCAGCACCTGAGCGCGGGCAGACTCGTCCAGCGCGACAGTGGGTACGACTACGCGCTCGCCATGCAGTTCGCCGGCCAGGCGGCGCTCGACGCGTACCGGACCCATCCCATCCATCTGGACTACGTCGCGTTTCTCGAGGCGACGACGGCCAAGCGCTTGGCGTACGATTTCGAGGCGTAATGCTCCGCCCCCCGCGACAGGAGTGCCCCGCCCCGTGAGCGTGCAAGCCGCTACCCCGGCCCTGACCATGCTCACGGAAGACGAGCAAGACTTCCGCCGCATGCTCCGCGACTTCGCCGAGGCGGAGATCAAGCCGCACGTGCGCGAGATGGACGCCCAGCAGCAACTGAAGCCGGAACTGGTGCGCCAGCTCCACGACTTGGGCGTCATGGGCATCGAGGCGCCCGAGCAGTACGGCGGCGCCGGCGGCAGTTTCTTCATGGCAATCCTCGCGGTCGAGGAATTCAGCCGGGTCGATGCCAGTCTCGGCGTCCTCGTGGACGTGCAGAACACGCTGGTCCAGAACGCGGTGCTGCGGTGGGGCTCCGAGGACCTCAAGGCGCGCATCGTCGGGGACCTGTGCAGCGGCCACACGGGCGCCTACGCCTTGAGCGAACCCGGGAGCGGGAGTGATGCGTTCGCGCTGACGACCCGCGCGACCGAGGACGGCGACGCCTACGTGCTCAACGGCGCGAAGCTGTGGATCACTAACGCGGTCGAAGCCTCGCGCTTCATTCTGTTCGCCAACGCAAACCCCGAAGCCGGCTATAAAGGGATCACCGCGTTCATCGTCGAGCGCGACATGCCCGGATTCACCGTGGGCAAGAAGGAGGACAAGCTCGGAATTCGCGCCAGCAGCACTTGCGAGCTGCTCCTGGAAAACGTGCGCGTGCCCAAAGCGAACGTGCTCGGCGAGGTGGGGCGTGGCTATAAGGTCGCGATCGAGACGCTCAACGAAGGCCGCATCGGCATCGGGGCCCAGATGGTGGGGGTCTCCCAGGGCGCGCTGGAGGCCGGCATCGCCTACGCGAAGGAGCGGGAGCAGTTCGGCCGGCCGATTGCGGACTTTCAGGCCATTCAGTTCCAGTTGGCGGAATGTGCGACCGAACTCGAAGCCGCCCGGCTGATGGTGTATAACGCGGCGCGCCTCAAGGACGCCGGGCAGCCCTTCGTGAAACCGGCCGCGATGGCCAAGTACTTCACCTCCCAGGTCGCCGAGCGCGTGACGTCGCAGATGATCGAGGTGTTCGGCGGCTATGGGTACACCACGGACTACCCCGCGGAGAAGTTCTTCCGCGATGCGAAGATCGGCAAGATCTACGAGGGCACGTCCTTCATGCAGCTTCAGACCATCGCGAAGCTGCTGCTGGCCGAGTAAGAGTGTCGGACCGCTTCGATCAGCTCGCCCGGAGCCTCTTCTTCTCGGTGGTCGGCCAGTTTCCACACTGGGGCACGCTCTGCGGCTTGCACGAACACGACGATGAGCTGCCGGACGCCGGGCCCGAGGTGGTGGGGGATCGCTGGAACGAAATTCGGCGAGCCGCCCACACCCTGCTGACACTGTCGGACGACGACCTCACCGAGCAAGAGCGCATTGACGTGGCCGTGGTGCGCCACGTGCTGGACTACGCCAGCTTTACGCTGGTGGAGGTCGAGCACTGGAAGAAGGATCCGGATGCGCTCAGTCCGATCGGGCTGGCGCTCTGCGTGCAGTTGACGCGCGACTATGCCCCGGCCAATGAACGGATGGACCAGATCGCGAGCCGCCTCGACAAGGTGCCCAGCTATTTGGAGGCGTACCGGACCCAGGTTATCGATCCCGTCCCGATCTGGACGGACATGGCGATCCAAACCACGCAGGAGCTGCCCGCCTTTCTGCACCTCATCGGGGAAGCGGCGGATCAGACCGCCTCCCCCGCCGTCCGGAAGCGCGTCCACCACGCGGTGGAGCGTGCCACACGAGCGACGGAAGAGTACGACCGCTGGCTGCAGCAAGAAGTCCGCCCGCGGGCGCTGGGGCGGTGGACGCTGGGGCCGGACAAATTCGCAGAACTGTGTCGCCTGCGCGAACTGGGCCGCACCCCCGCGGAGCTGCAAGAGCTGGGCCGCGACGTGCTCGCCCGCGGCCGCGCGGAAATGGACGAGTTGGCGGCGCAGGTGAACGCGGGCGGGTCGCGCCAAGCCGCGTTGGCCGCCGCCTACGCGGATGCGCCGCGGGACTTTGACGGCGCCATCCAGCTGTATTGGCAGGCCGTGAACGCCGCCCGCGCCTTCGTGCACGAGCGGGAATTGGCCACGCTTCCGGACGACGATGCCATCGAGGTGACCGAGACCCCCGCGTTCCTCCGGCACCATTTCCCGGTCGCCGGGTATCTGGGGCCGGGCTGGTTTGAGGACGTGCAGATCGGCACCTACTTCGTCACGCCTCCGGCGGACGGCGCCACGCTCGGCGCGCTCCACAACGCCGCGACCATTTGGAATACGACGGTGCACGAAGCCGTCCCGGGCCACCACCTGCAAGCCGTGATCAACAACGCGCACGCACCCTTGCTGCGGTTGCTGCCCGCGTTGTTCGACACCGCCGTCGAGTCCACGGAAGGCTGGGCCTTGTACTGCGAACACCTCATGGCCGAGCAGGGGTTCTATGACTCCTCCCAGCGGCGCCTCGTGCAGATGCGCGACCACTGCATGCGCGCCGCCCGCGTGCTCATCGACGTCGGCCTGCACAGTGGGAAGATGTCGATGGAAGAGGCGGTGAGCTTGTTGAAGGACGAGGCGGACATGCCGGAGGAAACCGCGTGGGCGGAGGTGCGCGCGTACACCCGCGCGCCCGGCTACTTCTTGTCTTACCTGCACGGCACCTATGAACTCGTGCGCCTTCGGGACACGTTGCACGAGCAGTTGGGTGACCGGTTCAGCCTCCGGTGGTTCCACGACACGGTCCTGCGCGCCGGGGAAATTCCCATGCCCTACGTGCGGCGGCACGCGGAAGCGGCGGCGGCGGAGCTGATGGACGGCGGCGCGTAGGATCCGAGCGGCGCATCCCGTGAGCATGCCACCGGCCGACGCATCCCCAGATCCCCGCTCGCCGAACGTGGTACAGGAGCGTGATCTCGCAGCGGTGGATTGGCACTCGCCGGACGGGGCCTTTGCGTCCCGGCACAAGCGGCTGGCTGGGCGGACTGGCGGCCGCATGCTGGGGTGCAGCTTGGACGAAGTGCCGCCGGGCAAGCGGTCCTGTCCCTACCACTACCACGTGGGCAATGAAGAGGCGATGTACGTGCTGGAGGGCGCGGGGACGTTGCGCCTGGGCGATGCGTCCTTCCCCATCAGCGCGGGAGATTACGTCACCTTCCCCACGAGCGCAGACGGCGCGCACCAGGTGTGGAACACCTCGGACGGACCGCTGCGCGTGCTGATGATCTCTACGATGGTCCACCCCGACATCACGGTCTACCCCGACTCGGACAAGATTGGGCTCTACGGCGGCGCGGCGCCCGGTTCCCCGCCGGAGGCGTATCAGCTCAAGACGTTCTTGCGCGGGGACGCGACCGTGGACTACTGGGACGGCGAATGAGCACGCTGGCCGAACGGCTGGGATACGCGCCGGACGCGGCGCTCCTGATCATCCACTGCGACGATTTCGGCATGTGTCATGCCCAGAATGTGGGGACCCAGGAGGCACTCGAGCGCGGGGTGGCCTCGAGCGCCAGCATCATGACGCCGTGTCCGTGGCGCGACGAAGCCATCGCCTACGCCCGCACGCACCCGGACGTGGACATCGGCATGCACAGTACGCTCACCAGCGAGTGGGACGTGTACCGCTGGGGCCCCGTCGCACCGGCGGCGGACGTCCCCTCGCTCGTGGATGCAGACGGGTACCTGTGGTCGTGGGAAGAGCCGTTTGCCGCGCACGCGGACCCGGCGGACGTGGAAATGGAATTGCGTGCGCAGTACGCGCTGTTGTGCGAGCGCGGCGTGCCCGTCAGTCATATCGACATGCACATGGAGGCGCTGGTGAGCCAGCCGGCGTACTTCGACGTGTACACGGGCCTCGCGCAAGAGTGGCGGCTCCCGTTCATGTTCCCCAACCTCGCCAGCGGGCTCCGCCACATGTTCGATCCCGACTACCAGCGGGTGAGCCGCGCGTCTGAGGAAGACCTGCTCGCCAAGGGGCTGCTGGTGCTCGACCGCCTGATCATGAATGTCGGCCCCGAGGCGGATCGCGTCGCGTACTACAGCCAACGGATTGCGGACTTGCAGCCGGGATTGACCCAACTGATCGTGCACGTGTGTGTGGACTCCACTGAGCTGCGCGCGGCGGCGGTGCGGAATGGCCGGGAGGAGTACAGCTATCGGGTCGCCGACCACGCGGCGGTCATGGACGCCCGGCTGCGCGAGGCCATCGACGCGAACGGCGTGCACCTCATCACCTGGCGGGACATCGGGGCCGTGCTCTACGGCTGACGGCCGCCACGCATGTACACCCTGGCGAATCCGACGCCGCGGCGGGGGCTGAGCGTGCCGGTGCTCTCCGCCTGCAACCAGGACGGCGTTATCCAAGAAGCGGACCAGCGCCGCATCGTGCAACACGTCATCAGCGACGGCTTCGGCGCGGACATGATTTTCTGCAACGGCACGAACGGCGAGTGGAACCGCCTGGCGCCCGCCGAATGCGATCGCGTAATCGCCATCACGGCCGAGGAAGTCCGCCGGGAGAACTCGCGGCTCACCGCGGCCGGCCATCAGCGCGTGGAGGTCTGGGCGGGCATCACGGGGCACACCGTCGCCGAGTGCGTCCAACACCTGGACGCCGCGGTGGAGCATGGCGTGGACGGCGTCGTCTTCGCCCCGCTGAGCGTGCGCGACCTGCCGGGCGTGGTGGAGGTGTTTCACGAGGTCCTGACCGAGCGCCTGGACGCGGCGGGGCGACACGTGTCCCTCCTCTTGTATGAC
Organism: uncultured bacterium; assembly: GCA_965371225.1. Taxonomy (GTDB): domain Bacteria; phylum Abyssobacteria; class SURF-5; order CBDUXP01; family CBDUXP01; genus CBDUXP01. The sequence goes on along the minus strand of CBDUXP010000068.1, from coordinate 13,454 downwards.
AACGCCGACATCGCCGTCGATCCGAAGGTGCCACACTTGCGCACGCGAGACGTGAAGCAGCTCAGCCGCCTCGATTACGTGGTCGGGATCAAGGTGAGCGCCTCGCCGCGGGTGCTCGGCAACTATATGAAGGCGGCCCTGCACTTCAACGCGCACCATGAATTCGCCATCTACGTCGGAGACGCGTTCCAGATTTTTACCCTGTTCCGCCCGCGCCGCGGCTGGTGGGGGGTGGTGGCCGATTACTGGCAGCGGTACTGGTTGCAAGCCGCGCTGCCGTCCGGCGTGGTGGCCAGCTACGCGAACGTGTTTCCCCGCGAGTGGCAACGGGCGTGGCTCGCCTGCGACCGGGGAGAAGTCGAGCAAATGACGGCGCTGGCTGAGGCCTTAGGCGCGTTTCGCAAGACTACGCGCTTCCGCACCAACGGCACGGCCGTCAAACGCACGCTGGCCTGTCTGAAACTCGCCCTCGCCGAACGCGGCGTGTTGCACGATCCCAGCGTGGCGCCGGGCACGCCGCCGCTCACGTCCGCCGACTCCGACGAATTCCGCACACGCTTGCGCGACGCGGCCGCACGCATTACCGCCGCCACCGAGGCGCGGTGGCGCACGCCGCAAGCCCTCCCTGCCGCGAGGCGCACGGCGCCGCGGCCCCCGGAGACCCGATGACGGCGTCCTTGGATCTGGTCGGTATTGGGAGCGTGGTGTTGGACCGCATCTTTCGCGCGGACGGCATCCTCGGGGCTGAGGCGAAGGGGATGGTGCGCGAGTGCACCGAAGTCGTCGGTGGTGTCACCCTGAACCATCTTGCGTGGGCGCGCGTGCTCGGGTTGGAGACCGGCTTGTTTGGGCGGCAGGGTGCCGATGCCCCCGGGGAACAGATTCGCGCCTACCTGGACACGCTCGGCATGGATCGCTCGCATCTCCGCACCGATGGGGAGGGGTCCTCCACCGCCAACATCTTTGTGGATCCCGCCGGCGACCGCTGCATCTACATGCACCGCGCCGCGACGGAGACCACCACGCCGGCCCATGTGGATCAGTATTTCGCGGACTACATTCGCGGGGCCCGCATGGTCAGCACGGAAATTTCGCAACTGCCCTTGCCCGCCACGATCCGCGTCTTGGAGATCGCGCAGGAGGCCGGGATCCCGACGGCTCTGGACGTGGACATCCCGCCGTCGCAAGCGGTGAATGAAGCGCGCCTCGGCACGCGGGAGGAAGTGGAGCGGGCCATGGCGCTCGCCACCATCCTGAAGCCCGCGGGCTCCGCCGTGCGCGAACTCTACCCGGCCGCGAGCGCTGACGAGCTGGCGCGCAGGCTGTTCATGGCGATCGCGCCGCACGGGCGGCTCACCCTCGTGGCCATTACCGACGGCGCGGCCGGCAGCATCCTGCACGACGGCAACCGCACGGTTTCCATCCCCGCCTACGGGGGCGTCACCGTGGTGGATTCCACGGGCGCCGGCGATGCGTTCTTCGGCGCGCTTCTGGCGGGGCTGCACTACCAACTCGACCTGGAAGCTCTTGGGCGGCTCGCCAACGCCTGCGGGGCCGCTTGTGTGGAACAGGTGGGGGCCACGCCGCAACCCGGCACGAGCCGCGCCCGCGCATTGGAACTCTATGACGGCCCGGCCTTGCCCCTGCCCGAACCGGCGGGCCCGGCCGGTGAAGCCGCGCGGCCGGCCGGCGGCGCGGCGACGGCGGAAACCTGTCTGCGCACCCTGCGCGACGAGCTGGCCGCGTGGGTCGCTGGCGCGAACATGGCTCAGGTGGCCGCGGCCGCGGCGTGCATCGAGAGCTGCTGCGCGGCGGGCGGGCGGGTGCACGTGACGGGGGTCGGCAAGCCGGAGCACGTAGCCCGTTACGCGGCGTCGCTGTTGAGCAGTACGGGAACGCCGGCGCAGTTTCTCCACGCCACCGAGTGCGTGCACGGCTCGGCCGGCCAAGTGCTGCCGGGGGACGTGGTCATCGCCGTTTCCAACAGCGGGAACACGGCGGAACTGGTGGCGGCGGCGGACGTCGTGCGCTCGAACCGCGCGACGGTGATCGCGGTCACGCAGGCGGCGACCTCGCCTCTCGGTCGGTTGGCGGAAGTCACCATCGAGGCCGGCGTCCAGCGTGAGGGGGGCCCCTTGGGCTTGGCGCCGCGAGGCAGCATCCTGGTCGAACTCGCGGCGCTGGCCGCGCTCTCCGCCGAATTGCAGGCGCGGAGGGGCCTCACGCGCGAACAGTACGCCCAATGGCACCCGGCGGGCGCGTTGGGGACGCGCGCGCGGGACCCGTAGGGGGACGAGCGAGCGACGGATCACCGTGCTCCGCACGCGGTGGCGCACAGCGTGCGCGCGCCCGCGTTGACCGGTTTGCCAGGCGGCTTCTATACTCAGCGGGGCGACCGCGTCGTTCGGGGCAAGCGGGGTGGCGGTCCCTCAGGCACCGGTAACCGGTGCACTGCGCATGGACGAATACTCCACGATTCCCATCGACGTCCAGCGGACGGAGCCCTCGGATCCGGGTGACCACCGCGCTGCCGCCTTGGTGGTGCTCCGGGGGCCCGACCTAGGACGGCGCTTTCCCCTCCTGCCCGGCGTCCAGACGGTCGGCCGCACCATCGAGGCGGCCGTGTACATCCACGATCAGTCGCTCTCGCGCCGGCACTGCGAGGTTGAGCTTTCGTCGCCGGAGGGCCCGAACGCGTGCGTGATCCGGGATCTCAACTCCACCAATGGCACGTTGGTGAATGGGAAGCGCGCCGTCCAGACCGATCTGCGGGATGGGGACAAGATCACCCTTGGCGACATCATTCTGAAGTTTGTGCTGCTGGACACGATCGATGAGGACTTCCATCACGAGGTGGCCGACCGCATGCGCATGGATCGCGGCACGGGCCTGCTCAATCTCAGCACGTTCTACGACGAACTGGACAAGGCCATGTACCGCGCGCGGGCGGACGGGATTCCGATCGCCGTCCTGATGTTCGACGTGGACGCGCTGAAGCAGGTGAACGACTCGTATGGCCACCAGTTAGGCACGCACGTGGTGCACACCGTCGCCGAGCGGCTACACGCGGCGTGCGGGTCGGTACACGGGGTGGCCGCGATTTATGGTGGAGATGAATTCATCGCCTATCTGCCCGAAACGCAAGAAGCCGCCGCGTTGACACTGGGACGGGCGCTGTGCGCCGAAGTGGCCGCACTCGAGTTCGCCCCGCCCGGCGGCGGGGTTGCGCGCGTGACCCTGAGCGCTGGCGTCGCGGAATTCCCGCGCGACGGGGCCGTGCGCGAAGTGCTCGTGCGGCGGGCGGACGTGGCCCTGTACGCGGCCAAACGCCAGGGGAAGAACCGCGTCGTGCCGTACCAGGCCGGGCTGGAAAACGACACCAGCCCCTCGTAGGGCGTCCATCGTGCCGACTCGCCTGAAGCGAATTGCCATCGCAGTCGCCGTGCTCGGCGTCGTGCTGTTCGTGCTGGGCGTCGTGGTTCTGCCGCCGGTCATCCGGCCGGTGGTGGAGAGCGCGGCGGCAGCGCGCGGGGTGGACATGGAGATGGGCTCGCTACGCGTGAACCTCCTGCGCGGGCAAGTGGCCCTCGGGGACCTGGTCGTCGGCAACCCCCCGGGCTATGCGGACGGCCCCCTGGCCACCGTGGATGCCTGCGCGGTGCGGGCGGGTCTCCTCCCCATTCTGCGGGGGGACATTACGGTGCATGTGGCGACGGCCAAGCGGCCTGTGCTCAATCTCGAACGCCGCGCATCGGGGGAGATCAATCTGCTGGCCCTCCTGGACCGGCTGGCGGGGCCGGCGACTGAGGCCGGCGAGGCCGATACTCCTGAATCGGACGCGCCCGAAGCCCCCGCGGGGTTTCGGCTCGACCGGCTGACGTTGGACGACATGGTGGTGCGGTGGACGGATCACACGGTATCGGGCGAGCCGGCGGAGTTGGTATTGGAAAACATGGACGTGTCCATCCGCGACTTGTACCGGCCCATGCCGCCGGAGGTGCAGGATACGGTGCTGAAGATGACCGGGCAGTTCGGCGGGGGGGCCTCGGGCAGCGTGTCGGTCGAGGGGCGCGGGAACTTTCTCGGGGAAACGCTGAACTTCGACCTGACCATCACGCTGGAGGAATTGGCGCTCGCGTCGTTCAACGCCTACGCGCGCTCCGTGCCACTACAGGCGACCGCGGGGCTCGCCTCCGGCACGGTAGCGGCCACGTGCGTCGAGAATCAGGTCGACGCCGTCGCCACTCTCCAGATTACGAACCTGAAGCTGGAGCCCAACTCCGGTGCGGGCCTGGCGGTGCGCCTGCCCTCCTCGGTCCTGGCGACCGTGGGTAATTTGGACCCGAATCACAACGTGGAGGTGCGCGTGACGGGGGACATCCGGGATCCGGAGTTCCACCTGATGTCCGCCATCCTGCTGGCCCTGGTAGCCGACATCGCGGACCTGGGCACCCTGGTCACCGGCGATGGGGTGCAGGAACTCGGGGACCGCGCGGCGGAAGCCATCGGCGGACTGATGGATCGGCTTCCGTTTGGCCGGCGGGCGGAGTAGTCCCGTGGTGGAGACCGGGGCGAGCTGGCGGCCACAAACCCGCGGGGCCATGAAGCCGGTAGACCCCCGCGTGCTTGTCTTCAGCATGGACACCGAAGAGCGTGAACACTTGTGGGAGACCTGCGCCGCGTTGGACTGTGAAGTCACCTTGGCGACGGACTTCGCGCAGGCGAGCGCGGCGGCGGGCGCGCAACCGCATGACATCGTGTTCGTGGACGCGGGCGTGGGGGAGCGCCGCCTGGGGGACCTCATGAACGAGGCGAAGCGGGTGAACCCTGCCGTCGCGATCATCCTGCTGGCCACTCCAGAACAAGCGGAGGCGGATCCGACGTTGCTCATGATGGTGGGGTATGAGTATGTCACCCGCCCCGTGCGTACGGCCACCGTGTCCTCCGAGGTGCGCATGCGCCTGGATCAGCAGCGGGTGCGGCGGGTGAGTGCGGCGTTGACGTCCACGCTCCAGTTTCGCGGGCTGCTCCACGTGGTGCTCGATCTGGCGGCCCAGGAGGTGGGGGCCAGCGCGGCGACCCTGTTGCTGCCGCAGGACGACGGTGCATTGGCCATGGAAGCCGGGCTCGGTTTTACGGATCCCGCGGTCGAGCCGGCTCCGGCGCCGGGCGATGGCAGCATGATCGAGTGGGTCTTCGAACACCGGGAACCGCTGATCCTGCAGGGCGGTTTCGTGGACCTGCCCCTGCCGGCCCTCCGCGACGACCAGGCCATCGCGTCTGCGATGCTACTGCCGCTCATCCTCGGCCCCTACCCCGTTGGTATCCTCTGCGTCGCGCGCGCGGAGACGGCGGCGGGCCCCTTCACGCTTCGGGAGCTCCGCGCTCTGGAAATTATCGCCGCGCAGGCCGCGGCCGCGATCCACAGCGCGCAGACGCACCGCGCGCTGCTGGAGCAGGAGAAGATCCAACAGGAGTTGGACATGGCCCGCGCGGTGCAGCAGCAGTTCCTGCCGAAGGATTTTCCGAACGTTCCCGGCGTGCGGCTGGACGCGCTGAACCTGCCCGCGCGTCACATCGGTGGCGACTTTTACAACGCGTTTCGTCTCGGCCCGGGCCGGCTCGGCGTCGTGGTCGGCGATGTGAGCGGTAAGGGCATTCCGGGCGCCCTCTTGATGACGCAGTGTATGAACGATCTGCGCCGCGCAGTGGAAGACGAGACCGAGGCCGGTGCGGTGCTCGCGTGCGTGAACGACCGCGTCTCCGCGCACACCACCCGCGGCATGTTCGTCACCATGCTGTATCTGGTCCTCGATCTGAAAGCGGGGCGCATGGAGCTGGCGAACGCCGGCCATCTGCCCATGCTGCACGTGCATGCCGACACCGGCGCCAGCGATTTCGTCGGGCAGGCCCAAGACCCCCCCCTGGGCATCACGCCCCGGACCACCTTTACCACCGTAACCGAGTCCCTGCAGCCCGGCGACGCACTGCTGCTCTTCACCGATGGCCTGGTGGAAGCCAAGAACCCCACCGGGGAGGAGTTCGGGTTCGCGCGCCTCGAACAATTCCCCGCCGCCGAGGTCACCTTCCCCCGCTCCTTCGTGGGGGCGGTGGCGGAATCGGTGCGGGCCTTCGTCCAGACCCAGGCCCAACACGATGACTTGACTCTGGTCTCAATCCAGCTTCATCCGGACGGTCCCTCTTAGCGGACCGAAGACGGCTCGGCATCCCGGTACCGGCGGGGCTGCCGGGCCCCCCCCAACCCGGCTGTGCCGCCGCCCCCTTCCGCGGGTGCGTTCACGAGCCCGAGCCGGTGAGAGCACATGTGTGACAAGATATCGAATCCCTTCCCCAGTGGCCATGTTGGAGCGAGCGCAGCTCTAACCTTTTGATACATATTGGTTTCTGATGTCTCTGGAGGCAGCCGAAGGGGGTGCCATGGGCGCGGTGTGTGCTCAATACGAATCATGTACGAAATTTTTCTAGTGAATTTTCGATCCGGCTGGGTATAATTCATTCTGCGCGAGCCCCGCGGTGGATGCCCCGAGGGTAATCGCGTCTGGACAGGACTGTAAGCCGATGCCATCTGTCGTGTTGCGTGAAAAAACGGTGCACTATGAGCTGGGGGAGCATGAACCCCCGGACGGCGGCAAGCGGCTGCTCTTCATTCATGGGGACAATGGCACGCTGGGGTGGTGGGAGCAGCACCTCAATGAGATGTCTCGATCCCACGACACCTACGCGGTGGATTTGCCCGGCCACGGGGCCTCGGTGGGCATGCCGCTCGAGACGGTCGCCGCGTACCGGGACGCCGTGGGCGCGTTCGTCGAGGGAATGGCGATCGAGCCGGCCGTTCTCGTGGGACACTCTTTGGGCGCGCGCGTGGCGGTGGCACTGGCGGCCCACAATCCGGACATCGTGGAGGGGCTCGTGCTCGTGTCCATGTACACCAAGTGGCAAGCCCCGCAGGCGCAATTGAAGATCCTCTCGCAAGCGGGCGAGACCGGCGCGGCCCCGGCATTCGACCGATCCCTGTTCTCGCCGAACGTCGCCGATCAGGTGCTCGCCGTGGCGCGCCGCCAGCATGAACGTACCCTGGCCGAGACGCTGCTCATGGACTTGCACACGGCGGCGGCGTATGACGTGGTCGCGGACCTGGAACGGGTGAAGCAGCCGACGCTCTTCGTGCTGGGGATTGACGACACCCGCGTCGGCGTCCCCGAGGTAGAAGCCCTGGCGGCCCAGGCGCCCCAGGCGACGGTGAGCATCCTCGAGGATGCGGGGCACTTGCCGATGCTGGACCAGGCGCACCTCTTCCAGGACGCACTCGAGACCTTCCTCACCACGTTCTAACCCCAGCAAGCTGTGTCCCAGCCCGCCGACCCCGCTGCCGTCGCTACGCTTGCGGCGTGGGTACGCGCCGCGGAGCGGGTGGTGGTGTTCACCGGCGCCGGCATCTCCACGGAGTCGGGCATTCCGGATTTCCGGTCCCCGGGCGGTCTCTGGGAGAAATACCGCCCCATCATGTACGGCGACTTCATGGCGAGCGCCGAGTCGCGCAAAGAGTACTGGGCCCGGAGCAAAGCGACCTATCCGCACCTGGCCCGGGCCGAACCCAATGCGGCCCACCGCGCGGTGGTGCAGTTGCATGCGTGGGGGAAGCTGGACGTGTGTATTACGCAAAACATCGACCGGCTCCACCAGCGGGCGGGGCTGGCCGAGGAGGCGATCCTCGAACTGCACGGCAATGCCATGTTCGTCAATTGCCAGGACGCCGCCTGTGGCGCGCAATACACGCGAGAAGATGTCCAGCAGGTGCTGGAGGGCGGTGTCGACGTGCCTACGTGCGACGCCTGCGGCGGCATTCTGAAGAGCGCCACGGTGTCCTTCGGCCAGCCGATGCCGGAACGGGAAACGGCCGAAGCGCTCGAGCGGAGCCGCGCGTGCGATCTGTTTCTGGTGATCGGCTCCAGCCTCGTGGTGTACCCGGCGGCGCACTGTCCCGTCGTGGCGAAACAGGCCGGCGCCCGCGTCGCGATCCTGAACCGCGAGCCCACGGAGCATGACAAGTACGCCGACCTGACGTTGGCCGCGACGGCGGGGCCGACCATGCAGGCCCTGCTGGATGCCCTCCGCCCGGATCTGGAGTAGGGGCATGGCGGCCTTCAGCCTCGGCGAGCTGGTCCACCACAAGCGCTACGACTATCGCGGCGTGGTCGTCGGCGCGGATGGCACGTGTCAAGCGTCCGAGGAGTGGTACCAGCACAACCGCTCGCAGCCGGACCGCAGGCAACCGTGGTACCACGTGGTGGTGGACGGCGGATCGCACATGACGTACGTCGCCGAGTCCAATCTCGAACGGTCCAGCAGCCCGGCGCCGGTGCAGAATCCCATGCTCGGGCAGTTCAATCTGCACTTCCACGCCGGGCGGTATTACCCCCAATCGCTGAACTAGGGCGCGGCGCGACGCCGCCCGCGGCCTACCCGCGAGACCCGCTGAACAGGGCGCCGAGCAGGCGCCAGAGGAAGGTGAGCGCCCCGAGCGCGACGCAGGCGCCGCCCGCATACATGAGGCCCCGGCTCCACCAGTCCGCCATCAGGTCCAGGGCCCAGTCTTCGCTGGCGGCTTGATACCCGTAACCGAGCACGGAACCCCCGAGGGCCAGCAGGAGCACCGGCGCCACCGCGTACCAGAGGCGGGAGAAGATCGATGCCGAGGCGGCGGCTTCTTCGGCGACGCGGATGACTTCCTTGAACGACTGTGGCCGCTCGTCGGCCTCTTTGCGCAGCATGCGCGCGATGACCCGGTCCGCCCGCTCCGGCACGTCCACCGACTCCCGCACGCGTGGCGGTTGGATGGCCACATGCTGGTGGAGCACCTCGGGGATGGAGCCGCGGAACGGCACCTTGCCCACCAGGAGTTGATACCAGATCAGGCCCAGGGCGTACATGTCGCTCAGCGGCTGCGCCGGCTTGCCCGCCGCCTGTTCCGGCGACATGTAGTGGGGGGTGCCGATGACCGCCCCCATCTTCGTCAAGTCCGCCCCCTCGGTGTCCTTCGCGACCCCAAAGTCGAGGATCTTCACCTCGCCGGTGGTCGTGAGCATGAGGTTGCTGGGCTTCAGGTCGCGGTGAATGACCCCGTGCGAGTGGACGTGTTCGAGCGCACTGGCGGCCTGGGTAATGATGTGCACGCTCTCCTGGTACGTCAGCCGCCCACGCTCCTTCAGGACTTCTTCCAGATCGCGCCCCTCCACGTACTCCATGGCGATGTGCGGCGTGGGCCCCTCGAATTGCACGCCGTAAATATGCACGATGGACGGATGCTGCAACCGCCCGAGCACCTCTGCTTCGCGCTGGAACCGATCCCGGAAGCGTTTGTTGGCCGCCATTTCCGGGGCGATCATCTTGAGGGCGACCTGGCGACCCGTGTCCCGGTCACGCGCGAGGAACACTTCCCCCATGGACCCGCGGCCGAGCGGCCGGATGACTTCGTAGTCGTCCGGGATGGCCACTTCCGGTGTGGGCGGGGGCCCGCTGATCAGCGAGGCTACGGCCGTCTCGTCCCCGTCGGTCGATGGAGCAACGGGCGCCGTGGTGGCATCATCCGTGACGGTCTCGTCGGACGCCCATGCATGCGTGTGCGGGGCGGGCAGCGGCGGCGCCACCGGGGCCGGCCAGCCGCGCAGCTTCATGATCTGCCGGAGGTTCTTGCTCAGCGCTTCCGCGCTCCGGAACCGGTCCCGCGGATTCTTGCGCAGGCACCGGTGCAGGATGCGGGCGAAGTCCGTTAACGACGCCCCCACTTCCTGCATGCGGCTCCCCACGCGCACCGCCTGCGTGAGCGGGCGGCGCACGTCGTCGAACGAAATGTCCCGCTGTTGCCGGCGCCGGATCATGATCTGCAGGTCCAGATGCCCGTCCGGCAGCGCCCCGGTGAGCATCTCGAACGCGAGGATGCCGAGCGCGTAGATATCCGCGGCGGGCGTCAGCGATTGTCCGCGCAACTGCTCCGGCGCCATGTACAGCATCGTGCCCGACTGATCCGTCGCGCCCCCGCCGGTGCGGGCAATCCCGAAATCGACCACCTTCGCTTCCCCCTGCGCGGTGAGCAGAACGTTGGCAGGCTTGACGTCCCGGTGCAGGATGCCCATCCGATGGGCGTACGCCAGCGCATCGGCAATCTGGCACCAGAGGCTGATGATGGTCGGGATGGAGAGCAGCTCCCCGCTCGCCAGCCGGTCCGCCAGCGATTCACCCGGCATCAGCTCCATGGCGAAATACGGCACGCCGTCCCACACACCTCCCCCGTACACCCGGATGATGCCCGGATGGTCAAACCGCTCCAGCATCTGCCGTTCGCTGACCATCTGCTGCACGGCCCGCTCGTTGGTCGCCAGCTCCGGATGCAGCCGCTTCAGCGCTACCCGGGTGCCGTCGCGTTGCCGCGTGGCCAGATAGACGACGCCGGCGGCACCCGCGGCGAGTCGTTGCTCGATGCGGTATCCATCCACACTCGTGCCCGCGGTTTGCGCGCCGCCCTGCTTCGGCCGGGGCTCCTCGGAGGCGGCGCGGCGCGGCGCCGGCTGCGGGGCCTCCTGAGGCTTTGCCGTCGGAGACTTCGGGGCCTGCGCCGCGCCGGGCGCGGACGCACTGCGGGCCGCACTCGCCATCGTTTCCGGAGTGACGGCGACAATTTCGACCTTGTCGGTCACGGCTTGGTACGCTGCCTTCAACTGGGCCCGGGCTCCGGAATTCCCCAGGTCCGAGATCGCGATGAGGCAGGGGCCCCCCTTCTTTGCCCACGCGATGTGGTCAAACGCCGGCGCGTCTTTCGGAGGCGACTTGCGGGTGAGCCCGTATTTGCCGACGATGTTCCGGATGCGGGCGGCGTCCCAGTAGCGCAGGCCGTTCTGCAAAGCGCTGGCGTGCGTGAGTTGGTCCACGTCGATCGTCTTGTCGTCCAGCAGCACCTTCTGGAATTCCCGGCCGTGCTTGGCCGCGGTAGCCAGCGCCGCTTCCCACTGCACGGGGGAGATGTACTCCAGATCCAGCAGGATCTCCCCCAGGGGCATGAGGGTGTAGTTCTTCGTGCTCTTGGTAGCCATGCGAATCGCGGCGGAAACCAAATAGCCTAAACGCTTACTATACCTATGTTTATGACGTTCTCGCAAGACGGTCTGCCTGGGAAAGGGCCGCCTGGGAGCGAATCGCCCACTCGGATGCGTCGCGAGTGGACGTGGTCCGTTACCCTTCTCGCCGCCGCGGAGCGTTGGAGAGTGCGACCGGGGTGTGCATCGAGCGGCCCGGTGCACCGCCGTCGCGCAACACGGTGCACTGGTTGCGTTCACCGCGTGCGGCGCTTATCATGCGGGCCTGTCAGTCGAGGAGTGCGCCGCCGCGCCACGTTCGTCGTGCGGCGGTTGATCACGTCCAGGCCCGGTGGCCCGACCCGCGGGAGCGTCCAGTCGAGAGCCGAGCCGGGGAGTCCATCTAAGGTACGCGTATGGCCGAAGCGCAGAAACACGACGTCCTGATTGTCGGCGGGGGTGGCGCCGGGCTGCGGGCTGCCATCGCGATCGCGGAGGCGAATCCGGCGCTGAGCGTGGCGATGGTGACGAAGGTGTACCCCATGCGCAGCCACACGGTGGCGGCCGAGGGGGGCGCCGCCGCAGTGATCAAGGACAACGATAGCCTTGAGGATCACATCATGGACACCATCGGCGGGAGCGACTGGCTCGCCGACCAGGATGCGGTGGAGCTGTTCGTCCAAGAGGCCGCCGCCGAGATGATTCAGCTCGAGCACTGGGGCTGCCCCTGGAGTCGAGAGCCCAACGGCACCGTCGCGGTCCGCCCGTTCGGTGGCATGAAGATCGAGCGCACGTGGCATGCCGCCGATAAGACCGGCTTTCACATGCTCCACGCCCTCTATCAGACCTCCCTCAAGTACGACACCGTTACCGCGTACGACGAGTGGTTTGCGACCAAGCTCCTCGTGGAGAACGGCCGCTGCCAGGGCGTCTCGGCGCTGGAGCTGCGGTCCGGGCAGGTGTGCGTCATCGCGGCGAAGGCGGTGATTCTCTGCACCGGCGGCGCGGGACGGGTGTTCCCGTTCACGACGAACGGCGCCATCAAGACGGGCGACGGCATGGCCATGGCCTACCGGGTGGGCGTGCCGCTGAAGGACATGGAATTCGTCCAGTACCACCCCACCGGCCTGCCCGGCACGGGCATTCTCATCACCGAGGGCGCGCGCGGCGAAGGGGGCATCTTGATCAACAAGGACGGGTACCGGTACTTGCAGGACTACGGGCTGGGGCCCCAGGAGGGGGCCCTGGTGGACATCACCGATGCGCGGCACCCCGTGAAGAAGACCATGGAACTCGGCCCCCGCGATCTCCTCAGCCAGGCCTTCGTGAAAGAGATGGAGCAGGGCCGCACGATCGCCGGGCCCTATGGGGAGCAGGTAGTGCACCTGGACCTGCGCCACATGGGGGAGAAACTGATCGACAAGAAAATCCCCTTCGTCCGTGAACTGGCGATGAAGTATGCGGGGATTGATCCGGTCCACGCGCCCATCCCGGTGCGTCCCGTGGCGCACTACTGCATGGGGGGAGTCGACACGGACCTGCATGGGGCGACCACGCTCCCCGGCCTGTTCGCCGCCGGCGAGGTGGCGTGCGTCTCGATCAACGGCGCCAACCGCCTCGGCTCCAACTCCCTTACCGAGCTGCTCGTGTTCGGCGCCCGGGCCGGGCGGGCGGCGGCCCAGTTCGCCCTGGACCATCCCACCCTGGACGTGGCCGCGTTGGAGCGGCAGGGTGCAGAAGAGCAGGACCGGATCGCGCGGACCTTCATCCGGAAGGAGGGGGGCACGGAACGCGTCGCCACGTTGCGGCAGGAGATGAAACGAGCGCTAGAGGAAGGCGCGGGCATCTACCGGTCGGACGCGGGCCTCAAGGAAACCTGTGCGACGCTCTCGAAACTGCGCGAGCGGTTTTCCAACATCCTGATTGAGGACCGGAGTCTCACTTTTAATACCGAACTCACCTCCGCGTTGGAGTTGGACTTCATGCTGGATGTCGCCCAGGCCATGGCGCACAGCGCGCTCGCCCGTACGGAAAGCCGTGGCTCCCACCAGCGCACGGATTACGCGAAGCGCGATGACGCACAGTTTCTCAAACACTCGATGGCTCTCCAGACGGAGGGCCCACCGAGGATCGAGTACAAGGACGTGGCCATCACACGGTGGCCACCGGCCGAACGGGTCTATGGGAGATAAACCGCGATGATGGAGGGGCAGACCGACCGGACGATGGAGCTGGAAATCTTTCGGTATCGGCCGGACCAGGAGGAGGAGCCAACGTTTCAGACGTACGAGGTCCCCTTCGTGGAAGATTGGGTCGTGCTCGACGCCATCAACTACCTCAAGGACGAGGTGGATGGCACCCTGT
>CBDUXP010000067.1:0-20100 GCA_965371225.1 uncultured bacterium | reverse complement strand
CGTGCCCACGTTCACGTGCGGCTTGGTCCGCTCGAATTTCGCCTTGCCCATGATGTCTCTCCGCCCGGCTTCAACCGGATCCCCTGGCCGGGGGGCCGGCCAGGCCTGATGCGCGCCGATTCCACTGTCCACGGCCGGCGGCGCCGTCCAGCGACTGCGTCGCCCGCCCGTTCCCTGGAGCCCGCGACCGGGATTGAACCGGTGACCTCGTGCTTACCATGCACGTGCTCTACCGACTGAGCTACACGGGCGTCTGTCCAGCCACGCTACCGGCTGTGGAGCGGGAAACGGGACTCGAACCCGCGACCCTCAGCTTGGAAGGCTGACGCTCTAGCCAACTGAGCTATTCCCGCATGATCCGCGGTTACCCCTGCCCGCCAGGGGACCGGTGGGGAGAGAAGGATTCGAACCTTCGAAGGCATCGCCAGCAGATTTACAGTCTGCCCCCTTTGGCCGCTTGGGTATCTCCCCACTCAATATGTCAAAGACTCCCGCTAAGCAGGAGCCCACCGACGCAACTATGCGCCACGGCGCATCCCGCGGAGCGGCTCCTCAGAGCTGGCGAAGGGACTCGAACCCCCGACCGGCTGATTACAAATCAGCTGCTCTACCAACTGAGCTACGCCAGCGGGTCTTGCGAAGGCCCAAGTATAGGCGCGCCCCCGTAGGGTGTCAACGTCGCGCGCCTGTGCGAGTTAGGGCGATGGGGGAGGCGGACCAGGGGGTGGCGACGGGTTGCACGCCGGGCGCCGCTCTGCTCGCTGGGTCGCCAGCGACTCGCACGTACAGAGCGGGAAATGGTATAATTCCCACTATTGACAATTCCTAGTGTCGGGGGGTCGGTGCTCCACTGGATGGGATACACCGCCCCCGCGAGGCACACGGGAGGCTTGGTGAAGCGGACTCGCGAACTCGAGGGGCCGTCTGCGGAGCAGGCGACGCGGGGGCGGGTGTTGCTGGTGGCCGATCCGGGAGAGCAACGGGACCGGCATGGGGCGCTGGCGCGCGCGCTCCGTTTTGACTGTCTGGAAGCGGGCGGCGTGCGGGACGCCCTCGCCCTCGCAGACACCCGGGACCCGAACCTCGTCTTTATCAACCTGGCCGAGGACGGACCGGCCGTGGCCGCCAGCCACGCCATGCACCGCCACTTTGACGGGACGGTGCCCATCCTCCTGGCCCTGCATCCGAAGGCGGTGCCGGTCCAGCAGCGCATGGCCGAGGCCGGGGCGGACGCGTACATCCACCACCCCATCGACGAGGTGGACCTGATCTACAAGCTGGGGACCATGATGAGTTTCGCGACCCGGATGCAACAGGTCCAGGGGGAGAACGTGCGACTGGATGCGCTGCTCCGCCGTCACGTGGGGGGCCCGCTGGTGGAGCACTGGCTCTCCCAGGACACGGCCCTGGGGCATGAGGTGATGGGCCGGACGGTGGACGTGACCGTGCTGTTCGCGGACCTCAACGGCTTTACGCGCATGAGCAGCCAGTGGCCGGCGGAACGGACGGTGCGGCTGCTGAACGAGATCATGACGATTTGCACCCTGCCCCTGGTGGACTACGGGGGGACCGTGGACAAGTACATCGGGGATTGCGTGATGGCGTATTTCGGGCCGACGGACGTGCAGGCCGACCATCCGACGCTCGCAGTGCGCGCGGCCGTGGCCATGCAGAAGGCCCTCGGGCAGTGGGTGCACCACCACCGGCACGAGCTGGCGGACGGGATGCAGGTGTCCATCGGGCTCAACACCGGCCAGGTGGTGCTTGGGAACATGGGGTCGTCCCTGCGGCTGGACCACACCGTGATCGGCGATCCGGTCAATGTGGCGTCGCGCCTGCAGGAACTCGCGCCCCCGGGGGGGATCTACGCCGGAGCACTCACCGCGGAGCACACCGCGGACCGGTTCCGGTGGCGAAGCCAGGGGAGCCAGAACGTGCGAGGCCGGGTGGGGCCGGTCGAGGTGTTCGAGCTGGCCGACGTCATCCCCACCGGCTGCTAGCCGCGTTCTTAGGCAGATTTCCGCACCCCCGCGCGGGGCTGGTTCCAGCGAAGCACTTGTAGTGAGTTGCAAACCCTAACGGGGGCTTTTGTGCTAAATTATGGTGCTAGGTTCGCGACGAAGCGGACCCGCATCTCATGGCCGCTACGCCACAACCACAGGTTCCGACAGCGCCCGTCTCCCCCCCGGGGGAGGGCCGCGTGCGCATCCTGGTGGTGGATGACGATCCTGTAATGCGGGAGATGCTGACGGAGATTTTCCGCGACCCCGGGTACGCCGTGGAAACCGTCGCGAGCGGCGACGAAGGACTGGAACGGCTCCCCCAACAGCGGTTCGACCTCCTCTTCACCGATATGCGCATGCCCGGGCGCGATGGGTTCGACGTGCTCGCCGCGGCCAAGCGTATCTCCCCCGACACCGAGGTCATCGTGATGACTGGCTACGCCTCGGTGGACATCGCCGTGGAATGCATGAAGCAGGGTGCAACGGATTTCATTACCAAACCGTTCAACGTCGACCATATCCAGCTGATCGCGGAGCGCACCCTCGAACGCAAGGCGTTGCGCCAAAAGGCGGCCGAGTCGGAGTATTACCAGTCCCTCGCGCTGACGGACCCGCTGACGAGCATCTACAACCGGCGCTACTTCATGCAGCTGTTGGAAACGGAAATCGCCCGGTCCACCCGCATGAGCCACTCGTTCGTCGTCGTCATGCTGGACATCGACGATTTCAAGTCCTTCAACGACAGCAATGGACACCTGGCCGGAGACGATGCCCTGAAGACCGTAGCCGAAGCGCTCAGCCAGCACTCGCGCACCTCGGATATCGTGGCCCGCTTCGGGGGCGAAGAGTTTGCGCTGATCCTGCCGGAAATGCAGCGCAGCGATGGGCGCCTCGCAGGCGAACGGTTGCGGCGCATCATCGAGGAAACCGCCGTCCCCGGGGAAGAACGGATGACCGAGCAGCGCCTGACCATCAGCGTCGGCCTGGCGGTATTCCCCGACGACGCGCAGACGCCGACGCTCCTATTGGAGCACGCCGACCGCGCGCTCTACCTCGCGAAGCACCGCGGGAAGAACCAGGTCCGCGGCTGGGACGAACTCCAGAGCTAGGGGCGCTGCCGCTAGCGGGGCGGCGCGGGGTGCGTAAAGTCCCCGCTGCGGCCGCCGGCCTTCTCGGCCAGGTGAATCCCTTCGATGGTCATGCCCCGGTCGACGGCCTTGCACA
Source organism: uncultured bacterium (assembly GCA_965371225.1). Lineage (GTDB taxonomy): Bacteria > Abyssobacteria > SURF-5 > CBDUXP01 > CBDUXP01 > CBDUXP01. Next base: position 16,873 of record CBDUXP010000067.1, on the reverse strand, counting down.
TGTCGTAGAGGGTGAGCGCCGCGACGCTGACGGCGGTGAGCGCCTCCATCTCCACGCCGGTCTTGCCTTCGACCCGCACCTCGGCTTCGATACGCACGCGGTCGGTCCCATCGGGGTCCAGGTCCACGCGCACACTATCGAGCGCAAGGGGATGGCACAACGGAATGAGGTCGCCGGTGCGCTTGGCGGCCATGATGCCGGCGGTGCGGGCGACCTGAAAGACGTCGCCCTTGGCCACCGCGCCTTCCTGAATCTTGGCCAGCGTCGCCGGCTGCATGCGCACCCAGCCCCGCGCCACCGCCCGGCGCCGCGTCACCGGCTTGTCCCCCACATCCACCATCCGGGCAGCGCCCTGGTCATCCAGATGCGTGAAGTCGCTCATCGGTCAGCCTCAAAATATTCTAGGGAAACCACAGATAAACACGATGGATGCGTCTGCCACCCACATCCGCGTTCATCTGCGTGCATCTGCGGTTGCGTTCAGGCCAGGTCCGGAAAATAGAAGGCCACTTCGTGCGCGGCGGTCTCGGGCCCGTCGGACGCGTGCACGATGTTGCACTGCACGTCGTCGGCCCACATGCGCCGGATCGTGCCCCACGCGGCCTCGAGGGGATTGGTCGCGCCGTTGGTCTCGCGCACCACCTCGATCGCGTTCGCGCCGCTCCACACCATGGGCACGATGCGCCCCTCGATCATGAACTCGACCAGGGCGGTAAAGAAGGGGCGGTCCTTGTGCACCGCATAGAACGCTTCGGCCTGTTCCCGGGTCTGGTGCACCACGCGGATGGCATCGAGGGTCAGGCCCCGCTTCTCGTACTCGCCGATCACGGCGCCGATGAGGCGTTTCTGGACGCCGTCGGGTTTGACGATGGCCAGGGTGCGGTCAGACACGAGCGAGACTCCTTACAGTCGTCCGGGGCGCAGGATCGCGGCGCGGGTCAGGCGCGCTCAGGCCACTCCCGCCAAGCCACCGGCGGCCACTTCCCAGGGGGCGGGCCAGGGATGTCCGACGATTCCGCACCACGCCTGGGCGGTGTTCTGCATCAACATGGCGATGGTCATGGGGCCGACCCCGCCGGGCACGGGCGTGCAGAGGGAGGAGACGGCCACCACGGCCGTGTAATCCACGTCGCCGACGATCCGGCCATCGTCCAGCCGATTGATACCCACGTCGATGACGACCGCGCCCGGCTTGATCATGTCGGCGGTAACGAACTGTGGCCGGCCAATGGCCGCGACGAGAATGTGCGCGGAACGCAGGAGCGCCGGCAGATCGGGGGTATGGGAATGCGCGAGCGTGGTGGTCGCGTCCCCCCCCAGCCCCTTGCGGGAGAGGAGCGCCGCCATGGGCCGGCCCACCAGATTGCTCCGGCCGAGGATCACCGCGTTCCGGCCGGCGGTCTCGACGTTATGGCGCAGCAGCATGGTCAGGACGCCCAGGGGGGTGCAGGGCACGACCCGGGGCCGGCCTTGGGCCAGCAAGCCGACGTTCGTCGGTTGCAGCCCGTCCACATCCTTGCTGGGATCGATGGCGGCGATCACCGCGGCTTCGTCGATGTGCTCCGGCAGCGGGATCTGCACGAGGATGCCGTGCACGGCCGGGTCCGCGTTGAGCTGGTGGATGAGCGCCAACAACTCTTCTTCGGACGTGTCGGCCGGCAGCCGGTGGTCGAGGGGCGTGATGCCGCACTTCTCGCACGCCCGCATCTTGTTGCGCACGTAGATGGCGGACCCGGGGTCATCCCCCACCAGCACCGTCGCCAAGCCCGGCGGCAGCCCATCGCCCTTCAGACGCGCGATGGCTTCCGTAATCTCCATGCGCGTTTGGGCCGCCAGGCCTTTGCCGTCCAGGGGTTCGCCCATGCACTGTCTCCTCGGCGCGCAGTGTATCACAGGGTGTGCCGCGATGCGTCATTGTGGCGCGCCATGGATGGCCCTAAGATTGCGCGCATGCGGCGGCGCCGACCGATCCTACTCCTTGCGTGGCTGCTCGCCGGCGCGTGCACCCCGAGCCCACCGGAGGCGACGCCGCACAGCGAGCGCGCCCGCGTCCTGGCCGAATACCGGCACCACCGCCGGACGGCTGCCGCCGCCACCGCGTGCCATCAGCTGATGCTCCAGTGGGGGGGCAGCGGCGAGATCCGCGAGGTCTACGCCCGCATGCTCTTCGAGACCGGCGCGCTACCCCAAGCCGAACACCAGGTGCATCTGGCGCTCAACGCGCCCCTGCTCGACCGTCAATCACGCGCCTGGGCGCTCTACACGCAAGCGCGCATCGACGCGGCGCGCGGGAACTGGGCCGCCGCCGCCGCCCGGTGCAAGGACGCGCTGACCGTGCAACCGCAGGCGAGGTGGGAGTTGATGCGCCGCGCCCGCACGTTGCTGGCGGAGCTGCAGCGGCTCCAACGGTTGGCGGAGTGGCGGACACATCCCAGCGCGCACTTCGTGTTTCACTATCCCGAGGTCTCGGTCCGCGCGGCAGATATGGCGGCACATGTGGCGGAGCTGGCCACGACGCGGGATGCGGCGTTCGAGCACTTGGCGGTGCGCCTGGGCGTCGAGATGGACGCCCCCATCCACGTGTACCTGCACGAAACGGCGGCGGAGATTGCCGCGATCTTCGGGGCGGCGGACGTCCGGCTGGATATGCACGCGCGGACCATTCATGAAGCCCCCGAGCACGACGCGCAGCCGGCCATCGCGCGCCTGCTTGCCGCGGGCATGGGCAAACATTTGATTCGGGAACCGCTCGTGGCAGAGGGGCTAGTCGCCTACCTGACCACGCCGGACCAGGATCCGCCCGCGGGCGACATGGCCGCCCCGGCGATCGCGGAACTGTATGCGAACTACGATGCACTGCCGGACGCCGTGCGCCGGCCCGCGGCGCGCGCGTTCGTCGGCAGCCTCATCGAGCAGCACGGACTCGACACGTTCAAGAGGTTCTGGGCGCGTCTGGCGTGGGTGTCGCTGCCCAAGGCAGCAGAAGACATCTACCGCGCAACTCTCACCGACCTGACTGCCGGCGCTGCAACAGACGAGGCCGCCGAGAACGAATAGTCATCCGCAGATTTCGCAGATGACGCAGATTAGTAACCTGGGAAGGAAGGCGGACACGTGGGTCCGCCCCTACTCAGAGGCGCTTCCGGCGTTCCCCTGGGGTGAGACCGGTAGCAAATACGCTTGCCGGCCTCTGGTCTGCTGCACAGGATATTGATGAATCCTGAATCTGCGCCATCTGCGAAATCTGCGGATCGCTCGCCTTAGATTCCGTTCTCGGCGATGACGCGCTGATACCAGCGGGCGCTCTGCTTCGGGGTCCGCTCTCCCGTCTCGAAGTCGCAGCGAACGATGCCGAAGCGTTTCGAGTAGCCGAAGCCCCACTCGAAGTTGTCCAGGAAGCTCCAGACCATGTAGCCGCGCAGGTCGACGCCTTCGCTGATGGCCCGGTGCGCCATCTCGAAGTGACTCTGCAGGTAGCGCAACCGGTCGTAGTCGTTTACCTGCCCGTCGCCGTCCGGGACTTCGTTGTGCGCAGTGGAGTCCGCCTCATCGAATCCGCACCCGTTCTCGGTCACGTAGAGGGGCAGCCCATACCGGTAGTGGAACTGCTTCAACAGGTGGTACAGCCCGGCGGGGTACACCTCCCAGCCCATGGCCGTGCGCGCGCCCAGCGTGGGCACCTCCCGCGTCTGGAAGAAGCTGGAGGGGTCGTACGCGGCCACCTGGCGCGTGTAGTAGTTCAAGCCGATGAAGTCGAGGGGCTGCTTGATGGTCGTCGCGTCTTCCATGGTCATGGCCGGCATGAGTTCGCCGAATTGGTCGTACATGGCCCGCGGGTAGGCGCCGCCCACGATCGGGTCGATGAACCAGCCATTGTGAAACGCCCACTTGCGCTCCGCCGCCTCGCGGTCCTCCGGCGTATTCGACGCGGGCTGCACGCCAGACGTGCTCAGGGTGATGCCGATCTCCCCGTCGGGCACCAGCTCCCGGAAGCGTTGCACCGCCAGCCCGTGCCCGCGCAGCAGCGTGTGCCCCGCCAGCAGGGCGGCGGCGATGTCATTGCGCCCCGGCGCGTGGACACCGAGCCCGTACCCCAGGTAGGCGAACACCCACGGCTCGTTGAACGTGAGCCAGTGCTTGACGCGGTCGCCGAGCGCACCGAACATCTCGGCGGCGTAGTCGGCGAACCAGCCGGCGGTCTCCCGGTGCGGCCAGCCGCCCACATCCTCGATGGCCTGCGGCAGGTCCCAGTGGTACAGGGTGGGCATGGGCGTGATGCCCGCCTCCAGCAGCGCGTCCACCAGCCGGCTGTAGAAGTCGATCCCCTTCCCGTTCGTCGCGCCCTTGCCTTCCGGAAAGATGCGGGACCAGGAGATGCTGAAGCGGTACGCCTTCAGCCCGATCTCCTTCATCAGCGCCACGTCTTCGGCGAACCGGTGGTAATGGTCGCACGCCACGTCGCCCGTGTCGCCGTTCTGGATATTGTTCGGCACGCGGGAAAACGTGTGCCAGATGCTCGGCCCCGCCCCGTCTTCCAGGGGCGCGCCCTCAATCTGATAGGACGCGGTCGCGCACCCCCACAGGAACCCCTCGGGAAATCGTAGTACCGCCACGTGCGAATCCTCCCCCTTCTCGCTTCCCCGCGCGGGAGTGTATCACGCAGGGGCGCGGCGGTTGCCGGCGCGCGTGGTAACATGCGCCCCCTCATGCAGCTTTGGTGGAGACAAACGTGACGGCACCCGCGGGCGAGCAGGTCGTCATCGCACGGCGGTTCAACGGCCCGCCGAACTCGGCGCAGGGTGGATATGCGGCGGGAGTAGTGGCGGCCTACATCGACGGACCGGCGGAAGTGACGCTCCGCCGCCCGCCACCGCTAGAGACGCCGCTCACGATCGCGCGACAGAACGGCCAGGTGCAACTCCTGCACGACGGCGCGCTCATTGCCGAAGGCGGCGCGACCACAATCGATCTGGCCGTCCCAGAGCCCCCCACCTTCGCGCAAGCGGAGACGGCGGCCCAACACTCCCCCTGTTTAGCGAGCGAGAACGACTTCACGGGATGTTTCGTGTGCGGTCGCGGCCGCCAAGCGCCGGACGGCTTTCGCGTGTTTCCCGGGCCCGTGGGTGCGGACGGCGTGTACGCGTGCCCGTGGGTGCCGCATGTGTCGCTCGCGGATGACGCCGGAAACGTGTCGCCGCTCTACTTGTGGTCCGCCCTCGACTGCCCTTCCGGCATCGCGCTGAACGACGTGGCCCCACTGGTCAGCTCTCTGCTCGGCCGCTTTGCGGTGCAGCTCACCGCGCCCGTGCGCGCGGGGGAACGGTGCATCCTTATTGGATGGTGCACGGGCCAGGACGGCCGCAAGCTGCACTCGGCCAGCGCGCTGTTCACCGAAGCCGGCACGCTGTGCGGTGTGGCGCGCGCCACCTGGATCGCACTGCGCGCCTAGGTCACGGCGCGGTCCCCCGGCGCCCGGGGCCCTATTTCATCGAGATGAACGCCTCGTGCACCGTCCCGTCGTTCAGCCCGATCTGCACTCTGTACGTGGCGCCGACTTCGTAGTCCGTCTTGCTCGTCTGCAGGTTGTAGACCCACAGCAGGTCCACGCCGCATGTGCCTTCGATGCGACACAGGTTGCTGTCGTCGTTGCTCGACCCAGCATCCGTGATCTCCGGATCCCCATCGGGTGTGTTGCCCTGGCTGAACTGCACATCGACGACTGGCACCCCGAGTCCCATGTCCGAGCAGATCGGGGCACCCATGCCGTCCACCAGCGCGAACTTCACCGGCACAGTGGCGCCCGTCTTGACGCGCCTAGTCTTGGTCGTACTCAACGGCCCCGCAAAATCGTCGAAGAAATACACGAGTTGCGCCGAGACCGTGACAGCCACCGCGGTGCTCTCGGGAGTGAGGAGGGGATCCCGGGCGGTGGGATCGTCGGTCGCGGTCAGCGTCAATGTCTTCGAGGTCTCGCCCGGCCCCACGAGGGTCACCGCGCTCTGGTCCAGCGTGAGGGTCACAGGATCCCCATCGGGATCGAAGGGGATCGGGTTGAAGTCCGCCGGCGCCACGGTAAGCGACTGTTCGAACGAGGTGCCTATCAGCTCGCCGAACAGCTCGCCGAGTTCCAAGTCGTCCGCGCTGAGCACCGGCGGATCGTTGGTCTCCGGCGACCCGGGCAACAGCACATAGGTCGCATTCACGGTCCGCGCGGCATTGAAGGCGTTGCACCCGAAGAAGCCCACGGCAAAGAACGGGCTCGGCGGGAAGGCACTCACAAACTCGTAGACGTCTCCCGTCACGGGATCGGTCACGATCGGGTCGAAGGCGTAAAACACCAACGACTTACACAGCACGTCCCAGCGCGGGGCACACTGCGCACTAACCCCCGAGGTCGTCTCCTGCCAGATCGAGAAGGGCGTAAAGTCTTCGAGGAACCCGGACACGCTGACGTTGGCCGTCACCCCAAAGGTCAGATTCGTGCACATGCGCACCGAGTGAAAACTCACGCCATCCGTGAACGTCGTCGAGGCCACCAGGGCGGACTGCAATCCGAGCGCAGTCACCGTTAGCAGCGTTAACTCCGCCTCAGGCGGGATGACCAGTTCCGTCACGAAGGCGCCGTCCGCGTCCGTCACCGCCACGGTCCACGCCATGTCCGCCACATGCTCCCCGGTGACGAGATCGGTGATCGCGAGGCTCACGTCCACCGCTTCGCCGGGCCAGAAGCCGGTCCCGGTTAGAATCGCCGTCTCTCCCACCACGTAGTCCGTTTTGTCGGAGGTGAGCGTGGCCGTGCCCTGCGCCCACCCAGGTGGAGCAAAGGCAGTGCTCGCGCACGTAAGAAACACCCAGCCCAGCAGCCGAATGGCACTGCGGCCCAAATTGAAGCGACGCATGTGATCCCCTCCCCCCGCCGCCCGGCACGGGCACTCGCCGGACATGCGTCTACCGCTCCGGCTCGCCGGGATCCGCGCTTATGGACGCGTCACGTCGAAACCGTCCCCGGCCGCCCCCTCAGACGAGAAGACGTCCCCTGAGTGCCGGATGGTCGGCGCGCACTGTATCACCCCAAATAGCGCATCAACCAGAGCCCATGACCCCCTCATAGACGCCCGGACCACCCCCAGGGGCTAACCTAAGGCTGGCGTAGGGGTTGGGGGGCGTGCCGATGGGCCGGGCTTACCAGCGGCGGGGCGCACCGCGGCGGCGCCCCCGGCCCATGGTACGGGTGCCGGGCTTGCGCACGCGGTACGCCAATCCGTTGTGTTCCAGGCGCGGGATGGCCATGCCGATGCCCTGCTCCACGTTGAGCAGCGTGTCCCACTCGTTGGGCATGACGAAGCTGATGGCGTCCCCCGTCGCGTCCGCGCGGCCCGTCCGCCCGACGCGGTGGATGTAGTCATCCGAACACGGCGGGAAGTCGTAGTTGATCACGTGGGAGATGCCGGTCACGTCGATGCCGCGGGCCGCCACGTCGGTCGCCACGAGCACCTGGTGCTCGCCCGCCTTGAACGCGGCGAGGGCTTTGAGACGCAGGCGCTGATCCAGGTCGCCGTGGATGCAGTTCGCCCTGACCCCCTGGCCCGCAATGGACGCACAAAGCCGGTCGGCCCCGCGCTTCGTGCGCGTAAACACCAGGACACTATCGGTGCCGTCCTGTTCGAGCAACTGCAGCAGCAGCTCCAACTTGCGTTGGGGATCGACCACGTATACGGCGTGGGTGATGTTCTCGGGGATGGCCGGTTGCTCGCCGCCCGCGTCGCCGACGGTCACGTGGGACGGATCGCGCGTGAGGGAATTGGCCAGGGTGGAGACCGTGTTGGGCATGGTGGCGCTGAACAGCAGCGTCTGCCGCTCCCGAGGCAGCCGGCGCACGATCCGGCGAATGTCGGGCAGGAACCCGATGTCGAGCATGCGGTCCGCTTCGTCGAGCACCAGGAATTCCAGCTCGTCCCAGTGGATGCGGCCGGAGGCCGTGTGGTCCAGCAGACGGCCGGGGGTGGCGACGATGACTTCCACGCCTTCGCGCAACGCGTCGATCTGCTTCCCCATCGACACGCCGCCGTAGATGGCCGTGATGCGCACGTCCAGGGATTTCGCAAACGGCGCGGAGGCGTCCACCACCTGGCAAGCCAGCTCACGCGTGGGCACGAGCACCAAGGCCAGGGGGCCGCGGGGTGCGGGGCCGTCGGCGAGGAAATCGGCGATCAAGGTGAGGATCGGCAGCATGAACGCTGCCGTCTTGCCGCTGCCCGTTTGGGCGCAGCCGATCAGGTCGGACCCGGCCAGCACGCTCGGGATGCATTGTTCTTGGATCGGGGTGGGGATGCTGAACCCCACCTTCTGCAGCACCGGCGCAAAATCCGGTGCCAAGTCAAACTCGGTAAAGGTCATTTAGGTGTATGTTCTCGTAGTGTTGGGCTCCACCGTCTCTACCGGGCGGGTCGGGGATGCTCGTGGAGCCCCGTTGATGTTAGGCGCGTGTACCGGCGGGTACGGCTGTCTCGGCGTGGGACGGTATGGGGTGAACGTTGCCGCGAGCAGTCGCGCTCGCATCCCGCGCCGAACCGGACCCCCCCGCTGTCACTCGGTCACCCGGCACACGCTGCCGAGGGGTCACTACCCGTTGTCTTTTCTCGGTGCGCCTAGTATAGCGGCGGATCGCCCCCCACGCAAACGGGGGGGACGGGGGGGCTAGGCCAGGAGGTTCAGGAAGATGCCGGCCTGCTGATCCAGCACCAGGCCTTGGATCGAGACGCCGGTCTGGAGCAGGCCCTGGAGCAGGGAGGTGCGGGCGACCACCTCGGCGAAATTCGAGTCGCGGATCGTGGACTCGCTGGTAATCAAGTTCTCACGGGCGATGCGCAGGCTGCGCACGTTGCTCTCCAGCACATTCTTCTGGAACGCCCCCAGGTCCGAGCGCACCGTATTGATTTCCGCCTGGGCGGCGTCGATAATCGCCAGCGCATCCGTCGCGCCCTGGGCCGTGGTCACGTCGATCTCCGCGAGGCTCCCAAAATTGCTCGTGTTGGTGACACCCGTGCCCAGGTTCTCGGAGCCTACGTCCGGCACGGTCAGGGTGATGGGTGGGCCTTCGTCCACCTGAAACTGCGCGTCGTCCAGATCGCCGTTCAGCACGTTCTGCTGCCCAAACTGGGTCGTGTCCGCGATCCGCTGGATGGTTTCCAGGCCGTTCTGGATCTGCGATTGGATGGCGGCCAGCGCGTCGGGCCCGTTCACCCCCGTGTTGGCCGCTTCCACGGCGAGGCCGCGCAGCTCGACCAACTGGGCGCTCACTTCCGTCAGGGCGCCTTCGGCGGTCTGGACCAGGTTGGTCGCCCGCTCGGTATTCTCGATGAGCGCGTTCTCGCCCGCGATACTCGCCCGCAGTTGCTCGGAGATAGCCAGCCCCGCGGGCGAGTCGGCCGCGCTGTTGATCCGGAGGGCGGTGGCCAACTGCAGGAGGGTGCGCTGCAGGCTCGTGTCGGTGTTGGCCAGATTCCGCTGGATGCTCAGCAGGCCGCTATTGGTAATGCGTAGACCCAATGCTCGGTCCTTCACCCCGGGACGGGGTCACAGGCGGCGGCGCGGCATGCCCCCCGGCCCGCGCCCCTGCCATACTTCAGGCTATCGGTCAGTATACCATAAATATCAGAAAAGTGATTTATAGCATTATTTGTGTCGTCCAAATGCGTAAGGCTTTGGCCCACACAGGCTTAGCAATGCCACCAAACTAGGCACGGAGGGCGTCTCAGTTGCGCTACCGCTCAGCCCCCTCATTAAGGTAGCCGCACACGCTGCGCGATCCTGTACGTCTGGGGGGACGGGGGCCTTTGGGCGACGGTGCGATTGCCGAGGGGGAGGGTTCCGATGGAAGAGGCGCACACCCAGATTCCGCTAATGATCTTCATGGTGGGGGCGGCGCTCGTGCTGGCCGAGTTCGTGAAAACGGGCCTCACGCGCGTCGGCATCCCGGTGCCGATCGGCTACATGGCCATCGGCTTCGGCCTGCGCGCCGCGGGCACCACCATCGGGACGCGGTTCCTCATGCGCTTCATGCTGCGGCGGTGGCCGCCCGCCGTCCACGAACCCGCGTAGCCCCGCCCGCCGGCCTGGAGGGTCTCCCCCGCCGACGCCGGCTTGCCCACTCCGGCCATCGGCGGCAGGCTAGGAGATATTTGCGAATTGGCCGCGCCTCTCGTACCGTAAGGTTCGCCCGGCGCCGGGCCGGCGCGTCCCCGCGAGAACGGATTCCCCCATGCTCGACCACATCCAGAAATTCACCGGCCAGTTCGACAGCTACACCGAGCTGCGGCTGCAGAACACCTACTCCACGCGCCAGGTCATGCGGAAGGGCAGCCTGCTGGACAATAGCGCGTCGCAGTCCGGTGGCATCTCCGCGCGGTGTTACTCGGCCGGTGCGTTCGGGTTTGCGTCCATGCCGAATCCCACGGATGAGCACATCAAGGCGGTCATCGCGCAGGCGGGCGCGAACGCGGCGCTGTTGCAGCGCAAGGCGAAGCGGGAGGAGCCGCCCCTGCCGGCCACCCCGCCGGGCACGGGCCGGTATGACTACCGGACGACCAAGCCCCGCTTCAGCGCCGCGCACCGCATGGAGGTGCTGCGCGCCATCGACGCCTACGTCAGCGACAAGTTCCCCGACCTGCTGAACGCGGACATCGCGCTCAGCGGGCTGGCGATGGAAAAGGCGCTGGTCACGTCCGAGGGGGCGGCCACGTACTCTTATATCCCGCGCGCCACCCTGATGGTCCAGTTTTCCTATGAGGCCGATGACGGCATCGTGGACGTGTACGAGCTGTACGGCGGCTTCGGGGATATGGAGGAGCACTTCGAAGGGGTCGACTGGGTGTTCCCCGAACTGGATGCGCTGTACACGCGGGTGCGCGAGAAGGCGGACGGCGTGTACTGCGTGGCCGGGATGCACGATGTGATCCTGCACCCGGACATGGCGGGCATCCTGGCGCACGAGGCCATCGGCCACACGTGCGAGGCGGACCTGGTGCTGGGCGGGTCTGTGGCCGGGGACAACGTGGGGAAGCAAGTGGCGTCGGAGAAGATCACACTGGTGGATGCCATGGATCGCGGGTTCGACGGGAACGCGAGCATCGCCATTCACGTGGACGACGAAGGGACCCCCTGCCGCGACGTGACGATCATCGAGAACGGCGTGCTGAAGGGGTTCCTCCATAATAAGGAGACCGCGCGCATCATGGGCGCCGAACCGACGGGGAACGCGCGCGCGTACGCGTTCAGCGACGAGCCCCTCGTGCGCATGCGCAACACCAACATCGTCCCGGGCACGGACAAGCTGGCGGACATGATCGCCGCGGTGGACGACGGGTACTATCTCATCAGCCGCATGAACGGGCAGGCGGATAACACGTCCGAGTTCATGTTCGGCGTCGGCTTCGGCTATGAAATCAAGCAGGGCAAGCTCGGCCGCGCGATTCGCGACACGACTATCTCCGGCATCGCGTTCGACATGCTCAAGACAGTGACGCACGTGAGCGAGGACATGACGTGGTCCGTCGGCGGCATGTGCGGCAAAAAGCAGTGGATACCCGTCGGGATGGGCGGCCCCGCGATCAAGTGCCGGATCAACGTGGGGGGGCGGTGATGCCGGGCGCAAACGGCGGCGCCACCGAGATCGCGACCGACCTGGTGCAGCGCGCCCGGGCGGCGGGGGCGGAGCACGCGCAGGCGACCTACGTGACCAGTGAGAAGTTTGAAGTCAACCTCGATACCCGGGACGTGACGTTGCTGCGTACCACCATGAACGAGTCGATCACGGTCACGGTGTTTCGCGACGGCAAGAAAGGCAGCGCGAGTTTCAACGGTCTCACCGACGACGCGGTGGCGGCGGCCATCCAGACGGCGCTGGACGGCGCGGACGCCGGGATGCCGGACGAGGCGAACGTGATCGCCGAGGCGGAGTCGAACGCGCCCACGAGTCACGGCCCCGAAGAAGCGGACCGGGAAGCCATGCTCGATGCGGTGCTCGTCTACCTGAGCGCGATGAAAGACCGCTACCCGAAGATCCTCTCGGATACGACCATCCACGATTTCACGGACGTGGTGGCGACGTTTGCCAACTCCCACGGCGTGGTGCAACAAGAGCGGCGCAGCCACTACGGGTTCGGCGCCATGTTCGGCGCGAAGGACGGCGCCAAAGCCACGTCGTTCAATTACACGGGCGTGGCCACCTGCGACCCGATCTCCGACCTGCTCAACGTGGGCACCGTGCGGCAACTGCTCGACGAGTGCATGCAGTCCCTGGACCCGCGGCCGGTGCCGGAAAAGTTCGTGGGGGACGTCATCTTCACGCCGGACAGCATGTCGGACCTGGTGGGGGTGCTGAGCGGCGCGCTGAGCGGCTACAGCCTCATGGCGGGCACCACGCCGTTCAAGGACAAGCAGGGCGAGGCCATCGCGAGCCCGGCGTTCAGCCTGCTGAACCGGCCGCAACATCCCGCGTTCGCGCGCGGGGCGGACTTCGACGGCTTCGGCGTGCCCACCCGGGACCTGGACGTGATCGTGGACGGCGTGCTCAACGAGTTCCTCATCGATTTCTACATTTCGAAAAAGCTGGGCATGCCGCAGACCGCGGGCGAGACGAACTTCATCGTGCCACCAGGCGAGCAGGCCATCGCCGACATCATCAAGGAGACGGAACGGGGCATCATCCTCTCCCGCTTCTCCGGCGCGCGGCCGAACAGCAACCTGGACTTCTCCGGCGTGGCGAAGAACTCCTTTTACGTGGAGAACGGCGAGATCCAATTCGCGCTGATCGAGACCATGGCCGCGGGCAACTTCCAGGACCTGCTCAAGAACATTCGCGCCATCTCACAAGAGCACGTGAACTTCGGCGGCAGCGACTTCCCGTACCTCGCCGCCTCCGGCGTCACCATCAGCAGCGAGTAGCACCCTACCGGGCGCGCCGACGATCCCCGGCGTTTTTAGACGCCGGCCTCGACGGCCTTCTCATGATCTTGGGCCACATCGACAAGCACACCAGCACCTGCTTCTTCGCCGCATACTTCATGCCCGCTTTTGCTTGGCCCTCAGAAACACCCACAAAGCCAGGCCGACACCCGCACCACCCAGATGCGCGAGTGCGCTCACATTCGAGAAACCGTGCAACTGCAACATCAGGCCCAAACACTGCAGCACGCCCCAAAAGAGAATAAATCCCAGCGCCGACATCGTGATCCACCGTGGGACGAAGAAGATCCAGAAGAAGAACCCCAGCCGCGCGCGGGGAAACGCAAACGCATAGAACAGCAGCACCCCCGAGAGGCCGCCGCTCGCGCCCACGATCGGAAGCTCGCCCCGCGGATCGAACATGATGTGCAGCCCGTCGCCCACGAGAGCCGCTACCACCACCAGCAACAGATACCACCACCCACCCAGGTAGTCCTCCACGTTCATGCCGAAAACGATCAGAAAATAGAAGTTCGTCAGCAAATGCCCCGGTCCGCCGTGCAGGAAGAAAGACGTGATGAACGTCCCCCCACCCATCCGAAACGGGTCGGTTGGAAGGAGGCCCAGCGCGTCCACGTTCCCTTGCAAATTTCCGAACGTCAGTATCCCCGTCAGGAGCATCAACCCCCCGATGACCCCCGTCACCACCGGCCAATCCTCCAGCCCCTGCGACTCCGTCTTCACCGGCACCCCGAAAGCTGCCAGCACGTACTTCCACCACACGTCCGGCGCCTCGTTGAACCCCATTTGCTGCCGGTACCGCTCCGTCACGATGTCCATCTGCGCCCGCCCGAGTTTTTCCACGGCCTCCGTCGACATCGCATACCCGCGCCGCGGGTGCACCACTTGCGTATCGGGATCCGGCAAATCCGGCAGCGCCTGGTACACCTTCGGATCGAGCCATACCAGGTAACACGCCGGGCACGCCTCCAGCTTCAGGTGCATTCCCCCCGTCGCGAACCGGGCCATTCGCTCCCCGCACTCAGGACACGGCCGGCCCCGGCGCGTGTCCACCACCGCTGCGTCGCGCGAGAGCTGCCCCATAAAATCGACGCCCACCTTCTGGCTCATCACCTGAATCGACAGCAGCCGCCCACGGCACTCCACGCACCCGTAGTACATGCCGCGGGCCGAAGGAACCCGCCCCATCGCACGACGGCAAGTCGGACAGGGGTGCATCGCGTGTCAATCTTCTCTGCTTCCACACCCTATACGTGCGAGACACCGACATTCAACGGCACACTTTGAACGCCGGTACCCTTGACACCACCCCTGCAAGGCAACACCAAGCCGGTCAAATCTTGTCTTATACAGGTCTTACGTCTCACCCACCTCCAAACTCAACCGCCCCGCGCGTCTGTGGGAATGGCTGTTCCTGTGCGGCGAGCGAAAACACATCGACTGCCCCGTAGCCGATCGACCGTGGCTCACACGGGACGCAAGCTCGATTCCCGCCGCCTCCGGCGTCACCATCAGCAGCGGGTAGCACCCTACCGGGCGCGCCGACGATCCCCGGCGTCTTGAGTCGAGGGGGGGCAGGTCAGAGATGGATGTCCACAACCTGTCCGGCCAAACGTGTCGAAGTCCTAACGATTGGACGCCTTGTTCCCGCCTACCATCAACGCCGCCCGTGGGCGGGGGGACTTAAATCTGCGGTCTCGTCCTGGTCGAATATGCCATCTCCGTCCCGGTCAATTCCGATTCGCGTGCCACTGCCCATGGGAACGGCGGTGAGCGTCATCTCATTGCCGGTTGCGGCAAGGTTCAGTAAGTCGAGACCGGTTGCAATTTCTCCTGCCTTGTCGGATTGCCATTGCGACGTTAAACCGGAGCCGCCAATGTAAACCCAACCGCGCGGCACGCCGCCACTCTTGCCTCTCACGACCGCGTCAATGGCGAATGCGCTTGCTTGGTCTATGATCTGGTCAATCACCGTGAAATCCGGCGTGGGAGTGTCGAACGTGACTTGCCGGCCGACGAGGGCATGAGCATCGCGGCTCAATTGGAACGAAGGCGGTTCTAGCGGCAGGCCAAACGGGGGGTTTTGCGGTGGATTCCCGAAGTCGGAGCCGGCGAAGCTGAGCACGAGCGCGACGAGATCGGCGACATCTTGATCGGTCCGGACGTCGAACACCAGAGAGGAAAGGAAAGAAGTAACGGAGTCGACCGAACCATCATGCAGATGGCCGAAGCCGGCGCGGCTCGTGGGCAGGGACGTGGTCATACCCACCTTCTCGATCATATTGCGCAATTGCGGCGTCTTAAACGACTTTTGCGTATTTCCGTCAACGGATATGAGTGAGGCGTGATGGTTGCCCAATGGGCCGAGCGGAAATGGATCGAACATGAAGGTGGCAAAATTGAAGAAGCTGTCCGCCCCTGCGCCCGTCGGGAGGGAGTGACACGTGACACAATTCAACGCGCCGTCCATGGAAAAGTTGGGCGCCTCCGTGCCCATATACAAGCGCAGACCGCGTTGGGCGTCGCCGTTCGGCATGGGTGCGCCGCGCATGAGGCCGCCAGAGAGGGCGAAGCGGCCGGAAGCGAACTGGCCGGACAACGGCAGATTGTCCGGTAGCGTGTTGTCCCAATTACGATTCGGATTCGGTGGGAAGTGCATACTCGCCAGAAAGTCCTCGAACTCCTGCATTTCGGCAGCGGTGAGCATCGCGTCGTCGCCCAGAAGACTCATGAAGGCCCCACTAAAATCTTCGATTCCCCGTCTATCGCCGCGCCAGTGGAACGGTTCCTTGTCGATAATGTCTTGCAGGGTTTGGGTCGTCATCGGACCCTTCATCGGATGAAAGTCGTCGAAGCCCAAGGCCAGATCTCCGAGTCCCATGCCTAAATTTTGGCCGGCCACCGTTCTGATGTCGCCCGATGGGTCGCCGAGGTCCCAAGCAAGCCTATCCATCTTGCCGTCGACATGGCAGGACGCACAGGCCATCTGGCCCAACCCCGAGTTCTTGTGCGTGTCATACAGGTGTTTGCGCCCCACCTTGATCGCGGTGGGCGTGGGGTCGAAAAACGCTACGCGAGCGATTTCCTTCTTCGCTGCCATATGGACGACGGAAAGGTCCGCGGAGAATCGGTTCAGCACGTAGAGGCGTTTCCGGGCTTCGTCGAGCGCGAGCCCCGTGGGACCCTCGCCCAAATCGACCAGGGCGACGCTAGCACCCGGCCCAAGAATCTGAAGGTTGTTGGAGCCCATGCCGGTGATGTAGACAACAGTGCCGGCGGCGTTCCACACGACGCCACGCGGATCGCCCAGGGAAATATCGCGCGAGGACTGGGGCACCGTGCCGGTCGAATAGTCCAAGTGTGAATTGAGGTCGCGTACCGTCTTGGCCAGCGTATTCGGATCGACCTCGGCGCCACGCACGCGGAGGAAGGTGCCCGTGATGTTCGGCTCGAATCGAATTTCGTTCGTGGCGTCCGTGCCGACAACTCCGATGCGGGAGGTGGCGGGGTTGACGGCGATCGCCATGCAAATGTGCATGAGTCCGGTGGCGTAGTTGCTTACGGTATCCGTCGTCGTATCAATGATCGCGACGTCGTTGTCGAACACGTCCCAGCCCGGCACGCGGCCCGAAGCCGCGGCGTTCGGCCCGCTGACAAAGTCGGTCCAGTCGCCGCTGTTGTCGTCCGTCCAGTTGCCGCTCGAATCCTTCTTTACAATGAGCCCTACACGGGGCGGGATCGGCAACGCAGTGTTGAAGGGTGGCGTAAACATTGCCCCGTCATTCGGGGGCGGGTTGACCCCTCCGTGAGGCCCGGCAGGATTGCTTACGACATTCGGCAGGGTCGGCGACAACACCTCGAGCCCGCCGGCGAGAATCGTCGATTGGTTTCCGGATTCGAAGATGGC
>CBDUXP010000066.1:0-20177 GCA_965371225.1 uncultured bacterium | reverse complement strand
CGTGGGCGCCCCGGCAGCGGTTGGTCTCCCGGCCGCGCCCTCGGTACCGGCGCTGGGGGGAGCGGCGGAAGCCGAACCGGCGGTACCGGTGGCCGGGGCGAACGCCCCGCCCCCCTATCCCGCCGTGGCGCGGCGCAACGGTTGGGAAGGCACCGTGCTGCTAGACGTGCGCATCAGCACCCAGGGGACCGTGCAGCGCTTGACATTGGCGCAGTCGACCGGACACGCGGTACTCGACGCCGCCGCCTCGACCGCGGTCCGCCAATGGCGGTTCACTCCGGCGCGCGTCGGCGGCCGCGCGCTCGCCAGCACCGTACGCGTGCCCATCGTGTTTCGGCTGGCGGACGCGCGCGGGTAGCGTAAAAGGCGCGCGCCCCGGCCGGATCGTCCGACCGGGGCGCTGCGCGCGTACCGTCCCCTATCGAGGTTAGAACAGATACGTGGCCGCGAGTCCCAGGGTGAACTGGGAATCTTCGAAGTCGCCGAACCCATCGCCCAGGAACACGTCTTCGTCGGCGGAGTCGTACCGGAGTTCGGCCCGGGTGAGCAGGTTGTCCGTCACCCAGTAGTTGACCGTTCCCGTGATCTCCCAGACTTCCAGGTCCTCGCCCGGGAGGAAGGTCGGGTCGACGGGCACAGCGCCCACCAGGCCCGTGCGATTGCCGTTCTCATCGCTGAAGTACTCCAGGCGCATGGCGAAGCCGAGCGCATCGGTGTACTGGTAGGTGGCGTAGCCCGCAATGGCAAACCAATCACTGTCCATAGCGGGAGCATCCTCGAACTCCGATTCGCCGTAGTCGATGTTCAGCGCGACGCCCCACTGGTCATTCAATTGGGCCGTGATGATCCAGTCCAGCACGAAGCGACTGTCGTCGCCCGCGCCGCCGGGCCCTTCCTGCCCTGCGATCCAGTTGAAGTAGAACTCCACCGGAATGCCGCCCGTCTGGTCCTCGGACGGTGTCAGGACCAATTGCCCACCGGTCGACTTGGCGTCGTTCTCGTCGAGCGCATTGTCCCACCCGTTCACGAGGTATTGGCTGTAGCGCACCAGATCGTTGAACTGGTAGCTGACCCCGACCCCCGTGTGCGCGAACGGAATGGTGTAGCCGAACGCCATGGCGCGGCTGTAGTTGGGATTGTCGTGCGCCTCGATGACTTCATAGCCGATCCAGGTGACGAATTTCCCAGCCTTCACTTCGAGCCCGTTCCCGACGTCCGCGATGTAGTTCACATACGCCTGGGTCAGGTCGATGTCATCATCCCCGGCGCCCGTGTTCCCGCTGGCGATCAGGTCCGCCTGCGTGCCCACAGTAAGGTCCACGCGGAACCCGGCATCCCCGACCTCGTCCGCGGTGTTCTCCAGCGTCAGTCGGGCCGCATTGAGCTCGAACGTACTGGAATTGTTATCGAAGATTCGCAGGCGATTCTGTCCGGTCCCGAAGCCCTGCGACCCCGGATGCGGCCCGCGCGGATTGTTGAAGTTGTAGTTGTAGGACGTCTCCACGTATCCGCTGATGGAAAAGTCGCTGCCGCTGTCGACAGCTACGTCCTGCCAATTAGCGATGTCGTCGCGCAGGGTGACCACCTCACCCTCCAGCCGGTGGACGTCGCCGCTGGCGGCCTCCTGGTCGGCCAGCCGGTTCTCGAGCGCCTCCACTTTTTGCTGGAGCGCTTCCACCAGCTCGCGCATCTCGGCATCGTCCGCCCATGTGACCCCCGGCGCGCCAAATCCCACTGCCAGGGCGGCGGCCACCCCTCCCGCAAGCGTTCGTCTCCACTGCATCCTGCCGTGCTCCTTTCCCGGTGTCCAATCACTCACTACCGCGCCGCGCGGCAGCCGATCGACTGGCTGTGTCGGCCATCTCGGGCGTCAGCGCCCGCCGGTGCAGGAGCAAGCGGAATGCCAGCCCCTGGGTCCCCCAAAATGGCCATCCGGGCGGGGGTAGGCTCCCTCCCCACGACGTGCACCGCCCGTTGAAGCAGCATTGTGCCCAAAGTCTATGCACACATCAACCCCCCGGCCCCGGGGCCGCGCCGGGGGGGTCGGGGGGGGGCGGCGGGCGGGAGACGGCGCGGGATGCACCCTTGCGCGGGCGACGCCGCGTGCCGGCCGCGGCTCGTCTGATTTGGCACGGGCCTTGAACGGTGAGCGCGGGGACATTGCACGTGGACCAGACACCGTGCGGGGCCCCGCGCACCCTCTGCGAGGGGCGTGCGCCGACCCGGTATACTGATGCGCCGCCCGGCGAGGCCCGCCGACGCGTGTGGACGATCCTGCGCCTCGCGGCGCAGGCGAGACAGGAGCGAGCATGAAACTCGTCATTGCCATCATCAAGCCCTTTAAATTGGAAGAAGTGAAAGACGCCTTGCAGGAGTTGGGGGTGCAAGGCCTGACGGTGACGGAGGTCAAGGGGTACGGCCGTCAGAAGGGCCATAAGGAAACGTATCGCGGCGCGGAGTACGAAGTGGAGTTCACGCCGAAGGTCCAGTTGGAAATTTTCGTCCAGGAGGACCTGGCCCAACGGGTGGTCGACACGATCGTCAAGACGGCGAACTCGAACAAGATCGGGGATGGCAAGGTCTTTACGCTGCCGGTGGAGGGCGCGGTGCGCATCCGGACCGGCGAGTCGGGCAACGACGCGCTGTAACCCGGCGCCCGATCACTTTCGCGTGCGTGCGGCAGCGCCACAGGGGTGGCGCTGCCCGTTTTTTTAGCAAGCGCCTGTCCTTTAGTCAGATTCCGGCCGGCCGGCCGTCGGCCACCACCGAGCCAACCCGCCGCCGCCCAACGGGTTACCCCGCGACCACCCATTGGCACCGCCCTTGAACATCACCCCGCCGACCGCCGCCCGGGGGCGTGCGGCGTCGAAGTGCACGTCAGACGAGGACGAGAAGGAGAAACGCACGATGCGGAAATGGATCCCAGGAATCGGACTGCTCGCAGCTCTGGTGGCGGCGCCCACCGTGGCGCTGGCCGAGGAGCCCACCACCGCCGAAGCGCTCGCCAATCTGCAGATCACGATGGATACCCTCTGGGTGATGATCGCCGGGTTCCTCGTCTTCTTCATGAACGCGGGATTCGCCTTGGTGGAGAGCGGCTTCTGCCGCGCCAAGAACACCGTCAACATCCTGGCGAAGAACTTCATCGTGTTCGCCATCGGGTCCATCGCCTTCTGGCTGCTGGGCTTCGCGATCATGTTCGGCGACGGCACCGATTGGTTCGGCTCGTCCGGATTGGCGCTGCTGGGCGCAGACAATAGTCCGGTGATCGACGGATACGAGGGCGTCTACGGTTCGATCGCGTGGGCGGGCGTGCCCTTGCTTGCTAAGTTCTTCTTCCAGTTGGTCTTTGCCGTGACCGCCGCCACCATCGTGTCGGGGGCCGTGGCCGAGCGCATCCACTTCCCTGCGTACATCGCGTTCGCGTTCGTGCTGGTGGCAGTGATGTACCCCGTGACCGGCCACTGGATCTGGGGTGAAGGCTGGCTGCAGGACATGGGGTTTCACGATTTCGCCGGTTCGACGGTGGTGCACTCGGTCGGCGGCTGGGCCGCGCTCGTCGGGGCGTTCTTGCTCGGCCCGCGCCTGGGCAAGTACCGCAAGGACGGCAGCGTCCATCCCTTGCCCGGGCATAACATGGCCCTGGCCACGTTGGGCGGCTTGGTGCTCTGGCTCGGCTGGTTCGGCTTCAACCCCGGCAGCACCATGGCCGCCGATGGCGGCGCCATCGCCCACATCGCCACCACTACCGCCATGGCCGCCTCAGCGGGTGTCATCGGGGCGACCATCACCGCGCGCATGCGGCTGGGCGGGTACGACCTGTCCATGATCGTGAATGGCGCCCTCGCGGGGCTCGTGGCGATCACAGCCCCCTGCGCCGCGGTGGGTATTACCTCGTCGGTCATCATCGGCTTCATCGCCGGCGTCGTCGTGGTCTTCTCGGTCATGGCGTTCGACCGCGTGAAGATCGATGACCCGGTCGGCGCCACCAGTGTGCACCTGGTGTGCGGCATCTGGGGCACTTTGGCGGTAGGCCTGTTCGCTAGTCCCGGCGCCCCGGCAGGCATGAAGGGCCTGTTCTTTGGCGGCGGCACCAGCCAGCTGGTCACGCAGGCCATCGGCGTCGTCGCGGTCGGCGTGTTCACCGTGGTCGTCTCCTTCGTGGTCTGGTCCATCATCCGTATGACCATCGGCCTGCGCGTCACGCCCGAACAGGAGTACGAAGGGCTCGACCTCAGCGAGATGGGCATGGAGGCGTATCCCGCCGACGCCGCGGCCGGCGGTCCGGGCAGCGCGCCCGGCGGTGGCGCGACGGCGATGGTCGGCGCACCGACCCTCAAGGCAGCTCAGGAGGCGTAGACACTCCCCCTCACCTGGCCTCCGGCTCCTTCATCCAGCGGCGGGCGCGCCATCCGGCGTCGCCCGCCGCGGCAATTTCGGGGACCAAGCAGCAGGACAGACCGCGCGCGAGATCGTGCGGCGCGGCGCAATATATTGCGCCCCGACGTCTAGGACAGTAAGCCGATGTCCGCTGCGCGGGTCTCGAGCGCGGACTTGTCGGCAGCGGTCAGGCTCGTGAGCGGCGGCCGCACATCGCTCTCGGGCCCGCCGCGCAGGTGGAGCAGGTACTTCAGCGCGGCGCGGGGTGGAAACTGGTTGCAGAGGGCGTGGAACGCGTCCACCCGCGCCTGCGCCGCCCGCCAGTACTGCCCCTCGCGGCCCAGACGGAGCACCTCCTGCATCCAGTCGGGGACCACGTTACCGCTGGCCGAGATGTGGCCGGCGGCGCCGAACTCGCGCGCGGCCCCCAGGTCCAGGTCGCTGCCGCAGTAAATGCGCAGGCCCGGGAACGTCTCCACGTAGTGGCGAGTCTTCGCCGCATCCATGGACGTGTCCTTCAATCCGGCCAGGTGCGGGTAGGCTTGTAACGCTTCGATCAGCGCATCGGAAATTTCGATTTTCGTGAAGCTCGGAATGTTGTAGAGAAGAACGGGGCACGCGACCGCCTCGAACACCGCGCGGTAGTACGCGAGCAAGCCCTCCAGGCGCAAGTCGGGGAAATAGAACGGGGGGGCCACCAGCAGCGCGTCCGCGCCCGCGCCCTCCGCGTGCCGCGCGAGACTCACCGCTTCCGGCAGCGCGCACACGGTCACCCCCACGAGCACGTACAGGCCGCCCTTGTGCACGAGCACGGTATCGCACACCGCGCGTTTCTCTTCGGGCGTCAGCGCGCTGCACTCGCCGTTCGTGCCCAACGCCAGCACGCCGTCGGCCCCGCGCTCCTCCAGGTACCGCAAGTGCGGCGGAATGCGATCCAGCGCGACCGACTCGCCGCCCGGCGTAAATGGTGTCAGCATCGCGGGCACGATCCCGCGGAAGGTCTTGAGGTCGGTCATTGGATGCCGCGTCCCAATGCGCGAGGTCGCTGCATCACCGCACGTGGGGATACAAGGCGGCCAAGGTGTGGGGGTCGCGGCCGGCGAGGTATTGGAGCTTGAGCGCCCACATGCGGAGGATGGTGCGGAGCAGGCCGTGCTCGCGCCAGCGCCGGGCGCTGGTGACCACCGGGGCCCGCACGCACACCGCCGGCCCGTGTTCCCGTAGCGCGCGGACAAAGGCCACGTCTTCCAGCAGCGGCTGCTCGGGAAACCCGCCGACGGCCTCGAACCCCGCCCGGCGCACGAAGAGGCCCTGATCCCCCGTCGGCGCGCGGCGCACCCGGGCGTGCGTGCTGATCGCGAGCGCATGGAGCCGATACCCCAGACGCGCATCATCGAACCGCAGGTCGAACCAGCCCCAGGCGGCGGTGCCGGCGGCCATCACCTCCCGGGCGGCGGCATAGCTTTCGGGACTGAGCAGCGTGTCGGCGTGGAGGAACAGCAGCCAGTCCCCCGTCGCGGCCCGGGCGCCCGCGTTCATCTGGACGGCGCGGCCCTGCGGCGCCTGCAACACGCGAATCTCCCCGCAGCCGGCCAACAGCGCCCGGGTCCCGTCCGTGCTGCCGCCATCGACCACCAAGATTTCGGGCGCGGGCTGCAGGGCGCGCAGCCGGGCCAGGGCGCCGGGCAACAGGGCCTCTTCGTCCAGGACGGGCACGATGATGGAGAGCGTCATGAGCGGTCCGCCGTCTCCAGCCGGCGCGCCCCGCTCGCCACCTCGCGAAGCGCCGCCCCGTCGGCCACGTGCACGTTCCGCTTGTCCAGCCGCACCCAGCCCGCTTCGCGAAAGCGGTTGAGGAAGAGGGTGGTGGTCTCCCGGGTGGAGCCGATGAGGCCGGCCAAGTCGTAGTGCGTGAGCATCACGTCGCCCCCGGGCTGGCCGCTCAGGTCCACGAGCACGGCAGCGAGCCGCTGGGGCACTTCCAGAAAGACCAGGTCCGCGAGCCGGCGCTCCAACGCCTGGCTGCGGGCGGCGTTGACCTGCATGAACGCGAGCGCCACGCGCGGATCCTGGGCCAGCGTGCGCCGGACCGCGTCGTAGGGAATCTGCCAGGCGGTGCCGGGTTCGAGCACTTCGGCGAAGGTGCAGTGCGGCCCGTCGTACGTGGGCGACAGTTCGCCGAGGAGGTCGCCGCGCCCGAGCAAGGCCATGATCAACTCCTTGCCTTGCCCGCTGACCGAGGTCACCTTCACGCGCCCGGCGCAGAGCACGTAGAGGGCGGTGACCGCGTCATCGGGAATGAAGAGCACGTCGCGCGCGGCGAAGTCCCGGCGGGTGGCCACCGGCTGCCACGCCGCGGTCAAGTCTGCCGCAAACGGCGCGAGCGGCCCGGCGCCCGCCAGCACGTCTGCCAGCGCGTCGCTCATGATCGGCGGCAGTCTAGCACGGGGGGGTGCGCGCCCGGCGCGCGGCGGATCGGTTAGGGAGCGGCGGTGGCGGAGGCGCTCACCATGGCGTGCGACATGCTCCGGGTGCGGTTCCGCATCAGGATCTTGCTGAGCGCGTAGTAGATGGCGGACACGTCCTGCGGCCGGCGGTCGGGTTCCCGTTGGAGACATTCGAGGATGAGCTGCTGCAGTTCGTACGGCAGGCGGTTGACCACTTTGCCGCCCAGCACCGCAGAGCCTTCGCGCTTATAGAGGTACACGCCCTTCTCCAGGTGGCGCAGGCGGCGGCGTTGCTGCGGCGTCTTCGGCGTTTCGCCGCCGGGCGTCATGGCTTCGCCAAACAGGTCGTCCATGATTCGCCCCAGGGAATACACGTCGGAGCGGCGATCGCAGCGGCCGCCACGCCGCATCTGTTCGGGCGAGGCGTACGTGGGGGTGCCGGCTTTGGTCACGTGCGCGCGAATGGTGCGCTTGAACATGCGCGCTAACTGCGCCCAACTATCCAGGCTAAGCCCGAAATCCGCGACCACCACGTGCAGGTCCGTACCGTCGTAGTTGTACAGGACGTTCGAGGGCTTCAAGTCCCGGTGGACCACCCCCTGCTGGTGGAGGTAGATCAGGCCGGCGACGGTCTGGTGGATGACGTCGATGAGGAGGTTCATGGGGAAGGTCTTCCCCTTGTCCAACAGGTGCTTCAGATTGCGCTGCATGCGCGGCATGACGAGGAATATGTTGCCGCCGTCCGCGAAGGATTGGATCACGCGCATAACGTTCGGATGATCGAACTGGTACTCGCCTTCGCGGCGCAGCGTGCGGCGATACCGATCGCGCTTATCGTCGGGGGTGTGAGGGCCCAGGTGCTTGATCGCGTAAATCTGCCCGCTGGTCTTGTGCAGCACTTCGTCCACCCGACTCATGCCGCCGCGACCGATCACCTTGCGATACTGAAAGCCATGGGCGGCCAGCGACTTGCGGTACGCCGCCTCGAAATCCTTCTTCTTGGCCATGCGTCGGGTTACGAGGAAGCGATCGCGCCTTCGACCAGCGCGGTAAAACCGGCCGGTAGTTGCCCGGGCCCGGCTTTTTGCACGAACCCGACCGCGCCGCAGCGCAAGCTCTGCTTGATCAGTTCGGTATCAAAGTACCGGCTGATGATGACCACCCGTGCGCCGGGTTCGAGTTCCCGAATGCGTCTCAGAATCTCCAAACCGCTCTCCCGCTCTAAGACCAAATCCAGCAGCACCAGCCCGGGCCGATGGAGCTCCAGTTCCATGACCGCCTCCCGCTCATCACAGGCGGTCAACACGGTCCACGCCTGCGATTCAAAGTACTGCAGGATCGGCGCGACGGAATCCAACTCGTCGTCGACTATGAGAACCTTGTGCGCGTCAGAATACACAGACTTACCCTCGCACCCCTAATCTGTGCAAGGACAAGGCCAAGCCGTTTAATGGCTCATTCAGCACAGTCTGTGTGATGGGTGAGGCATAACCACTGTAATTCCAACAGATTCTGGCTACTCATTTGACGAAAGTATCCTGAAAAGCCGCGCCCTGACGGGGGATCACTTGTACATTCCACATGGATGCGCGCGCTCCATCCCGGCACAGGCCCGGCCGGGGCGGCCGGTACGTACCTCTACGACAGACCAAGCTGTTTCAGTTTCTTGCTGAAATTTCCTTCATCGACACCGAGCGCGCGCGCCGCTTCGCGCTTGTTCGTGCTCTGCGCGAGCACCCGGGAGATCAGATCAATCTCGAACGCGCGGATCGCCTCCCGCAAGGTCAGCCCGTCATAGCGCATGGCCGGCGCTCCCCGGGTCCCGCCGAGATCTTCGTGCTCGTGCAGGACGGCGCCGGTAATTTCTCCGCTGCAGCGGAGCACCGCCCACTGCAACACGTTGCGCAATTGCCGCACGTTGCCCGGCCAGTGGTAGGCGCCCAGGGCGTCCCGCGCGTCGGCCGTCAGATGGAGCACCGGCCGATGCAGTTCGTGGCAGATGGTGTCCAACAGAAAATCGCACAGGGCCGGGAGGTCCTCCGGGCGGTCGCGCAGGGGCAGACATTCGATCCGATAGCCCAGGCGGAACCGGAGGTCTTCGCGGAACAGGCCTTCCGCCATCCGCGCATCGATGTCGCGATTCGTGGCGCACAGCACCCGCACGTCCACCTGGATGCCCTTCGTCCCGCCGACGCGCATCACGGTTTTATCTTCCAGGACGCGCAAGAGTTTCGCCTGGGCCTCCAAGCTCAAGTCCCCGATTTCGTCGAGGAACAGGGTCCCGCCCGACGCGAGTTCGAACTTGCCCGCGTGCGCCGAGGCGGCGCCGGTAAACGCGCCCTTCTCATGGCCGAACAGTTCGCTCTCCACGAGGGTGATGGTCAGCGCGCTGCAGTTCACCGGCACAAACGGGCCGTTTCGGCGCGGGCTGCGGCGGTGGATGTTGTGCGCGACCAACTCCTTGCCGGTGCCGCTCTCCCCGTGGATGAGCACGGTGAGGTCCGTGCCCGCCACGCGTTCGATCTCCTCGTCCAGGGCCTGCATGTGCGCCCCGTCCCCGATCATGTGGTATTTCCCGTCCAGGTGCAGGGCCAGGACGTCGCGATCCATTTGGCGGTGGAGCAGGTTGTTGAGCACCACGGGCAGCCGCGGCGGCACGCCCCAGTCCTCGCCGTTCGCCGCCCGCTCTTTGCGCACGATGTCGTACGCGCCATGAGAGATTGCCTGGGTGGCCATTTCCAGCGAGGCATTGCCGCTCAATACGACGATGTCCAGGTAAGGATGCTGCGCGTGCAGGGCCGTCAGCACTTCGAGGCCGATCTCCGTTTCCAGCACCCAGTCGAGAAACACGAAGTGGAACGGCTCTTTCGCGAGCAGGTCCAAGGCCTCCGCGCGGTCGAAGGCCACCTGCACCCGGTGGCCTTCCTGCTGGAGGTACAGGATGATGGGTTCGACGGTCTCCAACTCGTCGTCGATGATGAGAATATTGGCGTCTGACATAGGCCGACCCTACGACTGGGAAACGTACCAGTACGCGTCCATGATCTGCACGATCGACGCAAAGCGCTCGGCCGTACAGTCCCGGTCGATGAACGCATCCAGTTCGAGGCCCTCATACCGGGCGATGGCGGCCCGGGCCGCATCCAGATCGGCCGCCACCGCCACGATCGGGATCCGGCCGACGCTTTCGCTGCGCTTGAGCCGGTACGCCAGGGAGGGGCCCGTCAAGGTTCCACGCAAATCCAGGTCGAGCAGGATGAAGTTCGGGTGGAGTTCGGCCACGTGCTTCACGACGGTCAAGAGGTCGTCGAGCACGGTCGGTTCATACCCCATCTCGGCGCACCGGATGCCCAGGTGGCCCACGACGGTGGCGTCCTTCGCCAGGATCGCCGGCTGGGACTTGGCCAGCGCGAAGGTGAAGGTCGCGCCACGCCCCCGGCCCTCCGACTCCGCCCAGATGTCCCCGCCCTGCGCGCGGACGAAATCGCGGCAGACCGACAGTCCCATCCCCGTCCCTCCGCGGCGGAAACTCTCGTGCGGCTCGAATACGCGGGACAGGTGTTCCGCGGCGATGCCACTGCCGGCGTCTGTCACGGACACTTCGACCTGCGCGCCGTTCTCCACCACGCGGACGTCGATGGCGCCGCGGGGGCAGTGCTGGTGGGCGTTGCGCATCAGGTTCATCATGATGCGCGAAATGGCCTCCGCATCGCAGTACACGGCCGTGAGCCGGTCGGGCACGTGCACCTCCACGGCGGGATGCGGCTGGTCCGGCGGCAGCATGGCCGCGAAGCTCTGCGCGTTGCGGCGCACCAGGTCGCCCAAATCCTCGTGCCGGGGATGCAGGTCCATGTCCTCCGGCATGAAGGCGCTCGCGATGTTCCGCACCATGCCGCCCACGGTGATGTAACAGTGCTGCAACTTCTCAAGACTGAGGTTCAGGTACATCTGATTCTCGGGCCGGTCCTCGTGCGGCAACCGGGTCACCACTTGACGAATGAAGCCCGTCGCCTCCCCGAGCATCCCCTTCAGCTCGTGAATCGTCTGCGAAATGCGCCGATCCTCGAGCCGCTTCTCCAGCGTGACGTTCCGCAGCACGAGCAGACTGCCCAACGTGCGGCCGATCTCCGTGAGCACGGGCACGGCCTGGCCGCGGAACACCGCATCCTGCGCATAGCCGGGCATGGACGCGTGCAACTCATTGCTGCTCGGGCGCTCGTCCAGAAGCAGCGACGTAAAGAACTGCGCCACTTCGGGCGTCGGACACAAAGACAGCAGCGGCTGGCCGGCCAACCGGTCGTCCCCGCCCCGGCCGAACAGGAGCCGCGCCGGCCGGTTCGCGAACACCAGCCGTTGATTCCCATCCACCATCATCACCGGTTCCTGGGTGGATTCCAACACCAATTCCAACTCGCCGCGGGATTCTTCCAGGCGCCGCGCCAACAGGAGCATGAGGAGCGTGCCCACGAGGGTGGACAGGATCATCCCGCCGACCACGGTCGACACGTTCCGTTGCGCTTCCGTCCGCGCGAACGCCTCCTGGCTGACGACGAGCTGCACTCCGAGATCCTGCCCGGGGATCTCCAAGCCTTCGTAGATCACGTACCGGTCCGTCTCGACCACAATCGCGCGCTCCCCGTTCCGCAACCGCAGCCAGACGGCGGGGTCTTGCAGGGTGCCCATGGGGACCATCCGCCCGCCCTCGTGGCGGAAGAGCTGGCCGGAGTCGATCGCGATGAACGCGAGGGCATCCAGGTCGGGGACCGCAGCGACTGTCGCGGTCATGTTTGCCAGTGCCCGGTCCAATTCCTCCGGCGACGGCACGGTGGCCCCCCCCAGCAGGGTACTCACGGTGGACACCTGGCCCCGGATACCCTCGGCCAACCGCTGCCGCGCCCGCAGCCCTGGCGTGAGGACCATGATGCCGGCGACGCAGAGGCCAACCATGGTCGTCCCCACGCCCAGCACGAGCAGGCGCGAGGGAATGATGCGGGGACGGCGGGAAAACGTTTGGGCCACGGCAGCTGTGATTATAGGGCAGCCCCGGGGTGGCGGCGGCACGGGGAATCGGGTCGGCCGGCCGGGCAGGTGGGCTCCGGGCGGCCCGAGGGGGAGAATCCGCCCACTTGACAAAATTAGAACGCGTACTAATATTATGGAGCGTCATGAATGTTCGGGAACTGGGAAAAGCGCGGCGGCGCAACCGCATACTGGAGGCCGCGCGACAGCTCATCGTGGCCGGCGGGGTCGAAGGCCTGTCCATGCGCAGGCTGGCAGTCGCAGCGGAGGTCAGCACCGGGACGCTGTACAACCTCTACGGCGCGAAGGAACCCATCTTGTACGCCCTCTTCAATGAGGGTTTGGATGGCTTGTCGGCGACGCTGGACCGGCTGGCGCTTGACGATCCCATTGACCGGTCGCGCGCGATCGTGACCGTGTCGATCGAACAGTTCACGGCGAACGGAACGCTGTACCGTCCGGTCATCGCGGCCCTGGATTTCGGTTCGAGTGCTCCCGAGGATCGCGCAATTCGGCGCCGCTGCCGGCTCCTGCAAGAACAGGCCATCGCCGCGGCGACGGCCGAAGGGTTCTTGACCGCGGACGTGGAACCTGCGCTGCTCGCGCACCAGATTCTCTCGGCGTACAGCCACGCGGTGCGCCACTGGGCGCGCGGCCTCTTCGATGACACCGCGTTTCACACGCAAGTGTTGCACTGTTGGGCGCTGGTGCTGATGGCGGTCGCCACCCCGGCGGCGCGCCCGAGGCTGCAAGCGGAACTTGACGCTGTCGCCCCGCAAGTTTCGCTGCTGGTCCGCGCATTGGACGGCGCCGCGACCGCGGATGCCGCGTAGACAGGTGCGGGGACTGGAGACCACAGTCGCCGCGTGCACTGAAGGAGGGAGGAACCCATGACAGAGGCCACTGTCGCGTCACCCGCGACTTCCGTCACGTCGCCCACCCAGGATCGCATCGCCGCGGCGAACATCGAGTCGTTTCAGTGGGGAACCGTCGCGTATTTCATCGGCATCACCGCGTGTTATGTGGGGACGATCGCGCTCGCGGTGGGCGGGACGGTGCCGTACTGGGCCGCGTGCCTCATCAACGGGTGGCTGGGGTTCTGCTTCTACATGCCGTTTCACGAAGCCTGCCACCGCAACATCTACGGGACGCACCCGCGCTTGACTTGGCTCAACGAAAGTATCGGCTGGTTGGCGAGCCTGCCGTTGACCATCCCGTTCCGCACGCACCGGGAAATGCACGCGCTGCACCACGCGTACCTGAACAATCCCGACCTGGATCCGGACGTGGACGTGAAGGGGACGTTGTGGGATGTGTCGCGGCGCTGGGCGCAACACACCCTGATGGGGTTGCTGCCGGTGATGCCGAAGGTGGCGGACGCCGCGCGGCCCAAGTGGACGGAACTGCCCCGCATCGGTGAGGCCCTGCGCCACGGCCTGCTGGTGCGGCGGGTCCAGCTTGCGGTCCTGGCCGCCGGCATCGCAACGGGGTACGGGGCTGAGGTAGTCTTGCTCTGGTACGTGCCCGCGCGCCTGGCGATGCTGTACCTCATGGTCGTGTTCCAGTGGATTCCACATCATCCGCACGACAGTGAGGCGCCCTATCAGTCAACGCGGACCACGTTCTTCCCCGGAAGCGCCATCCTGATGATGGGCGAAGACGTACACATCATCCACCACTTGTACCCACGCGTGCCGTTCTACCGCATCCGCCGGGTATTCCGCGGGATGCGCGCCGAATTGGACGCCCACAATATCCGCATCGACCGCGGGTTCCGCCAGGTGCTCAGCGCCCGCTGAGCGCCGCACTGGAGGGATCGTCATGACCGAACTTTCTTACGCCTCTGCTCCGCTGGCCGTGCGCGAGGACCTGGACGCGACGCACCGCCGCGCCTGGCAGCGCCTCGCGGAACCGGGCACGTGGTGGACCGGCGCCGAACGGGTCGCCATCGCGGCCGAGACGCGTCACGCCCTGCACTGCCGCCTCTGCCGCGAGCGCAAGGATGCCCTGTCGCCCTACGCCATCGACGGGGCCCACGACAGTCTGGGGGGACTGCCTGAGCCGGTCGTCGATGTCATTCACCGGGTGCGCACGGATCCCGGCCGCCTGACTAAGAGTTGGTTCGACAGGGTGATGGCCCAAGAACTCGACGATGCGCAGTACGTGGAGGTCGTGGGCGTAGTCGTCAGCGTCGTCTGCGTCGACACGTTCGCGCGGGGCATCGGCGCACCCCTGCCGGAACTGCCGGTCCCGGTGCCGGGCGAGCCGTCGCGCCTGCGGCCCGCGTCAGCGAAGGACGACCGCGCGTGGGTGCCCATGATCGCGCCGGCGGACGCGACGGGCCCGGAGGCCGACGTGTATGGGGGGGCCGATTACGCGCCCTATATCGCCCGCGCGCTGAGCCTCGTGCCCGCCGAAGTGCGCCAGCACCAGGAGTTCGGTGAGGCGCACTACATGCCCATGGGGCAGTTGATGGAAGTCGCTAGCAACGGTGGCCGCGCGATCACCCGCCCGCAGATCGAGTTGATCGCGGCCCGCGTCTCGGCGCTCAACGGCTGCTTCTACTGAACGAGCGCGCATGCGATGCTGCTCCGGTGGAGCGGCGATGCGGTGAACGAAGAAGCCGATCTGGCCATCGTGAACGGCGCGGGCGACGGCGACGCCGGTATACCGCACGGACGGACGCTCGCCGCGTTCGCGGAAGCCGTGCTCGGTGAGGACGACGCGGCGCTCGCGGAGATACGCGGGGACCTGATCGCCGCCGTCGGTCCGGAGGGTGCGGTGGATGCAGCGGCCGTCGCCGCCGTCTTCAGCAAGAACGACCGCATGGCGGATGCCACGGGGATCCCGCTGGACACCGGCGGCGCCGACCTACGCACCGCTCTCGGGGTAGAACTCGGGATCGGTCACTTCACCGGCGCACCGGCAACCTGAGCGACCGGCGCCGCGCGCCCGGCCTAGTTGGACGCGCCGGCGCGCGCGTCTTCCGCCAGCTTCCGGAGTTCCTTCTTCTGGATCTTGCCGATGGTGGTCTTGGGCATGTCGCTGATGAACTCCACGAACTTCGGCGTCTTGTACTTTGCCAGGTGCTCCTGGCAGTGGGCGATCACTTGCTCGACGGTCAACTCGGCCCCGGCCGCGGGCACGATGTACGCCATGACTTCTTCGCCCATGAATTCATCCTGCACGCCGACCACGGCGCACTCCTGCACCCCCGGTAACTGGTGGATGATCTCCTCCACATCCTTCGGATACACGTTGAACCCGCCGCGAATGATGAGGTCCTTCTTCCGCTCGACGATAAAGACGTACCCGTCCTCGTCCATAAGCGCCATATCACCCGTGTGCAGCCACCCATTGCGGAACGTCTCCGCCGTCTGGTCGGGCATTTCGAAATAGCCGGGGCTGATGTTCTCGCCCCGGGCGCACAGTTCGCCGATCTCGCCGCGGGGTATCTCGCTCCCCTCGTCGTCGACGATCTTCACCTCCACCCCTTCCATAGGGATGCCGGTGGACCCCGGCTTGCGCGGCAGGTCTTCCCGTTCCGTCGCGATGCCCGGGCAGGATTCCGTGAGGCCGTACCCCACGTACATGATGCCGCCGAATTTCTCCTCGAACGCCTTGAGCTGTTCCATCGGCATCGGCGCGGCGCCGACCAGCCACGAGCGCACGTGCGAGGTGTCGTACTTCTCCGCGTCCGGATGGTGCAGCATGTACACGTACATGGTGGGCACCCCCGCCATGTAGTTCACCTGGTACCGGTCCAGGTTCTGCAGCACCTTCTCCGGATCGAACCAGGTCATGAGCACGGCCTTGCCGCCGCTCAGGTAGCCGCCGATGAGCACGGCGAGCCCGAAACTGTGCGCCAGCGGCAGCACCAACAGGCTCACGTCGTCCGGCTCGGCGCGCCGCCCCGTGTTCTGCCCGTTGACCGCATTGCTATAGAGGTTGTGGTGCGTCTGCATCACGCCTTTGGGCTGCCCCGTCGTGCCACTCGTATAGAGGATGTTCGCCACGTCCGCCTTGTCCCGCTCCACCGCGATGGTCATGGCTTCGCTCTCGGCGATCAGTTGCTCGAAACTCTCGCACCCCTCAGGCGTCTGGCCTGGGTCGCCCGTGACCACCACGTGCTGCAGCGCGTCCGCCCCCGCACGCGCCTCCTCCACTTTCCAGTGCAGGTCCGGGGAGGTGATCACCACCTTGGCACGGGAGTTCTGGAGGATGTAAGCGATCTCGTGGGTTTCCAGCAGGAACAGCACCGGGACCGAAGTCGCGCCCGTGCGCCAGATGGCCGGGAAGCAGACCAACACGTCCGGCGAGTTCGGCAGCACCACCACCACCTTGTCGTCCGGGCCGATGCCCAGCGCCTTCAGCCCGCCCGCCAGCTTGCAGCTCGCGTCGTGGAGCTGCCGGTTCGTCCAGGTCCCGCCCTCGTAGATCAGCCGCTCGTACTCGCCAAACTCCGCCAGATTATGCTCAGCCAATAGCGCCAGATTCATATCGCGCCTCCAGACACGGGCAGTGTGAAACCGGTGGCCGCCCCCCCAAGGGCGCCGACCGCGCATCGTACCAAAGGCGTCGGCCCACTGCCACAGGCGACGCAGGCGCCGCCCCTGCATGAGCCATTCTGCGTAGGGCACGGCAGCAATGCCGTGCCGGGTTCAATCAGTACACCAGCCCGCCGCTGCAAATTACGATTTGGCCGCTGATGAAGTCGGACTCGGGGATGCAGAACAGGTAGACCGCCCCGGCCGCATCTTCCGGGGTGCCGGTGCGGGCCAGTGGCGTCATCTGCCGGATCATCTCGTAGGTCGTCGGGTCGAGGCCGACCGGGAGTTCCCGCCCCTGGACCGAGATGGTATCGGGCTCGTCCTCGAAGCGGGCCGTCAGCCGTGTCTCGATGTGGCCGAACGCGACGCAGTTCACCGTCACGTTGTAGTGGCCCCATTCCTTGCTCAGGGTTTTCGTCAGCCCGATGAGCGCGGCCTTCCCCGCCGAGTAACTCAGTTGCGTCGCGGCACCGTACACCCCGGAGATCGACGACACGTTGACAATCTTCCGCGTCACGCTCCGGTCCGCTTCCCGGAAGTGTCGGCCGGCCGCGCGCACGATCCGAAACGGCGCCGTCGCGTGCACGTCCAGCATGGCCTGCCACTGTTCGTCCGTGTGCTTCAGCGCCGCGGCATTCCAGATGTACCCCGCGTTGTTCACCACAATGTGCACGTCGCCGAACTGCTCCAGGGCCGCCGCCACGAACCGGTCGCCGAAACCCGGGTCGGTCACGTCCCCCGGAAAGGCGAGCGCCGTTCCCCCCGCAGCGATTACCGCACCGATGGTCTCCGCCAGCGGTTCCGCATCCAGATCGTTCGCCATCACGGAGGCCCCGTCCCCCGCCAGCTTCTCCACGATGGCGCGCCCAATGCCACGCCCGGCGCCGGTGACCAGCGCGACTTTCCCGTCCAGCTTCCCCACCGCCGTCTCCTTTGTAGGCGTGCCCGCTGTGGCTAGGACGCGTCGCCGGCCGCGCGGGCTGGGTCGCCGGACCACAACCACGCCAAGTCGGGGCGGCTGACGCCGATGAGCACGCCGTGCGTGGCGGACGGGTGCACGTACAGGCCTTCGGGCTGCGCCGCATCATCGTTGAGCCGGTGTGGCGCCCAGCGCGCGCCGCGCTGCTCGCACGCGTCGATGATGGCTTTGGGGTCCGCCGCCTCCAGGTAGCACATGTACAGACAGGGGCCGCCGCGCCGCGTCTTGAACCGGCCCATGGGCTTCGACGCGTCCGTAATCTGCGTCAGCTCGATGCGGTCCAGCCGGTCCGGCGGATCGAACAGGGTGAGGATGCCCGTGTAGCCGTACAGCTCGCTGCCCAGGTCGTGGAACCGGGTCCGGTCCAGGCCGAACAGGTCGGCGTAGTAGTCTGCCGACTCCGCGGCATCGTCCACGACGAACGTGACCTCGTACAGGTAGCGCACGCGGTTCCCGGCGGGTTCGCGGTCCCCCGGCTGCGTGATGACGCACCGCAACCCGCGCGCGCGGGCGGGTTCGATATGGATTTGCCCGCGCTCCTGAATGTACTCGACGCCCCGCTCGCTCAGGTGCCGGCTCAGGGCGGCGATGTTGTTAGTCGCAAACCCGGCGGCGAACAGCCCCTCCCCGCAGCGGTCCAGGTGCGATTGGACGGCGCCCGCAGCCGTGGGCTGCAGGAACTCCACGTCGCTCACGCCCATCTGCACGACGGTGCGGTCGGCGTCCAGGCACGAGAGGCGATCCTCGCGCACGATTTCGGCGGAGAACAGCGCCGCATACGCGGCGACGGCTGCAACGCGGTCGTGTACGGCCACTTGTATACGGTCCACGCGTTTCAGCATGGCGGCTCGCCCCCTTCCCAGCGCAGGCTATCACATGCGCCGCAGCCCGGCCCAACCGCGCCGGGGCCGCGGACCGCTGCGTCCGCCCTCCTAGTACTGGCCCTCGCCCGGCTGCGGCTTCTCCCGCCCGGCCCGGGTGTAGTACTCCTCCGGAATCGCGTCCGCCGTTTTGTAGAACCGCCACGCGCAGGGCTTCGCCGCGTCCGGATCGTAGTCGGTCACCCACAGCGGATGCCCGCCCCACTCCATGGGCAGGTCCTCATTCACCGCGCAATGGACGCAGTAATACGGCACGTCCTTCCGGCCGAAGCTCCAGTCGTGCGCCTCCTGCGTGCAGCCGAAGTCGTACGGCGGCCCGAGCCGCGAGGGCGTGCCGTCCACCGGATCGCCGCGGCGCATGCGCCCGCCGCTGCCGCACGGATCCATCACGATGCGGAAGCAGTCCTCCTCCTCGATGATCTCCGCGGTGCCGTCCTGGTCGGGCCCGCAGCGGTGCGCGCGCATCATCTCCGCCGTCACCTGCACCCGTTCCTCCACCGTCATCTGCAGAAACGCCTTCCACGTGCGTTTCATCATCCACCCCGCCTGGCTCGCGCGCAGGATCGCGTACATCTCCTCTTCCCCGTGCCGGTTCGCAATTTCCGTGAGCAGGTTCCAGACCCAATCGCACATGAGATCGTGCAGGCTCTTGCCCTCGGGAATCGTGTAGTCGACCAGCGCCTGGGCTTGGGCCAGCCGCCCATCCTCGATGGCCCTATTAATGTGTTCCTGGGTGGGCCGCACCAGGTCCTCCAGGTCATCCTGGCGCACCCGCCGGCCCAGCTTCGCCATTTCAGAGAGTTTCAGCATGTGGCACCGCCTCCTGCCCCGCCCGCGGGACACGCCGCATCGCGGCAGCTCCCCGCCCGGATTGTAGGCCAGCCTCGCCGGGGATGCCAGGCCCCGCGGCTGGGCGGTGTCCCCCGGCCGCCTGACCCGGGGCGGACTCATGGGATAAGCTGTGGGCCACCTGGGCCCGAGCCAACTGGGGGGCACGTGTCGGTTTACGTGGTAGCGCAGCTCGAGATCTCCGATCGCGGCGAGTATGGCAAGTACGAAGCCGGGTTTCTGGACATCTTCGCGAACTATGGTGGGCAGTTGCTCGCCGTGGATGAGGATGTCGAGACCATCGAGGGCGATTGGCCGTACACCCGCACGGTGCTGCTGCAGTTCCCCTCGGCCGAGGAAATGCAGCGCTGGTACCACTCGCCCGAGTATCAGGCCCTCGCGCAACATCGATTCAAGGCCGCCCGCGCCAACATCATCATGGCGCGGGGCCTGACCTGAGACCGCACCGCCCGAACGTCCTTACCGGAGGAGAAGATCCATGCGACAAGCAGTCATCGCGTCCACCGCCCGCACCGGGCTCGCCAAGGCGCACCGCGGCGGGTTCAATAACACGCACGGCGCCGTGCTCACCGGCCATTGCATCAAGCACGCCATCGAGCGCGCGAAGATCGAGCCGGGCGAGGTGGAAGACGTCATCATCGGCTGCGGGTGGCCCGAAGGCGCCACCGGGCACAACGTGGCGCGGAACGCGGCCCTCTGGGCGGGCTGCCCGGAAACCACCGCCGGCACCACCATCAACCGCTTCTGCTCCTCCGGGCTCCAGGCCATTTCCGTCGCCGCACAACGGGTGGTCATGGACGGGGCGCCGGTGGCTATCGGCGGCGGCGTGGAATCCATCTCCGTGGTGGGGCCCACCATGAACCGCGAGAATTTCACCGAAGAGAAGCTGATGGAGGAATGGCCCGCCTTGTGGATGCCCATGATCGAGACAGCCGACATCGTGGCCGAACGCTATGACATCAGCCGCGAGCGGCAGGACGCGTTCTCGCTGCTGAGCCAGCAGCGGACCGCGGCGGGACAGGAGACTGGGAAGTTCGACGACGAGATCGTGCCGCTGCCGACGACGCGGAAG
>CBDUXP010000065.1:0-20200 GCA_965371225.1 uncultured bacterium | reverse complement strand
CTAGAGTCGTGCCCTGCGCGCGCGGGCGCGAGGAGTCCCCACCATGCCGAATCTGGAACCGACGGATGAATACATGCACGATCCGGGGGGCGCGGCGACGTTCAACGAGTCCATGTACTTCAATTTCTGGGACCATGGCCGGCGCTGCGGCGGGTTCGTACGCATGGGCAACCGGCCGAACGAGGGCCACTGCGAGTTGACGTTCGCGTTCTACCTGGGGGACGGGCGCGCGCTCTTCAACTACATGCGCCCGAAAATCGCGGACAACAGCGCGTTTAACGCGGGGGGCATGCGGTTCGAGGTGATCGAGCCGCTCAAGCAGCTACAGGCGACCTACGCGGGGCCGGCGGTGGAGCTGCTGAACCCGCACGAGCTGGCGGACCCGAAGGCCGCGTTCAGCAACAACAGGATGGCAGAGATCGAGCTGGAATTACGCTTCGACGGGTTCAGCCCCATCTTCGGCGGGCGCGGCGCGGCGGCCGAAAGCCCGGACGAGGAATTCGCGCGCAACCATTACGAGCAGCACTACCGTGCGACGGGGTTCATGGCCTACGACGGGTTCGAGGTGCCCATCGACGGGTTCGGCTTGCGCGACCATTCGTGGGGGCCGCGCACGTGGCAGGCGCCGGTGTACTACCGCTGGCTGAACGGGCAATTCGGGGAGGACCTGGGCTTCATGCTGTCGCACGTGAAGCTGCGCTCGGACGCGGAGATCTGGGCGGGGTTCGTGTGTCGCGACGGGGAAAATCTGCTCGTGACGGACTGGACGCTGGAGACGGGCTACACGGGCGTGGAGCAGTACCACGACGGCATCACCGCGCACCTCACGCTGGAGAATGAAGAACGGATGACGATTGCCGGGCAGGTGCGCGCGCTGCTGCCGTTGCGCAACCGCCGCGAGGGGAACACCACGCGCATTACGGAAGGCTTCACCCAGTGGACGTGCGGCGACCGCAAAGGCTACGGCATCAGCGAGTACCTGGACCAGATCGTGGACGGCGTGCCCAACGGCTGCGCGGCGGGCGTGTAGGGCATGGCGACGCCCATCGGCCTGTCCCTGCCGGTGTACGGGAACGCGGGACCGACCGGCATCCCCGCGGCCGCGCGCATGGCCGAGGAGGCGGGGTTCGACAGCGCGTGGGTGGCGGAGGTGGCGGGGCCGGACGCGATCACGCTGCTGACCAGCGCGCTGCTCAGCACGGAGCGCATCACGTTCGGCACGAGCGTGCTGCCCATCTACGTGCGAAGCGCCACGCTCATGGCGCTGACCTTCGCGTCGCTCAGCCGCATCGGGCCCGGCCGCGTCATCTGCGGGTTGGGGGTCAGCTCCCCCGCCATCGTGGAGCAGTGGAACGGGCTCGAGCTGCGCAAGCCGATCACCGCCATGCGCGAGTATGTGGAACTGTTGCGCGCCATCTGGACCGAGTCGAAGGTCACGCGCGAGGGCGCCGTGTTCCGCGCCACGAATTTCCGCCCGGCGGTGCAGCCGGACCCGGCGCATCCCGTGCCCATCTTCCTCGGCGCGCTGAATCCGCGCATGCTGCGGTTGGCGGGGGCCATCGCGGACGGGGTGAAGCTGAACTGGATCCCCTCCTCCGCCGTCCCGGCCGCCATCGCGGAGGTGCACGCGGGCGCGCGGAAGGCGGGGCGCGATCCCGCGGAGGTCACGATCGCGTGCAACATCCGTTTCTGCGTTTCCGACAACGGGGAGGCGGGCCACGCGGCCATGCAGCGGGACATCGTCGGCTACGTGATCGTGCCCGCCTACCGGTCGGCGTTCGAGCGCGCGGGCTTCACGGAGGAATGCACCGCCGCGATGGCGGCGTGGGACGCGGGCGACCGCCGGCTGGCGATGGGACACGTGTCGGAGCGCATGCGCCAAGGCCTGGTCGGCATCGGCACTGCGGCGGAGTGCCGCGCGTTCGTGCAGGCGTACGTGGATGCGGGGGTGCAGTACCCGGTGCTCATGCCGCTGGGCTTCGGGGAGGCGCGCCCCGCCCAGTTCGACGCCACCGCCGCCGCCCTCGCCCGGTAACCCTCCGAAAAACACACCGACCGGGGCTTGCACGATGGCAAGCCCCGGTCGGCTGGATGGGATGAGCGGATTTAGACGATGAGTGCGTCAGCTGTCGTGACAATCTTCGTGGAGCCGTTGCGGTCGGCGCGCTTGTTCAATTCCATAGCCACCTTCAGCATGCGCGCCGCGCCGAAATCATGGTGCTCGTTCGTCACGAGCCCGATGATGGGGTGCATGTACTTGTCCTTGGACAGCGATTTCCCCCGGTCGGCCTCCGTCTTCTCGTAGAGGGAGGGCCGCAGGATATCGAACTGGCGTCCCAGCGCCTCGGCCAGCTTCTGGCCGTCGGGGGCGTTGCAACAGATCAGAAAATCGAACTGGCCGAGATGCGCGGCGTACACTTCCAGCGCGTCGATGCCTTGCGCGGTATCCAGAATCGTGGCCGCGAAGGCGCCGATGGCCGCATCGCGCCGTTCGTGGCCGTACACGGTCACATACTCCTGCGCGTGAGCGACGCTGAAGTGCAACACCGCGATCCGCTCCTCGCGAAACAGCTTGTTCATCACCACTTGCTGCAAGTACTCGCGCCCCTGCATGCCGGTGAGCGGATTGCGCTGCCCCACCTGCTGCTTGTGCGCGAGCAGGTCTTTCACCTTCTGGAACAGGACGCCCATGTTGAACGGTTTGACCAGGTACTCGTTCGCCCCCTGGTTGTACGCGTGCCGGATCTCCGGCGCCTCGCCCATGGCGGAGAGCATCAGCACCGGCGTCGAGAATTCCAGGGGATCCATCCGAATCTTGCGGCACAGCTCGAACCCGCTCATCTTCGGCATCATCACATCCGTGATGACCAGATCGGGGTGGCGGGTGCGGATGATCTCGAACGCGCGGGTGGGATCTTCGACGACGACGCACCGGTGGCCGGCCGAGGTCAGCCCGGCCTTGATCACCTCGGCCAGGTCACGCTCGTCTTCGACGATTAATATCTTTGAACTCATCCCTGTCTACTCTGGGGCCCTGCCCCTACGGCGCGGTGCCGGCTTGCTGGCCGACTTGGCACCCTCCCCCTGTAACGCAAAAACCACACCAACATTACAAAAATTTCTCCGGAATCGCCGGCACGTCACAACATCTTGAAGCCCAGGGGCTTATGGCTGGGATGGCGGCCCGGGTCCGCGGCGCCATCCTGCAAGTAGTGCAGAGGAGTACCCCACCCGGCACCCGGTGATTTCCAGGTCTTGTGCAAAGTACAAATCGCCCCGCCCCCCGCGTCAGTATACGATTAAGCACAGGCCGGGCAGAGCCGGCCACGGCGCATATACTTGGGCCGCCCGGCCGGCGGCAGCGCGGGGGCTGCACACCGGCGCATCGGGCCGACGGGGGTGGGAGGGACGCATGATCCAGAAGTATTTCAACGACTTGGAGGTTTGTGAGTGCGCCAAGACGTCATGAAACAGGATGGTCTCATGGTCGCGTCCTCCGGCATGACGGTGCTGCGCCTGCGCCGTCCCGTGGCCGCCGCTGCCCCGTCGGCGTCTGGATGAGTGGCCACTTTCAGCCGACGTACTTCGACTGTCGCGCGCAGTTCCGCCGCCTCGCGGAAGCGCAGGGGGCCACGCCCACCCCCTACCCGCTCGCGGCGCGCGGGGTCGACGGCCAGGACCTGACCATCGACACGGCGTACCTCGGGCCGGAGCGGGCGGCCCAGGTTCTCGTGCTGCTCTCGGGGACCCACGGCGTGGAAGGCTTCGCGGGCAGCGCCTGTCAAGCGCAGTACCTGGCCGAGGATGGTGCAGCCGCCCGCCTCCCGCCGGACGCCGCGGTCCTGTGCATTCACGCGGTGAATCCGTTCGGCTTTGCATGGTTGCGGCGCGCGAACGAGAGCAACGTGGACCTCAACCGCAACTTCCTGGATCACGCGGCGACGCCCGTCGCCCGGCCGGAGTACGTGGCGGTGGACCCGATCGTCAATCCGGCCGAATGCTCGGAGGCGACCGACGCCGCGTTCGTGGAGATGGCCATTGGCCTCATGAAGGAGCGGGGCCCCGCCCACGTGCAGGCGTTGCTCACCAACGGCCAATACGAATGTCCCAAGGGCATCTACTACGGCGGGGCGCAACTGGAAGAATCCAACCGCCTGCTCCGTCAGATTTATCAGAAGCACGTCGCGGGGGCGGAGCGCGTCCTGATGATCGACTTCCACACGGGGCTGGGCGACTCGGGCGAATACACGATCCTGACGGAACACGAAGCCGGCTCCCGGTCCTATCAATTCCTCGACCGCACCTTTCAGTCCGGCCGCGTGGAAACCACCGTCGGGGGCGATTCCATTTCCGCCGAGCTGCACGGGGAAATCGGCATCGGTTTGGCCGGCGGGCTACCGGGCGTCTGGTTCATGGCGAGCGCCTGCGAGTTCGGCACCGTGCCGGGGCCGCAGGTGATCCAGGCGCTGCGGCACGAGAACTGGCTGTTCCACCACGGCGACCGGGACAGCGCGCAAGGCCGAGCGATCCTGCAGGAGATCCTGGACGCGTTCCGTCCCGACTCGGACGACTGGCGGGACCGGATTCTCGCCGGCGGGCGCGAGGTCATCGCCGACGCCTGCCGCGGTCTGTTCGGGTTGGACGGCGACTGAACGCGCGGCACGGATTCGCATCTGTGCCCTACAAGGTTTTTCTACTTGCGTACATCTGCGGTCCACTAGCCGCGGTGTGGATCGCGTCGGGGCGATTCCGTTCGCGCGGGCCGACACGCAGGTCGGCCCCTACGGGGAAATTCGCATACGTGCCCTCTTCGAAATGTCCTATCCGTGTTTATCTGTGTTCATCCGTGGTTCCATAACCGCGGTGCCCGGTAACGCCTAATTCGCCGGGCCGTCCAGGCTCCGCCACAGATACCACGAGCCGATCGTGCGGTACGGCCGCCACGCCGCGGCGAGCTGGTGCATCCGTTTCGGCGCGGGCAACGCGCGCAACCCGTACACCTGCTGAAACCCTTTCCGAATGCCCAGGTCATCCACCGGCAACACATCCGGCCGATTCAGGACGAACATGAGAAACATCTCCGCGCTCCAGCGCCCGATCCCTTTGACCTGTGTCAGGTGCGCGATGATCTCCTCGTCCCCCAGACGGCCGATGCGCTGCAGCCGCACCTCCCCCGCCTCCACCTTCTCCGCCAGATCGCGCAGGTAACTGACCTTCTGCCGCGACAGGCCCGCGCCCCGCAGCGCGGCATCGCTCGCCCTGAAGATCGCGTCCGGCGTCGGTCGCCCGCCGAGCGCCGCGTACACCCGACCGCGAATGGCGGTGGCGGCGGCCGTGGACACCTGCTGCCCGATGATGGCGCGCACGAGCGACGCGAAATGCCCCCGGCGCCGCGACAGGCGGCAGGGGCCCACCTGCCCGATGATCCGCGCCAGCCGCGCGTCCACGGACCGCAGATGCCGCGCCCCCAGGGTCCGGATGTCCTGCGCCCCGAGGGCCCGTGCGCGGGCAGCCATGAATTCGCCTAGCCTACCCGATCCCGGCCCCGGCGCCCCCGACCCGGGTATGGTCCCCCGTGAATTGACCGCCCCCGGGGAGGATGATACAATTTGCTACTACATATAGGCCTTGGGAGCCTGCATGGGCGATAAGACCACAAGATTCAGTAGCAACCCCGCAAATTCCGTCAACATCCGGCGGGCGGGGGTGGCGTGTGCCTCATGCGGCACAGGATTCGAGGATGGACAGGAGCACTTCTCCATCCTCCGCCACGATGAGCCCACCGGGGAATGGCACCGGGGGGACTTTTGCCTGGGATGCTGGGACGGGGTGCTGGAGGGCGAGGATGGCCGGGACCTCTATAGCCTCTGGCGCACGCGCTACATCGACCGGAACGCCGCGCGCCGCACCCCCGCGAACGAATACACCCCGCTGCTGGAAATCTGCTACGACGCCCTCCATTCCGAAGAGGCCGAGCAGCAGGGGCTCGCCTACCTGTCGGCCATGGTGCTCCGCCGGCAGAAGGTCTTCCGCTTGGTCCGCTCCGAACGGGCGGAGGACAACGCGCCGGCTTCCCTACTCTTTTATGACAAGGTCAATCAGGCGGAGATCCGCGTTCCGGACCCGCCCATGACCCTAGACGACCTGCGCGCCACCCGCCGCGTGCTCCAGTCACGGCTCACCCCGCTGCCTGCAGAGGGGTGCGACGTACCTGACCAAGAGGTGGCGCATGAACGAGAATGACCCTCGCTCACAAGATCAATTCACCCTGACCTTCACGTCAAATAGACTGCTGCTCGCCATTTGCAGCCTGCTGCTGCTCATGGTGCTCAGCGTCATGCTCGGCATCCGCATCGAGCGGTTCCAGCAGGAGCACTCCGCGGTGTTGGCAGCCCGCACCAGCGTGCTGGAGCCCGCGCCGCCCGCGGCCCCGCTCCCAGCGGCGGGCGCAACCCCCACGGGTTCGGCCAAGCCAGCCGCCGCCAAGACCACGGTCGCGCGCAGGCTGGCACCGGTGAAGCCCGCGGCGGTGAAACCGGCGACCGCGAAACCCGCGGCCAGCACCCCGGCCCCGAAACCCGCAGCGCCCGCGCCGATTCGCGCCGAGGACCTGTCCGACACGGTGCCGCCGCCCACGCCGATTCTCCTGACCCAGGCGGCCGCGCCGCGGCTGCGCGCGCAACCGTCGAAGCCGACCGCCCCCACACGGAATCCTGCGACGAGAGTGACCGCCTCCCGGGCCAAGAAGTATGTCGTCCAGGTGGTCAGCTCGCGGAACCGGAAACAGGCCGACCTCCGCGCGCGCCTCTTGGCCGTGCAGGGCGTCCCCGCATTCGTCGAATCCGCGGACCTGGGTGCGAAGGGCGTGTGGCATCGCGTGTTGGCGGGTACGTTCGCTTCGAAGACCGAAGCGAAGGCCGCCCTCGCCAAGCTGCAAACCGATCCCCAGTTCTCCGCCAGTTTCGTCCGACCCTACTAGCACCACCCCTGCGGCCGGCCTCTCGCAGCCCCGGTGGCTGCGGCGGCCGGCCGCGCTTGTCTGGCTAAGCGGCCTGCTCGC
The DNA here is from genome assembly GCA_965371225.1 of uncultured bacterium. Classification (GTDB taxonomy): domain Bacteria; phylum Abyssobacteria; class SURF-5; order CBDUXP01; family CBDUXP01; genus CBDUXP01. The sequence goes on along the minus strand of CBDUXP010000065.1, from coordinate 13,140 downwards.
CTGGGCGGGTTTTCCCGGGCTGTCGCTCTGGTGGGTGACTCCCTGGGTCGCCCTCGTGCCCCTGCTGCTCGCCGCGCCGCACCTGTCGGCCCGCCGCACCGCCCTGGCCGCCTGGCAGGCCGGCTGCCTCTGTTGCGGGCTGACCCTGCTCTGGTTGCTCGGGCTCATCCCCGTCGCCGGCACCATCGCCGTGCTGGCCTACGCGCTCCTCGTGCCGGTCCTCGCCGTCTTCTGGGCCATCAACGCGGTAGTAGTGCGCTGGGTCATGTTGCGGGTTCCCGCACTCGTGCTGCCCGTCGCGCCGGCCGTGTGGGCGTGCACGGAGTGGCTGCAGAACAACGTGTTCACCGGATTCGGCTGGGTGCTGCTGGGATACACGCAGGGGCCCAACCTGCCCCTGCTGCAATTCGCAGCGTACGGCGGCATCTATCTGGTCAGCGCCATCCTCGTGGGCGTGAACGTGCTGCTGTGGCGCGCCATCGCCGGACCGCCGCAGTGGCCGTGGCGCGCGCTGCACGTGGCGGCCGCGGCGGCGCTCGTGGCGGCGGCGACGGCCTGGGGCACCGCCCGCCTGGCCGCCCCGCTCCCCGCCGGCACGGCCCTGCGCGCCGGGATCGTGCAGGGCAGTTTCGCCACGGAAGTGAAGTGGGACTACCGCTACGCCGAGATCATGTTTCAGCAGCAGGTGCGGCAATCGCAGGACGCCGCGCGGGACGGCGCCGAGGTGGTCGTGTGGTCAGAGGCCGCCCTGGGACTCGACCCGTTCCAGCGCTTCGAGCCGCGACTCCGGGCGCTCGCCCGGCAGTTGCGCGTGCCGCTGATCCTGGGAACGAACTACGTGTATCCCGTAGACGCGGACGGGGAACAACGCATCACGAACGCAGTCATGGTGGTCCACCCGGACGGCACCGTGGCGGGCCCGTACGATAAACGCCACTTGACGCCGTTTGGCGAGTACACGCCGCTGCAGTGGCTGTTCCCGTTCCTGGGCAAGATGATTCCGGCGATCAGCGATTTCGAACCCGGAGACGCTCCCACGCTGTTTACCTTGCCGGACGGGACGCGCGTGCAGCCGCTCATCTGTTTCGAAAGCGTGTTCCCGCAGGACGTCCGCGCCGCGGCGCGGGCGACGGACCCCACCCTGGCGGTTCACGTCACGAACGTGGGCTGGTTCGGCCGCACGATCATGCCGGAGCAAGACCTGGTACTCGCGCGCTGCCGGGCCATCGAGAACGGGCTCCCCATGATACGGGCGGCCAACACGGGCATCTCGTGCGTCATCGGTCCGCGCGGGCGAGTGCTCGCCGCGGCCGAGTCCGAGTACGGGCGCGTGTTCATCCGCCGCACCCTGGTGGCCGACGTCCCGGTCGGGCGCCTGCCAACGTTGTACTTCCGCGTAGGCGACGCGTTCGTCGGGCTGTGTTTCCTGGTACTCCTCGCGTGTGGTGCCCTGTGCTATACTCGCGCCTCGCGGTCCCCGTAAGGCGGCCGCGACGCCGTTTTTTGGGCACCATGGCTCCCTCCATCGCCGACGAACTCAACACCCTCGTGCTTGCGGCGGCCGCGGAGGCCAAGGCGGCCGGCGCGTTCACCTTCGACTCCCTGCCCGACCGCTGCATCGAGGTGCCCGCCGACACCACGCACGGCGACCTCGCCTCGCCCTTGGCCATGCAGCTCGCGCGGCAGGCGCGCCAGAATCCGCTGGCGATTGCCGAAGCGATCGTCGCGCACTTCCAGGCGCCGCCCGGGCTCGTGCGCAAGGTCGGTGTCGTGAAGCCGGGCTTCATCAACATCGAGGTCGAACCGGGCGCGAAAACCCGGATTATCCACACGGTCCTGCGCGAGGGCGCGGCCTATGGGCGGCACGACTTCGGCGCGGGGGCGCGCACGATGGTGGAGTTCGTCAGCAGCAACCCCACGGGTCCGCTAACCGTCGGCCACGGCCGGCAAGCGGTCATCGGCGACGTGCTGGCGAATCTGTTCGATGCGTGCGGCTACGACGTGGCGCGCGAGTACTACTTCAACGACGCGGGCGGACAAATGGACATGCTCGGCCGCTCCGTGCAGGACCGCTACGAGCAGCTCTTCGACCCGGCCCGCCCCATGCCGGCGGAGGACCGGTACCAGGGTGACTACATCATCGGCATCGCCGAGGCGTTCCGCGCGGCGCACGGCGACACATACCGCGGCAAGCTGGAGGATGCGGAGGCGCTGGCCGCGTTCCGGCAGTTTGCGGCGGATCGGCTGATCGCGCTGATCCGCGACGACCTGGACCGTTTCGGGATCCGCTTCGACCGCTTTTTCTCCGAGACGTCCCTCCACGAAGCCGGGGCCGTGGACACGGCCCTCGCCCTGGTGGCGGAGCGGGATTTCATTTACGAGGCGGACGGGGCGCAGTGGTTCCGCTCCACGGCGTTCGGGGACGAAAAAGACCGCGTCGTGGTGCGCTCGAACGGGGAGCGGACGTACCTGGCGGCAGACATCGCGTACCACTGGGACAAGCACAACCGGGGCTTCCAGTACGTCATCAACGTCTGGGGCGCCGATCACCATGGCTACGTGGCGCGGGTGCAGGCCGCCTGCCGCGCACTCGGGTTCCCCGAGGACTTTCTCGAGTGCGTCCTGCACCAGATGGTGAGTTTCCGGCGCGAGGGGAAAGACATCAAAATGTCCACGCGCCGCGGGGACTTCATCTCGCTCATGGAACTAGTAGACGAGGTGGGGCTGGCGGTGACGCGGTACTTCTACATCATGCGCGGGCCGGATGCGCAGCTCGTGTTCGACCTGGACCTGGCGAAGGCGGAGTCGCAGGAGAACCCGGTCTACTACATCCAGTACGGACACACGCGCATCCGCAGCATCTTCGCGAAGGCAGGCGAGGCCGGCCTCGATACCGGGCACCTGGAGGACGCGGACCTGTCCCCGCTGACGGCGGAGGCGGAACTGGTGCTGACGGACCGCCTGGCCGGCTACCCGGACATCGTCGCCACCGCGTGCCGCAAGCGGGCACCCCAATTGATCGCTGCCTACATTCTGGACACGGTCGGCGAATTCCACGCGTACTACACGCAGGGCAACCGCGATCCCGCCCTGCGTGTCGTCACGGATGATGTCCCCCGCAGCCGCGCCCGCCTCGCGCTGGTGGAGGCGGTGCGCCAGGTCATTGCGAACGCCCTCGGGCTCCTGGGCATCGAAGCCCCCGAACGGATGTAGCCGCCCGGGCGGACACGCAGGTCCGCCCCTACATATTGTTTTTCGTTTCCCCGTAGGGGCCGACCTATGTGTCGGCCCGCATCGAGGTGTCGTAGGGGCGCAATTTATTGCGCCCAGGAAGATGGGCGCCATGAATGGCGCCCCTACGCGGGACAACGTCTTCGTCGGGGCGCGCCCTCGTACTGGATCGCGTCCAGCCGGCTCAGCCGCCGACGCCCCACTCGGCGGCCAACGCCTCCACGCAGAACAGGGACCAGGTCTCCAGCGACTCCCGTTCGAGCAGCAGCGTCTCGATGGACATGAAGCTTGCCTGCGTGATCTGCGCCTCGCGTTTGCGCACCTTCGGCTCCGCCAACTCCCACACGTGCGCAATCCCGAAGTGCACCCGCCCCACTTCGGTCTCGTCGTCGTTGATGACCCCGAGCAGCCGCTCGTCGTACGGCGTGTCCAGAATGATCTCTTCCGCCACTTCCCGCTGCTTCGCCGCTTCGTAGAGTTCCAGCCCGAACTGCGACGCGAACAGGGTGTGGTCTTCCTGCGCGATATGCCCGCCGATGCCCGCCGACCGCCGGGCCACCAGCCGTTGCTCGCCCGACTGCTTGCCCCGCGTATAGGTGAACACGCTCCGCCCCTGCGTCAGCACCACGTACGGGATCACCTGCTTGAACGTGGGATCGTCCTCGGCGCTCTCCCGCAGCAGCCACGACAACTGCTCCGGCTGAAGGATGGCGTCCACGTACCGTTGCGCGTCCGTGCGCAGCCCGTGGAAGGTGCCCAGCTCGTCGAGCAGCGCGCGCGGGTAGACCAGGACGTGTTCTTGGGGCGGCATCGGCGGACCTCCGGGCCAGGGGTCCTCCCCGCCCGGTTGAGGCGCGGGCGGGACCCCCATCAATATACCAGGCGAAGCGCCCCGCTCCAGTCGTCGTAACTGCAAAGGGGACGGGCACTTATCTATTGACTTCCGTTATGCGATTTCGTAACCTTACCGCGCGAGCAACGTCCCCCGCACGTTCGCGCGTATCCAAACCACGCAGTACCAGGTCCTGGGTTGGTCCGCCGCCGGCGCGGACCGCACGCTGGGGAAGCGCAGATGCCCCTCACGATGATCAACGCCATCCGCTCCGCCGAGACCGAAGCGGACCGGGCCCTGGCGGCAGCGAAGCGCCAGGCCGCCGAAGCCGTGGACGCGGCCGAGCGGGCCGCGCGGGCGCTGCTGGACGAGGTGCGCAAGGAGGCCCGGGCGAATGAGAAACGCCTCATCGAGCACGCGGAGACCGCGGCCCACGAGCAGTTGACCGCCCTGGCCGAGGAGAACCGGAACCACATCGCCGCCCTGCGGCACCAGGCGACCGGCCGCATGCAGACCGCCGTCGAGGTGATCGCGCGGGCCGTGCTGACGGGAAAGCCTTAGCGCCGCCGATGGCTATCGCCGCCGTGCGCCGGTTCGACCTGCTGGGTCACGTAAGTACCAAGGCGGCCGTGCTGACCCGTTTGCAAGCCCTGGGCATTACCCACCTGGAGGACGCCACCCCCCTCTGGCACGAGGCGGATGAGGCGACGCGGCCGGCCCTCGAGCCGCCGCCCGACGCGGGGCCCCTCGAAGAGCGGCTGCTCCTGGTGGAACGGTGCCGCACGTTCATGGACCGGTACGCCCCCAAGCGCAGCCTCGCGCAACAACTCATGGAGCCGCGGTTACTGATCAGCCGCGGGCAGTTCGAGCACACGGTAGACAACTTCGCGCTCGAGCGGGCGGCCGAACACATCGCGGACTTGGAATCCCAGTTGGCCACCGCCCGCGCGCAGATCACGAAGCTGGAAGTGCTGCGCGAGGACCTGCGGCACTGGGAACACCTGGACTGCCCGTGCAGCGAGATCACGCCCACCCGGACCGTGGACGCGACCCTCGCGGTGATCGACACGGCCGCCCTGCCGAAATTGCAGGCCGAGCTGGCCGCCGCGACGGCCCTGGTGCATCTGCAACTGCTCGAAGGCACGGGGCCGAGCAGCTACCTCATTCTGTATGTGTTCCAGGCGGTGGCCGAGCAGGTGGGGCCCGTGCTCAAGAAGTACGGGTGCCGCGCCGTGGACTTCACCGACCTGCAGGGCACGCCGCGGACCGTCCGCGAGCGGTTCGGGGAGGAGATCCTGGCGTTGCGCGCGCGCGTGACGGAACTGGAAACGAAAGCGGCGGACGTGGCGGCGGACCGCACGCCGCTGTTGATCCTGTCGGACTACTACAGCGACCGCGTCGCCGCCGCGCACGTGGAACAGGAGATGCTCCACACGCGCTCCGCGTTCTACCTGGCCGGGTGGGTGCCCGTGCGCGAAGAGGCCCGGCTGGGGCAGGCGATGCGCGAACTGTCGCACACGCTCGCGCTCGAACTGCGCGACCCCCTCCCGGACGAAGACCCGCCGGTGCTGTTGGAGAACGGGCCGGCCGAACCGTTCCAGATGCTCACGGGCCTGTACGGCACGCCCACGTATCGCTCGACGGACCCGACCCCCTGGCTGGCGCCGTGGTTCGCCGTCTTCTTCGGGCTCTGCCTCACCGACGCGGGCTACGGGTTTATATTGACGGGACTCCTGGGCTGGGCGCTCGTCCGGTTGCCGCTCGAAGGAGGGATGCGCCAACTGATGCGGGTGCTGTTCCTCGGAGGCCTCTGCACGATTGCGGCCGGCACGGTCACGGGCGGATGGTTCGGCATCAGCCCCGAGGCGTTGCCCGGTCCCCTCCGGCGACTGACGCTGCTGAACCCCATGGTCGACGGCATGACCGCGCTCCTGCTCTCGCTCGGCATCGGCCTCGTCCAGGTCTGGCTCGGCGTCCTGCTCATGCTGCGACACAACCTGCGGCAACGCCGCGTGGTCGACGCGCTCGTCGACCAGGGCATTTGGCTCGTGTTCATTCCCGCCCTCGCCACGCTCGCGTACACGTTCGTGGGGCCCGTGCCCGCGGGCCTCGTGGACGTGGCAAAAACTGCCGCCCTGCTGTGCACCGCCGCGGTGGTGCTGTTCGGCTGGCGCGAAGGCCACCCACTCGTGCGGCTGGCGCTGGGGCCCGCGCGGTTGTACGACGCGGTGGGCTACTTTGGTGACGTCCTGTCGTACTCGCGCCTGTTCGCGCTCGGCCTCGCCACCGGCGCCATCGCGCAGGTCACGAACATCCTGGCCGGCCAGGCCCTCGCCGGCATTCCCTGGGGCATCGGCCACGTGGCCGCCGGGCTGATCCTCGTGGTCGGCCACACGATGAACCTGGTCATCAACGCGCTGGGGGCGTTCATCCACTCCATGCGCCTGCAGTTCATCGAGTTCTTCCAGAAGTTTTTCCAGGACGGGGGCACGGCGTTCCGCCCCTTTGCGCAGGCGCGGACCTACACCGCGATCGAGTCCGCTTGAGGCGCGTGCGCCCGAAAGGAGCTTGAGCATGGATTCCGCCATTGCAGACACCGCGTCGTGGATGACCGTCCACAGCGGGGCGATGCTGGTCTACTTGGGCGCCGCCCTCGCGGCCGCGCTCGCCGGAATTGGCTCGGCCATCGGCTGCGGGATCGCCGGCCAGAGTGGGGCGGGGGTGCTCAGCGAGAGTCCCGACCGCTTTGGCAACATGCTCATCCTCTCGGCCCTCCCCGGGACCCAGGGGATCTACGGATTCGTCATCGCGTTCCTCGCCCTGCAAGAGCTGGACGCGGGCGCGGCGGATCTGTTGGGCGGATTGGAAGTCCTGTTCGCCTGTATCCCCATCGGCTTGGCAGGCATGCTCTCCGGCATCCATCAAGGCCGCGTGTGCGCCGCGGGCGCGAACCTGGTGGCCAAACGCCCCGATCAGTTCGGCCGCGCGCTCGTGCTCGGCGTGATTGTGGAGTTCTACGCCATCCTCGGCTTCATTGTGAGTTTCCTGGTGCTCGGGCGCATCGAATTCGGCGGCTAGGCCCCACGCTTCATGGCCTTCGACGACATCCTGCAGAAGATTCAGGCCGACGGGAGCCAGGCGGCCGCGGCCGTGCAGGCCGAGGGTGCGGCTGCGGCCACACGCATCCGCGAGCGGGGTGAGCGGGAGGCGGAGGAGTCGCGTGCCGCGCTGCGGCGCCGGGCGGAGCGCCGCGCCAAAGAGCACCGGGACCGGTTGGTCACGCTGGCGCAATTGGAACATCGCAAAGCCGTGCTCGCCGAGAAGCAACGATCCATCGGCGACGCCTTCGCCGAGGCGGAGGCGCGCCTCCGCGACCTGCCGCGGGAGGACGCCTGGAACCTGCTCCACCGGGTGATCGTGGCGGGGGCCGAAACCGGCCGGGAAGAGGTCGTCGTCGGCCACGCCCAAGCCGGTCTGATCGACGACGCGTTTCTCGCCCGGGTGAACCGGACGCTGGGCGACCGCGGGCACCTGACCCTGGCCGCGGAGCCGGGAGACTTCTCGCACGGCGTGGTGCTGCGGGAGGGGCGCAAGGACATCAACCTGCGCCTGGCCGTGCTCATGGCCGAAGCGCGCGAACAGTTCGTGCACCACATTGCGCAACAGCTCTTCCCCCCGGAGGCGGCGGCCGATGGCTGACGACGTGCAGTACGCCTACGCGGTCTCGCGCGTGCGGGCCCTGGAGCCGCGGCTGGTGGACCGCGCCCAGGCGGATCGGCTGCTGGGCGAACCGCCGGAGGGGCTGCTGCGGTGGGCGAAGGAGTCCGAGTACGCGACCGCTTTCGCCGACGTGGATGACGTGGCGCGGTTTCCGGACGGGTTGCACCGGCACCTGGGCGAGACGTTTGCGCTGCTGGACCGCATCGCGCCGGAGCCGGAGCTGTTCGCCGCGTTCCGGCTGCGCTACGACTACTTCAACCTCAAGGCGCTGTTCAAAGCCCGGGTGCTGGAGCTGGAACCGCCGCGGCTCAACGATCTCGGCACCGTCCCGCCGGACCGGCTGCGCGAGATCGTGGCGGACGGCACGTGGATCTGGTTGCCGGAGGAGATGCGCGCCGCCTGGCGGCACGCGGAACGGGTGCAGTCGCGCGACGCGTCGCTCCGGGTGATCGGGGCGCAGTTCGAGAACGCGCGGTGGCGCCACAGCCTCGCCGTGGCGCGCCGCCACGGGGACGCGCGGCTGGAGGAGTTCTTCCAGCAGGTCATCACGGTGCACAACATCGCCACGTTCCTGCGCGTGAAGGACGGCGCCGCCCCGCGCGAGGAATTCGATGCGCTGCTGCTCGACGAGGGTCGCCTGGACCGGTACTTCTTCCGCCGCCACTATGACGAACCCGTCCAACTGTTCCTCGACAGCCTGGGCCGCACGGACTACGCGCATCACATCCTGACCCGCGGGGTGGAGGCGCTGCCGGACACGCGCGCGTACTGGCGCCTGGACATCGCGCGGGACAACTACTGGCTCTACTTCCTGGCGCAGACACGCGGGGACGTGTTCGGCATCGGCCCGCTGGTGTACTACCTGGTGCGCAAAAAAGCGGAAGGCAAACTACTGCGCACCCTCTGGCTCGCCGCGCGTGCGGGCTGGGAGCGGAACGTCGTGCGCGAGCGGCTGCGGAGCATCTATGTCTAGCCCCCCCGTCGTCGCCATCGGCGATGCGGACACGGTGGACGTGTTCGCCGCATTCGGCATCCGCGTGGTGCCGGTGGAGGCGGGCGACGACGCGGCCGCGCCTGTGCGCGCCGTGACGGCCGACCCGGACGTGCGCATCGTGTTCATCACGGAACCAGTGTACGCGCGCACCCAGGCGCTGATCGAGCGCTACCGCAGCGCGCCGACCCCCGTGATTACCCTCATCCCCACCGTCCGGGGCAACCAGCACATCGCCGCCGAACAATTGCGCGCCGCGGTGCGCACCGCCATCGGCGCGGAACTCGTGTAGCGCAGCAAAGGAGCCCTCATGGCCGAAGGAACGATTCGCAAAGTTTCCGGGCCCCTCGTCGTGGCCGAGGGCATGCGCAACGTGCGCATGTTCGACGTGGTGCACGTGGGCGCGCTGCAGTTGATCGGGGAGATCATCGAACTCCGCGGCGACCTCGCCTCGATTCAGGTATACGAAGAAACCGCCGGCCTGGGCCCCGGCGATCCGGTGGTCAGCACCGGCGCGCCCCTCAGCTTGGAACTGGGCCCGGGCATGATCGAGTCCATTTACGACGGCATCCAGCGGCCCCTGGACAAAATCGCCGAGATCGCCGGCACGCACATCGCCCGCGGCATCTCGCTCCCCGGGCTCGACCGCGACCGCCAGTGGGAATTCGTGCCCGTGGCGCAGGTGGGCCAACAGGTGGAGGCGGGCGACATCCTGGGCACGGTGCAGGAGAGCACCCTGCTGGAGCACCGGGTCATGGTGCCCCCCGGCGTGTCCGGCACGCTCGAACGTCTCGACGGCGGGACCCACGTGGTGACCGACACGATCGCCGCAGTCACGACGGCGAACGGGGAGACCCGCGAACTCCAACTGATGCAGAAATGGCCCGTGCGCAAGCCGCGGCCCTACCGCGAGAAGCTGCTGCCGACCCTCCCCCTGATCACGGGCCAGCGGGTGATCGACGCGTTCTTCCCCATCGGCAAGGGGGGCACGGCGGCGGTGCCCGGCCCCTTCGGCGCGGGCAAGACGGTGATCCAGCACCAGCTCGCCAAGTGGGCGGACGCGGAAGTGGTGGTGTACGTCGGCTGCGGCGAACGCGGCAACGAGATGACCGATGTGCTGCTCGAGTTCCCGGAACTCAAGGATCCGCGATCCGGCGAGCCGCTCATGATGCGGACCATCCTCGTGGCGAACACGTCGAACATGCCCGTAGCCGCACGCGAGGCGTCCATCTACACCGGCATCACCATGGCCGAATACTGGCGGGACATGGGCTACAGCGTCGCGATCATGGCGGACTCCACCTCGCGCTGGGCCGAAGCGCTGCGTGAGATGTCCGGCCGGCTGGAGGAGATGCCGGGCGAGGAGGGCTACCCCGCATACCTGCCGAGCCGCGCGGCGGAATATTACGAACGCGCCGGGCGCGTGGTCTGTCTCGGCCAGGACCGGCGGGTGGGCGCTATCTCCGCCATCGGCGCGGTGAGCCCCCCCGGCGGGGACCTGTCCGACCCGGTGGTGCAGGCCACGCTGAAGGTGGTGAAGGTCTTCTGGTCGCTGGACGCGCAGCTCGCCTACGAGCGCCACTTCCCCGCCATCAACTGGCTCACCAGTTACTCGCTGTACCACGACCAGCTCAGCGACTGGTTCGTGGAGAACGTGAGCGAGGACTGGCCCGACATGCGGCAGCGCGCCATGGCGCTGTTGCAGAAGGAAGCCGAACTCAAGGAGATCGCGCGGCTGGTGGGCGTCGATTCCCTCAGTGAGGGAGACCAACTCCTCCTGGAAACGGCCAAGTGCCTGCGCGAAGACTTCCTGCACCAGAACGCGTTCCACGAGGTGGATGCCTACACCTCGTTCGACAAGCAGTTCCGCATGCTCCGCCTGATCCTGCAGACGCACGCTCGGTGCGGCGAGGCGCTTGAGCGCGGGGCGGCGCTGCCGGACTTGATCGCGCTGCCCATCCGCGAAGAGATCGCGCGCATGCGCTACATCTCGGAGGAAGCGCTAGACGACCTGGATGGCCTGCGCGACCGCGCGGAGGCGGCGGTGGCCGCGCTCACCGCCGCGCCCGTGGACGCGTAGCCGGAGGACCCATGGCCAAGGAATACCGCACCGTGCGCGAAATCGTCGGCCCCCTGTTGCTCGTGGGCGACGTGTCCGGCATCACCTATGACGAGCTGGTGGAAATCGAACTGGGTACCGGGGAGACGCGCCGGGGCAAGGTCCTCGAGGTGAACGGCGACACCGCGCTGGTGCAGCTCTTCGAGGGCGCCACCGGCGTGAGCATCGATGACTGCATGGTGCGCTTCCTGGGCAAGGGGCTCGAGATCGGCGTCTCGCCCGACATGCTCGGCCGCGTGTTTTCCGGCCTCGGCGAACCGATCGACGACGGGCCGCACATCATCCCCGAGCAGATGCTCAACATCAACGGGTCGCCCATGAACCCGTTCATGCGCGCCTACCCGTCGGAGTTCATCCAGACCGGCATCTCGTCCATCGACGGGCTGAACACGCTCGTCCGCGGGCAGAAGCTGCCCATCTTCTCCGGCTCGGGGCTGCCCCACGCGGAGCTGGCGGCGCAGATCGCGCGCCAGGCCACCGTCATCGGGTCGGAAGAGCCGTTCGCCGTCGTCTTCGCCGCCATGGGCATCACTTTTGAAGAGTCGGAGTTCTTCGTGTCCGACTTCAAGCGGACCGGCGCCATCGACCGCGCGGTCCTGTTCGTCAACCTGGCGGACGATCCGGTGGTGGAGCGCATTGCCACCCCGCGCATGGCGCTCACCACGGCGGAGTACCTGGCGTTCGACCTGGGCATGCACGTGCTGGTCATCCTGACGGACATGACGAACTATTGCGAGGCGCTGCGCGAGGTGTCCGCCGCGCGCAAGGAGGTGCCCGGCCGCCGCGGCTATCCGGGCTACCTGTACACGGACCTGTCGCTGCTGTACGAGCGCGCGGGGCGCCTGCAGGAGAAGCCCGGGTCGATCACGCAGATTCCCGTGCTGTCCATGCCGGAGGATGACAAGACGCATCCGATTCCGGACTTGACCGGCTACATCACCGAGGGGCAGATCATTCTGGACCGCAACCTTAACCGCGCGGGGATCTATCCGCCCATCAACGTGCTGCCGTCCCTGTCCCGCCTGCGCGATAAAGGGACGGGCGCCGACCGGACCCGCGAGGATCATCCGAACGTGGCGAACCAGCTCTTCGCCGCATACGCCCGCGGCAAGCAGGCGCAGGAGCTGGCCGTGATCCTCGGGGAAGCGGCGCTGAGCGAGGCGGACCAGGCGTTCCTCCAGTTCGCCGACGCGTTCGAGGACCGCTTCGTGCGCCAGGAGCACGACGAGAATCGCACGATCGAGGAGACGCTCACCCTCGCCTGGGACCTGCTCACGCTGCTCCCGAAGGCCGAGCTGAAGCGCATCGACCAGAAATGGATCGACAAGTACTACCCGGCACAGCCTGAGGCCGACGCCGCGTCGTGATCCTCCGCGTCAGCCCGAACCGCATGGAATTGCTGCGCTTGCGGCAGCGGCTGACGCTCGCCCGGCGCGGCCACAAACTGCTCAAGGACAAGCAAGAGGAACTCATGCGGCAGTTCATGGGCCTGATCCGCGAGACGAAGGCGCTGCGCGAACGCGTGGACGCGGACCTGGCCGCGGCCCAACAGGTATTCTTGCAAGCGAAGATGGACGTCGAGCCGGACGACCTGGCGGACGCGCTGCACCATCATGGCGTGCGGACGGAGGTGGAGGTGAGCGTGCGCCGCTTCATGAACTTGCGGGTGCCGCGCTTCCAGTTGCAGCTCGGAGGTGAGGACTGGGCATACGCGTTCCCGACCACCACGGGTGACCTGGACCGCGCCCTGGCGGCCTACCGGGCGCTGCTACCGGCGCTCGTGCAACTGGCGGAGCAGGAGAAAGCGATCCAGATGCTGGCCGACGAGCTGGAGAAGACGCGGCGGCGCGTGAACGCGCTCGAGCACGTGTTCATCCCGAGCCTGGAAGAGACCATCAAGTACATCGCGGCCAAGCTGAACGAAGCGGAACTGGCGACGCGCACGCGGCTCATGAAGATCAAGGAGATGGTCGAAGCGAAACAGTCCGCTTGACAGTGTGCGGCGGCGTCCGTACCATTTCACACCGGCTCGGGCGGCGTCCCGAGCCTTTGCCGTACCGCGTCCCCGCGGCGGATAGCGGTGCCGCAGTTGGCATGGGTGAGTAGCTCAGCCTGGTAGAGCAACGGCCTTTTAAGCCGCTGGCCGTGGGTTCGAATCCCACCTCGCCCACCGGGCCCTTCCGGGCCACACAGTTTGTCCCCGTCGTCCAGCGGCCTAGGACCCCGGCCTTTCACGCCGGTAACAGG
>CBDUXP010000064.1:0-21138 GCA_965371225.1 uncultured bacterium | reverse complement strand
TCTTCGTCGATCTGCTGACCGCAAACGGCACTCCGCCGCTGCCGCGGGGATCGAATGCGATGCCCAGGGCGGGGCCGAGGCCGAGGGCGCGCGGCGGCCCACCGTCCGGTGCGACTTCCCAGAGGTGCCAGTCGCCCGAGAACGGTTGCGCGGCGTCGCTCGCGAAGAGGATCGCGGACCCATCGGACCGCCAGCCGGCGACGCGCGTGTTGGCGCCGAGAAACGTAAGCCGCCGGGCGGGCTCCCCGCCGCGCGCGGGCATCACGTAGACCTCCGGCGCGCCTTCATCCTGGCTGACGTAGGCGAGCCGCGATCCGTCCGGGGACAGGCTCGGGTACGCACTGTGGCCCGGGTTGGCGCTCACGCGGTGCGCCGCGCCGCCGTCGGTCGAGACACGCCACACGTCGTCCTCGCTCACGAAGACGATGGTGGCCGCGTGGATGGTGGGAAGACGATAGTAGCCGGGCTGCACCGCCATGCCGTCTCTCCTCGTCTCGTTCGGGCGCGCGGCACGTGCCCGCGCGCGGCCCAGGTTACTCGATGCGACTCGCCGCGGGCGCCTTTGGCGGCTGTCCCCCGCCTGTGAGGGACGGCAGCGGCCGGGGGATGGCCGCGTCGACCTCCAAGGCTCCCCACGTCCCCTGAATCGCGAGGGGGACCCGCATCCACGGCCGCCGCAGGGCGAGCCGGTAGTCGAGGGACCGGTCCAGCAGGCTCGTGGCGCCGCCGCCGCTCAGGCGCAGGGTGCTCGCTTCCAGAAGGAGGTCAGGGTTATACAACACGCCGTCCTGTATCTCGAAGGTGCCCGACATGCGCCGGAAGGGGGTGCGCTTCTCCGCGCCCCGCACTTGACGCAAGACGAAGCGCACCAGGTTCCCGCTGGAAGACGAGAGGTCCACGCCGTGCAACGCCCCATTGACTATGGTTATGCAGCCGTACCCTTGGAGGCAGCTGACGAGTTCCTGCGGGCTTGTTCCCGTCCCCGTAAATTCCATGGCGCCTGTTGCTGTGCCCGTCACGGACGAGGCGCCCCACAGGCCGTGCAGCAGCTCGTTCACGTCGACCGATTCCAGATGGACCCGGGCCACGTAGCGCGGCTGCTCGCCGGTCCGGTCCACGTTCATCGTTACACGCAGGAATCCATCGCCCGCCGTCGTTTCGCCGACATCGACCGAGATCTGGTCCTGCGCGATCGTGGCCGTCATCTTGTTCGGGCCCAACATCAACCCGCGCAGCCGCACCGCATCGGCGTAGACCTCGATATTCGCATCCGTTGCGCCCAGGGGGCCCAGGCCGATGGGCGTATCGCTCCACATGGGGGCCGCCAGGTAATGGGGGCCTTCCTCCGTCTCCGCGTCCCGCGCCGGCGCATCAGCCGCGGGAAACAGGGGGGTCAGGTTCACCTGATCCGTGACCAACCGCACGCCCAGCTCAGGCCGCTGGGCTCCAAGCCGCAAAGCGGCTTCGCCTGCCACCCGTCGGCCGCCTAGGTCCATGCGGACGTCCGACACGCGCAGGTGCCCCTCCCGATAGTGGAGCGCCGCGTATACGGTTGCGGGCCCGGACGCCTCCGCCTCCTGCTGCGGCCGCTGCATGAGATACTCCATCAGGCCGGCGTACGAAGGCGCCCGAATCTCCAGCTCGCCGGAGCCGGCCGGTGCCGCGCCCACCCGCGCGGTACCCCGATACGTTGCGACCCCCGCGTCGGCACTCAGGGAGAAGGCCACCTTGGTCGGTTGGCCGCTCAAGAGGTGGCGGGTGTTGGCAAAATCACATTCGATTTGCACGAGGCTCCCGTGCCACGGAAAGTAGCCGTCCGCGCTGAGCGGACCATCAAGGGTCGGCACGAAGATCCGGCCGTTGACCGGCGTCACGGCCTCCTCCACTTTCAGGCGCTGATCCACATAGGCCAGGGTGCCGTTGATCACGCGGATGTCGTCGAACCGAAAGCGGGACCCCATGCCCCCGCTGCCGGCGTCGCGGCGCGCCTCCCGGGGTCCGCCTTCGGCGGGTGGCCTGGTGAGGGCCCAGTTGCGCGCACCGGTGGGCCCCACCACCATGGTGAGCACGGGATCGAAGAGCACCGCTTCATCCACCCGGAGTTCGCCCCGGAGGAACGCCGCTGCCGAAAACTGGAGGTGCAGCTCATCCACTGCCGCCAGGGGGGCGAGCGTCGTCCCCGGCGTGGCCGTGACCTCTACGTCGGATAGTTCGAGCGCGAGGCGGGGAAAGAGCGACAGGTGAGGTCGCCCGCGGAAGGTCAGGTGGGCGCCCGTGGCCGCGTACAGTTGATCGATGACCCGCTCGGCGTATCGCTGCGCCGGCACCAGCCAGTACACGGCCAGGTCGATGGCCGCCAGCACCCCGGCGCTCAGGACCACCACCACCACCAGCCGGCGGAAACCGGGGGACATGTGGCCCGCAAGCGAAAATCGTCGTGGCGTCCGGTCGCGCCCCTCCTCGCCACCGGCGCCTGCCCTGTTCACGGGGTCTATCCTACCGTTTTCCCGGAGGCCTGGATATGCACCGAGCCCCAAGGCGCGATGGCGCCGCGCGCGTCCGGCCCGCGCTTGCTACCCCATCGGACCGCCGTATACAGTTCTGCCGCCCACACCGGCCCCGCGGCACACCCGCCCACGTGGCGGCGCAGGTCCGGCGAGCAAGGTCCGACGGGAACGATGGCAGACGAGTTCGATACGCGGCAGTTCCGCAACGCGCTGGGCACGTTCGCGACCGGCGTCACCGTGGTCACGACCCGCGCACCCGACGGGAGTCCGGTGGGGATGGCGGTGAATTCCTTTAGCTCGGTGTCGCTGGACCCGCCGCTGATCCTGTGGAGCATTGCCCACGCCGCGTCCCTGTGGCAGGTGTTTCAGGCCGCCGACTGGTTCGCCGTGCACGTGCTCGCCGCCGACCAGGCCGAAGTCTCCAACCGGTTCGCCAGTTCCACGGACGATCGGTTCGCGGGGGTGGACCTGGACGCGGGACTGGGGGACGTGCCCGTACTGACCGACTGCGTCGCGTGTTTCGAGTGCCGTACCGAAGCCCGGCACCCCGGCGGCGACCATGCGATCGTGGTCGGGCGCGTGGAGCGCTTCCGATACGACAACCGCGCGCCGCTCATCTTTCATGGCGGGCGTTACGCCGCCCTGGCTGCGGAGCCGGACGCCTGACCGCTCCCTGGGACACCCCTGGCGGGAACGCCCGTGCGAGCGACCGCGCGCCCGGTTGCCGCCGGCAGGAGCGGTGATGGCGAAGACGCCCACGTCCCCCCCGGCACGGGTGTTGTACCGCGTCCTGTACGACGCTACCCGGGCGCTACCCCGGCACCGCATGCGCACGCGCCTGTCCATCCTGACGGAAGCCCACCGGTTGTTGGCTAGCGAAGAGCACGGCACCGCGTCCGCCGATGCGGGTACCGACACGTTGAACGCCGAGCTGGACCGCATGATCGAGGCACGGCACCTGGACGTGGGCGGGCCGACGCAGAAACGTCTGCAGCTCAACGCGGCCGGCAAAGCCCACGCCCGCGATGTGCTCCGCCTGACCTAGCGCGCGGCCGCTACGCGTTCACGTCGATGACGGTGCGGCCGCGGACGTGGCCATCCAGAATGGTCTGCGCCAATTCCGGCACCTTGGCCAGGGGCTCGACCGTGGTCATCGCGTCCAGCTTGTCCAGGGGCAGGTCCTGCGCCAACCGGCGCCACGCTTCCACGCGCGGGGCCTTCGGACACATGACGGAATCGATGCCGCGCAGGGTCACGCCCCGCAGGATGAAGGGGAGGACGGTGGTGGGCAGATTGACGCCCCCCGCCAAGCCACACGCGGCCACGGCGCCCCCGTAGCGCGTTTGACGGAGGACGGACGCGAGCGTTTCATCGCCCACCGTGTCCACGCCGCCGGCCCAGCGCTCCTTATCCAGTGGCCGCCCGGATGGCGTCGCCAGTTCCGTGCGATCGACCACGGTACTCGCGCCGAGCCCGCGCAGATAGTCGTGGGCGTCTGCACGCCCGGTCGACGCGGCGACGGTGTAGCCGAGACTGGCCAACAGCGCGACGGCGACGCTGCCAACCCCGCCTGCGGCGCCGGTCACGATCACCTCATGCTCGCCCGGCGTCACGCCCGCCTGCTCAAGCGCCGTGACACAGAGCATGGCGGTGAACCCTGCCGTGCCGATAGCCATGGCCTGTTGCAGAGTGAACGGGGCCGGCAGCGGCACGAGCCACTCGCTGCGCACCCGCTGCTTCTGCGCGTACCCGCCCCAGTGCGCTTCCCCGAGTCCCCAGCCGGTGAGCACCACGGGGTCGCCGGGCGCAAACTCGGACGATTGGGATTCCTCGACCGTCCCGGCCAGATCGATGCCACACACCATGGGGAAGCGGCGGATGACCTTGCCCGCGCCGGTCACGGCGAGCCCATCCTTATAGTTCAGCGTGGAGTAGGCCACGGCGACGGTCACGTCCCCGTCCGGCAAGTCCGCCGCTGTCAGGTCCTGGAGGGCCGTCTGCGTCTTCCCCTCCACCTGGTCCGCCACCAGCGCTCGAAACGTCTCACTCATCGGTACTGCCCCCTCACGCGCATTCCCCGGCGCCGCCTGCCGGCCCGCCTGCCGCGCGATGTGAGCCGCCATTCTAGCCGGTCGCCTGCTCCCCGCGCGCCGGCCGGGGCGCACAGTACAATACTCGCCTCTTTCCCCATGACGGAGGCGATGCACCAGAGAGGCGGTGGGGTGGGCGGCTTGGACGCGCCGGCCCGCCGTGCCATTCCATGAGCGACACACTCGAATCCCGAATCGCGCGCTTTCTCGCCAGCCACTTGGAGGCGGCGGACGACCTGCACGTGACCAACCTCCAGCGCAGCACGGAGGGTTTCTCGCAGGAGACCTTCATGTTCGACCTGGAGTTCGTGCGCGGCGGCAGCCCCCAGGTCCGCAGCTATGTCATCAAGCGCGAACCGGAGGCCGGGCTTCTGGAACCCTATGACCTGGAGCCGGAATTCCGCGTGCTGAACGTACTCTCTGACGACCCGCTCCCGTCGCCGCCGACCCCGTGGTTCGAACGGGATCCGGCAGCGCTGGATCGACCCTTCTACGTCATGGAACGGTTGCCGGGCGAAGTGCCCATCCCCGCCGCCGCGGCCGACGGCAGCCTGCCGTTCGATGACCGCGAGCGGCAGGCGCTCGGGCCGGACGTGGTGCACTGGCTGGCCCGGTTGCACGCCGTCGATTGGCGGGCATGCCAGTTCGATTTCCTCGGCCCGCCCCCGCCCGGCACCGGCGCGGCCGCACGGGAAGTCGAGAAGTGGGCGCACCGCGTGCGGGAGAGCGCGCTGCCGGTGCCGCCCATCGTGGCGGAAGCGTTCCTGTGGCTGCACGCGCATGCGCCCGCCTCGGAGGAGGTCACGCTCGTCCATGGCGACTATCGGCTGGGCAACTTTCTCGTGCAGCGCGAGGATGGGGAAGCGCACCTTACCGGCATCCTCGACTGGGAGCTGGTGCACCTGGGCGATCCCCTGGAGGACGTGGCGTGGTGCTGTTCGGAACTCTGGCGGGCGGGGACGCCGTACGCCTCGGCCCTGCTGACGCCGGAGGAGTTCAACGAGGCGTACATGAGCGTCTCGGGCCGTGCGGTCGACGATGCGCGCTTGCAGTTCTACAGCGTCCTCAGCGTCGTCAAGATGATCGCCATCATGATGACGGGGATCCGCGCGTTCAACGACGGCCGGTCGCGCGACCTGCGCATGGCGATCTTCGATCATCAGTTGCCGTTCCTGTATGCGCTGCTAGCCGCCCTGCGCGGCTGGTTTGGAGGCTGACGTGCTCGTACCCGTGGAAAGATTGCTTGCCGGCGTCGTCGACACGCTGAAGACGAACGTGCTGCCGGAGGTGGCGAGCGGGTTTGCGCGCGGCCAACTCTACGCGGCCATCGACGTGCTTCAGAACCTGGAAGACCGCGTGGAAGAAAAGGCCGAGTTGCACGCGACCGAAGCGGACTCTGCCCTGGCGGCGCTCGCGCGGGCGGCGGAGTCCCTCCGGGGAGCGGGCCACGCGGAGACGGCCGCCGCGATCGAGGGCGCTGTCGAGGACACACCGGCCGCACCTCCGCAAGCGCGGAGCGCAGGCGCGCGGGCCGCCCTGGGGCAGGCACTGGAAGCCATCGCGGCCCTGCCGGATGCGGAGAGCGAGGTCGCCCGCGCGGCCCTCGGCGAGCACCTGGGCCTGCAGGCCATGCGCGAGGTGGCGGTGCTCAAACCCTCCATGCTCAAAGAAATTTCCCAGGGGTGACCGGTGCTGACGCATTTCGACGAGCACCTCATCCATCAGACGCCGGAGCCCCTCGCCCACGTGGCCACCGGCGACCGGAACTTCTACGACCGGTATTTTTTTAACGGCTTCAGCCGCGCCGGTGACCTGATGTTCGGGGCCGCGCTCGGCCTGTACCCGAATCGGCAGGTGATGGATGCCGCGTTCAGCGTGGTCTGCGACGGGCGGCAGCACACCGTGCGCGCGTCGCGGCTCGCGCCCGCGGAACGGGCGGACACTACCGTCGGTCCCATCGCGGTCGCGGTCGAGGAGCCCCTGCACACTCTCCGCGTGCGCATCAGCGACAACGATTTCGGACTGACCGGCGACCTGCGCTTTCGCGCGCGCACCCCGGCCATCGAGGAGCCCCGGTTTACCCATCGCATCGACGGCCGCCTGTTTCTCGATTACACGCGCTACACGCAGTTTGGCTCGTGGGACGGCTGGCTCGAAGTCGACGGCAAGCGCATCGTGTTGGATGATGCGACCATACTCGGCACCCGGGACCGGTCGTGGGGCATCCGCCCGGTGGGGGAACGGGAGGCGGGCGCGCCGGGGACGCCGCCGCAGTTCTTCTGGCTCTGGGCGCCGCTCCAGTTCGACGACGTGTGCGCCCACTTCGCCGTGAACGAAGCCGCGGACGGTCGGCCGTGGCACGCCAGCGGCAGCGTCGCGCCGGTCTATGCGGATGCCGCCGCGCCCAGCGCCGTGCCGGCCATCGAACGCATGGCGTCGGTTGCGCACGCCGTGCGCTGGCAGCCGGGCACGCGGCGTGCGGCCTCGGCTGAACTGACCCTGACGCCCCACGCGGGGGAGGCGCGGGTGATTTCGCTGGAGCCCCTGCTGACGTTTCAGATGTTGGGCCTGGGCTACCTGCATCCGGAGTGGGGGCACGGGGTGTGGAAGGGTGAAGCGGCGGTGTCGGGCGAATCGTGGATCCTGGCCGACCTGGATCCCATGGCCCCGTTTCACGTGCACGTGCAACAACTCTGCCGCGCGCAGATGGGGGAGCGCACCGGCATCGGCCTGCTGGAGCAACTGGTGATCGGCCCGCACGCGCCCTCCGGCTTCACGGGCTTGATGGACCCCGCCGGATGAGCGGAGGCCGACGGCTCTCCGGCACCGCCGCGCTCAGCTTGGGGTTGGCGCTCGCGGGAATCGGGGCGCTGGCGGCAGGCGGCGCGCCGGGCGGTGGAGTCCTCTTCTCGGACGCGTATCGCGACACGGTCATCATCGGCGACGCCTTCCCGCGTACCCTGGTGGACCCCCTCGGCATTTCGCAGGAGATGGCGCGGCCGCCGCAGCGGATCGCGTCGAGCGTGCTGCTCGGGGACGAGATTCTCACCGCCCTCGTGCCGCCCGACCGGTTCGTCGCCGTCACCCATTTGATCGACGATCCCGCGATTTCCAATTGCGTGGACCTCGCGCCGCCGAACGCGGAGCGGATATCTTCGACCATCGAGACGCTGGTGCGCCTCGAACCGGACCTGGTGGTGGTGGCGGATTACACCCGGGCCGAGACCGTGCGCTTTCTCCTGTCCCTGGGGATTCCCGTCCTGCGCTTCGGACGCTACGGGTCGTTCGCCGATGTGGCGCGGAACGTGCGCACGGCGGGGGCGGCCGTGGGGGCGGACGCGGCCGCGGCCGAGTTGGTGCGCGACATGGAGCGCCGCCTGGCGGAGGTGGATCGCCGCGTCGCCGGCCGGCCAAAGCCGCGGGTGCTCTACTTCGTCTTCGGCGGGTTCACGTCCGGCCGCGATACGTTGATGGACGAGATCATCGAACGTGCGGGCGGCCACAACGTGGCGCGCGAAGCGGGGCTGCGCGGGCAAGCGGCGATTCCCCTCGAACTGGCCATCGGCCTCGCGCCGGAGGTGGTGTTCGTGCCGGACTGGCGGCCGGCCGATGCGCCGGGGCAACCGTTTTCGCTGGCTGACGATCCCCTGTGGCAACACGTGCCGGCGGTGCAGCACGGTCGCGTGCACGTACTCAACAGCGCGTGGACGGTGACCTTGTCGCAATACGCGGTCCACGGCTTCGAACAGGTGGCGCGGATACTGCACCCGGAGGCGTTCGACACGTGAGGCCGTGGCGCGGCGTCCTCGTGGCGGCCGGCGCGATGGCCGTGTTGGTCGCGGCGATGGGGGCCGCCGTGTCCGTGGGCGCGACGGACTTCGCGCCGGGTGAGATCGTCGCGATCTTGCTGCATGCGCTGGGGGCGCCACTCGAACGTACCTTTCCCGCGTGGCACGACACGATCATCGTGGATGTGCGCTTGCCACGCGTGTTGGTGGCGGCATGCGTCGGCGCGGGGCTGGCCGTGAGCGGCGCGGCGCTGCAGGGCCTCTTCCGGAATCCGCTGGCCGACCCGGGGGTCATCGGGGTATCGGCCGGCGCGTCGTTGGGCGCGGTGGTGGCGCTGCACCTTGGCTTCGCAGCGCGCACGGTCTGGGCGTTGCCCGGCCTCGCGTTCCTCGGCGCGGGCGTGACCGCTTTCGTGGTGTACGCGATCGCCACCTACCGGGGGCAGGCTACGATCGGCACGCTCCTGCTGGCGGGGATTGCCGTGGGGAGCCTGAACGCGGCGCTCACCTCGTTCGTCATTTCCCTGGCGCTGGCCAACTACCAGATCGGGCGCCAAACGATCTTCTGGCTCATGGGGGGCCTCGACGGCCGCACGTGGGATCACGTGCGCATGGTGGCGCCCGCAACGCTGCTGGGGGCGGCGGTCATCGTGGCGCACGCGCGCGAGCTGGACGCGCTCCTGCTGGGCGAAACGCACGCCGCGTCCGTCGGCGTCGACGTGCCGCGCGTGCGGCGCACGCTGCTGTTCGCCGCCGCTCTCGTGACGGGCGTCGCGGTGGCGGTGTCCGGGGTCATCGGCTTCGTAGGGCTGGTCATCCCGCACATGATCCGCCTGGTGAGCGGGCCGCGGCACGGGTGGCTCCTGCCGCTGTCCATGGCGGCGGGGGCGAGTTTCCTAGTGTTGGCCGATCTGCTGGCGCGGACTTTGATCGCGCCGGAGGAAATTCGGCTGGGCATCGTCACCGCGTGCGTGGGCGCGCCCTTCTTCCTGTATCTGCTCACCACGCGGCGGCGGGAGCACTTGAGCTGATGGCGGCGCTGGTGGAGGCGCGGCAGTTGGCGTTCGCCTATGCCGCGCGGCCGGTGCTGCGGGGCGTGTCCCTGCACGTGAACGAGAATGAGGTCGTTGGCTTGGTGGGGCCGAACGGCGCGGGGAAGACGACGCTGCTGCACATCCTGCTCGGGTTGCTCCGGCCGCAGCAGGGCAGCGTGACCCTGTGCGGTGGGGAGGTGGCCGGCCTGCGCCGGCGGCAGATCGCCCAGCGCGCGGCATTCGTGCCGCAGGATGCGCGGATCGACTTTGCCTTCACGGTGCGCGAAGTGGTGGCTATGGGCCGCAACCCGTACCTGGGCCGCTTCCGGCCCGAGGGCGCGCACGACGTGGAAGTGGTCGAGCGCGCGCTCGAGCAGACGGAGACGGCCGCGCTCGCCGACCGGGCGGCCGATTCCCTGTCCGGCGGCGAGCGGCAGCGGGTGCTGGTGGCGCGCGCGCTCGCCCAGGAGACGCCCGTGATCCTGCTGGACGAGCCGACTGCGAATCTGGACCTGGCGCACCAGTTGGAGGTCATGACGCTGGTACGCCGAATCGCCGGCGCTGGCCGGTGTGCGCTCGCGGCGATTCACGACCTGTCCCTCGCGAGCCGGTACTGCGACCGGATCGTGGTGCTGTACGACGGGACGGTGGCCGCGGAGGGTTCCCCCGACGAAGTACTCACCGAGGCCAATCTCGCGCGGTACTTCCGCGTGCGCGCCGTGGTCCGCGTACAAGTCGGCGGCGCGGGCTTGAGCGTGGTACCGCTCCACCCCGTGACCGCCGACCCGGGCGGGAAGCCCGCCCCCGGGGGATAGGTCCGCGCCTGCTAGCCGGTGGCGAGGGCGGCGGCGGACCGAAGGACGCGCGCGCGAACCGGCTCTTGCCGTCCTTTGAGTTGCAGTTCGCGCTGTTCGAGGTCGCCCAAGTCCAGGCCCGCTGCCGTATAGGCCGCTTCGCTGATGATCGCCTCGCCCGGGCCCGCCGCCGACGCCAGGCGCGCGGCGATGTTCACATTGTCGCCGAGGGCCGTGAAGTCCTCCATACTGCCTTCGGCCCCGACGACCGTCCCGAAAAACGCCAACCCGGTGTGGACGCCGACCCCGACGGGTAGCCACGGCCCGCCCGGATCGTTATGCCCGGTCACCCGAAGCATTTCGCGGGCGCCGTGCACTGCTGCGCGGACGTGCGCGATCTTCAGGTCTTCGGCCGTGGTCACGGCGCCAGGGCCGTAGTTCTTCCGCGCGAAAATCGGCAGGTAAAACCCGATTACTTCGTCGCCCACCAGCTTGTCGATGAAGGCGTCGGTCTTGATCAGAACCGCCGTGGCCGCCTTGTAGAAGCGATTCATCAGGCGGCTGAACTCCCGGGGGCTCATCTGCTCGGCTAACGTGGTGGACCCGCGGACGTCGACAAAGAGCATGGACAGTTCCACTTCGGCGCCGCCCGGGCGCCGGGTGCACGCGTCCATTCAGTAGTTACAGAAGTGGGGGTTTTTGTGATACTGGCCCCGGCCGCGGCGCTGCATCCACCACGCCCCGATCCCCTCGAACGGCGCATTGCAGTTTTTGCACCGCGTCTTCGACGGAATCATGCGCCGCAGGTGCCAGCCCTTGCGCCACCGCGGATCCTGCCCTGTCACGATCGCCCGCCAGATTTCCTCGTTCTGCGGGTTTGGCGGTGCCTCCCGTGTGTCTTCCATACGCCCCTCCTTTGGCTGATTGCCAGCCAAGCATGCAGTAGTGAGAGTGGCTTCCTGCCTGCGATTTTATCCGCCATCCTGTGCCTGGGCTACACCTTTCTCGGACAATTGACTTCAGCTGGGTATCGCGGTAGGATGGATTTGTACTAATTGAGACTCAGTCGCAAATAAGGCCGCGGTTGGATTGCCT
The DNA here is from genome assembly GCA_965371225.1 of uncultured bacterium. Classification (GTDB taxonomy): domain Bacteria; phylum Abyssobacteria; class SURF-5; order CBDUXP01; family CBDUXP01; genus CBDUXP01. Next base: position 9,830 of record CBDUXP010000064.1, on the reverse strand, counting down.
GGTCCGCCTGCCCGCGGTCGTAGAGGCCGCATGATCCTCGCACACACGGAGCCACCGGTCACGGATTTCCGAAGTCTGTGGCACAACGCGCGCCGCGCGGCGGTGCTGGCGCTCGTGACCGCGATTCGCGCCTGTGGTGCCGTCCTGAGGCGTGGCGTGTTGCCCGCCGCGCTCCTCCTGCTCTGGGCCGGCCCGACCCACGCGGGGAAATCGGCGCTGGTGGTGTACTGCGGCCGGGGCGAGGCGCTGGTGGGGCCGATCCTCGAGGCGTTCGAGGCGGACACGGGCGTCCGCCTGGACGTGCGCTACAACAAGACGCCGGCGTTGGCCACCCAGCTGCTCAACGAGGGGCCCGACAGTCCCGCCGACGTGATCTTTTTCCAAGACTCGGGCTACCTGGGCGCGCTGGCGGCGAGGGGTTTCCTGCAGGAACTGCCGCAGGACCTGCTGACCCGGGTGGATCCCCGTTTCCGCGATGCGCATGGGCGGTGGATCGGGGTGAGTGGCCGGGCGCGCGTGCTGGTCTATAACCCGAGCTTGGTAGCGACGGACCAATTGCCGGCCACGTTGTGGGAGCTGAAGGATCCCAAGTGGAAGGGCCGCCTGGGGTGGGCGCCCGGTAACAGCAGTGCCCAGGCGCACATCAGCGCCCTGCGGCACCTCTGGGGGGAGGCGAAGACGCGCACGTGGCTGGAAGGCATGCAGGCGAACGCCCCCATCGTGTATCCGAAGAATGCGCCGCAGGTGCGCGCCGCCGCTGCCGGGGAGATTGCCATTGGGTGGGTGAATCATTACTACTTGCACCGGCTGAAGAGGCCGGACTTCGCCGCGGCGAACTACAGCTTCTCGACGCCGGGCGACGCGGGGAATATTCTTATGGTCGCGGGCGTCGGCGTGCGTACGGGCAGTCCCCGCGTTGCGGCGGCGCATCGCCTCATGGCGTTTCTCACTAGCGCGACCGTCCAGGAACGCTTCAGTGCGGAGAACTTCGAATACCCCACACGACCAGGCGTGCCCACGCATCCGGACGTGCCGCCGCTGGCGCAGCTCAACCTGGCGGCAGTCGACCAGACGTTCCTTGCGGATGTGGGTCCGACCCTGGCGCTGCTGCAGGAATTGGGCTTGCAGTAGAGTGCGTACTCGCCGGGCGCGATGGCGCTGGGCGGCGGATGTATGAGGAACGCATTCACTCGCGCGCGCGTGCTGCGCAGCCTGCCCCTCGCGGGCGCGGTGGCCGTGACGCTCCTGGTGCTGCTCCCGCTCGGGGGGCTGATCGCCGGGGCGCTGCACCCGCCGCCGACTCCGTTCCACACCGGCCCGGCCACCTTCGCCGCCCTGATCCAGCGCAGCGGGGTGTGGCGCCTGTTCGCGAGCACGCTCGGACTTGGGGCGGTCGTGTCGCTCGCCGCGCTGCCGAGCGGCACCTGGCTCGCGTGGGTCGAGCAGCGCGCGCGCTATCCCGGTGTGCGCGCCTTGGGCATCCTCACGCTCCTGCCGCTCGCCCTGCCCAGCTATCTTGTGGCGAGCACGATCCGCGACACCGTCGGCCCGGGCGGGCTGGTGGGCCGGAGCCTGGGCCTGGGCGTGTTCCGTGGATTCTGGCCCGCCGCGCTCGTGCTGACGGTCATCACCATTCCCTACGTACAACTGCTGGTGAGCGCCGCCCTCGCGCGCATGTCCGCGGCCGAAGAGGAAGCGGCGCGGAGTCTGGGCGCCTCCGGCTGGCGCACGTTTCGCACCGTCGTGCTGCCGCGCCTGCGCCCGACGCTCGCGTTCAGTCTGCTGCTGACGGCGCTCTACGTCATCAGCGACTTTGGCGCGGTCGCCGTGCTGGATTGCCAGGTGCTCACGTGGCGGCTGTACCAGGCGGCGGACCACCAGCAGTTGGGCCAGGCAGTGGTGCTCGGCTTTGCGGTGTTGGGGGCCACGGTGCCGTTGCTCGTGGGCGCGCGCCTGATCCACGGCGTGCTGCCGGGCGCGAGCACGGTCAGCAACCCCCGCCCCCCCGCGCGGCGCACGCTCACGCCGGCGGCCCTCGCCCTGGCGTACCTCATGCAGGCGGCGGTCATTGGGCTTGGCGTCGCGCTGCCGATTCTCACCCTGCTCGTCTGGGTACGCGACGGCATCCGCTATGACGAAACGTTTGCGAGCCTCTGGGTGCCGCTCCGCGACACGGCTGCGGCGGCCGGCGTCGGCGCGCTGTTCACCGTTGCGCTTGCTCTCCTGCCGGCGTGGATCGGTGCGCGGCGCGGGCCGCGCCTGTCGTGGGCCATCGAGCAGGGCACGTATCTTACGAGCGCGCTGCCCGGCGTGTTACTCGCCTTCGGCCTCATGCTGGCGGCGCTGTTCGTCTCGCGCGGCCTCGGACGCGGCAGCGGCGTCTACCAGACGCTGACGGGCAGTGGGGTGCTGCTCTTGCTGGGCTACGCCATGCGCTTCCTGGCCGAAGCGTATGCGAGCCTCAAGACCGCGGTGTTGCACTTGGACCCGCGGCAGGAGGCGTCCGCGCGGACGCTCGGCGTCAGCCGGGGTAAGTGGTTGCGTCGGATCGCCCTGCCGGCGGTCGCGCCGGGGACCGCGGCGGCGTTCGTGCTCGTCCTGCTCGCGCTGATTAAGGAGCTGCCGGTCACGCTGCTCCTAGGCGGGGCCATGGGCCTGCGCACGCTGAGCTTCCGCGTGTACGACCGGTACCAGGAGGCGTTTCTGCACGACGCCGGCTTGGCGGGCTTGCTGATGGTGGCGGTGGCGTGCAGCGTGGTCGCGATCAGCCTGCGCTGGAGGCAGTATGTCTGAGCCGCCGCTCGAACTCCGCGGGATGGGCCACGCGTTTGGGACCCATCCGGTGTTGGCCGGCGTGGATCTGATATTGCACCCGGGCGAGTTTCTGGCCGTCCTCGGCCCGTCCGGGTGTGGGAAGACGACCCTCTTGCGCGCCGTCGCCGGGCTCGTCACGCCGGTGGCGGGGATGGTGCGGCTGGCGGGGCAAGTCGCCGCGCGCGACGGCCACGATCTCCTGCCGGTAGAGCGCCGCCGGGTGGGGTTGGTGTTTCAGGATTACGCGCTGTTCCCGGCGCTGACGGTGCGGGAGAATATCGCGTTCGGTCTCCGGCAAGCGGACAACGGCCGTGTCGATGAGTTGTTACACGTGATCGGCATGGGGCCGTTCGCTGACCGGCGCCCCCACGCGCTCTCCGGCGGCCAGCAACAGCGCGTGGCGCTCGCCCGAGCGCTCGCACCCCGGCCGCGGATCCTCCTGCTGGATGAACCGTTTGCCAATGTGGATGCCGCATTACGCCAGTCCTTGGCGGAGGAGTTGGCGCGCCTGGTGCGCCGGGAAGGCACGAGCGTGCTCTTGGTGACGCACGATCGCACCGACGCGCTGGGGTTGGCGGATCGAGTGGCCGTGCTGGTGCCCGCCGCGGACGGCGCGACTGTGGCGCAGTGCGACACGCCCGAGCGCGTGTACGCCCGTCCTGCGAGTCGGGAGGTGGCGGCGCTGGTGGGACCGGCGGCGTTCGTCTCCGGCGCGGCGGCGGGCGATAAGGCGGACACGGCGTGGGGCACGATCCCGCTGGCGCAACCGGCGCAGGGATCGGTCACGGTGGTGGTACGGCCGGAGGATCTCCGGTTCGTGGCCATGGCCGACGGCGCGGTGGAGGTGGTGGCGCGGCGGTTCCACGGGATGGGCTACCGCCTGACCTGCCGGATGCCCGGGGGCGAGGTGATGGCGGCCGCAAGCGGGATGGACGCCCCGGCCGTGGGCGCGCGCGGGCGGGTGGCGGCGGTGCGTCCCTGTTGGCCGCTGCCGGACGGGCCGGCGTAGTCCCGCCGGCGCGCGCGCGAGTTTCGGTCGCTGCACCGCGGGGTATTGCTCGCGGCGATACGCAGCAGCCTGTCGCTCCTGCGATGGCATTACCTATTGCCCGGCGCGGTGTTACGGTGCATATTGCAGTCGTGCTGGCTGCGACCGAATCACATTCAGTTGTGCTCGACCGCCGCTTCCCGCTACAGTAGGAGTTCCGTGGAGAGAGGAATCCTGCCGACCCTGTCACGGTAACAGCGCCCCTCGAGGCCCAATCGGCGCTGACGCCGCGGCCCGTCCGCTTACCTCCCACGCCTGAGCCACGGTGGCCCGCACGCACGGCGATTCTCGAACAGGCCATTGCCGAGCGCCTCTTCACCCGCCCACCGCCGTAGGAAGGGATCGACCCTCATGAACAGCGAATGGCTCGCCGATCAATTGGCGTCGGCGGAAGCGGACGGGGGCATCGTCGTCATCGATGAAGGCCTGCACGACGATCCGGTCATGGACTTCGCGCACTCCGTGGCCCGCGGGCTGCAGGCGGAGCCGAAGACACTGGAGTGCCGCTTCCTGTACGACGCGGAGGGCAGCGCCCTCTTCGGCCGGATCTGCGAACAGCCCGAGTACTACCTCACGCGGACGGAGGCGGCGATTCTCCACCGGCATGCGCCCGACATTGCCGCCACAACTGGGGAGGTGAGTCTGGTCGAGTTGGGTTCCGGCTCCTCCGCCAAAACGCAACACATTCTGCGTGCGTACCTCAGTCATGCGGGCGCCGCCCCATACGTGCCCATCGACGTGAGCCGCGCGGCGCTCGAACAGGCGCAAGACGAGCTGGAGACCCTGCTGCCGGACGTGGACATGGCGCCCGTCCACGGCGTGTACGAGCACGCGCTGCCCGTGCTCGAAGCCCTCTCGCCCGCGATGATCATTTTCCTCGGCAGTAGCATCGGCAACTTCGATGAAGACGCGGCGGACGCGTTCTGGACCCGGATTCACGCCAGCATGGGACCGGACGATTACTTTCTCCTCGGCGTCGATCTGGTGAAAGATCCCGCGGTGATCCAGGCGGCATACAACGATGCCGCGGGCCGTACGGAGGCGTTCACCCGCAACCTGTTCGCGCGCATGAATCGCGAATTGGGCGCCAGCATCAACGTGGACACGATCGAGCACGTCTCGCGCTACAACATCGCCCGCAGCCGCATCGAGACGTGGGCCCGGTTCGCAGAAGCGCAAGAGATTCACGTCGCCCCCCTGGACACCACCTGCCGCGTGGCCGCGAATGAACTCGTGCATACGGAAATCTCCCGGAAATTCGACTTGGCCAGCCTCGTGCCTACCCTCGCACGCCACGGCTTGACCACCCGACAGGTGTTTACTGACGGCCGCGACTGGTTTGCCCTGCTCCTGCTCCAGAAGGCGGCCGGCCATGCCTAGCGCGACGGCGTCTCCCGCGGCCGCGCCACCGGCGCCCGCCGTGGAAACGCGCGACGGGCTCTGCGGCATCTGTCCGGCCGGGTGCTGGGTCCGGTTGCGTCTGGAGGACGGGCGGATCACGCACACGCAGGCCCTTCCGGACCACCCGCTCGGTATGATCTGCACGAACGGGGCGCACTCCGGTGAGATTGTCCATGACCCGCAGCGGCTGCGTCATCCCCTGAAGCGCGTCGGCCCGAAGGGCACGTACCAGTTCGAGCGGATTTCCTGGGATGAGGCGATGGACACCATCGTCACGCGGCTGCAAGCGATCAAGGCGGCCCACGGTCCCGAAGCCACCGCCATCTATACGGGCCGCGGCAGCTTTGAACTCGCGCTCTGCGACGTGTTTCAACCGGCGGGGGTGGCCGTGTCTTCCGCCTCCAGTGTGCTCTTTCCCTTCGGCTCCCCCAATACGTTGGGCGTCGGCGCATTGTGCTATGTCTCGTTCGCCATGATCGCGCCGCACGTGACGCTCGGCGAGATGTACATCACCATGGATCCCGACCTGGAGCAGGCGCAGCTCATCATCGTGTGGGGGGCAAATCCCGCGACCGATTCGCCGCCGCTCGCCAACGAGCAGATCAAGCGGGCGCGCCGGCGCGGCGCGGAGGTGATCGTGATCGATCCCCGCCGCAGCGAGACGGCGCGCGACACCGAGGCGGAATGGATTCCCCTGCGGCCCGGCACCGACGGCGCCCTCGCGCTCGGCATGCTCCAGGTGCTGGTCGAGGAGGAACTGTACGACGAAGATTTCGTGACCAATTGGGCCGAGGGTTGGGTCGAATTGCAAACCTACGTGCAACACTTCCGGCCCGAGGTGGTCGAAGGGATTACCGGCGTTCCGGCGGAGACCGTTCGCCGGCTCGCTCGCCGCATTGCCGGCGCGCGCGGGGCCTGCCCGGTGATGTACACGGGCTTGGAATATTCCGATTCCGGCGTGCAGGCCATCCGTGCGGCGTTCACGCTCTGGGCCGTGGCGGGGCAGTTGGACGTGCCCGGCGGTCTGGTCATTCGCATGCGGGAGAACACGTTTCCCATCAACCGGGCGGGGTTGGTGCCGAATCCGGACGTGCGGCAGGCCCTGGGGCGCGACCGGTTTCCCGTGTACAGCATGTACCGCGGTGAGTCGCACGCCATCGCGTTGCCCGACTCGGTGCTCAAGGGGGAGCCCTACAAGATCCGCTCCTTGATTATCGACGGCGGCTCCATGATTACGGCGTGGCCGAACCCCAGCCTGTGGCGCGAGACGCTGGGCGCGCTCGATTTCCTGGTGACCCTCGACCGATACTTCACGGCCGATGCCGCCTATGCGGATATCGTGCTGCCCGCCACGACTATGTACGAGATCACTTCGTACATGATCTACGGCCCGCTCTTCAAGATTCGCGACAAGATGGTCGAGCCGGTGGGGGAGGCGCGCAACGATTTCCTCGTCATGGCGGAACTGGCGGCGCGGTTGGGGTACGGCGACCGCTACCCGCAGTCGGAGGAGGAGCTGCTGCGGCACGCGCTTGCGGGCTCGGGCTTCACTTTGGAAGACGTGCGCGCCGCCGGCGGCGAAGTGCGCATCCCCACAGTCATGATGCAGTACAAGAAGTGGGAGAAGGGACAGCTACGGCCCGACGGGCGGCCGGGGTTCAATACGCCGACGGGGAAATTCGAAATCGCCTCCACTATTCTCGAGGAGCACGGGTATGACGCGCTGCCCGTCTACACCGAGCCGAAGGAGGGGCCCCTCGCGCAGCCGGACCTGGCGAAGCGGTATCCGCTGGTGTTCAACTCGGGCGCCCGCATCTTCACCGATTTCCGTTCCCAGCATCATGGGGTGCCCGGCCTGAACCGGCGCGCGCCCGAGCCGCAGGTGACCGTGAACGTCGCCGATGCCCGGCGGCGCGGCATCGAGGACGGCGACTGGGTGTACGTGGAAACGGCGCGCGGTCGCGTCAAGTATCGCGCGCGGGTGACCGCGGACATCATCGAAGGCGCCATCGACGCGAACATGGGCGGCGGCGGGCCGTTGGGCTCCGAGGCGTGGCAGGAAGCCAACGTCAATGACCTGACGGACCTGGCGCGCTTCGATCCCATCTCCGGCTTTCCGGTTTACAAGGCGCTGCTCTGCGAGGTGGTGAAGTGCGACGGGGCGGCCGGACCCGCGCGCCCGCAAGCTGCGTGCGACGAGTCTGCATCCGAAGCTGCCGCCGCTCCCGTAGAGCCGGCGCGGGCGATGCGGCACGTGTATCTGGACCACAACGCGAGCAGCGCCGTGGACCCCGAAGTGCTGGAGGCCATGGTGCCGTATTTGCGGGACGAGTGCGGCAATCCCTCGAGCATTCACAGCCAGGGCACGCGGACGCACGATGCGGTGGAAGCGGCCCGCCGCAAGCTGGCCCAGACGCTGAACTGCACCGCGCGGCGGATCGTGTTTACGGGCGGCGGCAGTGAGGCGGACAACCTGGCGATCAAAGGGGCGGCGTACGCCCGGCGCGAGGCGGGGAACCACTTCATCACGACGGCGATCGAACACCCCGCCGTTCTCAACGCCTGCCGCGCGCTGGAGGCGGAAGGGTGGTCGCTGACCGTGCTGGCCGTGGACGCCACCGGGCTGCTCGCGCCGGAGGTACTGGCAGCAGCCATGACCCCGCAGACGGTCCTGGTGAGCGTCATGCTGGGGAACAACGAAGTCGGCACGATCCAACCCATCGCCGACCTGGCGCGGATCGCCCACGAGGGCGGTGCGCTGTTCCATACGGACGCAGTGCAGGCCCTCGGCAAGATGCCGATCGACGTGCAGGAGCTGGACGTGGACCTCCTTGCGGTGTCGGCGCACAAGCTGCACGGCCCGAAGGGCATCGGCGCGCTCTACCTGAAGTACGGGATCGCCCTGGCGCCGCAAATCGACGGCGGTGGCCACGAACGGGGCCTGCGCTCCGGCACGGAGAACGTGCCCGGCATCGTCGGTTTTGGCAAGGCCTGCGAGCTGGCCGTGCGGCGGCTCAACCACAAGGAGATGGAGCGGGTGGCGGCGCTGCGGGACCGGCTGGAGCGCGGCGTGCGGGGGTTGGTGCCGGACGCGCGCCTGAACGGCCATCCGACCGAGCGGCTGCCAAATACGTTGAATATGACGCTGCCCGGCATGCGCGGCGAATCGCTGGTGTTGTTTCTCGATCGCCTGGGGGTGTATTTTTCATCCGGGTCGGCGTGCAAGTCCGGCAACCCGGACCCGTCCCACGTGCTGAAGGCGATCGGCTTGGACGACGAGGCCGCGCACTGTGCGGTCCGGTTCTCGTTGGGCGTGGGGAACGGAGAAGCGGATATCGACTACACGCTCGAAGCGCTGGGCGAAGTGATACGCGACAGTCAAAGCGCGGTGCGCTTCGTGGCGTGCCGCTAACGGCCCGGAGCCGGCGAGAAAGGAGCGGGGCAATGCCGAGAGCGAACTGGAATGGGCAGGTTGTTGCGGAGAGCGACACGTTCGAGACGGTGGAAGGGAACACGTACTTCCCACCCGACAGCGTGAAGCAGGAGTATCTCAAGCCCAGCGAGACGACCACGGTGTGCGGCTGGAAGGGGACCGCGAACTACTACACGCTGGTGGTGGACGGCGCGGAGAACGCGGACGCGGCCTGGTACTACGCAGATCCGAAAGAGGCGGCCGCGAACATCAAAGACATGATCGCCTTTTGGCGGGGAGTCACGGTTGAGCCCTGAACCGCTGCTCGAGGCGGTCGGCGTAGGCAAGACATTTCCCGGAGGGGTCCAGGCGCTCTGCGGCGTCGACCTCGCCGTCGCGCCGGGCGAGACGGTCATGCTCATCGGCGAGAGCGGGTGCGGCAAGACCACCCTGTTGCGCACGTTCAACCGGATGGTCGAGCCGACGGTGGGCGAGGTGCGCGTGCGCGGCCGGCCGGTGCGGGACGCCGACCCCATCGCCCTCCGGCGACACCTGGGGTACGTGCAGCAGGAAGGCGGGCTGCTGCCGCACTGGACCGTGGCGCGCAACGTAGAACTGGTGCCTATGCTGCTCGGCTGGGCGCCCGCGCGGCGCCGCGAGCGCTCGGACGAACTCCTGCGCCTGGTAAACCTGGAGCCGGCGGAATACGGCGAACGCCATCCGCGCGAACTGTCCGGCGGCCAGCGGCAGCGAGTGGCGTTCGCCCGCGCACTCGCGGGCGACCCCGACGTTATCCTGCTGGATGAACCGTTTGGCGCGGTGGACGCGCTGACCCGGCTGGATCTGCAAGACGAGTTCCTGCGGTTGAAGGAGCGGCTCAGCAAGACCATGGTGATGGTCACGCACGACCTCGCCGAGGCGTTCCGGCTGGGCGATCGCATCGCTGTGATGCGCCACGGCCGAATCCTGCAGGTGGCCACTCCGCGCGAGCTGGGCGCGAACCCCGCGGACGCTTACGTGCGTGCGCTGCTGGAGCACGAGCGCGCGGCCGGGCGGGGGGGCGTGGTCGGCGATGCCTAGCAGGCTGTTGAAAAAACCTGCGGTAGGGGCCGGTCTTCAGACCGGCCCGCGCCCCAGCTGCGAGTTTCCGCCCGG
>CBDUXP010000063.1:0-21292 GCA_965371225.1 uncultured bacterium | reverse complement strand
CTCGAAAAGCCATAGAACTCGCAAGCCTCGTGTAATAGTTGCCCATAAAGCTCCTGGCCGATGGCGTCTTCCTCCAAATGTGCTTCCAAATTCCTATGGAAACACGCGACGTGTCCCAAGACCTGTGTTTCCGGATGATCCTCCTGCGGTCCACCTAGGTAATGTAGCAGTCTGCGATTCCATTCTGGCTTGGCATCTTTCTCGGAAAGATGGGCATCAGCGTCAAAGACTACATAGCAAGGTATCTGGAGAGATTGGAAAATCACAAGCGGATAGTGCAGCGCCGTCTTTCCATGAGCCGGTATCACAGCGATTCCAAGGTGGTCCAAGTCATAGCCAAGACCAAGAGCAACAGCATGGAAGGCGGCTCTATCGCTTGGGCCTTCAACCAAGCACACAGCGTTCGCAAAAAGACCTTCACTTAGTTCGGGCCCCATCAGGCGTTGAATGTCCGCCACTACACGCTCCATGTTGACGACGTCCGGCTGTAGCTCATGGAAAGATGCCAATTTCTCAGCTACTTCAGAGACAGAGGCGGTGTCTACCCAGGTAGGGGGCAGGGTGTCTGCAAGCACCACGGGTAATTTACGTACGAGACGAACGTTTGTGAATCGTGAGAAGTCTACGAAATGTGGTGAATGACTCGCGTAAATTACCTGCATGTAGGCCCGACCGGGAGGCGATTGCTCTGCTAGCCGTTGAAGTGTCCTGCATAGGGCCCTACATCGGATCGGATGTTGATAAAGCTCCGGTTCTTCAATTGCCAATACGTAACAGGGGCCTGCAGGCGCGTCCGACTCCGCTCCAGAGGTATCTTCATCAAACTCATGCATCGAGTCCGCTAGAAATTGCAGTAGAGCAAAAATGAAAGCGCGCTGTAGGCCATGCCCCTTATGTTCGATGGGCCCCTGGTACTCATGTTCGACGAGATCCAACCTTACTGCGGGGTCGGGGATCGAGATTACAGTAGTAGTATCCCACTCTAGTACCACTGCGGCCTCTGGCGCATAGGTTTTGAGAATATTGGTCAAGCCTTCTTGGACGTCAGCCAAGTCTGGTCTGTGAGGTGCGTTGGTTATGGCGTCGTAATCGACCTTAGTACTAGTTTTGAAGTTTTGGAATTCAGTCCACGCCTTGATGCGAGGCTGTATAACTAGCTTGGTCAGAGATTTCCTGGTCTCTTCTGCCTCTTCGACGGCCTGTCTTACGGCAGGAATGAAAATCAGGTCAGAATGTTGCTTTATCTTGCCGATCGCTACGCCGGTCCAACCGAGCAACCTTAGTTCGGACTCGGTAGGCTCACACGCATCGGGATTGTTTTCCTCCCATGCCGTTAGAGCAGTCTCTAGCGCATCTGCGCCCCGTACAGGTGACAAGTCATCGTATGTCTCTCTCTCGCGGAGTTGGTTGTATAGAGATTGCTTCTCCCTGAATGCCCTCGCTGACCGGATCTCCGCAAAACCAGGATGGACCTGACGTATGGCATGATAAGTCTGATTACTTGATGTCCGGTCGTCCGAGAGGGAGGCTTTCTTGGTAATACTTAAAGAATCCCCTTCTAGGTAGGGTGCGAAATCTCTCTTAGCTTGATCTGATAGGTCAGAAAATGTCAGCTGAACTTGTATGTTCGTGGACACATCACCAGCGTGAAAATCGTCCTCCGATAGCTGGAAACTCTGCGTGTAGAAAAAGCGGAGGGCGTGTAGGAACGACGACTTTCCGGTTCCGTTTGGGCCGACAAGAACCGTATGTTGGTTCAGTTCAAGTCTTGCGTCGTGAAGGCCCCGAAAACTTAGGACGTGCAGTCGGCTGAGCCGCATTCGTCGCCTCCATCATTCAATCTCTCAGTGACGAATTGGCCCAGAGAATAGCAGGTTTGGAAAAAGCTTCGTGTGTAGTGCTCGAATCATCACAGCCCGCTGGCGGCGCGCATCCAGTGGAACGTCTGCGTGTTCTCCACCACGCCCCGGACCCGGCCCGCGCCGGCGCCGATGGCCCAGATGATCACGTCTTCCCCGCCGTGCGTCTCGCTTCGCAGGGGCACGGCCGCTTCCTGAACGTAAGTCGGATGCGTGGGATCTTTCGGCGCGGGTAGGCCCAGCACCCCGTTGAACTCGTCCTGCGCCGGCGCCACGCGCGGGACGCGGCCCCGATAGCCCGGCCCGTTCGTATACCCCAGCGTCGTGTACGGCGCGCCGGTCGCGTCGGTTCCGGCGATGCCGAAGATGGAGGTACCCCGTTTGGGATACCCGGCGATCGTCATGACGTGCGAATGGTCCGCCGTGACGATGATGAGGGTTTCGCGCAGGTCCACCATGTCAACGGCGATCTTGACGGCCCGATCGAACTGCAGCATCTCCGTCAGGGCGGCGTGCGCGACGTTGGCGTGGTGGGCGTGGTCGATCCGCCCGCCCTCGACCATAAGGAAAAAGCCGGCCTCGCTTCGCTTCAGGATAGTCAAGGCGGCCGCGGTCATCTCTGGCAGGCTCGGCTCGGCCGCGGGGTCTTGCATGCGCTGCGCCTCGAACTTCATGTGGCTGGAGTCGAACAGGCCCAGCAGCTTGTCCGTTGCGGCAAGGTCCAGGCCCGCTAGTTGGTCCGCGTTCCACACGTACGCATAACCCGCCGCCTGCATCTCCGCGCGCAGGTCGCGTCCATCGTCGCGGCCACCCGGCATCCCCTCTTCGTCCAACACCGGTGCACCACCGGAGTCGCTGCGAGGCACGAAGAACATCCGGCCGCCGCCCAGGATCACCTCGAGGCCGTCGCCGAGCGCGCGATTGTATGCCTTCGTGCCGGGCACGAGCTGGGTCGCGATCTCGCGTTCCTTGTTGCGGCTGTTGATATGCGCGTAGCAGACGGCCGGCGTGGCGTGGGTGACCGTGGTCGTCGTCACGATGCCCGTTTCTTTGCCCGCGGCTTCGGCCATCTCCAGGAACGTGCGGAGCGGATTCCCGTCCGCGTCCACGGCGATTGCCTCGTTCGCGGTCTTGTGGCCGGTCATGGGCGCGTTCATGCCGGCCGCCGAATCCGTGACCTGGTGCGACGCCGAATAGGTGCGCGACATGGCGGTAAAGGGCAAGCGATCCAGCGTCAGCTCATACGCCGCATCCTTCGCGTGCATGCGTGCCGCTGTCACCGTGGATACGCCCATCCCATCGCCGAGAAACAGGATGACGTTCTTCGCTTTGCCCGTGAACGCCTCTGGGCCCGCCGGAAGCGGATCCCCGGTCGCCGGCGTGCCGGTCAGGGCGGCGATCAGACAGACGGCCAACGCGATGCGCTGCATGCGAGGTTCTCCAAGGACGGGGCGCGCACGTGACGCGCGTATTGGTGCCGGTCACTTCGCCCGGCGCAAAACGGCGTAGTCTAGCACAGGGTTACCGGTCTCGCGCCCGCGCGCGCGCGCGTTGGTCCAGCGTGCGCAAGGCGGCGCGCGCTTCGCGGGGAAACAACACGGGCGAATGCCAGTCCGCCATGAGTTCCAGTTCCGGCCGCATGTCGGTCGCGCCCAGGCCGGCCAACGCCAGCACCACGCGGTAGTGCAAGAGCCCGTAGCTCAAGTAGTCCTCGTCCTGTCCCAACAGCGCGCGGAGCCGCAGCTCCACCGACAGGTCGCCCAACTCCGCCAGCCCGAGCAGGGCGATGTACCGCAGCTCTTCGTCTGGATCGTCCAATCGCTCCCGCAGCGGAACGATCGCGTCCCGGTCGCCCGCGCGGGCCAGCGCTTGCACCGCTTCCCGGCGGATGACCCGGTCCTCATGCGTGGCGAACGTGGCAAGCGTAGGGACGTTTCCCCGCACGAACGCCTTCCAGTTCTCTGACAGCAACCGCGAGCGCGCGAGCTGGCGCTGCGCTGCCGCATCGTCCGGCGCCACACGGCCGACGACACCCGAGTACGTAATGCCGATGGGGGCTCCGCCGTCAGCGCAGGCGGCGGGGGCGAGCGCGAGGAGGAAGTGTGCGCCCTGGCCGGCGCCGTGCAGGTCCCCGAATAGAGCCTCGGCATGGAACGGATGGCGGTCCATGCTCATGTTGGCCCGCGCCAGGGCGCCGGGGAGTTCACCGAAGTACTCGGCCTGGGCGAGCCAGTCCTTCGACGTCATCTCGTCCCCACACGCCGCGGCCGCCGCGGCGAGCGCGTCGTCGAACTCAGTGCGCGGCGGCAGCAGGTCGTCCCACGGCGCGCGCTTGACGAGGCGGGCGAGCGTCCGCGGCGTCGCGTCTTCCGGCGACCCATACAGCGTGCAGTAATAGAGGTAGGTGAGCACCACGGCGTCCGGCGGACTAGCCGGCAGGCGTACTTTCCCAGGCGGCAAGGCCCCAAACTGGTCAGCGCTTTGGCGGGCAAGCTGGTGGGTGTACGCCACGGCTCCCCCGATGACCACCCCGCCCAGCACCACCACGAGGCCCAGTCGTGTGCGTTGGTTCATGCGTGTCCCTCGCGCGGCCTCCCGCAGCCAGCCCAAGTCTATGGTGAAAGGGCCGGCTCCGCTAGCGGGGCGCCGCCGGCGCGCGGGCTACCGCCAGGCGAAGTCGCCGGCGTTGACGCTGGGCAGGTTGGTGACGCCCATGAGGTACTTGTCAATGGCGCGGGCGGCTTCCCGGCCTTCGTGAATCGCCCACACGACGAGCGACTGGCCGCGGCGCATATCGCCGGCGGCAAAGACTCCATCGACGCTGGACATGTACTGCTCGTTGCACTGCACGTTGCCGCGCGGGTCCAGCGCCAGGCCGAGCTGCTCGATGGCGCCGCGCTTTTCCGGCCCGAGGAACCCCATGCCGAGCAGCACGAGCTGGCAGGGCCACGTCTTCTCCGTGCCGGCCAGTTCCTTGAACGCGGGCCGCCCGTTGTCGCCGGTGCCCCACTCCAACTCCACGGTCACCAGCTCGGCCACGTGCCCGCGCGCGTCGCTGTGGAATGCCTTGGTCTGCAAGCTCCAGTAGCGGTCGCAGCCTTCTTCGTGTGAACTGCTCGTGCGCAGCAGGAGCGGCCAGGTGGGCCAGGGCGAGTTGGCCGGCCGTTCGTGAAGGCGCGGGAAATTGCCCAGGTCCGGCGGCTCAGGCAGCAGCTCGAACTGCGTGAGGCTTTTGCAACCCTGCCGGTTCGAGGTGCCGACGCAGTCGCTGCCGGTATCGCCGCCGCCGATGACGATGACGTCCTTGCCGGTGGCGGTGAGTGCGATGTCGTCGGGGATCGTGTCGCCTTGGTTGCGCATGTTCTGTTGGGGCAGAAACTCCATGGCGAAGTGGATTCCGGCCAGCTCGCGGCCGGGAATCGGGAGGTCGCGCGGGTGCGTCGCGCCGCCGGTCAGCAGGAGTGCATCGGTCTCGCGGCGGAGGTCCTCCACGTCCACGTCGACGCCCACGTTCGCCCCGCAGCGGAACACCACGCCTTCGGCTTCCATCTGCCGGACGCGGCGCCACACGCGGTCCTTCTCCAACTTGAAATCGGGAATCCCGTACATGAGCAAGCCGCCCGGCCGGTCCGCCCGCTCGTAGACGGTGACGGTGTGGCCGGCGCGGTTGAGCTGTTGCGCCGCGGCCAGCCCCGCGGGACCGCTCCCGACCACGGCCACCGTCTTGCCCGTGCGCTCCGCGGGCGGCTCGGGCGCGATCCAGCCTTCGGCGAACCCGCGGTCGATGATGGAGACCTCGATCTGTTTAATGGAAACGGGATCCTCGTTGATGCCGAGGACGCACGCGGCCTCGCACGGCGCGGGACAGATGCGGCCGGTGAACTCGGGAAAATTGTTCGTCCCGTGGAGCCGTGCGAGCGCATCGCGCCACTGCCCGCGATAGACCAGGTCGTTCCAGTCGGGAATGATGTTGCCGAGGGGGCAGCCCGTGTGGCAGAAGGGCACGCCGCAATCCATGCAGCGGGCGGCCTGGGCGGTGAGCACCTCGGGTGGGAGCGGTTCCTGGAACTCCCGGTAGTGGGTAACGCGCCGCTCCACCGGTTCCTTCCCGGGCGCGACGCGGTCGTGCTTCATGAAGCCGCGCAGGTCACCCATGGCCAACTTCTTCCAGCGCGCCGGCCCGGGCCGCCTCGGCTTCCTTCTGGAGTTCTTCAAGCGCGCGCCGGTAGTCGACGGGCATCACCTTCACGAACTTGTGCACCAACTCGTCCCAGTGGTCCAACACGTACCGCGCCCGCGCACTGTCCGTGTACTCCACGTGCTTCCGCAGCAGGTCGAGCACCTCCTGCCGGTCGTCGGGCGTCGTGAGTTCCTCCAGATCCACCATTTCCAAATTCACGCGACTGGGGAACACGTCTTCTTCATCGAGCACGTAGGCGATGCCGCCGCTCATGCCCGCGGCAAAATTCCGTCCCGTCTCGCCGATGATCACCACGCGGCCGCCGGTCATGTACTCGCAGCCGTGGTCGCCGACGCCCTCCACCACGGCGAGGGCGCCACTGTTCCGCACGCAGAAGCGCTCCCCGGCAATGCCGCGGACGTACATCTCGCCGCCCGTGGCGCCGTACAGGCAGACGTTGCCCGCGATGATGTTCTCCGTCGGGACGAACGTGCTCTCCTTCGGCGGGTAGAGGATGATTTTCCCGCCCGAGAGGCCCTTGCCACAGTAGTCGTTCGCATCGCCTTCGATGATGAACGTGATGCCGTGGACGCCGAACGCGAGCAGGCTCTGCCCGGCGCTGCCGCGGAAGTGGATGCGGATCGTGTCCGGCTTGTCGAACGCACCGCCGCCGTAGCGCTTCGTCACTTCGCTGGAGAGGATGGTGCCCACGGTCCGGTTGATATTGCGGATCGGCAAGTCCAACCGCACCGGCTCTTGGCGCGCCAGGGCGGGTTCGCACAGGTCGAGCAGCGTCGTCATATCCAGCGCCTTCTCCAGGCCGTGATCCTGCGGTTGATTGCAGTAGGTGCCGAACTCCGCGGGCACGTCCGGTTTGTGGAGGATCGCGGAGAAGTCCAGCCCCTTGGCTTTCCAGTGCGCGATGGCCTGGCGCGTGTCGAGCTTGTCCACCCGGCCAACCATCTCGTTGATAGTACGGAAGCCGAGGGACGCCATGATGCCGCGCAACTCCTCGGCCAGGAGGAAGAAGTAGTTCACCACGTGGTCCGGCGACCCGTGGAATTTCTTGCGTAACACTTTGTCCTGTGTCGCGATGCCCACGGGGCACGTATTCAGGTGGCACTTGCGCATCATGATGCAACCCATCACCACGAGCGCCGCGGACGCGATGCCCCACTCTTCGGCGCCGAGCAGCGTGGCGATCGCCACGTCGCGGGCGGTGCGAATCTGCCCGTCCGTTTGCACGATGATGCGGCTACGCAGGTCATTGCGCAGGAGCACTTGGTGCGTCTCCGCGAGGCCGAGTTCCCAGGGGATGCCCGCGTGCTTGATGGACGTCTGGGGGCTGGCGCCGGTGCCGCCGTCATACCCGCTGATGAGGACCACGTCGGACTTGCCCTTGGACACGCCGGCCGCGACGGTTCCCACCCCAACCTCCGCCACCAGTTTCACGCTGATCCGCGCGTCACGATTGGCGTTCTTCAGATCGTGGATGAGCTGGGCCAGGTCCTCGATGGAGTAGATATCGTGGTGCGGCGGCGGGGAAATGAGTCCGACACCCGGAGTGCTGTGGCGGATGCGGGCGATTTCCTTGTCCACCTTGTGGCCGGGCAGTTGCCCGCCCTCGCCGGGTTTCGCACCCTGCGCCATCTTGATCTGCAGTTCCTGCGCGCTGACCAGGTATTCGTTCGTGACGCCGAAGCGGCCGCTGGCGACCTGCTTGATGGCGCTGCACCGGGTATCGCCGTTCGCGTCGGGGGTGAAGCGGGCGGAATCCTCGCCGCCCTCGCCCGTGTTGCTCTTCGCGCCGAGCCGGTTCATGGCGATGGCGAGCGTCTCGTGCGCCTCCCGGGAGATGGAGCCGTACGACATGGCGCCGGTAGCGAACCGCTTCACGATCTCCGCGGCCGGCTCCACGTCGTCCAGGGGCAGCGGCTCAGCCAGCGGTTTGAACTCCAGCAGTCCGCGGAGCGTGAGCAGTTGCTTTTCCTGCGCGTCGATCAACCGGGAGTACGCCTGGAACTCCGCGCGGCTGTTGATCTGCGTGGCCTGCTGCAGCGCGGCGATCACCTCCGGGTTCATGAGGTGCGCCTCGCCTTTGCGACGCCACTGATACTGGCCGCCCACATCGAGGGCCAAATTCTCCGGCACGGCGGTGCCGGGGAACGCGTGCTCGTGCCGGCGGAGCGCTTCTTCGCCGACCTCATCGAGTCCGATCCCCTCGATCCGGCTGGGCGTCCAGGTGAAGAACTCGTCGATGAAGGACGTGTTCAGTCCCACCGCTTCGTAAATCTGCGCGCCACGGTAACTCTGCAAGGTCGAGATGCCCATCTTCGACATGATCTTCAAGAGGCCTTTGCCGATGGCTTTGATGTAGCGGGCCTCGATCTGGTCCGGGGTCAGCGAGTCCGGCAGGTAGCCCTCGTCCCGCATCTGTCGCAGGGTGGCGAACGCGAGGTACGGGTTGATGGCGCCCGCGCCGTAGGCGCTCAGGAGCCCGTAATGTTGCATCTCGCGCGCCTCGCCGGTCTCGATCACGATCCCGCAGCGCGTGCGCGTACCTTCGCGCACCAGGTGGTGGTGGGTGCCACTCACGGCGAGCAGCGCGGGGATGGGCACCATCTCCTCAGTTACGCCGCGGTCGGACAGCACGAGAATGGTGACGCCGGCATCGAGGGCGGCCGACGCCTCGCGGCGCAGTTCGGCCAGACGCCGCCGCATCCCGGCGGTGCCCTCCGCTTGCGGAAACAGGATGGACAGGGTCCGGCTCGACAGGCGCGGCCGGTCGATGGCCTGAATGCGGGCCAACGCCTCGTTGGACAGGATCGGCTGGGCGAGGCGGAGGAGGCCGCACTGCTCGGGCGTCTCGTCCAGCAGGTTGCCCTCGGCGCCGATGGTGCTCACCAGGGACGTGATGATTTCCTCGCGCATGGCGTCCAGCGGCGGATTGGTCACCTGCGCGAACAACTGCTTGAAGTAGTTGTACAGGAGCTGGGGCCGGTCGGACAGGACGGCGATGGGCGTGTCGCTGCCCATGGACCCGATGGGTTCCTTGGCGTCGATGGCCATGGGGCCCATGATGATGCGCAGATCTTCGAGCGTGTACCCAAACACCCGTTGCAGTTGCCGGATCGGTTGCTCGAGCTGGCCGTTCACGCCCGGCACCTCGGGCAGGTCCCCGAGGCGCACCTGATGGTCGTTCAACCACTGGCGATACGGGTGGCGCCCGGCGAGCCCCGTCTTGATGACCTCATCGGCAATGATGCGGCCCTGCTGGGTGTTCACCAGGAACATGCGCCCGGGGCGCAGCCGCCCCTTGTACGACACGTCTTCGGGCGGGATCGCGAGCACGCCCGCTTCGGAGGCCATGACCACCAGCCCGGTCTTGGTCACCCAGTACCGGCTGGGGCGCAGGCCGTTGCGGTCGAGCACCGCGCCAATGCTCGTGCCGTCCGTGAAGGCCATGGACGCGGGCCCGTCCCACGGCTCCATGAGGCAGGCCTGGTATTCGTAGTACGCCTTCTTCTCGTCCGGCATGCTCTCGTGGTTGTCCCACGGTTCCGGAATGAGCATGGACATGGCCTGCTGCACGGACCGCCCCGTCATGAGGAGCATCTCGAACGCGTTGTCGAAAATCGCCGAGTCGCTGGCGCCCGGGGTGCAGACGGGACAGATCTTTTGCAGATCGTGCCCGTACCGGTCGCTGGCGAACATGCGCTCCCGCGCGTGCATCCAGTTGACGTTGCCGCGGACGGTATTGATCTCGCCGTTGTGGCACAGGAAGCGGAAGGGCTGCGCCAAGTCCCAGGTGGGGAACGTGTTCGTGCTGTAGCGCTGGTGGACGAGCGAGAGGGCGCTCGTAAATCGCCCGTTGCCCAGGTCGGTGTAGTAGGCCTCAATCTGGGTGGCGAGCAGCAGCCCCTTGTAGCCGATGATGCGCGAAGACAGGGTGGTCGGGTAGAAGTACGTGCGCTGAGCGAGGTCGCTCGCGCGGATGGCGTTCTCCACCCGCCGGCGGATCACGTACAGCTTCCACTCGAACATGTCCTCCGGCGTCGCGGCCCCGCGGCCCACGAACACCTGGCGGATCACCGGCTCCACGTCGCGCGCCACCCGGCCGATGACCGCATTGTTCCGGGGCACGTCGCGCCACGCGATGACGTGCTGGCCTTCCTCTTCGACAATGGCCTCGAACCGGCTCTCGCAGTACCGCCGCTCGCCTTCGTCCGGCGGGAGGAACACATTGCCCACGCCGTAATCGCCCACGTCGGGGAGCGTGAACTCCTGCTGCTCCGCGCACCACTGCATGAACTCGTGCGGCATCTGGGTCACAATGCCCGCGCCGTCGCCCGTGAGCGGGTCGCACCCGCACGCGCCGCGGTGCTCCAGGTTCGCCAGGATTTCCAACCCCTGGCGCACGATCTCGTGGCTCTTCTCGCCGTGCATGTTCACGACGAAGCCGACACCGCAGGCGTCGTGCTCGAACCGCGGGTCGTAGAGCCCCTGCGGCTGCGGCGGGCCGCCAGGCTGCTGGGCTTCGTGCAAGGTGCTCACCCCGGGTGCCTCACGAGGTCTGCGCCTGGGCCGATGGTGGGGATGCAGCGCCTGCGCCGTTGCCTCGCCCGTTGTCCGCGGCGTCGTCCGCCGGTTGCCCATTGCCGTCCCCGGCCTGTAGCCCGTCGGCCGTCTGCAAAAATTCAATGAATTGGCGCGCGGCGTCGGTCAGTTCCCTACCGCGCCGGCAAATGATGCCCAGGGGCCGCACGAGCCCATCCCCCGCTAACGGTACGGCCACCATCGTGCCGCTCTCCACCTCCCGGCGCACGGTGGGCTCCGGCAACAGGGCGATCCCGTCGTCGATTTCCACGGCGCGCTTGATGTGCTCGATGTTGTCAAACTCGCGTACCACCCGCAAGGCGACGCCCTGGGCCTGCAGCGCGCGATCCAGCTCGCGCCGGATGGGAAGCGCACTGTCGTAGGCGATGGTGCGGCAACCGTCCAGGTCTTCCGGCGTGACTGTCGCCCGTTGCGCCAGCGGGTTGTCCGGCGCGCAGACGAGCACCAGCGGTTCGCGGCGCCACTCGATGACTTCGTGCGTGCGCGAGGGCTTGGGATAACTCACGAGCCCCAAGTCGGCCTGGTCGTGTTCCACGCCCTCGTACACGCGTGCCGGTTGCGCGTATTCCAAGCGCACCTCCGCCCGGGGATGCCGCGTCTGGAATTCGCGAATGCAGCGCTGCATGTGGTGGAGCCCGACGGAGGGGATGGACAGGACGCGGACGCGGCCAGCCAGCTCCTGATGGCGGCGGCGCACCGTCTCCTCCAGCGCGTAATACCGTTCCACTACGCCGCGGCAGCCCTCGTGGAACAGCTCACCCTCCGGCGTTAGCACGAAGGGCCGCTTGGACCGGTCGATGAGCTTCACCCCCAGCTCATCTTCTATATGGTGCACCGTCTGGCTCGCGCCCGACTGCGACAGACCGTTCTCTGCGGCCGCCCGCGAGAAGCTGCGGTGGCCCACGATGTCGCAGAACACCTTGAGAGACTTCAATTGCATGAGGTAGGACGGGCCGAGGGCGGACCGGAGACGCGCCTCCACTCCTCAACCGGCCCCCGACCGGCTGCATTGTAACATTAAGAAATTCGCAGTCAAGCATGCGAAGGATCAATATTTGTGATAGAAGGAGCTATGGCCTTGGAAATCACGTGCTTTGGACGCTTATTTGGCACTATACTTGTCTTGATTAGCCCCGAATGGCGGAAGCATGCCATCCGCCGCGGCGGGCGCGGGTACCCTATCGCCGGAGGTATTGAGTGGGAGTCGGTCTGTCCCTCGTAGCAGTGTGCTGGACCTGGTGCCTGGGGACGGCGCTGACCTGGACGCTGCACTTCCTGTTCTCGTGGCGCGTGTACCGGAGCTTCGACACGCTGGAGCCTGATCCCGCCGCCGGGGAGACGGGACCGCAGGTGAGCGCCATCGTGCCCGCGCGCAACGAAGCCGAAGGGCTCGAGCGCTCCCTGCGCTCCCTGCTCGCGCAAGCCGGGGTGGAGTTGCAGGTGATTGTCGTCAACGATCACTCGACGGATGGCACGGGCGCCATCGCGGATCGGGTCGCCGCCGGCGACGCGCGCGTCCACGTGCTGCACGATCCGCCGCTACCGCCGGGGTGGCTGGGCAAGTGCAACGCGCTGCACTGTGGCGCGGCCTTGGCCACGGGCGCGTACCTGCTCTTCACGGATGCGGACACGGACCACCGGCCGGGAAGTCTCGCCGCGGCAGTGGCGGAGCTGGAGCGGGGCGATTATGCGTTTCTCACGCTGCTGCCCCGCCTGCGGTACGAATCCGTGTGGGAACACACGGCGCTGCCGCTGCTGGCGGTGGGCCTGGCGTGGCTCGTGTCGCCGCGCATGGAAGCGGCCGATGCGGACCGCGTCATGGGGGCGGGGGCGTTCTCGCTCATGCGTGCGGATGCGTACCGGCGCGTGGGCGGGCACGCGGCGATCCGCGATGCGGTGGCGGACGATGTGGAGTTGGCCCGCCTGGTGAAGCGGCATGGCTTGCGCGTGGGCGCGCGGCGGGCGCCCCGCTGCGTCCAGGTGCGCATGTACACCTCCGCGCGCACCGCCTTCTGGGCGTACTCCAAGAATATTCTCGCCGGGTTCGGCCGCCGGCCCTGGCTGGCCTTGCCGGCCATGCTCGGCTACAACGCGTGGGTGTGGGCGGGTCCGGGCGCGGTCGTCGCCGGCCTGGGCTTGGGATCGCCGGCCCTGGCGGCGGCCGGCACCGTCCTGTACGTGGGGCAGGCTCTGAGTTTCGTGTTGTTCCGCGACCTGTTTGCCGCGCGCCCCCTCGGGCTCCTGGCGTTCCCCCTCAGCGGTGTGTCGTTCATGTGCAGCACGCTGGTGGCGCTGTACTATTGGTACGTGAAAGGCGGGGTGCATTGGCGGGGGCGCACCCTGCGCGTCGGCCAGTCCTCCTAGTGCGCCGCACGCCATGCACGCGTACCACATCCGGGCCGCGCGGTCCGATGAATTGGAACAACTCCAGGCCATCGGGATGGCGGCGTGGCATCCGTTTGAGGGGACCGGCCTGCTGGGCGATGACCCCGGCGACCCCTACGCGATCGAGCTGTTACAGGACGCGGTGGGCGCGGGCCGGTTGTGGGTGGCCACCGGTGCGGACGACGTCCCGGTGGGGTTCGCGCACGGGGACGATCTCGACGGGGAAGCGTACCTCGCCGAGGTGGACGTGCATCCGGACCACGGGCGGCGCGGGCTCGGCCGCCGGCTGGTGGAGCGCGTGTGCGACTGGGCGCGCGCGGCGGGGTACCCCTCGCTGGCGCTGACCACGTTTCGCGACGTGCCGTGGAATGCGCCCTTCTACGCCCGGCTGGGGTTCCGCGTTCTAAAGGAAGGGGAGATCACGCCGCCCTTACAGCGGCAACGCGAGCACGAAACGTCCATCTTCGGCCTGGATCCCGACCTGCGCGTGGTCATGCGCCGCATGCTCTGACGGCGGCCGGTCGGCCGCGCGCCCCGCGGGCTGTGCTGCGGTGTCTCGGGGTGGCCCCTCAGTTAAACATCCTCCCCCGCCTGTGTTACCCTCCCCATATTGCGAGTTGTCTGCTCACAGGGGGCGCCCCTGCTGGGACAGAGCCCGGGTTGGACGGCGGGAGCAGGGTGATGATCGACGCCCAGGCCAATGCACAACGCATCGCGCGCCTTGCCGAGGATGTACGGCGGCTGCAACGTGAGAACGAGGAATTGCGGCACGCCGCGGAGGAATTGTGGACGGCGGTCGGCGCCTTGTCCGTTGGGTTCCAGCAGCGGGCCGAGCTGTTTGACGTGGTGTTGGATGTCGCCGGCGACTCCGGCGTGATGCCCGAGTTTTTGGCCGCATGTGAGCAGCGCGGCCTGGATCCGTCCCTGAAGACCCTGCGGCGACACCTGGTCGGGTCCGACGTGGTGCAACAGTGCACGGGCGCCCTGCGGAAGGCGAGCCGCTACCTCCAGAGGGGGCGCTAACGTGCGCGCGGCATCGCGGCATCCGAGCGCTCCGGCGCGTGCGCGGCGCGCGTAGGCATGCCGGTCCTCAAGTTAATCGCCACCACGCTCTTCGCACTGCTGCGCCATCCTGCGTGGCTGGTGCAGATCTCGTTGTGGGTGGCGGGCGCGGGCGGGGCACTGATCGCGCACAGTCTCTGGCCGCTGCTCGTGGGCGCGGGCGGGGCGTTTCTCTTTCGCGGGGTGATCGGTGACGCACGTGAGTGAAGCGGGGGCCGGTGTCCGTCGTGCGCAGGCTCGCGGGCGACCTGCGCGACGGTAGCCGAGGTCTAGGTCGGCGCGCATGTCGAAATCAGACACCGGAGGACAACGGCGGGACGATGCCGCGCGCATATCGGTGACGTGTCCCGACTGTGGCCACCAGGGGCCCGTGCGGCGCGCCCGGCCGGGGAAGAAGATTCGGTGTCCGGACTGCGGCGCGACGCTGTCTATTGGTGAGGGTGGCATGGCGGTGCGGGTCCGCGCCGGGTGGGATCGCCTCCAGGACAGCCTGCGCATCTCGCTGGGACGCTTGCGGCGTCAGCGGCCGGGGCCCGCGATGCAGTGTGGGTGTGGCTGGTGCGGTCCCGCTCCGCCACCCGAGCCCAGCGGGTACTTGTGTCCGGAGTGCGGGGGGCCCCTGGCCACCTCGGCGGACACCCTGCCCGTGCCGCGCGGCGGGGCCACTGCCACTCCGGCGGCCGAGCCCCGCGCCCATCGCCGCGCCCAGTCCACCCCAGCCGAGCGGGGGGCGACCCCCGCGGAAACCCTGCGCGCACGCTGCAGCGTGTGCGGGTTCGAAAACACGGTGCCGGGGCGCTTCGCCGGCAGCACTCGACCTTGCGCAAACTGCGACGCGCCCACCCCGGTTCCGCTGCAGGAAGATGCTGAACCGTTGGAGGCGAGCGATGCCGACGATTCGCTGGCCACACACCTGGCGGCCCTGCGCGCGCCGCCCGAGCTGCGCACGGTATGCCCCGTCTGCGGATACGAAGGGAGCGCGAGCGAAGACGAAGCGGGCGACCGGATTAAATGCATGGGATGCGGCGCGTTCTACTCCACCCATGAGGTCCACAAGAAGGATGTGCTGGAAGAACGCCTGATGGGCGGGCGACCGCAGGCGCCGCCGCCGCCCGGGCAGGTGAGCTTGGGGCAACGGCGCCGCATCCGGGCAACGGTGCGCCGCGTGGTCCGCATCGGCGTGGGGCTCACACTTTGTACCGCGGGCCTGGTGCTGCGGGCGTTGGAGCCGGGCGGACCAGGACCCATGCGCCGCGCGCGGATCGCGCGCCTGCCTACCGAGGCGCAACTCTTGCTGCTCGAAGCACGGATCGTGGTCCTCACGCCGGCCGGCTTGCGGCAGGTGGACGCACAGGTGACGCGGATGCGCCGCGAAGCACGGTTTTTCCGGTCGCGCCCGGCGGATCACCCAAACCGCCGCGCGGCCCGCGAGCGCACCCGCCTGGCGTTGCGTGAAGTCTCGCCGGCTGAACGTGCCTGGCTGGGGGAGGTGGTCCGGGCGGTGCACGTGGACGTTCCGGAAGAGCCACCACCGCTCGACACGTTCCTGGTGCCCCGGGAAGCGGAGGATGCGCCCCCGCCCGACCAACCGGTCTCGCCCGGGCGCGACGTATCGCTGTTGCGCCGGGTGGCCGGTCACGTTGCGCAGGTGAGCCGGAAGGCCGTCTTTGGGCGCCCCGCGTACGCCCAAGACCTCACGGAGGAAGAAGTCGCCGCCCTGTTGGCGGACCTGTTGGCGTCGTTGAGCGATGCGGAACTCGCGACGGTGGAAGCCGTCGTGGAAGAGGCGCTGCTGTTGCTGACCGGCGAGGACACCTTGACGGCGGACGAATTGACGCTGCTCGAACAGATGGCGCGGGAAGCGCGAGCGCTGGGGGCGCAGTTCGCCGCGATCCAGATGGCGGTTGAGTTCGACCTGCCGCTGAAGCTCGTACGCAACGCAGTGACGCGCGTCGCTATGACCGGCGTGCCCTCGCGCGATCTGAATGCGTACGCGCGCTCGGCGCTGGGGTTGAGCGTCGCCCTGGCCGGACGTGGCTTGCAGACGCAGGATCCGGAAGCGGTGGCCATGTTGGAGGCCGTCGTCGATGCGACGGGCCACGCGAAGTCCGTTTGGCTGTCGCTGACCTATTGGGAGCACACGCAGCACCTTGATACCACCGCGGTGGCCGTGTCGCGCCGGTGCAGCATGACGGTGCCGGAGGCGATGATCCTCGTCAGCGCGGAGATTTTGGCGACCCCGGTCGGTGCCCCGCTCACGGACTCGCCGCCAGATGTCGAGGAGAGCCCGGACCGGCAAGCCCAATTGGAACAAGCGCCGTCCTGGTACGCACAGCTTGGCGACGCGCTCCTCTGTCCGCCCTAGGGGCCGCTGATTCGGTCGCCCCGGCGCCGCGGGGCGCGCGGCCGGCAGCCGCCGACCGGGCCGCGATCGCTATACTGTGCACTCGCTCGGTCGCTGAGGAGGTGCCGCTGTGGAATATCGCCGGTTCGGCAAAACTGAGTTACAACTGCCTGTCCTGACGTTCGGGGCCATGCGCATTCCCGATCCGGTGGGGGAGGACCAGGCGCTCGCCACGATCCACCGGGCGGTGGAGGCGGGGCTCACGCACCTGGAGACGGCGCGGTTCTACGGGAACAGCGAAGACCTCCTCGGCAAGGTGCTCCAGGACATTCCCCGGGACCAGGTGATCCTGACCACGAAGATTCCCCCGTGCCCGGCGGACGCGTACCGCATGCTCCTGGAGCAGTCCATGAAGAAGCTCGGCGTGGACTACCTGGATAACCTGGACGTGCACGGGCTGAACAACGACGAGATGTACGAGTACACGTTCCGCGCGGACGGCGCCCTGGAGGGCGCGCGCAAGGCCATGGACGATGGGCTCGTGGGGCACCTGGGGTTCAGCACGCACGCGCCGCTGGAGTTCATCCTGAAGTGCCTGGACACGGACGAGTTCGAGTCCATGAACGTCCACTACTATTACATGCGCCAACGTAACCTGGCGGCGGTGCAGCGCGCGCACGAGAAGGACATGGGGGTGCTCATCATCTCGCCCTCGGACAAGGGCGGCAAGCTGTATGCGCCCACGGACGTGCTGACGGAACTGTGCGCACCGTATTCGCCGGTCGGCCTGAACCACCGCTTTTGCCTGACCACGCCGGGGGTCACCACGTGCACCGTCGGCGCCGCGCACCCGGACGAACTGGACCTGCACCTGGCGATTGCGGACGGGGGCCCGGAGCGCACGGCCGAGGAACAGCGGCTCATCGACGGGCTGACCGCGGGCAAAGTGCAGGGGGTCGGCGCCACCTACTGCACCGAGTGTTACGACTGCCTGCCGTGTCCGGAGAAGATCGACATCCCCGAGATCCTGCGGTACCGCAACCTGGCCGTGGCGTTCGACATGACGGACTACGGCAATTACC
Organism: uncultured bacterium; assembly: GCA_965371225.1. Taxonomy (GTDB): domain Bacteria; phylum Abyssobacteria; class SURF-5; order CBDUXP01; family CBDUXP01; genus CBDUXP01. Next base: position 3,763 of record CBDUXP010000063.1, on the reverse strand, counting down.
GCTACGACATGCTCGGCAACGCGGACCATTGGCAGCCGGGCGTGAACGCCACCGCGTGCACCAAGTGCGGCGACTGTCTGCCCCGGTGTCCCGAGAAGTTGGACATCCCGACGCTCCTGTTCGACACGCACGACCGGTTGGCCGGCGAAGGCGGCCAACGCCTCTGGGCGGAGGCCGAAGTCTAGCCCGTCGCTCCGTGGCACGCCGGGGCACCTCGGCGCGCGGCGCGCGACTTCGGCCGCTGTATGGCTGACCTCGTTTCCCCCGAGTCCGGGACATCAGCTGCGCCCAGCCCGCCCGGCGACGGGGCGCGGCGCGGCATGTTCGCCGCGCTGTCGTTCGCGCCCTTCCGCTATCTGTTTCTCAACACGTTCCTGGCGTGGTTCGGGTCCGGCTTCGTGATGATCACGCTGCAGGACTATCTGATCCAGTCTCTGCGGAGTGCGGGCCAGGAGGCGGCGATCCTGCGCTACGTGGGACTCGTGCCGTTCTTCGGCATGCTGCCGCTCTTTCTCTTCAGCGTGTTCGCGGGGGTGCTCGCGGACCGGGTAGATCGGCGCCGGCTGCTCATCGCGAGCCAAACGTTCCGCCTCGTACTTGGCGCGGCGTATTTCGTCCTGTACGCCACGAATCACCTCACGATTCCGGTGCTCTACGGCATCAACTTCCTCATGGGCACGGTGCAGGCGCTGGTCCACCCCACCCGGCTCGCAGCGGTGCCCGGTCTGGTGCCGAAGCCATACCTCCTCAACGCTATGGCGCTGACCAACCTTGCGCAGTACGCCAGCATGATTCTCGGGCCGGTGCTGGCGGGGGTGCTCATCCGCTCCGCCGGCCTCCAGGCGAGCTTCGGCATGCTGACGGTCCTGTTCGGGCTGGCGATTCTCCCGCTGATCCCGCTGCGTCTCCCGCCCCTCATCGCGGATCCGAACTCCCAAGCCACCCAGGCGCGCGGCGTGCGCGGTGTGGTCTTGGGCATCGCGGAAGGTCTGCGCGATGCCTGGCGCAATCGGATCATCCGCGTCCTGTTGTTCACGACGGCGCTCCCCGGTCTGTTCTTCATCGGGCCGTTTACCGCGCTGGCCCCGCTCCTCGCGCGGGACGTATACGGGTCGGACGTGCGCGGCCAAGGTCTGATACAGGGAGCTATGGGCATTGGCCTGATCATCGGCACGCTGGCGGTGGGGTCCCGGCACGACCTCACCGGGTCGGGACGGAAGATGATCGGGGTCCTGGCTATCGGCGGGGTGACCCTCTTGCTCATCGGCAGCATTCCGCGGATGCCTGTGGGCCTGCCGCTGCTCCTCCTGTGGGGTATGAGTGGCGGCGTGTTTTTCAGCCTGAACCTGACACTCATTCAGCGCGAGGCGTCGGACGCCATGCGGGGGCGCATCATGAGCATCGTGATCCTGTTCACGCAGGGGTGCGCCCCGCTGGGCAATCTGGCGGCGACCGCGGCCGCGGCGGCCATCGGCACGCGCACCACCCTCGCGCTTGGGGTGCAGCACACGTTGCAACTGGCGGCGTGCTGTCTCCTCGCGTGCATCGGCAGCGTGGTCGCCGTCCGGGCGCGGGTCCTTTCGCTCAAGTAGCCGCGCGGCGGCGGCGCGCGGGGTTACGCGGTCGGTGTCCGGGAGCGGGAGGGCGTCGGACGCGGCGCGTCCAATATGCGCCGGATGGCGTGGCCGAGTTCGGTGCCGGTGAGCGGCTTCATCACGAGTTCGGTGACGCCGATCCCCTGCGCCCGTTCAACCAGATCCCGATCCCAGAGCCCGGTGCACATGAGCACGGGCAGGTGCGGCCAGTGCCGGCGGATTTCGCGGGTCAGCTCGAACCCGGTGAGGTGGGGCATGGTCTTGTCCGTGACCACGACGGCAAATTCATCCGGGGTCGCGTGCAATTGCGCCAGCGCTTCCCGCCCGTCGCCGCACGTGGTGACCCGGTAGCCCAAGCGTTCGAGCGCTCGCTGCACCACGGTCTGCACCTGCGGTTCATCATCCACCAGGAGCACCGCCTCGTCGCCGCCCACCGCGGCCGCGAGGGGTCTGGCCTCCGCGGCGGGCCCGGCGTCCGCCGCCGGCAGGTACAGGTGGAAGGCGGTGCCCGCACCCGGTTCGCTCGTCACGGCCACGTCGCCTGCGAGACTCTTGGTGATGCCGTGTACCACCGCGAGTCCCAGGCCGGTGCCTTCCCCGACGGCTTTCGTGGTGAAGTACGGTTCGAAAATGCGGCCCAGCGTGTCGGCATCCATGCCACAGCCGGTGTCCCGGACCGTAAGACACACGTAGAGCCCCGGCGTGAGGCCCTGGTGTTCGGCGCAGGCGGCGGCGTCCAGATCCAGGTGTTCGACACTCACGTGCAGCGTGCCGCCCTCGGGCATGGCCTGGCCGGCGTTCGTCGCCAGATTCATCAGGGCCTGATGGATTTCGCTGGGGTCCGCTTCCACCACCGCGCTGCCCGGCAGGTCGGTGCGAATTTCGATGGTGCTGGGCAGGCCGGCGCGGACGAGCCGCATGGCTTCCTTGAGCAGCGGGATGATGTCCATGGGCTGCCGCTCGACCTCCTGCTGGCGGCTGAACGCGAGAATCTGCGCGACCAGGGCGCGGGCGCGCGCGCTGGCCGTCAGCACCTCGTTGATATTCTCCGCCGTATCGCTGCCGGCAGGCGCCGCCTGCTGGGCCAGTTCGGCGAAGCCCAGGATCGCGGTCAGGATGTTATTGAAGTCGTGGGCGATGCCGCCGGCCAGCGTGCCGATGGCTTCCATTTTCTGGGCCTGCCGGAGCTGCTGTTCCAACGTGCGTTCCTGGGTGACGTCGCGCATGACCTTCACGAACTGGACGATCTGGCCCTGCGCGTCGCGGACAGGGGAGATGACGGCTTCCTCCTCGTACTCCGATCCGTCCTTCCGCTTGTTGATGAAGTTCCCGGCCCACACTTCTCCCCGTGAGACGATGTCCCAGAGTTCCGTGTAGAAGGCGTCCTCGTGCTTGCCGCTCTTCAGGAGGCGGGGCGTCTGGCCGATCGCCTCCTCGCGCGTGTACCCGGTGATGCGCTCGAACGCTGGGTTCACGTATTCGATGCTGCCGTCCGCGTCCGTAATGAGAATCATCTCCGCCGCCTGTTCCACGGCGGTGGCCAACAGGTCGCGCTGGGCTTCGGCCTCGTGGCGCGCGGTGATGTCCTGCACCGTGCCTACGACTTGGCGGTGGCCGTCCGCTGACGTCACCGCTTCCCCCCGGCTGTGCAGGATGCGGACCGCGCCGTCGGGACGAATGATCCGGTAGTTGGCCGTGTCCGGCTCGTTCGATTGGTAGGCCCGCTGCAGGGCGGCGAGCGCGGGTTCGCGATCGTCCGGGTGGAACATCACGGTGGCACTCTCGAGCGTGGGGGAGTACGTCTCGGGCGTCACGCCGAAGATGCGGTACACCTCATTCGACCAGCGCAGTTCGCCCGTGGTCAGGTCGAGGGTCCAGTTCCCCAACTGCGCGATCTCTTGTGCCCGGGCCAGACTGCTCCGGCTCTCGTGCAAGGCGAACTCCGCCTGACGCCGCGCCATGATGTCGCCCACGACGAGCCCCTTCTGACGGTGCAGGGGATCTATCGGCGACTCTACGAGGAGGACATCGAGATTGTCCCGTTGGTCGAGGTGTCGCCAGGCTCACGACTCGCGGACGGCCGCGTCGCCTACGCCAACGTGTACACGGGGGCCGTCGGCGAGATCGCAGACGTAGCGCTCTTCACCTACTCGACGCCGCGGCGGCCC
>CBDUXP010000062.1:0-21837 GCA_965371225.1 uncultured bacterium | reverse complement strand
GCTCGTAAAAGCGGATGGTCTCGACGCCCACCCCCGCCTCCCGGGCCACCTGCCCGATGGTCAGGGTGTCACTGGCCTCGCTGCGTGCGATTGCTGGCATGGGGGTATCATACACCCTGTACCTTACTACGGAGTCAAGGGTTAATTTTCCGCCTAGAGAGGGCGGACACGCGAGTCCGCCCCTAAGCCCCACATCACGCGCGTAGGGCGGGGATGCCAATCCCCGCCGGTCCCCGAGCCGTCGTATCTCACCGGGCGGCACAGCTTAGGAGGTGTGCTAGCTCAAACACATTCAGAGCCATGCGCGTTGACGCTGTCGGATGCCCCGGATAGACTTTCGCTATCAACGGAGGGGTGCGCGGCTCATCTGTGCCTTCTGCCCCTTATGGGGCCCCTGTGGTGTGTGGGTACACCGGTGGTCTGGGCAGGGCCGCCGGGCACGGTGCGATCGGGAGTACGAGTAGTACCCCCGGTCCCAGGGGAGGGAATCCCTATGTTTTCGATGTATCGGAATCTTGGGGGGCCTCGTGAGTCCTCCGGTGTCATTACGGTCATGTCCACCGCGCGGGCGGCTGGGCGGAGTACCCGGATGTGGGCCGCCGTGCTCGCGTGCGTCCTGGCGTGGGGGCTGGCATCACCGCCGCCCGCGCAGGCGCAGGCGCAAGCCAGCATCATCGGGGAATTGCAGGCGCAGATCGACGCGCTGCAACTGCAGGTAGACGCGAACACGGCGGCTATCAACGGCATTGCCGCCAATACGGTGCTGGACCTGGATGGCGTCCTCACACTTAACGGCACCACGGCGCTCTTCGCGGGCGTGAACGTGCAAGTGTTGAACGGGATGGGCTCGAGCGACACCGCCAACGGCAAGGGGAATCTGATCGTCGGTTACGACGAGGCCGGTACCGCCGGTCCTGACGAACAGGCGACGGTCAAAACCGGATCCCACAATGTGGTTGTAGGGCCGCAACATACCTACGCGTCCTTTGGCGGGATCGTGGCCGGGTTCCGGAACCAGATTGCCGGCCCCCACGCCAATGTGACCGGTGGGTTTCGAAACAGGGTCACTGGTTTCGCGACCAGCGTATCGGGTGGCTCAGGCAACGAGGCTACCTTCAGCGCAGCCAGCGTCTCGGGCGGCAATAACAACACGGCCAGCGGCACTGGGAGCAGCATCTCCGGGGGCCGGTTCGGCACCGCCGACACGTTCTACGCGAGCGTCTCGGGCGGATTCGGTAATGACGCCACCGGGGTCGATGCCAGCGTCTCCGGCGGCACGAATAACACCGCCGCCGGCGATGGCAGCAGCGTCGCGGGCGGCAACACCAACACGGCCGATGCGTTCTTGTCCAGCGTGGGCGGCGGCAGTGTCGTGATCAATGGGAACGCGCAGAAGTTCGCGGCGGAAGGTACGATCGTGCCGTAGTTCGCGATAACGAGTTATCGTCCCGCGGCGGCGCGCGTCCCATTCCGGGGCGCGCGCCCGCCGCGTCGGACGCAATGAATTGCGCCCCGACATTGCCGGCGGGTGCGGCGACCCGCCCGCCTGCGCTATTGCTTGGCGGTTGTGTTGACCCCCACCCGTTCTGAGCCGTCACGTTGACCCTTTGGCAGGGCCCCGGTAGACTTTCGCTATCAACGGAGGGGTGCCCGCCCCAGATGCCGCTGCCGGCCCGCGTGCGGGGGGGGGGACCGTGGTGTGTGGGTACACCGGTGGTCTGGGCAGGGCCGTCGGGCAGGGGGCGACCGGGGGGACGAATGGTGCGCCCGGTCCCAGGGGAGGGAATCCCGATGTTTTGGATGTATCGGAATCTTGGGGGGCGTCGTGTGCGCCCCGGTGTTATCACGGCCATGTCCACCGCGCGGGCGGCTGGGCGGAGTACACGGGTGTGGGTTGCCGCACTCGCGTGCGTCCTGGTGTGGGGGCGGGCGTCGCCGGCGCTGGCGCAGCCGCCGGCCGGGCTCATTGCGGACTTGCAGGCCCTCATTGTGGACTTGCAGGCGCAGATCGTTGCGCTCCAACTGGAGGTGGACGCGAACACGGCGAAGGGCGCCGCGAACATGGTGGCCATTGACGACATCGCGGCCAATTCGGTCCTGGACCTGGACGGCGTCCTCACGCTCAAGGGGACCACGGTGCGCTTCGCGGGGGTGAATGTGCTGGTGCTGAACGGGCTCGGAGCGACCGACTCGATCAACGGCGTGGGAAACCTCATCGTCGGCTACGACGAGGCCAGCCCCACCAGCGGCGTGTTCGAGCAGCCGTCTGTGAAAACCGGGTCCCATAACCTGGTGGTGGGCGCCGGGCACACGTATACGTCTTGGGGCGGGGTTGTGGCCGGTCTCAAGAACGAGATCGCCGGCCCCTATGCCACCGTCACCGGCGGCCAGATCTGCACGGCTAGCGGGGACCAAGCCAGCGTCGCCGGGGGTCTAAGGAATGTAGCCAGCGGCGACGAGTCCAGCGTGGGCGGTGGCTTTAGCGTGCCGAACGCGAGTACGGCAATCTTCAAAGCGCAAGGCTCGATCTCGCCCTAGTTCACGAGCACGCGTTCTAGCCCCCCGGCGGCGCGCGTCCCATTCCGGGGCGCGCGCCACCGCGCGGGGCGGCCCGTGCGTCGCCCCTACATCACGCATGCAGGGCAGGGATGCTAATCCCCGCCGCGCCGGTCTTTCTCACCGCCGCGCCCGGTGTCCGCCTCTGCGCTACGCGCAACCGGCTTGCTGAGACCGGCCCGTTCGCGCCCTATTGCTTGGCGTAGTTCGCGGTTTCTTCGGAGGTGCGGCCGGTGGCGCGGACGGTGGCGGTGCACTCGCGCAGGTCGTTCAGGAACTCGTCCACGATGGGGGTGTGCATGGCGGTGATGAGCAGGTGCAGGCTCGGCGGGGTGGTGGGCTGGCGCAGCAGGAACCAGCCGCGCTCGAGCATGGCGTCGGCCACCCCGTTCACGTCCAGCGCGTCGGCCGTGAAGCTGAACAGGGACATGGCCGGATCGCCCAGCACCCGGTAGCCTGACTCGCGCACGCCGGCTTGGAACTTCCGCGTGGTCTCCAGCAGGCTGGTGTGCACGCGCATATACCCGTCCTGGCCCAGGTGGTGGAGCGCGGCCCACGCGGCGGCCACCGCGCCGCCGGGGCGGGAGCCGGCGAGGGTGGGCGTAATGTACGGCCCGCCGTCCCACGTGCCCAGCCGGAAGATGCTGCGCTTCTGGATGGCGCGGTCGCGGTAGAGGATGAGCGACGTGCCCCGCGCGGCGAACCCGTACTTGTGAATGTCCGCGGAGATGGTGTCCACGCCGGGGATCGTGAAATCGAAATCGGGGATGGGCTCGCCCGCCTTCTTGTGGAACGGTAGCGCGAACCCGCCGACGCACGCATCCGTGTGGAAGTGGAGGTCGTGTTCCTTCGCGATGGCGGCCATGTCCGCGATGGGGTCGATGGTGCCGAAGGGGTAGTTGGGCGCCGAGCCCGCGACCATGATGGTGTTCGGAGTGATGGCGGCACGAAGCGCGTCCAGGTCCGCCGTGGTGTCGTCCGCAAGCGCGCTGCGCACCACGCGGATGCCCATGAGTTCGCCCGCCTTCTCGAACGCCGGATGCGCACTCTGCGGGATGAGCAACTCGGGGTCGCGCACCTCGCCTTTGGCCTTCGCCCCTTGCAGCGCCGCGCGGGTGCCCATGATGATGCTCTCCGTGCCGCCGGAGGTGATGTTGCCCGCGCCCTCGGGATTGCTCAGCAGGTCGAGCGTTATGCCGATGACCTCGTCCTCGAGTTCGCCGAGGCTTTGGAAGATGAAGCCCTTGCCCAGCCCGTTCGTGGAGATGTAGCTCTTGTACGCGTCGCCCAGCACCTCCGTGTGTTCCGCGCTGACGCCGTACACCAGGCTGAACAGGCGGCCCTGGTCCCAGCGCACGTCGTACTGCTTCGCGTCGGTCAGGTGCGCGAGCACCGCCTCGGGAGATTGGCCATGTTCGGGTAGTCGCATCGGGAATCCTCCTCCACGCGCCGCCGGCCCCACCGCCGCCGCGCCCGCGCATTGTATCGCGCGGGCCGGGGGTGCGTTCCTCTCCTGGTAGGGGCCGGTCTTTGTCGCCGCCGCGCCCGGCATCCCGCTCTGCGCTTCGCGCAACCGCTTTCCCCTTCGACCGGCCCGCCGGCCCCAGGTCTTCGATTGTCTTCGTAGGGGCGGACCTGTGTGTCCGCCCTCGGGCCGGTCTCGCGACCCGGCCCTTACAACGAATGGCCCTGTGGGGCGCGTATACTCAAGATTGTGGGTTCGGGGCGAGGAATGCGGACGATAGGCGAGCGAATCACCACCGTGTGGCGCCGTGGGTGCATCCTGACGGTGCTGTGCGCATGGGCGGCGGCGCCGGCATGGGCGGACGCTGCAGAGTGGGGCGCGCTAATCGAGCCCGCGGGCATCGAACCCACCGACGAGTTGCGCGCGATCGCGGGCCCGGACATCCAACGCGCGTTCACCGTGGACTTCACCGGGGACGGAGCCGACGACTTCCTCGTGTGGGTGCCGTATACGGGGCCTGACGTGCCGGGCAAGACGTTCCGCAGCACGGAATTCTGGATCCGATCAGACCTGACCGTGGCGCGCACGCGGCGGCTGCTTCTCACGTCTAGCTACAAGCAGTGGTTCGTGAACCTGGATGCCGATCCCGAGCTGGAGATCCTGGTCAAATCAGAATACGAAAACGGCTCGGAGTTTTTGCTGCACGACCAGACGGACGACTTGCGCGGCCAGGAAGCGTTGCTGCACGTGCGGCCCATCTTGGTGAGCAGCGCGTGGGGCGGAGTGCGCCACGTGTGGCTCAGCACGACATACTTCGGGCAGATGAAAGCCATTCGGGGCGACGGTCCGTTTGCGCTCGCGTGCGCGTTCGATTCCGACGTGTATCCGCCGATTGAGTTGCAGGTGAGCCCCCTGCCGGCGACGCAGGCGGTCTTGCCCATCCTGCTGTTCCAGATGTGGCTCTCGCCGCCGCGGCCCCACGGTCTGCGCTTGGTGGTGCACAGCGAGGTATCCCTGACGCTGCCGGAGCTGGTGGCGCAGAGCCGGGTGGCCCCCGTGGACGATTCGCGCGACGTGGTTCCCGTGACGGGACCGACGCTCGTGGTGTTCGTGCCTGAGTCCTTCTCTCGGGAAGATGAGGCCAGCGTGCGCGAAGGTGACATCGTGGACGAATTGCAGTGGCAGATGGTGTGGGCCGAGCAGCGGCTCGAAAAGATGGGGGTGCGCGTGTACCGGCGGCAGGGACCAACGATCCGCCTGGACGTGGCCGGCGAAAGCGTGGTGTTTCAGCCGTCGCCCGGGGAGATTCCCGCCGGCATCTATATGGTGGCGCCGGACCGGACGCCGAAGATCGTGTACGGCGCCCATACCTATGAGGATGGATTCCCGGAGGCCGTTGAGGTTCTGGCGGCGCAGGCGGCAGCGTATTTCGGTTTCGACACGCCGCAGGAGTAGTGGGACCGACATGCACCAATTCGCGTTGACGAACAGGTGGCCAGTGGGGGCTGTTGTGCTCGGTCTAGTGGTGGCGGGATGCGCGGCGCCGGCTCGCGCGGCGGAGGCGGACTGGGGCGTGTGCGTCTCCGCGCGCACCAGCTCCCTGACCCCCGAACTGCGCAAGCTGAGCGGCCCGGCCGTGCAGCGGGTGGAGGCCATCGACTTCACCGGGGACGGGGTGGAAGATTTCATCGTGAGCGTGGATCCGGATCAGGTGATACCGGGGCGCACGTTCTCGACGAAGGAACTGTGGATCACGTCGGACTATCGGATCGTCCGCACGCCGCAACTCTTTCGCACCCCCATCTTCGAGCGGTGGTTCGTGAACCTGGATGCCGATCCCGAGCCGGAAATCGTCACCTGCGCCGGGTACGAGGACGGGATCGACTACTGGATCGACGACCAGACGGACGCGCTCGGTCGCACGGCATTCCTGTTCCGTTTCCTACCCGTCGCCTCGATCGAGGACGCGGACGAGGGACCGCGCGCCGTCTGGATCGACCGGGAGCAGTTGCGGGGGACCGCGGTGCGGCGAGTGGCCGCCGGCCACGGCATCGTCTGCTCGTTCGATTACGACTCGGAGGCGCTGATGGAAATGGTGCAGCTCCCGCCCGAGCCGCCGCAGACCGCGCTGCCGCTTCTGTTCTTCGCGCTCGAACCCGCCGATCACCAGGCCCCCACCGTGCTAGCGCTCCGCAGCACCGCGCCCCGCACCCTGGAGGAGATGGTCGCCCAAAGCCGGGCGGTGCCGGCGTCCCAGCCGACGGAAACCGCGGGCGATCCCGCCGCCGCGCCCACCGTGCAGGTCGACGGCCCCGTGGTGATCGCGTTTTATCCCCACGTGAGCCCGGACGACGCGGAGTCCGACCAGGGCTTGGTAGAAATTCTCGGCGATTTCGGGTGGCACCTGCGGAATGCGCGCCCGGCGCTCGAAGCGATGGGCGTGACCGTGCACGAGCGCGCCGCCGGCGGGTTGCCGGTCGAGGTGGCCGGGGAGGCGTACACGTTCACCCCGCCCGGGGGCAGCCGCGGCGTCGGGTATTACCTGATAGCGCCCGGCCGGGAGCGGAAAGTCCTCACCGGGGTGCACACCGACGTGGACCTGGTGGTCGAAATGCGCCGGTATCTGGACCGCCCGCCGCCGCGCTTAACCGACTGACCGGGCCGAGGCTGCGCGCGTGCGCGACTACCGTTTATTCCTCGGTGGTAGGGGCGATCCTCGCGATCGCCCAGCGAGATGGGCGAATACAAGATTCGCCCCTACGCGCGCGCCGCACGACCGAAGGGCGATGCCTGCGCCGCCCGGGAAACGCGGCACGGCTTGGTAGCCGTGCCCTACATTGGGTTGGATGTCTTCGCGACCGCGTTGGGTATGGTGCGGGCGCTACGGCGCGTGTGGTTTGGCCCTACAACGTGAACGGTGCGGCGGGGGCGGGGGTGCGCGGTGCGGCGGCGGACGCGGTGATGCGCGTGATGGTGGGGTAGAAGAACCGGCGCCGGGCGAAGTAGTGGCGCGCCTGGTAGAGGCCGACGAAACCGAGCACCATGCATCCGAGCGCGCTCCCGGCGCCGACCCAATCCGGCGGCAACGCGAAACGCACCGCCGCGGTGTGGCCGATGCCCAGCCCCACCAATAGGCAGGCGAGCGGCACCCCGTACATCATCAGCGCAGCGCCCACGAGCGCGCCGCCGGGCAGTTGCAGGCCGACCTCCTGCTGCGGGCGCACGCCGATGGGATCGACGACCTCTACCAGCCGGTAGCCTTCTTCGTTTATCCCGCAGGCCGACGCGCAACTGCCGCAGGCGCTCGTGGCGAGCACCTTTACCCACGCGCGCTCGGGTTGCACGCGAATCACTTCGCCGGTTTCTTCGTGGAGCATGCGCGATCTCGTATCGCCCGGCCGCGGGAGCGGGCCGGCCTCATGTCAGTGTAACAATGCCCGGCGGCGCCGGCGACGGTTATTGCGTCTCCGTGTGACACGACATGCAGGCTTCCACCAGCTTCACGTACGCCTTGCCCGCCTTGTGGAGGCGCTGCTCGCGGGCCTCTTCGCGCAGGTCCTCGGCATCCTCGCGCATGTCCACCAGCCCGTCGAGCAGTTCCGGAGCCAGGCCCTGCATCTGGGCGATGGTCATGGTCCGGTCCACGGCCCGCACCAGTTCGATGCCCACATGTTCCAACTCCACGAAGTCGCCGCGGACGAGCCAATGCAGCGCGTCTTCCATGCGGGTGGAGAGCCCGCTCATGGCGTCGGCCAGGGGATTCACCTCGGCGCGCGCGCGCGGCTGGGGTCCAAAAGCGAGGGCGGCCACGCACACGGCACCACACGCCAGGAGACCGGTCGGACGGGAGATTCGCATGGGAGCCACTCCTTGGTGCGGCAGCAAGACCGGGGTCGCCGGCGCGGTTGCGCCCGCCGCAGGCCCAGTCTACCAGCCGCCCCGCGCCCCCACGCGCCGCGCGGCCGCCCGCGTTGACTGGGCGCGGTGCGCGCCATAGACTGCGCCGTCCCCGACCCGGGCGGTACGCGCCATGCATCTGGTATCCATCGGCCTCGGCGGTTTCGTCGGCGCCATCAGCCGCTACCTGATCTCCGGCTGGGCTCATGCCCTGCTGGGGGACCGGTGGGCGTGGGGCACGCTGGCGGTCAACGTGCTGGGATCGTTCTGCCTGGGATTGCTGATGACCCTGGTGCAGCGGTCCGTGGCGGTGTCCCCGCCACTGCGGGATGCGCTGACGGTCGGGTTTCTCGGCGCGTTGACGACGTTCTCCACGTTCAGTTGGGAGACCGTGCAATACCTGCGGGCGGGCGCGCTGGTCCTGGGCGGCTTGAACGTGGCGGCCAATTGCGCGTTGTGCCTTGCCGCAGTCTACGTGGGCATGACGCTGCTGGAGCGCATCTCATGACCCGGCTCACCGGCCAGCAGCTCCTCATGCGCATCTTCATCGGCGAGGCGGACCGGCACGCGGGCGAGCCCCTCTATAAGGTGATCGTGGACGTGTTGCGGCGGGAAGGGCTCGCGGGCGCCACGGTGCTGCGGGGCGTCGCCGGGTTCGGCGCCCACAGCGTGTACCACACGGACCAGTTCTTGCGGCTGTCGCACGACTTGCCGCTGGTGATCGAGGCGGTGGACACGGAGGAGCGGGTGCGCGGGGTCTTGCCGCAGATGGACGAGCTGGTGGGGGAGGGGTTGATCACGTTGGAGAAGGTGGACGTCATCGTGTACCGCCGGCAAGAGGACGCCGCGCGGGACGGCTGAGCCCGCGTGCTATAATTTGCGGTTCATGCGCTGGACCCGCGCTGTGTGCGCCACCGTCCTGTTGCTCGGGACGGCAGCCTGTTCCCGCCTCCCCGCCGTTCCGCCCGCTCTGCCGGCACCGGTCACGCGGTTGTACCAGCGGCAATACCCCATCGTGTGGGATACGGTGCGCGTGGACCTGAACAATCAGGCCGGAATAGAGGTGGACAGCATCGACAAGGCCGGCCGCTTCGTCGCGTGGGAACGCACGAACAACCTCTTTCTGCTGCTGAACCGGCGCAACGTGATCACCATCTCGCTCGAGCCGGTCGGCGAGGACGCCACGCGGATGGTGCTGCAGATGAGTGCGCAGAAGTACGACACGGGGGGGTGGAGCCGCCCGGCCGGCTGGTATCCGCTCGCGAGCGTTAATGAGGGCATGGGCCTGGAGATCGCGGCGAGTATCGACGCCCGCCTGGGCCACACCCCTGGACTTGTGGACCAAGTGGCTGCGCCCGCCGCCGCCGAGGCGTCCGCCCCGCCGCCGGACCTGGATGAGTAGTCGGCGCCCGCCGCCATACCGCCCCGTGACCTTCCGCTTGCAACGCCTGCTTCCCGGGCTGGCGATCCTCCTGCTGCCGCAGCCGGCGCGCGCCCAACTGGTCGCGGAACAGATCACCGAGGCGACCGCGGCGGCGCGGCTCATCGGCGGCACGCAGGCCGTGGGCGGGGTGGGGGACTGGTACCTGGCCAACGACATCGTCGAGATCATCGTGGACGATCCCGCGCGCCGGCAGGGCGAGGTGCCCCACGGCGGTACGTTGGTGGACGCGGGGCTGCGGGACCGCACGGGCGAGGACCAGCTGGGCCAGGTGATGCCCATCTTCAACCTGGACCAGCGCGTGCAGGCGCACTTCGATACCATCCGCGCCGAGGTGGACCCGGCGCAGGGGTGGGCGCGGCTCGTGGTCTCTGCGAGTCAGGGCATGGTGACAGTCCGGCGCCCGGGGGGCTTCGATCCCCAGCAGGCCCTGTTCGTCCCGGAGGCGGACGCGGTGCGCGGCGTCCAGGTGGAAACGGAGTTCAAGGTCCTGCCGGGCGAGCCGTTCGTCCACCTGACCACCACCTTCCGGAACACGGGGACGCAGCCCGCGCCGCTCTTCGCGTATTCCGACGCGATCCTGCACGGGCTAGGCAGCATGCGCGCGTGGTTCGGGAACACGGTCGCGCCGGCGCGCACGCGGGGCTTCGCCCACCACAGTTTCTCGGTGGCGAGCCTCGTGCGCTCGACGGATGCGCTCGCGCCGCTGACCTACGTGAGTTTTCCCGGCATGCGGCACTACCCCCCGATCGCGTACGCGCTCTGCGAGCCGGAGCGCGTCGCGAACGGTGGCGTGCTGTTCGGTGTGACCGACGGCCATGTGGGCGCGATCACCACGTTTCTCTTCGATCACGACTGGCAGGAAATCAGCATGCCGCGCATGCTCCGGGCCCGGGGTCGCACCTTGGCGCCGGGCGCGAGCTGGACGTATCACCGCCTGTTCCTCGTGGCGGGGCGCCATGACGTGGCGGCCACGACGGACGTGCTCTTCCCCCTGCTCGCGTACGCCGACGGCAGCAGCGGCGTGCAGGGCCGCGTGACGCCGCCCGCCGTGCCGCACGTGATCCACGTGCGCACAGCACCCGCGGGCACCCCCGTGACCCAGTTGGCGACGACGGTGGCCGGCCCCGATGCCGGCGTCTTCCGTGCCAGCCTGCCGCCGGGTAACTACACGCTCGAGGTGCGCGCCCCGCAGCGGCCGCCGCAGTTCCGCGAGGTGCGCGTCACGCGCGGGGCGTTCGCGGACGTGGGCGAGGTGCGCCTGACCGAACCCGGCTGGCTGGTGTTCGAGCCCGCCTTCATCGATGCCGGCCCGGGCCGCGTCGTGGTGCGGGGGGAGGGAGAGACGCCGGACCCGGTGTTCAATCCGGAGATGCTCGACTTTCGCTTGGACGGCGAGCGGGTCGACGGTGGCATGGAGACGCGGGATCTGTACTTCGTCGGGACCGCGGCGGATCGCACGCGCGTCGCCGTGCCGCCGGGGACGTATCGGCTGCTCGCCACCCGCGGCTTGGAGCATGGGGTGGCGTCGCGGGTGGTGCGGGTGGACCGGCCTGGCCAGGAGGTGACCGTCGCGCCGTTCAACCCGCCGCGGGCGATCGAACTGCCCGGATACATCACGGCGGACTTTCACGTGCACGGGGAGGCGAGCGACGATACGTCGCTGACCAACATGCTGCGCCTGAGTTCCTTCGTGGCGGAGGGCGTCGATGTCCTGACCTCTACGGAGCATGACAACGTCAATACGTTTGAGGCCGCCCTGGACGCGCTGGGCGTGCGCGATCACATCCGCGTGCTGATCGGGACGGAGATCACCGGCGTGGCGCCGAACGCGCGCGCCCCGTGGACCATCGGCCATTCCAACGCGTGGCCCATCGCCTACGATCCGCACGCGTCGCGGCACGGGGCGCCGCCGCACGAGGGCATGTCGCTGGCGGATGCCTACGAAATCCTGCGGCGCGACTACGATCCGGCGGTGATCCAACTGAATCACCCGCGCCCGTGGACGCCGGACCGGATTGGCGCGGGGTCCTACTTCTCGCACCTGGGGGACGCGGGCGAAGGCTTCGATCCCGCGCTGCCCATCACCGCGTATCCGAACAACCGGCTCCTGCAACCGGCGGCGGACGGGTACATGCGCGCGCTCGACTTCGACGCCATCGAAGTGCTGAACTGGGGGTCGTATCCCCAGTTCCTGCAAGTGCGCCGGGACTGGTACGCGCTGCTGCGCCAGGACATCCGCCGCACGGGCACGGCGAACTCCGACACGCACGGACCGCGCTCGCCGGCGGGGTATCCCCGCAATTATGTGTATTACCCGGCCGGCCTCGACGGGTGGAATGAGGTGGCGTTCCACGAAGCGGTCCTCCAGGGGCGGACGTTCGGCACCAGCGGGCCGTTGATCGTGCGCTTTACCGTGAACGGCGGCGTGATGGGCGACACCGTGCGCGCGCCGGGAGGGGCGGTGACTGTGGGGCTGACCGTCGCCGCGGCGTCGTGGGTGCCCGTTGAGGAAGTGCGGTTGCTCGTCAACGGCGAGGTCCTGCACACCTTCGCGGACTTGCCGCCGGTCGGGGACGCGCCGGTCATCCGTTTCGAGCAGGACGTGGACCTGCGTCTGGAGCGGGACAGTTTCGTGACGGTGGAAGCGGGGGTCCCCCTGCAGGATGATCCCACCGCCCCGCGGTCGAGCCCGGGCGGGGTGTACGAAGTCTTGACGGCCGACCGGTTCCAGTCCATGGCGTTCACCAATCCGATCTTCGTCAAAGTCAGCGGCGGCCGGTGGTTCATCCCGCCCGGCCTGCCGCCCCAACCCGAGGCACGGACCATGGCCATTCCGATGTACGTGTTCGGCGGGGTGCTGTTCGCCATGGGCTGCGCGCTCTGGTGGGCCCGCCGCCAAGCCTGACGCTCCGCGTTCCCCCGCGCGGTATACTGGAAGGCGCGGCGCGGATCGTGCCGCGGAGGGGGTCTGACCGTTATGGCGTACCGCGCCTGGTTTAGCTGCGAAGATTGCGGCGAGACCTATGCGCTGACCGAGATCATTTACGAGTGCCGCGCGTGCGGCGGGTTGCTGGGCGTGGATCACGACCTGGACGCGCTCGCCCGTGCCCACTCGGCGGACGAGTGGCGCGCCATGTTCAACGAGCGCTACCGCACGACGCAGTGGCCCTTCGGCAGCGGCGTCTGGGGCAAGAAGGAGTGGGTCTGCCCCGAGGTGGCCGACGACAACATCGTGTCCATGTACGAGGGCGGGTCCAACCTCCTCTGGGGCGATCGCCTGGGCAAATCCATCGGGCTGTCCGAACTGTGGATCAAGCAGTGCGGCAACGGGCATACGGGCTCGTTCAAGGACTTGGGAATGACCGTGCTCGTCTCCATGGTGGCGGAGATGCGTGCGCGCGGCGCCGCGATCCCCGCAGTGGCGTGCGCGTCGTCCGGAGACACCTCCGCTGCGCTCGCCGCCTACGCCGCCGCGGCCGACATCCCGGCCATCGTGTTCCTTCCCAAGGGCAAGGTCTCCCCCGCGCAGTTGATCCAGCCGCTGTCCAACGGGGCGCTCACCCTGGCCCTCGATACGGATTTCGACGGCTGCATGCGCCTCGTGAAGGAGATCACCGCGACGGAGAACATCTACCTGGCCAATTCCATGAACTCCTTGCGCATCGAAGGGCAAAAGACCGTCGGGATCGAAATCGTGCAGCAGTTGGACTGGGAGGTGCCGGATTTCATCATCATTCCCGGGGGCAACCTGGGCAATGTGAGCGCGTTGGGCCGCGGGTTTCTCATGATGGAGCATCTCGGGCTGATCGATACGCGGCCGACGATTGTGGTGGCGCAGGCGGAGCACGCGAATCCCCTCTACCTGAGTTACCTCACGGAGTTCGAGGAGTACGAACCCGTACAGGCGCAGCCGACACTGGCCAGCGCGATCCAGATCGGGGATCCCGTCAGCATCAAACGCGCCATCAAAGTGCTTAAGGAGTTCAACGGCATCGTCGAGCAGGCCAGTGAGGACGAACTGGTCGACGCCGCGGTGCGCGCGGATCGCACGGGCCTCTTCTGCTGCCCGCACACCGCCGTCGCGCTCGCGGTGCTCTTCAAGCTGGTGGACCGGGGCATGATCCGCGATCCCCAGCGGGTCGTCGTCGTGTCCACCGCCCACGGCCTGAAATTCGTCGACTTCAAGCTGCGCTATCACGAGGGGACCCTGGGCGAGGTGGAGTGCCGCCATCCCAACCCCCCCGTGACCGTGGCCGCCGACGCCGGCGTGATCCGCGACACTATCCACCGCCACTTGGAAGCCCGGGCGCATGCGGCCGCGTAAAGTCGGCCAGACGCTCGCGGCGCTGCTGGCGGTGGGGGCCGTGGCCGGGTTCCCCGGGCACGCTGTGGCGGAAGCACCCGAGGATCTGCCCGCGCCGCTGCACGGTATGTACGACTTGTTGGGGCAACCGGCGCCGGACTTTGCGCTGGACGCCGCCGGCGGGGGGTCGGTCAGCCTCGCGGACCTGCGCAAGGGGAACCGCGTCATCATCATCCAGTTGTGGGCGAGTTGGTGCGTGCCGTGCCATATCGAAACGCTGATCCTCAAACAGATGGCCCACCGGTTTTCCCCCGACGACCTCGTCATCGTGGGCTTGCACGCGAACGATTCCTCCGTCGAGATGATTCCGGAAATTCGCGGGCGGCTGGGCATGGACTTTCCCGTCGCGGTGGCGACGGACGCCGTCTGGCAGGCGTACGGGGACACGCCGCTCCTGCCCACGTCCGTCATCATTGGCCGCAGCGGCCGCGTGCGCCGCGTGGAACTGGGGGTCAAATGGGTGAACGAGGTGGATCCGATGCTCCGCGCGCTGGTGGCAGAGACGGTGGAAGAAGCGAAGGCCGCTCCCGTGAGCGACGGCGACCTGGACTGGGGCGGGAACGAGGCGGCGCCCGCAGCCGCGCCGGACGTGCCGGGCCCGGCCACCGGGGCGGGGATGTAACCATGCGCCGCGTGCCGTGGCTCCTCCTGCTCTGCCTTGCCGCGCCGCTGAACGGCTGCGCTAGCTCCGCGTACTCCATCAAGGGCGACACGTGGATTGCCGACTGCGACACGCTGACGCAGGAGGTGGCGCGCATCCACATCGGTATGCACAAGGAGGAGGTCATCCGCATCCTCGGCCTCGAAAGCTGGATCCTCCAGGGGTCCATTGGCTCCGACGACGTGTACTACCAACGCGTGGTGTACAACTACAACGCCGACTGTCTGAAGATTCGCGGCAAACAGCCCCCGAAGGCGCGGCGCCAACTCATGATCGAATACGCCAACGAGAAGGTCGCACACTTGAACGACCGGGCGCTGGGGGGGAAGCGGTCGCGGTCCCGTGGCTAGGGCAGCATGGCCAAACGCAAAAAAAAGAAGCGGCGCCGCCGCGCGCGGACGAAGTCCAAGCAGCCGCAACTGACCACGTCGCAGCACACGAATCTCCCGCGCTTTCTCACCATGCTCGCCGTGGGCCTGGCCCTGCTCGGCTACGGCCTGTACATCACGGGGCGGGGAGTCGGCGTCTTTGGGGCCGAGCCGCCGCCGCAGGCGGAACTTCCCGCCGATTCCCCGGCGCCGGTACCGTGAGGCGACGCGGGCGCGTGCGCCGGCCGCGAGGATCGCACCCTGCCGCCGTCTAACGCAGCGGGCACGCCGCGGCCGAAGCGGCCCCTGCCGGTCGCCGAGCCGACGTATCCCCCGCCCGCCCAGCCGCGAGAGAGGCCGAAGATTCCCGTAGGCCTGCTCGTTGGGGTGTTCGTGGCAATCGCATCGGTGGCGGCGCTGGTGGCCGGCGGGTCCGTCATCCTGCCCCGCCTGCTCCGTCCGCCCGAGGCCACCGCGCAGGCGGATGGCGCGTTCGGCCCGCTCATCGACGAGTATTACGGGCGCGCGTTGGAGGGACCCGGTGGCCAACACCTTTATAAGCGACTCGCGGACCTGGCGCAGGTGCAGGCCCGGAGCTTCGGCGTGGCGCAACGCCCCGAGCCCGTCGCGAGCGAGACGGTGCTGCGCATACGCGAAGTGCGCACCCGCCGCGTGAGCCGCGCGCTGACGGGCGGGGAAGAGCGCGATCTGCTGTTCGTGGCCTATCAGACCGCTGCGGATGCCGGGCTGCCGCGCACGCGCGCGCCTGAAGCGGCCCTCGCGTTCGTGGAATCGGGCCACGACGCGTATCCCGCAGAGGCTGTGATCCTGGTGCAGTGGACCGCGGGCGACCCGGCTGGGCAACTGGACCTGCGCGCCATCGACTTCCCGCGGCATGCCGGGGAGGGCGTGGTGGTCGTGGCGCTGGACGCCCGGCTGCGGCCCGACGTGGACCATGCGGTCGCGTTCGCCCTGGGGGATCCGGTGCGGGGCGCCGGCCGGCTCATCAGCCCCTGGGCACCGGTCCGGGCCGCGCCGTGAGCGCCGCAGCCGCGCGCCCGCCCGGCCTGCGCATCGAGGACCTGCAACCGGACGATGCGGCGGGCATCGCCGACGTGACGGCAATGTTCGTCCGCGCGTTTCCGCACGAACCGTTCGACGAACACGACGCGGTGCAGGTGATCGTCAATGCCAGCTTTGGGCCGAAAGCGCTCAGCCGGGTCGCGCGGTTGGACGGGACCGTGGCGGGGTGGTCGTTCGCCGCCGCGTGGGGTGGGAAGTCCGTCTTCGTGCACTGGCTCGCGGTGGACCCCGAGCATCAACGGCGCGGGATCGGCGTCGCACTGCTCGACGACGCGGAGCGCATCGGGCGCGAACAGGGCGCGGTCACCTTGTTCCTCTCCACTGGGGACGAGCATCCCGACCGCGCGATGACCTCCCTCGGCCGGCGCGATCTGTGGGCCGACCCGCTGGGGGCGGTCGCCGCCATCCGGACCCTCGAGCCGCACCCCTTCGACTTCTATCTCAAGACCGGGTTCACCGTCTGCGGCGTCATTCCCGACGCCAACGGCCCCGGCAAACCCGAAATCTACCTGGCGCGGCCCATCGCGTAACGCCGGGCGTCATGGCACGCTGAGAGTTGCACTGCAGACGGAACGGGGACCGCGAGGAGGCGCAAACATGCATCAACCGAGCAAGGCATACCGACGCCTGAGGTGGCTGCTGGGTTCGACCTGTTTGTTCGGCCAACCGCTGCTCCTGCTTCTGCTGGTTTCTTCTACATCGATTGTCAGGTCACTCGGGCACGGCGTTGTGCTCGGAGGGGTGTTCACCGTTATCGCAGCGATCAGTGCCATCTGGTTCGTCGACGCAACCACGGTTGGCGGACGCGTCTTCCCGGTTGGGGTTGGTGAAATGCATTTCTGGTGGCTTGTGGCTCCTTGCAGTCTTTTCATTGTGTTGGCATTCACCGTCTACAGACGCGTCGTCACTGTATTTCAATACGATCTCGATAGTCTCGTCGTCTTTACGTACACGGGAAATTTCTTATTTATCTGGGGTATAGCTCTGCTATGGTCGGCGTGGAAAGCCACGAAGGTTAATCCCGAGCATTAGCCCCTTGCTCGGCCCGTGCAAGAGCTTGAGCTTGTGCGTCCTGTGCCGTGTGCTTGCCCTGTGCAATACAATGTGCGGCTGGAGATAGCGGGTGGTCTTGGCGAAGGGGCGTAGCACGCCGGTGCTGGTGGCCGCCTGTCTAGCGCTGCGTGCGATGCCGGTGGCGGCGGGGGATGCGTTCACTACCGTGGGCGATGTGTCGCTCGTGCTCGTGCCGGTCGCGGCGGGCATCTATACGTATCGACACGCTGACCCGCAGGGGACCCCGCACGACGAGAACGGCATGGTGCAGTTCACGCTGAATACCGTCGCCACGTTCGGCGCGACCCGTGCGCTGAAATCGGCCACGGACAAGCGGCGGCCCGACTTCGAGCCCGGCGACGCGCGGGACAGCTTCCCAAGCGGCCACGTGACTGCCGCGTGGTCGGGCGCGGCGTACCTGCGCGCGCGCTACGGGTTCGAGGAGGCGTGGCCCGTGATGGTGCCCGCCTACGCGCTGGCGATCGCCACCGCGGCCTCGCGGGTCGAGAACAAGAAGCACCATATAGAGGATGTGATCGCCGGCGCGGTGCTGAGCGAGCTGATGGCCCAGGCCTTCGTGGGCCGCTGGGAGGACGACGGGCTCGTGCCCATTTTCACCATCCGCGAGGACGGCTTCGACGTGATGTTCCAGTTCCGCTTCTGACTGCCAGTCCCTGTGCGTTGTAAGCTTCGGACCGCTGTCGGAACGTGGGCGTTTCCGATGACTGCGTGCGTGCAACGGTTCAGAGCCGGACGACCTCGCTCTTCAGCGAATAGAGGATCATCAGGGCTTCCTCTTTCTCACGCTGCCCGACGCCGTTCTTCTCCATGGCGGCGAGCACGTCGTCCAACGCTGCGATGAATTCCTGCTCGCTGATGTTCATGCCGGCGTGTGCCGTCGGCATATCCTTCCCCGTGTATTCCTCCGAGCCTCCGGTGCCAGCGCAAAAGAATTCCGTCACCAGACGTATCACCTCCGCCCGGTCCGATGCCGCGTATCGCGTTTTAATGAGCGGGTTCTCCGCGTGCAGGTCAAAGAGATCGGTCGAGATGGCCTCGATCCCGTCCCGGCCGCCCAGTCGCTCGTACAGTGATGCTTCCATTCTTCAGGTTCCCTCTGTTCGGGCACGATTGTGTCCGACAAAGTATCGATCGCGTCGTCAGCCTGTCAACGTGACGCTCAAGCAAACCGCCAGGGACGCCTGTCCGGTGCGGGCCCCGGTCCCGGTGCCGCTCGGTCCCGGAGGGTCGTCGGATAGAATGCCCGGCGGGAGGGGACCCATGACGCTCGCGAAAGTCCACAGCGCCGCCGTGCTGGGGGTGGAGGCCTACGCCCTGGAGGTGGAGGTGGACGTGCGCCGCGCGGGGCTGCCGGGCTTCCAGATGGTGGGGCTGCCCGACGAGGCGGTGCGCGAGAGCCGCGAACGCGTCACCGCGGGGCTGAAGAACGCGGGCTTCGAGTTCCCGCTCGGCAAAATCACGGTCAACCTCGCGCCCGCCGACATCCGCAAGGAGGGCAGCGCGCTCGACCTGCCGGTGGCGCTCGGGCTGCTCGTCGCGTCCGGGCAACTCGTAAACGAGGCGTATCTCGACTACGCGGTGGTCGGCGAGCTGGCGCTGAACGGCGGGGTGCGTGCGGTGCGCGGGGTGCTGCCCATGGCGCTCGGCGCGCGCGCGGCCGGGCGGCGCGGCGTCATCTGCCCGCGCGCGAACGGCGAGGAGGCCGCGGTGGTGGACGGCATCGAGGTGCTCGCCGTGTCGCACATCCAGGAGATCATCGACCACTTCGACGGGCTCGCGCCGCTGCACCCGACGCGGGCGAACCTGGCGGCGTTGGACGGCGACGGGCTGCGGTATCCCATCGACTTCCAGGACGTGAAGGGGCAGGCGCACGCGAAGCGCGCGCTGGAGGTGGCCGCGGCGGGGGGGCACAACGTGCTCATGGTCGGGCCGCCCGGGTCGGGCAAGTCCATGCTCGCCAAGCGGCTGGCCACCATCCTGCCGCCCATGACCCTGGCCGAGGCCATCGAGACCACGCAGGTGCACAGCATCGGCGGCACGCTCGACGGGCGCGCGCTCGTGGCGCACCGGCCGTTCCGCTCGCCGCACCACACCATCAGCAACGTGGCGCTGGTGGGCGGCGGCACGTTCCCGCGGCCGGGCGAGATTTCCCTCGCGCACAACGGGGTGCTGTTCCTCGACGAGCTGCCCGAGTTCAACCGCGCGGTGCTGGAGGTGCTGCGGCAGCCGCTGGAGGACGGGACGGTGGACATCGCGCGCGCGAACTACAACGTCACGTTCCCCGCGAAGGTGATGCTCGCCGCCGCCATGAACCCCTGCCCGTGCGGGCACCTGGGCAACCCGCACAAGACCTGCACGTGCAACCCGGCGCAGGTGCAGCGCTACATGGCGCGCATCAGCGGGCCGCTGCTGGATCGCATCGATATCCAGATCGAGGTGCCCGCCGTGCCCATCGACGACTTGCAGACCCGGGAGCCCAGCGGCGACGCGTCCGACACGATCCGCGGGCGGGTCCTCGCGGCGCGGCAACGGCAGCACGCAAGGTTCGGGGAACACGGCGTGTACTGCAACGGACAGATGAGCGCCAAGCAGGTGCGCGACCTGTGCGTGCCCGAACCCGGCGCGAAGACGCTCATGGAACAAGCCATCCAACGCCTCGGCATCAGCGCCCGCGCCTACGACCGGCTGCTCAAAGTCGCCCGCACCATCGCCGACCTCGCCTCCGCCGACACCATCGACCAAGCCCACATCGCCGAAGCGATCCAGTACCGTTCATTGGATAGGAACTTGTGGTTGTAGCTCAGGGCTAGTTATGGCAGAGAATCACTCAACAATGTCTGTTGAAGAGGAGATCGCAGAGGTGAGCCAAGCACGACCTCATGTGGTTGTCCTTGGGGCGGGAGCAAGCAGGGCGGCATGTCCTGGCGGTGACAGGAATGGAGTGGTTCTTCCGTTAATGGAAGATTTGTGTCGGGTGGTTGGACTCGATGTTGTGTTGGGAAAATGGGGGATCGATCCCGACCAAAACTTTGAAGATATATTCTCTACCCTTCACGCGAATGAGGAGGCAGACAAGTTACGGATTGTCGAGGACATGGTGGAGGACTATTTCAGCCAATTGGAACTAGCCGACAGTCCAACCATTTATGATCGTCTTGTGCTGTCGTTGCGGGGAAAGGACATAATCGCGACGTTTAACTGGGATCCGTTGCTATTGCAATCCTATGTAAGAAGCAGCAAAACAGGCTTAACGCTGCCTAAACTGGCTTTTCTACACGGCAATGTAGGCGTCGGGTTTTGCGAAAGCGACAGGATAAGTGGGCCGAGCAACATGCGCTGTGGGAAATGTGGTAATCAATTCCAGAGGACACGGTTGCTTTATCCGATCAGGAACAAGGACTATGCATCTGACCCGTTCGTGTCCAATGAGTGGCAGCGCTTAAGGCGAGGGTTTGAGAGCGCTTTCATGATCACCATCTTTGGATATAGCGGACCTAAGACGGACGAAGAAGCGTTGAAGACAATGAAGGGCGCTTGGGGTGACGTCAACGACCGGTCATTAGAACAAACGTCATTCATCACGCTGGATAGTGAAGATGAGATCGTTGCGACTTGGGAGGAGTTCATTCACACTCATCACTATGATATTAATGCGGAGTTCAATGAATCATGGATTGCAAACCATCCGCGAAGGACCGTGGAGGCGTTCTTTAATCAATTCTTTGAGTGCAAGTTTATTGATGACAACCCCATCCCGGAGGATGTTGAGCTAGAGGAATTGTGGGGTTGGTTCGGGCAATTCAGAAATGCTGAGGAAGAGGGGCCCTAGCCGGAAGGGAAGGGGGTCAGGTCTTGCTTTGCCACACCGACTGTCGATTGGGCCGCTCCCGCGCCTACGACCGGCTGCTCAAAGTCGCCCGCACCATCGCCGACCTCGCCCCCGCCGACACCATCGACCAAGCCCACATCGCCGAAGCCATCCAGTACCGCTCCCTGGACCGGAATCTGTGGTTGTAGTGGAGACGGCCTTCCGGCAAGTCGCAATGCAAGACCTGACCCCGTACCTGCTGCACCGTTACATGTCACATCGGCCCGCTACCTGTCGAAAGATGTCGGTAAGCTCATATGCCCGACGAAGCGATTTCCTTTCATCAAGTTCAAAGTGAACAGCAAAGGGAGCAGGCGGGTGCCCTAATCTACGAGTATCTGGCTTGGCTAAATGAGCGACTGGTACGCGATTACGGACTCGAATTTGATATTGACGCCATGATTGAATCGGATTTAACAGATCCAAATAAGTTTGAGCCTCCTCATGGTCGGTTCTACCTTGTTTACTACGGTAGCGACATTGCAGGAGTGGGTTGTTTGAAACAGCTTGAAGGGGGCGTAGGTGAAATCCAACGTATGTATGTTCCCCCGAGCTTCCGGGGCAAGAGTATCGGCCGTGCGATTATTGAGCGACTGATCAGTGAGGCCCGCTTGATCGGGTATCATCAATTGAGGCTTGAAAGTCTGGAGTTTTTGCATGCGGCGCATTCACTCTACGGATCTCTAGGTTTCCGCAAAATTGATCCCTATGCGAACAACAGTATGAAGTCGTATCAATCAGAGGAGGCTCTTGATCGGTACTACTCCATCACGGTGTTCATGGAGATGGGTCTCTAGCGTGGGCGTTCAAGACCTCCATCAACCGCACCCTCATCATCGAGCTGAGGCGAGGTAATGTCGCTTCTACAAGCACAAACGCCGCGCGTCGGCATCAGCGCCCGCGCCTAGGACCGGCCGCTCAAAGTCGCCGCACCATCGCCGACCTCGCCCCCGCCGACACCATCGACCAAACCCACATCGCCGAAGCTATCCAGTACCGGTCGCTGGATAGGAATTTGTGGTTGTAGTTGACATGCTCTCGCGCGGTGTTGCACCGCA
>CBDUXP010000061.1:0-22598 GCA_965371225.1 uncultured bacterium | reverse complement strand
TTCCGGTGGCGCAGGTACAGCCAAAATTCCGAGAGCAACCCCATATCCGACCTCCCCGCGCCGGGCCCTACCCAGGAGTGTCTTCACGATACCCTTCCGTTGCGCGCCAGGGTGCATTAGAACAGGGCGTAGATGAACGGCAGGACCGCCGAACTCTCCACCGTCACGATGAAGATGCTCAACACGAGCAGCACCGCGAAGATGGGCGTGATCCACCAGACCTTCCGGTGGCGCAGGTACAGCCAAAATTCCGAGAGCAACCCCATATCCGACCTCCACGCGCCGGGCATGCGGGTCCCTCCCCCAAGCCCGACTTCTAAGTATACCGTCCCCGGCGCGTACCGGGCATCTCCCCGGCGGCGGCCCCCCAAGTGCCCGCCCGGCGCGCGGCTTAGCCCGGGGCGGCCCGGCGGCGCTGGTCGCCGGGGGTCAGGCCGGTGAAGCGGCGCTGCCGGCGCCGGGCTTGCGCAGGATATAGCTGCCCATCACGAGCACGTCCATGCCCGTGTTCTGGAAGCACTGGTAGGCGTCGCGGGGGGTGCACACGATGGGTTCGCCGCGCACGTTGAAGCTGGTGTTCACGACCACGGGGACGCCGATGCGGTGCTCCACCTGCGCGAGCAAGTCGTAGTACAACGGGTTTACGTCACGCTCCACGGTCTGCACGCGGCCCGTCCCGTCCTCGTGCGTCACGGCCGGCAGCTTCGCCGCCCACTCCGGCCGGACGGGAGGCACGAGCAGCATGAACGGGCTCTCGTGCGCCAGGTCCCAGTATTCGTGCGCGCGCTCGGCGTGAACGCTGGGGGCGAACGGGCGGAACGCTTCGCGAAACTTGATCTTGCTGTTGATGAGGTCCTTCATCCGCGGATCGGTGGGATTCGCCAGGATGCTGCGATTGCCCAAGGCGCGCGGGCCGAACTCCATGCGGCCCTGGAACCAGCCCACCACCTGACTCGCGGCAATAGCCTCCGCCGTTTCGCTCAACAAGGTCTCATGCGGCAGCGGGTCGGCTGCCTCGTCAACGCTGCGCAGGAAATTCCCGATCTCCGCATCGCTGAACTCGGGGCCCAGGTACGCGTGCCGCATCTCGTAGGAGCGCGGGGTGCCGAGCAGGCAGTGTTCGACGAAGAACGCCACGCCCAGCGCCCCACCGTCGTCGCCGGCCGCCGGCTGGATGAACAGGCGCTCGAACGGGGTCTCCGTCAGCAGCCGATAATTCGCGACACTGTTCAGCCCGACGCCGCCGGCGATGCAGAGGTTGGACGACCCGGTCTGCGCGTGGAGCGCGCGGGCCATGTTGAGCAGCGCCTCCTCGATGACGAGTTGGCCGCTGCGGGCCACGTCGCGATGGAAATCCGTAATCTCGGCCTCGGCCTCGCGGGGCGGCTCCCCGAACAACTCCATCCACGCGTCCGTGTACGCCCGGCGCGCACTGTACGTGTGGGCGAAGTAGGTCAGGTCCAGTTCGAAGCTGCCGTCGGCGTGCGTGCGCAGCATGCGGCGAAACTTGTCCACGAGCGTCGGCTGCCCGTAGGGCGCGAGGCCCATCACTTTCCACTCGTCGTCATTGATCCGGAAGCCCAGGTAGGACGTGAGCGCGCTGTAGTACAGGCCGAGGGAGTGCGGGAACATCACCTCCCGATTGAGTTGCACCGTGTGGCCGCGGCCCACGCCCGTCGCCGCGGTGGCCCACTCGCCCACCCCGTCGACGGTCATGATCGCCGCCTCCTCGAAGGGCGACACGAGAAACGCGCTGGCCGCGTGACTGAGGTGATGCTCGCCGTAGAGCAACTCACCGCCCAACCCCAATTCCTTCCGGAAGTTCCGCTCGACGCGGAGCTTGTGGGTGAGCCACACGGGCATGGCTTGCAGATACGCGCGGTAGCTGCGCGGCGCGGTGGCCACGTAGCTCGCCAGGATGCGTTCGAACTTGAGGAAGGGCTTGTCGTAGAAGGCGATGTAGTCCACCTGGTCCGGCACTACGCCGCCCGCGCTCAACACGTAGTTGATCGCTTCGACGGGAAACTCGCTGTAGTGCTTAATGCGGTTGAACCGCTCTTCGGCGGCCGCGGCCACCAGCTGCCCGTCCTGCACCAGGCACGCTGCGGCATCGTGGTAGTAACAGGACACGCCCAGGATGGTACTCACAGCAGTCTACTGTACTCCGGTCGGATCAGTGTCGGGTCAAGCGGCGCGCCGGCCGACGATGACGTAGTAGCCGCCGGTCTTGCGCAGGGTCCAGGTCCACAGGAGTTGCGTCAGCAGGGTGGCCGGGCCCCCGCGCCGCCACGCCGCCGTACCCGCGGGCCGAAAGATGCGCATCGCCCGGTCCTGCCGCCGGAAGGGCTCGATGGCCGGCAGCGAGTTGACGTAGTCGAGGCGATGCGTGCGGTACCAGCCGAGCAGTTCCGCAATGGTGTGCACGCTCTCGTGCGGGTGTTGATACTGGTCCGCGTACCACGTGTCCTGCTTCCAGGTATCCGCCTCGGGCTTCTCGAGCATGTCCTGGATGAACTCCCGCCTGACCTGCTGTTCGTCCCGGTGCCGCCACTCCACCCACCGCCGCTGGACGTTCAGCGCGCGCCGGCCGTAGCGGTTGTACAACCCGATGACCACGTAGGACCCCGGGTGCGTGAACTTCATGACGTTGACGAACCCGCCGTACGGATCGTTCGTATGGTGCAGCACCCCGTTGCAGAACACGTAGTCAAAGGTGCCCGGGACCGTCTCCACGTTCAGCAGGTCCACGTGTTCCAGTGTCAGCGTCTCCAGATCGAGCTTCGCACGCAACTCCCGCGCGGCCACGAGCGACGCCGGGCTGAAGTCGCCGCCGAACACGGTGCGCCCCTTCGCCGCGAACAGACTGGCGAGCTGGCCCGTGCCGCAGCCCAGGTCGGCGACGGTGGCGTCGAGCGGAATCTGCATGTCCAGCGCCCGGGCGTAGGCGTTCGCGTTTTTGAACAGGTCTTCCTTGAAGTTGTACTTGGTGATGTCGTAGCCCGGGAAGGGGTACTTGTCATAGAAGTCCGCAACCAGTTCCGCGACCCGGACGTTCGACTCGGGATCAGTTGCATTTACCGCTGACATGGCAGGAACGTTTCACGCGTGTATCCGCAGATTTCGCAGATTTCGCAGATGACGCAGATTTCTTGGGTTGGACATAGATACAGAACAGTGCGCAAGCTCCCCCCTCGCTGCGATGGCCGCACTAAAGCTCGGACACACGAGACGCACATGAGTGCTTGTTGGATTGTGTTCGATCGTGTCCGCATGAAGAATCTGCGTCATCTGCGAAATCTGCGGACACGCGCGATTCCTAAAACAACCGTTTGAAACGTTCGAGGGTGTACGGCACCTCGGCGCGGGGGGTCCACGCGCTGTCGGCGCTCTCGCGCGGTTGCTTGAGCGGGCTGCGGCCTGCCAGGCGCAGCACCAGCCCCATCGGGATGATGATCAGGCCGTAGACCACGGTGAGCAAGACCAGGGTCTGCGCCCGCGCCACGCGCCGGGCAAACCCCCGCCAGCGATCCAATATGCCCCGCAGTCCAGACCGCGGTGGCGACGTCACTCCCATCACCGACCCCCCAGGATGCTGCAAATCCTACCGCCGCTCGGGCACCCTGACAACCGCGGCGGGCGGGCGGCCTATTCGGCGACCGGCTCCATTCGGGCGATTTCGGATTTGCGAAACTGCATCACGCCGAGGCCCGGGAGCTTGAGCGTAACGTGGGTCTCGGTTTCCCGCTTGAGGATCCCCCGCTCGCGATCGCCGTTCTTGAGGTAGAGGATCACCTCATTCGCCGCGGGGCCGGCCGACTGCTCCGCCGCGTCGGCCGCATCCGGCTGACCGGGCTGATCCGCCTTGGGCACGTAGCTCGACGCGAAGTCCATCACCGTGTCCATCCCGATGGCGAAATTCACGCCGGGCCCGATCGTGGAGCTGAGCACGCCCATCAGGCGCCCGGCACGATCGATCACGGGCCCGCCGCTATTGCCCCCGACCACAGCGGCGTCCACTTGCAGCAGCCGGATCACTTGGTCGTTGTCGCGGCGGAGCGCCGTCACGCGGCCCTGGCTGATGCTGATTGCACTGCCGGTGGTCCCGGGGTTCTGGACGAGCTTGCGAATGACGCTGTCCGCCGGGAACCCGCACACGATGATGCCGCGGCCGACCTCCAACTGTTCAGGCAGCCCCAAGCGCAGGTAGGGCATGTCCCGCCCGAAGTGCGTGGACACGATGGCCAAATCATGCTTGCGATCGGTACGCAACACGCTGGCGCGCCGCTTGATCTCTTCCTCGGACCCGCTGAAGGCGCGCACCGTCAGCCCCGTGCGCCGGACGCTGAAGTCGATCCACTTCGCGATATCCGCCAGGACCCGCTTCACTTCATCCTCGACGAACTGCGGGTCCACCACGTGACTGTTCGTCAGTATCATGCCCTGCGGCGCGATGAGGAACCCGGACCCGTTGCTGTCGACGAACTCGCGCAACTCTTTGCCCTCGAAGCGCCCGCGAATCTCCCACGACGCCTCGATGAGCACCGTCGCCTCCGCCGCATGCCGAATCGGCTCGGGCAGTTGCGCCGTCGCCGGCCGCCCCGCGGCGCCGGCCAGGACAGCCGCGCCCACCAGCACGCCCCACCCGCGCGTCATGCGCGTGCCGCTTTCGGTGAAGGGCCGCGCCGGGCGCGCGCGGGGACGGGCGTCGCGGCGCGCGCGCCGGCTGGTGCATCCCCGATGGTCGCCGCCGCGCGCGCGTCCAGCTCGCGCAACACGTCCGCCGTGTCCTGTTCCAGGCCGACCAGTTTGCGCAGCTTGCGGACTTCCTTGAACGTGAGTTCCCGCGACCGCCCGGGCGAAAGGCCGCTGAGGGTCATGCCGGCAAACTTCTCGCGCACGAGCCGCGTGCAGGGATGGCCGACCTTCGCACACATGCGTTTGATCTCGTGCTTGCGGCCTTCGTGAATGGTGATCCGCAGGACCGCGCCCGCGCGAATGTTGCGGACGATCGTCACGCGCGCGGGGGCGGTCGGCCGCTCGTGCCGGCGCAAGGTAATCCCCCGCGCCAGGCGCCGGAGGGTGCCGTCCGTGGGTTTCCCCTCCACCCATACCCGATAGGTTTTCTTCACCTCGTACTTCGGGTGGGTGAGCCGGTAGGCGAGGTCGCCGTCGTTCGTCAGCAGCAACACTCCGGTGACGTCCGCATCCAGCCGCCCCACCGGATAGATGCGCTCGTGCACGTTCGGCAGCAGGTCGCGCACGGTCGGACGGCCCTGGGGATCCTGCACAGTGGTAATCACGTCCTCGGGCTTGTACAGCAGGACAGTGGTGGGCCGCTCCAGAAACACGCGCGCGCCGTCGTGAGTAATCGCGTCGTTGATGGGGTCCACGTTGGTCGCGACCTCGGCGATCACGGTCCCGTTCACTCCCACCCGGCCGGCGCGAATGTGCTCTTCCGCTTCCCGGCGCGAGCAGACACCGGCCGCGGCCAGCGCGCGGGCCAGGCGCACGATTAGGCCTCGGAATCGGCGGGTTCCGCCCGCAGTTCCTCGAGAGTCGGCAGTTCGCTCACGTCGTTGAGCCCGAAATACATGAGGAAGTCTTGCGTGGTGCCATACTCCGACGGATGGCCCGGCACGTCGCGATAGCCCTTCGCCTCGATGAGCTTCCGGTCGAGCAGGGTGTGCACGGCGCTGTCGCTGGCCACGCCGCGAATCGCTTCGATTTCCGCGCGGATCACCGGTTGCTTGTACGCCACGACCGCCAGGGTTTCCAGCGCCGCCTGGCTGAGCTTGCCCGCCGCCGCGCGCACCCCGTACAACTTCTTGATAAACGGCGCGTACTCGCGCTTGGTGCAGAGCTTCAGGCCGCCGCCGATGTCGCGCAATTCCAGGGGCGCCCCGTGCGCCGCTAGCCGATCGCGAATGCCTTGGACGGTCGCCTCCAACTGCGCGATCGGCACGCCGCCCAGCACCGTGCGCAGTTTCTTATAGCTGAGCGGTTTCTCCGCCACGAAGAGGAGCGCTTCGACGGTGTTGGCCAATTCGCTGTCGGAGGGGACCAGCGTCTCGACCTCGGCGGCCGCCGCCGCGGGAGAAGCCGAGTCGGATTCCGGCCCGGCGCCGACGGTCATACCTTACCGGCCGCAACGGCCGGGATGGTCAAGGAACGCGCGACAGCCTCCGCCACATGGGAGGCGCGGACCATCAACTCGCGGAAGCGGCCGATCGTGAGGCTCTGATAGCCGTCGGACAAGGCTTCCTCTGGGCGGGGGTGGACTTCGATCATCAGGCCGTCCGCGCCGGCCGCTACTGCCGCCAACGCCATGGGGGTCACCAGATCCCAGCGGCCGGTGCCGTGAGAGGGGTCGACGATGACCGGGAGGTGGCTGAGCACCTTCACGGCGGGCACCGCGTTCAGATCGAGCGTGTTGCGGGTGATCGTCTCGAACGTGCGGATGCCGCGTTCGCAGAGGATGACCTCGTAGTTGCCTTCACTCATGATGTACTCCGCGCTCATGAGCCATTCTTCGACCGTGGTGCTCAGCCCGCGCTTGAGGAACACGGGCTTCCGCGTGCGGCCGAGCGCCTTGAGCAGGGCGAAATTCTGCACGTTGCGCGCGCCGACCTGCAGAATGTCCGCGTAGTCCACCACCGCCGGCAAGTCGTGGGGGTCCATGATCTCCGTCACCACGGCGAGGCCGGTCTGCTCGCGTGCCTCGGCCAGCAGCTTTAGGCCATCTTCCCCCAGGCCCTGGAACGCATACGGGGACGTGCGCGGCTTGAAGGCGCCGCCGCGGAGGATCTTTGCGCCCGACGCTTTCACCGCGTGCGCCACTTCGAGAATCTGCTCGCGGGATTCCACGCTGCACGGCCCGGCCATCACCACGATCTCGCGGTTGCCGATCACCGCCTCGCCGACGCGGATGACCGTGGGCTCGGCCTTCACCTCGCGGGAGCAGAGCTTGAAGGGCTTGAGCACGGGCATCACGTGCTCGACGCCCGGCATGGTCTTCAGCGATTCGAGGCGCGCCTTGCCTTCGTCCGCCCCCACCGCGGCCAGGACCGTGCGCACTTCGCCGTAAATCGGATGGACCTGGTAGCCGAACGCCACGATTTTCTCCGTGACGTGCTCGATCTGCTCCGCGGTGGCGCCGCGTTTCATCACGACGATCATGGGATGCACTCCTTCTTGCCCATCCGGCGGGGCGCTGTTCGAGGGCCCAGGGCGCCGCCACCGGGGCAAACTCTCACCTTACTACCGGCTCCACGGGGAGTCAATCAACTCCGGTGGGGCGAACTCCTTGGGGCGCAGGGGGTTGCATCAGAGAGGCCATCCCTCCAACAATGCGGGGGACGCGGGTGAGGTTCTGCCCGCGGCCCCGCCCATGTCCAGCTCCCGGCCCGGCATTCCCCCAGTCCCCGTCGCGCCGTCCTCCGGTGCCGTGCCATGGTGGTGAGCCACAACCCGCTGCTCACGTTGGCGGTGGTGCTGGTCGCCGGCGTGCTGTCTGGGGAGGCCGCCAAGCGCGTGCACCTCCCCTCCGTGACCGGGCAACTCCTCGTGGGCGTGCTCATGGGCCCGTCCGTGCTGCGCCTGTTCGACCAGGACGCGTTGCACGGGCTGGAGCCGATCACCCACTTCGCCCTGGGCCTCATGGCGGTGGACATCGGCAATCACCTGCACGTGCGGCGGCTGCGCAACGCGTTCAAGCGCCTGACCCTGCTGCTGCTGTTGGAGGCCACGGTCACGCCCGCGTTCGTGTTCGCCGCCGTGCTCATCGTGCCCAACGCGGACTGGACGGTCGGCCTGTTGCTGGCGGCGCTCGCGATTTCCACCGCGCCCGCCACGATCCTGGCCGTCGTCAAGGAAACCCGGTCGAAGGGCGTGTTCGTGAAAACGCTCATCGCGGCGGTGGCGCTGAACAACGTGGCGTGCATCACCCTGTTCGAGACTGCGCGCACGATCACCCGGGTCAGCCTGAATCCCCAGACCACGGCGGGTGCGCTCGACGTGTTCGCGGCGCCGCTCTCGCAGTTGGGGCTCAGCATCCTGCTCGGCGCGCTGGCCGGGGGCGCCCTCATTGCCGCCACCCGCCGCGTCCACCGGCCGGACAGCCTGGCCACCGCCTCCATCATCGCCATTCTGCTCATCTTGGGCTTGGCCGAATTGGTCGGCATCTCGTCCCTGCTCACGTGTCTCTTCCTGGGCGTCACGCTGGCGAACCTGACACCGGAAAAGGAAGAGATCGGCCACGCCGTGTTCGCCAACTTCGAGACCGCGATCCTCGCCGTCTTCTTCACCCTGGCCGGCTTGGAGATGGACTTGTCCTACGCTATTCCGGGCGGCGTCCTGGCGCTGCTGATGGTCGTGGCGCGGCTGGCGGGCAAGATCGTCGCTGCCCGCCTCGCCATGGGCATGGCGGGGGCGACGGACCGCATCAGACGCTGCCTCGGCCCGGCACTGATCCCGCAGGCGGGCGTGGCGGTGGGCCTGATGCTGCTGGTGCGCGAGGACCCGGCGTTCTCGTCGATCAACGACTTGTTCCTGGCGGTGGGGCTGACCGTGGTCACGATCAATGAGATCATCGGTCCGGTGATGACCCGCATCGCGCTGGCGCGGTCCGGCGACTTCGGCAAGGATCGTGCGCGGCTCATCGATTTCCTGCACGAGGAGCACATCATCGCGGACCTGAAAGCGGAAACGAAGGACCAGGCCATCGAGCAACTCGCGGACCGCCTGATTCAGTCAAACGACCTGGCCATCGACCGCGAGCAGTTTCTTGAATCCGTCTTTGCGCGCGAGGCGGAGATGTCCACGTGCCTCGGGAGCGGCCTCTCCATGCCGCACGGGGTGCTGCCCGAAGGCGACACCATCCTTGGCGCCATGGGGATCAGCCACGACGGGCTGCGGTTCGACACGCCCGACGGCCAGCCGGTGCACTGCGTGATCCTGCTGGCGACGCCGCCCACCCACCGGGACCAGCACCTGGAGGTGCTCGCCGCGTTCAGCCGCGCCATCGGCCGCGACCGCAGCATTCAGCGGGAACTCTACAGCGCCAAGAGCGCGGCGCACGCCTACGAAGTGTTGCACGCCGACGAACAGACCGAAGATTTCAATTACTTCCTCGACGAAGCCGAAGAAGTGTAACGTCCCCGCCGGCCCGCGCGGGCCTAAGGCCCTTCCGGTTGCGGGGCGGGCTCCGGCGCAGCAGGGGGTGCGGGCGCCGCGGCGCGCCAGTGGTAGGCGAACACGGCGAGGGTGATGAGCCCGGCGGCCACCGCGAGCACCGCCCATATGCTCCGCGGCAGCGCCATGAACCACGCGAACAGGCGCGGCCCGAACACGGTCCACACGATGACTTCGGGCAGCAACCCGATGGCGGTGCCGATCAAAAATTCGCGCAGGCGCACGCGGGACAGCGCCAGCGCGGGCGGCAGCAGCGGGCTGAGGAACAGGATGAGGCGCAGGAGGATCACGGCGCGCACGCCGCCCTGCACCATGCGCGCCTCGTACTTGCGCAGGCGGGCGGGCAGCCGGGCCTGCACCCAGTCGTGGGCTACGTAGCGCGCGAACAGGAACGACGGCAGCCCGCAGAGGATGCACCCGAGCCACGCCACCGCGAACGCCATCGGCCGCGGCCAGGTGAGCGCCGCCGCGAGCAAGAACGGCTGGCCGGGCAGCTGCAGTATCTGCCCGAGCATGAACGCCAGCACGTACACCACGGGCCCCCACACGCCGAGGCCGAGCAGCAGGTCGCGCAGCGCCGTCGGGCGCAGGTACTCGTAGGCGCCCGTGGCGTAGACGGCGATCGCGGCCGCGGCGATGCCCAGGAAGATGCCGAGCCATCGGTTCATGGCGCGCAGTGTACCCGATGGTGCAATTGCACCCTGGCGTACCGCCAGAAACAGGGAGGGCCGGGCTTTAGTAGGGCCGGGCCCGCGTGTCCGCCCGGGCCGGTCTGAAGACCGGCCCCTACCCTGAAGTCCCTACGCGGGTGCCAGCGCCACGTCGGCTTTGGCGGCGTAAATGAAATCGCTCTCGGTGAGGCCGCTGATCTTGTGCGTCCAGACCTCGACGGTCACCTTGCCCCACGCCAGGTGGATGTCCGGGTGATGCCCTTCGGCTTCCGCGATGGCGCCGATCCGATTCACGAAGTCCAGAGCCTGCGCGAAATCGGGAAACGTGAAGTGTTTGGTCAGGTGGTATTCCTGCGCGATAGTCCACCCGTCCAGTTGCGCGAGCAACCGGTCGGTCTCGTCCGCAGGCAGCGGCGGCACCCCGCCGCGGCAGGGCACGCAGTGTTTCTTCGCCAGGTCGCTCTCGGCCATGATCCGGACCTCCGTGGGCGCGCCCATTATGGTGCGGGAGGCCCCGGAACGCGACCGGCTCGTTGGTCACGGGATGCTAGCAGAATTGTTGATATTCGGCAGGCAGTAATGGTATTATGCCTGTTCCCTGTTCCCCCATGCGTCCCCGTTCTTCCGCTCGTATCCCGCTTATCGCCCTGGCCCTGGTGGCCGGGGCTTTCGTCGTGTCGGGTGCGGCCCAAGCGCCTGCCGAGGGGACGCCCGCGACACCACCGGCGATCGCGACCCCCGAGCCGCCAGCCGAGGCTCCAGCGGCTGTTCCCCCACCGGCCGCGACGGCAGAAGAGCCGGAGGCACCCACCGCAGCACAGCCTCCCGCTGAAGCGGAGCCCGCGGCCCCCGCCCCGGTGGAGGCCGCACCCGCGGCGGCGCCGCAACCCGTCACGTCAGACGCGGCTCCGCCCGCATCACCCGACAGTGCGCCGGAACAGGTTGTCCCAATAGCGGAGCCGGCAGTTGCGCCACCGGGTGCGATTCCGGTCCCGAGCGCCGCGGAGATGGCCGCGCTGTTGCAATCGGCATCGGGCACGGACTATCGCATCGGCGTGCGGCTGGACCCGGAGACGCACCGGCTGCAGGGGCGGCAGGTGGTGCGGTACACGAACACGTCGCCGGATGCGATTCCCGACCTGCAGTTTCACCTGTACCTGAACGCATTCAAGAACGAGCAGAGCACGTTCATGCGCGAGAGCAGCGGGCAGCTCCGCTTGGACACGATGCCGGAGGATGGCTGGGGCTGGATCGACGTGCGCTCGCTCAAGATCAGCGGGGCCGAGCTGGTCCACGCGCTGGAGTTCATCCAGCCGGACGGCACGGACCCCGAGGATCAGACGGTGGTGCGGCTGCCGCTGCCGATCCCGCTCCCGCCCGGGCAGGCGCTGGAGCTGGAAATCCACTTCGAGGCGCAGCTGCCCAAGCTGTTCGCGCGCACGGGCTACGCGGGGGACTACGTGCTCGCGGGCCAGTGGTTCCCGAAGCTGGGCGTGTGGGAGAGCGCGGGCCAGCGGGGCCGGCAGGCGCCGGGATGGAACTGCCACCAATTCCACGCGAACAGCGAGTTCTACGCGGACTTCGGGACGTACGACGTGGAGATTACCGTGCCCGCGGGGTACGTGGTCGGCGCCACGGGGCAGCAGACGGATTACCAGGAGACGGAGACGACGGCCACCTACACGTTCCACCAGGCGCGCGTGATCGATTTTGCGTGGACGGCGAGCCCCCGGTTCGTGAAGGACGAACGGGTGTTCAAGCTGGCGGAGTGGGTCTCGAGCGCGCAGTTGCAGAAGTTTGCGACCGGGCTGGGCCTGACGCCCGAGGCGATCGCGTTGCCGGAGGTGACCATGATCCTCCTGCTGCAGCCGGAGCACGCGGACGAGGCCGACCGGTACGCGCAAGCGCTGGGCACGGCGATCAAGCACTTCGGCCTGTGGTACGGGCCGTATCCGTATCGGACCATCACGCTGGTGGATCCGCCGGCGAACGGGCGCGGCTCGGCCGGCATGGAGTATCCCACGTTCATCACGGCGGACTCGCGCCGGTACATGCCGGAGGACGATCTTTCGCTCGACTACACGATCATTCACGAATTCGGCCACCAGTACTGGCAAAGCATGGTGGCCAGCAATGAATTCGAAGACCCGTGGCTGGATGAGGGATTCACGTCGTACTCGGCCGGCCGCATCCTGGATCGGGTTTACGGGCCGGCGCGCCCTTATCTCCGCGCGAACCAGGTGCCCCTTCCCGTGCCCGGCTGGTTCGGATTCGCGGACGTGACCCAGGCGCAGTTGGCACGCGTGGGGCCGATCCTGGACCGCGGCCAGGATCGCATCACCCGGCGCGCGTGGGACTTCCGCAGCCCAGTGAGCTACGGCCTGAACACTTATCTGAAAACGGCGGCGGTCCTGCGGCAATTGGAACTGGAACTGGGTGAGGACGTGATGGCGCGCGTCATGCGCACGTATTTTACGCGGTGGCGCTTCCGCCATCCGTCGGCGGGCGATTTCATGGCCGTGGCGCAGGAAGTCTCCGGCCAAGACCTGCGCTGGTTTTTCCGCCCCCTCATCTATGGGACGGGCACCGTGGACTACGCGGTCGCGGAGGTCACAAGCGAACGCCTAGGGTTCGAAGCGGGCGTGTACGACCACGCGGGCGGGCAGATCACGATCACGCCCGAGCAGGTAGCGACGCGGCGGAAGGAAGCGGCCCAGGCCGCACACGACCGCGGCCCGTACCGGCACACCGTCGTCGTGGCGAATCGGGGGGAGATGGGCTATCCCGTGGAGGTGCTGGTGCGCTTCGCGGACGGCGAGGAGGTGCGCGAGCGCTGGGACGGCGCGTACCCCTGGGTGCGCTACACGTACCAGCGGCAGGCGACGCTGGACCGCGTGGTGGTGGACCCGGACGGGCGCCTGCTTCTGGACGTGAACCGGGCGAACAATTCGTACGTTGAGGAGCCGGCTCTCCACGCCGACCGGCGCTGGGCCGCACACCTGTTCGTGCTCGCGCAACGCGCGCTGTGCGTCCTGGGAGCGCTCACCATATGACGTTGAAGCGAGGCGGGCATCATGGGTGGTAGGTCCCCCATCCTCAATCTGAGTCGGCCGCAGCGGCAGCAGAAGCGGAGTACGCCCACGTTCGCGCAGCAGCCGGGGCAGCCGCAGGAGCGCAAGCCCATGGGCGTGGGGGGCGCGTACCTGGGTGGCTGGGGTTGGGCGCTCGGCATGCCGCGCCTGCTCGCGCTGCTCTGGGTCGTGAACGTGGTCACGGCCGCGGCGCTCACCCTCCCGTTTGCTCTCATGTTCCGGAATCACCTGGGGAATAGCGCCCTGGGCGACCGGGTCTTCGGGCGGATGCCGGTGGACGCGTTCCTCGAGTTCGGCGCCGGGCGCGCACCGCAGCTCACCTCCGTCGCGCTAGTGTTGGTCCCGCTCTTAT
This sequence comes from uncultured bacterium, assembly GCA_965371225.1. GTDB lineage: Bacteria > Abyssobacteria > SURF-5 > CBDUXP01 > CBDUXP01 > CBDUXP01. The sequence continues at coordinate 9,294 of CBDUXP010000061.1, read as the reverse complement.
TGGTCTCGCTCCTGTTGCGCGTGTATCTGTCGGGCGGCATCATCGCGCGCCTGCTGGTAGGCCAGCGGGAGACGTGGGCGGCGTATTTCGCCGCCTGCCGCCAGCACGTGTGGCGCATCCTGGCCGTGGCGCTCATGACGCTCACGCTCCTGGGCGGCCCCCTCCTGGTGGCGCACCTGGGGCTCACCTGGCTGGTGGCGCGGCTCACGGAGCAGGCGGCGAGCACGGGGCCCGCGTTCTATCTCACGGGCCTGCGCTGGGCGCTGACCTTCTTTCTCGTGAGTTGGGTGGCGCGGGTCTACGACTACAGCCGCATCATGGTCGTGTCCGAGGTCAACACCAAGCCGCACCTCGCGTTCGGCAAGGCGATGCGGTTCACCGTGCGCCACGGCACCCGGACCTTTTTCTTGTGGGTGGCCATGCTCCTCACGCCCCTGGCATTCGTGGCGCTGCACGGATGGGCCACCCGCGCGATCGGCGTCGGCACCGATCTGGATGTGTGGCTCGGTCTTGCGGTAAGCCAAGTCTTCATCCTCCTGCGCATCCTCGGGCGCGTCGCCCTCCTCGCGGGGGAGATGCAACTCCTCATCTACGGCCGCCGGTAACGGCGCGCCCCCGGCGCGGCGGGCAGCGCCGTCCCCCAACGATCGGATACACTGCCGCCCCGGCCTACACGGCGGGGAGGACATCGGCTATGCGAGACGTTGCGGGGAAGGTGGCGGTGGTCACCGGTGGCGCGAGCGGGATCGGCCGGGCGTTGGCGTTGCGGTTCGCCCAGGACGGGATGAACGTGGTCATCGCCGACGTGGAGGACGAACCCTCGGCCAAGGTGCGCGAAGAGATCGAAGCGTGCGGGGTGCGGGGGCTCGCGCTGCACACGGACGTGACCAAGCGCGCGGCGCTGGAGAAACTGGCCGAGCGCACGTTCAGCGAGATGGGCGGCGCCCACGTGCTGTGCAACAACGCGGGCGTCGGGGTGGGCGGCCCGCTGGAAGACATGACCGATGACGACTGGCGCTGGGTGCTGGGGGTCAACCTGGACGGGGTGATCCACGGCTTGCAAGCGTTCATCCCGCGGATCATCGACCAAAACCAGGGCGGCCATATCGTGAACACCGCGTCCATGGCCGGGATGTTCGCCGCGCCGGGACTCGGGGTGTACAACACCACGAAGTTCGCCGTCGTCGGACTGAGTGAGACGCTCCGTCTGGATCTCGCGCCGCACAACATCGGCGTGTCTGTCCTGTGCCCCGGCTGGGTGCGCACGGGGATCGTGGATTCGAACCGCAACCGCCCCGACGCGCTCGCCCACACGGTCGACCGGGTCGACCAACTGGAGGAGGCGCGGACCCTGATCGATCAGGGGATCGACCCGAGCGAAGTCGCCGCCCGCGTGGCCCACGCCGTGGCGCGCGACGAGGCGTACATCTTCACCCATCCGGAGATGCGCGCGTGGGTCGAGACACGCTTTGCGGCCATCATGGCCGGCTTCGATACGGCCGCCGCGTTCACCCAGCCGGGCTAGGCTGCTGGACCGGAGCCCGGATCCCGCGCGGGCGGCCGCACGCTAGAACAGGTCGGCGAACTCGTCGGCGGTCAGCCCGCTCGCCTCGACGATATGCTCGAGCAGGGCCGGTTTCAAGTGGCGGTGTACCGGCACGATAATGCGCACCCGCGGATCCTCCCGCCGGAGCACCATGTGGGTGCCCCGCTCGTGCGCGAGGCTGAATCCCACCTTCTCCAGCGCCTCCTGTACGCGGCGGCCGGACAGGTTGGGCGGCAGGGGCGGCATCAGAAGGCGATTTCCACTTCGACGATCTCGCCGTCGCCTTCCGGTTCCGCGATCTCAGTGTCGTCGTCCGCCGGGGTGGGATCGCCCATCGCCACGCTGTCCTGCAGATAGGCCAGGATCGCTTCTTTGATATTGGCGAGGGCGTCCTCGCGCGTATCGCCCTGGCTCGCGCAACCCGGGAACAGCGGCACGGCGGCTACGAAGCCCCCCTCGGCCTGCGGCTCGAGAACCACCTGGTAGGGCATGACCCATTATAACGCGCCGCACACGGCGGCGGCCACGCACGGGACCCGCAACGTGCGCCTACGTGAAGTACAGGTAGATGGCTTCGGCGACAGCCGCGGGTTTGTCTTCGCCTTCGATCTCGAAGGTCATCTGCACGGTCACGGCGGTGCCGCCGGATTTGGGCTCGGCCCCGAGCAGCTTCCCGGCGAGCCGGACGTTGCTGCCCACTTTGACGGGGTTGATGAACCGAAGCTTGTTCAGTCCGTAGTTGACCCCCATCTTCACGCCGTCGACCCGCATGACCTGCGCCATGAGCATGGGCGCCAGCGACAGGGTGTAGTACCCGTGCGCGATGGTGGTCCCGAACGGTCCCTGCTTGGCCATGTCCTCGTTCACGTGGATCCACTGGTGGTCGCCGGTCGCGTCGGCAAACGCGTTGATCTTGTCCTGCGTGACCGCATGCCACTCACTGGTGCCCACGGGTTCGCCGATGGCCGCCTTCGCTTCGTCGATGCTTGCAAACGTCCGCATGGGGATGCTCCTCCTCCGCCGGGCTCCGGCAGTATACCTACTCGTCCCCGGCGCCAGCGGGGCTGGGGAACCGGGCGAGGCGGTCCACGATCGCGCGGAGCACGGCGGCATCCGCAGCCCCCACGGTGGCGCCCTGGAGCTGCGTCGATAACTCGCGGTGAATCGCCTCGACTACTGCGTGCAACGCCGCGGGCAGTTCCACCGTCTCCCCCCCAGGTCGACCGTCTCCGGCCACGCCGCCCACGGGCCCAGGCCCGCGACGGTGAAGACGGCGTCGGCCATGGCGGCGGTGGCCGGCCCGGGCAAGTGCGGGAGGCGATCCTGCAACAGCTCCGTGAAGCCGCGCCGGGCTGCGTCGGCGAGAGGATCCCTTTCCACTGCCATGCGCACAGGGTATCGCGAAACGCGCAGGGGGGCGCGCGCCGGCGCCGAGTGAGACCGCCGGCCGGTTACGGCACGATCAGCACGGTCCGAATAGGCGCGAAGTCGAACTCGATGCCGTTCGCAGCGAACGCGGTGTAATTGAGGTTGCCCGGCGACGCGACGAGGGGCGCGGTGACCGTCGCCGTGTACGTCCCGTTGCCCCCCGGCTGATCCGGCGTCTGGCCGAGCAAGCTCGTGACCCCGAAGCCCACGGCGTTCTGGATAGCCGGATCCACGTAATTGCGCAAGCGCCACTGCACCGTGAAGCTGCCGCCGCTGGCCACGCTGGCCGGCGGCTCCACCACCCACTCCACCACCGGCGCCAGCGGACCTGCCTCCACTTCGACCGCGGCGATGCGCGACAGCACCTGCGTCGCATCATCCAGTGCGCGGACCACGTACCGGTATGAGGTCGGCGAGTCGAACTGCCCCACGTTGGGCGCGGTCGCCGTGAAGTCGGTGAACCCGTTCGCCGCGGACAGCAGCGGGGAGCTGTCGAGGACCGAGGTGACGCCCGAGTGCACCTGGTGCTGCGAGATGGTGCCGGCGAAATCCGACAGAAGCCATGACAGGCTCAGGGGCGCCTGCCCCAGCGCACTCGGAGGCGGGGTGGTCGCCCAAAAGATCCGCGGTGGGCCGGGCTCACGGTTCGCGCCGGGCACCCACGCGAACAGCGCCAACGCCGGCGCGTACGACGTGGTGGCCGAGAACCGTTCGGCGATGAAGCGGTAGTTCCCGCCCGGCGGCGAGGGAATGAACAACACCTCCACGTTATCGATTGAGCTGGTCGCGCTGAAGTCCACAAACCCTTCTTTGCCCACGTCCACCAGCAGGTCGATGTCGTTGAGCACCGCGAAGGGTGCGCCGACCGGGGCCGGCGGTTCGATCCACGTGAGCACCACGTACAGGCCGGACAGCCCGCCGGGCACGCCGTTCACATCCCAGAACACGCCCGCGCTCGCGGGGGAGACATCCGTCGGCGTGAACAGGCCCAGCAGCACGGACGACGACGTCGCGAAGTGCGTCTCGAAACTGTTCAGCACGCCCGTGTGGAGCGAGAGTGACAGGTCCGGAATCGCCGCGGCCATCATCATCGCCTTGGCCAGGTGGGGGCGCCGGCGCACATCCGGCAGGTGGTCGATCAGCGTGGCCAGGAAGCCGGTCACGTGCGGGGCGGAAAAACTCGTGCCGTTGAAATCGACCGTCCCTTTCGGATCGAACGCGTTCGCCATCGTAATATTCTCGCCCGGAGCGTAAATGTCCGGCTTTTTCCGGAAATCGGCCGTGGGGCCCTCGGAGGAGAACGACGAGAGCGTGAACGGCAGATCATTGTTGATGCTGCCCACGGCGATCATGTTCTTGGCGCCCGCGGGGATGATGATGGTGCCGGCTCCCGGGCCGCTGTTCCCGGCGGCGAAGACCCACACCTGCCGGCCGAGCCACGCCAGGTTGTCCGCGAACACGGACAGTTCATCAGTGCCCGTGTTCGAGAGCGTATCGGAGCCCCAACTATTGTTGATGACCTCCGCCCGGTTGTCGGTGAACAACGCACCCATGCCCACGTCCACGTTGAAGATCAAATCCGGATCCGCCGGCGGGTCTGCGCCGCCCCGGACGAAGCGGAAGAGGGAATTCGGGCCCCCGCCGCCCCAGGGCGCGACGCCCAGCAGCGGCTCCGGGATCCACCGGCTGAGCATCACGCTCGCCACCGCCGTGCCGTGGCCGCTGGGGTTGTCCAGGGTGAGGTCCACGGGCTCGCCGAGGGACGACGAGCCGACCGGCCGCACTGCCGGCACCGTCCCGTGGGCGCGGAAGGCATTGTGGTTCTGCTGCAGGCCGGTATCGAACATGCCCAGCGTGACGCGGGAGCCGTAGCGGCTGATCGCATCGTTGCTCACGACGTTGTGCTCGCCGATGAGCGCCACCGACGTGGTCAGGTCCACGCGCCCCACATGGGACGCGTCGATGTAGCAGACCGCCGGTTCCTCGGCCAAGGTGCGCACGCCCGCCGCAGCGAGCCCCGAACACACAAGCATCGTCCCGCCCGTCCGCGTGCGCAGCACGCTGCCGCCCGCCGCCGTGACCGTGGCCGCGACCCGGTCTGCGTCGGCCGCGTCGTACAGCGCGACCACCACCTCGTCCTCCGCGATCGCGGCGCCGGGATCAGTGTCCGACCACCGGGCGCCGTCCACTTCGAGCTGCCGCGCCACCTGCGGGTCCACCTTCAACTCCCAGTCGGGCTGCCCCACCCAGTACACGAGCGGATCGTCCGCCAGCGTTTGCAGCGTGCTCCGGGTGGCGCGGACCGCGTAGGAATTCACACTCAGCGGGCCGAGCACCGTGCACCCACTCGCCGTCAGGTGCGCGGTCATCGCGGCCTGGGCCGGCACACTGGTGACCACCGTGCAGACCTCCGCCGCGCCCGTATCCTCCCCAGCATCGGCCGACAGATCCACGCCCCGTTCCAGCGTCATGGAGCCGGCGGTGGTGCGCAGGACGAAGGGGTCATACCCCAGCACCGCCGTCACGCTCGCCGCCAGGTTCGCGGTTCCCGCGCTGCTCACGCCGACGGTCGCCGCCGTGCCGCCGGACGACTTGCTCTTCCAGCCTTCCATCTCAGTCGTGTCCGGCCCGTACTGCGCGGCACCGCTGACCGAATTGGAGCGGGTGCTCGACTGCGCGGCCGCCGGCCACGCCAACGCCATGCTGGCCATGCCCATGACCAGCAAGCTGCGTATGGCCGGCACGGGGCGCGGCAAGACACGAATGACGGCGAAGTGTGAAAACAGCGTGCGGAACATACCTGGTACTCCTGTGCCGCGCCGATGAGGCGAGACGCCCGATGGTGTGGCGGGCGCGCCCGTCGGCTCGTGGGACACTCCGGGGGAACGGTTGCAGCGCGCAGTTCGGCGCGGCGCGGGCGCAGCGTAGCTGCGCACCGCCTTCCCCCCGTGCGATGAACCCGAAGGCGTCATCAAGCAAACTCTCTCCCGGACCCGTCGGCGGCGAGACATGCCTCCTCCTCCGACCGGCCGCAAAAGGAATGCGGGCACGCCAGCTTGGGTTGACGCGGCCCACACTCGTCAGCGTCAGGCCCCCCCTGGGCCTTCATAGTTGAGCCTATCGCAGGTTCGGCACAGGCGGCAAGTCCCGCACCGCCAGGGGCTCCCATTAACAGCGCCTTGCGCCCGGGGCGGGCGCGATGCGGGGATTATTTTCCCGCCGCGCCTCGGATGCCAATCCTGCGGGGTGCCTTACGAATGGCTGATGATCCGCTCCGGGGTCAGGCGTAACACCACCCGCTTGCCCGCGTCGAGCATGGCCGCGATCGCTTCGGGCGGTCCTGACTGCGCCGCCACGAACGGGAGCACCCGCCCCATAAGCGCCGTGCGCTCCGGCTCCCGGTCGATGCGCTCGCACGGGCCGTAGACCACCACGCTCGCCCGTCCCTCGGTGACGAGGATCGCCACCTGCGGGTGGCGGCCGATGCAGTGCCATTTCGCCGTGGGTGTCGTGGTCTGCATGATGAGATCCGTCCCATCGTAATGGTAGTCGATCAGCGAGATACCCGGCGATCCGTCCCGCCGCTGCACCGCGAGGGCGCACTGGGTGTGCTCGCGGAGGATGCGCTGCTCCTCCTCCTGTGGCATGCGAAATTCCTCTTCAGCCATGGGCCCCCTCCTCCGCCGCTCACCAGCGGCCCGCATCATAGCTTGCATCTCTAGCCGGGATTCCTGCGGCTCTATATAATGAGGGGTCCGCGCGCGAGGGCACGAGCCGGCGGGGGGAGACGCCGGTTCGCGGGGATTCGGCGCGGCCGGCGCCGTGGTGGGCTGCGCCGAGGGAGACCGCCCATGGAGGGGACGCTCGAGACGCTCGTCAGCTACGTGCCGCCACAGGTGGCGCAGTTGTACGCCGCGTCCGACGAACCCCTGTCCGCGCCCCGGGCGGAGCACTACCCGGGCGCAACGCTTCTGGCGGACATTACCGGCTTCACCGCGCTGACCGAACGCCTCGCGGCCCTGGGCCCGGACGGCGCCGAGAAGCTCACCCAACTCCTCAACGCGTACTTCGGCCAACTGGTGGACGTGGTGCTCGCCCACGGGGGGGAGGTGGTCAAGTTCGCGGGCGATGGGTTGCTGGCGATCTGGCGCGCGGACGCGGAAGACCTCGCCACGGTGACGCTCCGCGCGGCGCAGTGCGGGGTGGCGGTGCAGATGCAGTTCCGCGATTACGAAACGGGCGAAGGCGAACGGCTGGAGCTGACCATCAGCATTGGCGCGGGCGACGTGGTCGCGGCGCACGTGGGCGGGGTGAACGGGCGTTGGGAGTTCCTGACGGCGGGCGATCCCATGGTGCAAGTCTCGGCGGTGGAAGAACACGCGCAGCCGGGCAACGTGATTCTCAGCCCGGAGGCGTGGGTGCTGGTGGAAGAGCACTGCGGCGGCCACCCCTTGCCGAGCGGGTCCGTCCGCCTCTACGACCTGCGCCGGCCCCTGCCCTTGCAGGCGGCGGCGCCCACCAAGCCCCCCAAGGCCGAGGCGTCCCTGCGCCCGTACGTGCCCCTGGCGGTCACGGCCCGGCTCGACGCGGGGCACACGGGCTGGATGGCCGAGCTGCGCCGCCTCACCGTCATGTTCGTGAACGTGCATGGCATCGATGCGACGGCGCCCAGCGTGCTTGACCGCCTGCAAGCCGTGGTGCAAGAGATTCAACAGGTGCTGGCCCGCTTCGAGGGCACCATCAACAAATTGATCGTGGAGCAGCGTGGGACGGCCTGCGTCGCGGCGTTCGGGCTGCCGCCGCTCACGCACGAGGACGATTCGAGCCGCGCCGTGTACGCCGCGATCGAGCTGCACGAGTCGCTCACGGCCATGGGGTTGCGGTGCGATATCGGGATCGCCTCCGGCCAAGCGTTCTGCGGGCCCGTCGGCGGCGAGCGGCGGCGGGAGTACACCATGATCGGGGACGTGGTGAACGTGGCCGCCCGCCTGATGCAATCGGCCGTGGACGATCTCTGGTGCGATCGGGCGACGTACCGGGCGGTGCAGGACCGCGTCTCCTTCGCCACGCTGCCCGAGATCACCGTGAAGGGCAAGGCGAAAACCGTGGCGGTTTACCGTCCGGACGCCACCAAGGCGGGGGTCCGCCGAGATCCCCGCGCCCTCGTCGGCCGCACGGAGGAACTGGCGCAGCTTGATGAGGCGTTGGCTGCGCTCCGCCAAGGCCGGGGGGGGGTGGTCCTCCTGGTCGGCGAAGCGGGCATCGGCAAGTCCCGCCTGGTGGACGAACTGTTGACGCGGGCGAACGCCGTGCGCGTGGCGTCGCTGGAAGGCGCGGCGGATGCGATGGAGCAGACCACGCCCTACCACGCGTGGCGCGCCGCGTGCACCCACCTGCTGGGGCTGGACGCGTTCGACCACGGCGCCGCCCGGCAAGAGCAGGTGCGCGCCTCGCTGGGCGACATGCCGGAGGTCCTCCGCCTGTGGCCGTTGTTGAATGGGGTGCTGCCCCTGGACCTGCCGGATAGCGATCTCACGAAGCACATGACGGGGAAGGTGCGCGCGGATAATACGCGCCTGTTGCTGGCGCAGATTCTCAAACGCACCGCGGCGGCGGCGCCGCTCCTGCTCGTGCTGGAGGACGTCCACTGGATGGACTCCGCCTCCTGGGCCCTCACGCTGGAGGTGCACCGGGAGGTGCCCGACGCGCTGCTGGTGCTCGCCACCCGGCCCATGGGCGACCAGGCGCCGGCCGAATTCACCCACCTCGCCCACGCCCGGGGGACGGTGCGGCTGGACCTGGGCCCGCTCCCCGAGGAGGATACGCTGGCGCTCGTGTGCGCCCGCCTGGGCGTGGACCGGCTGCCGGACACCGCGGCCGCGCTGATTCGCGACCGGGCCCAGGGCAACCCGTTCTTCAGTGAGGAATTGGCCTACGCCCTGCGCGACGCGGGATACCTGCAGATCACCGACGGCACCTGCACGGTGGCGCCGGACGCGGGCGACCTGAGTCGACTGTCCCTCCCCGACACCGTCCAGGGGGTCGTCACCAGCCGCATCGACCGGCTCTCCCCCGCCCAACAGTTGGCCCTGAAGGCGGCGAGCGTCATCGGACGCGTGTTTGCGTTCCGCGTGCTGCGGGACATCTACCCCGTCGAATCCGACCGGCCGTTGCTCCAGGACTATCTGGAAGCGATGCACAGTCTGGACCTCACGCTCATCGAGACGCCGGAACCGAATCTCTCCTACATCTTCAAGCACGTGATCTTGCACGAGGTGGCGTACAACCTCATGCTCCAGGCGCAGCGGGAGCAACTGCAC
>CBDUXP010000060.1:0-23367 GCA_965371225.1 uncultured bacterium | reverse complement strand
ACGGTGGGGGGCGGCGGTCACGCAGCCCGCCTCCTCGCGCAACTGGGATCCACCGGCCGCCTGCTAGGGTTCGATGTGGACCCGCAGGCGGTCGCCGCGGCTGGGGCGCGGCTCGGAGCCGACCCCCGCGTGCGCCTCGCGCAGGGCAACTTCGCCCACCTGCCCGCGCTGCTCGAAGCGGCCGGGGTCGTCACCGTCGACGGCGTCCTGCTCGACCTGGGGTTGTCCAGCCTGCAGTTGGCCGATCCGGAGCGGGGCTTTAGTTTTCAGGCGGACGGGCCGCTCGATATGCGCCGGAATCCGGCGCAGGGACCGACCGCCGCAGACGTGGTGAACACGGCCGTGCCCGACGAGTTGGCCCGTTGGTTTCGCGAGCTGGGCGACGAACCCCAGGCTGCCCGTATTGCCCGTGCCATCGTGCGACGCCGGGACCACCACCCGTTCACCACCACCCTCGACCTTGCCGCGTGCGTGGCGCGCGCCGTGCGCGGCCGGCGGCGCCTCCACCCGGCGACCCGCGTGTTCCAAGCGCTGCGCATGGTGGTGAACCACGAGGTGGACGACCTGGACGCAGGCTTGGCCGGCGCGCACGACAGTCTCGCGGAAGGCGGCCGGCTCGTGGTCATCAGTTTTCACTCCGGCGAGGACCGGCGCGTCAAGCTGTTTCTCCGGGACCGGGCGGGGCGCTGCACTTGTCCCCCGGACCTGCCCGTGTGCCAGTGCGGCGCCCGCGCCACCATGCGCATCCTCACCCGGCGCGCGGTGCGACCCAGCGCGGACGAGATCGCGGCCAATCCGCGCGCCCGCAGCGCCAAACTGCGCGCCGGCGAGCGGTTAGCGTTGGAGACGGCCGCGTGAGTCGTGGCGCCAGCCCCATCCGGGTGCGCCACGCCCAGGGGAGCGCCTTCCGCTCCCAGACGGGCTCGGAGGTGCATCGCCGGAAGCTGTGGCGCCTGCTGCCATGTATGGGGTTTGCCGTGGCGTTCGGCTACCTGTACGTGTGGCAGCATATTCAGACGAACCTCATCGGCTACCAGCTGCGCGAGGTGCAGCTCGCGAATGTGGCGTTGCAGAAGGACATTACCCGGCTGCACAATCAGCGTGCCGAACTCGTGGCGCCGGCGCGCATCGATGCCATCGCCCGGCGCGAGCTGCACATGGTGCGCCAGGGCACGTGGGATCTGGTGTTGCTGCGCCAGCCCCAACTGGCGGCGCCGCTCCCCCTGCCCCCTGCGCCCTCCTTCTGGGAGGTGCAGGAGGCGCGCTGGACTCGACTCGCCGACCGGCTCCATGCCAGCCTGGGGCCGGGGCGGGCGCTCGCGGCGCCCCGGGAATCCCGCGTGAAGGACACGCCCCATGACTGAATGGCCCCCTGCGCGCCCGCGGCGCCGGCGCGCCCGTGCTGCCTTCGCGCCCGCGCCTTCCGGGGAGGTGCTGAGGCACCATCGCACGCGCTTCCTCGTGTTGTTTACGCTCGCGTGCGTCGGGTTTAGTCTGATCGCGTACCGCCTCGTCTGCCTGCAAGTGTGGTGGGCGGACGAGTACCGTGAAATCGCGCAGGAACAGCACCGGAGCAAACTGCGCATCGAGGCCCGGCGCGGCACGATCTACGACCGGCGCGGCCGCGTCCTCGCGACCACCAAGCGCGTCCGGTCCATTTACGCGAACCCCGCCGCGGTGGAGGACCCGGTGAACGCCGCGCTGGCACTGGACTCGTACGTGCAGCGGTCGCCACGCCGGGTCCACCAGCTGCTCACCGGGTCCGGCCCGTTCGTGTACCTCCGGCGCCATCTCCCGGTGGCGGTCGGGGACACCATCGCGGCGTTACGCCTGGCCGGGATTGGGGTGCAGGACGAACAGCGGCGGTATTACCCGAACGGGCGCCTCGCCAGCACCCTGCTGGGGTTCGCCGGCGTGGACAACCAGGGGTTGGATGGGCTGGAATTCCACTACGACGACCGCCTGCGGGGCGTGCCGGGCTGGCGCGTGCTGACGCGCGACGTCTACGGCCGCGCCCTGCCGGCCCTGAATCGCGTGCTCGTGGAGCCCCAGCCGGGGGCCGACCTGACGCTTACCATCGATCAGGTGGTGCAATACCAAACCGCTGAAGTCCTCTACCGGTTGCGGCGCTGGCAGCAGGCACAGAGCGTGACCGCGGTGGTGCTCGAACCCGCCACCGGCGCCATCCTGGCCATGGTGTCCCTGCCGGACTTCGACCCGAATGAGTACCGGGCGGCCCGCCCCGGCCAGCGGCGCAATCGCGCGGTGACCGATTCGTTTGAACCGGGCAGCGTGTTCAAAATCGTGCCCGCCGTCGCGGCGCTCGATGCCGGGATCGTCCACGCGTCCACCCCGGTATTTTGCGAGGACGGGTGGTACCGGTACTACGGCCACATCATCCACGACACGCGGCCCATGGGCATGGTGCCCTTCGCCGAAGTGCTCTCCCGATCCAGCAACATCGGCATCGTGAAAGTCGCCAACCAACTGCCCCCCGAAACCCTGCATCATCAGATCACCCTTTTCGGCTTCGGCCGGCGCACGGGAATCCACCTCCCCGGCGAGACGCCGGGGCTATACCGCACGCCGGACCAGTGGTCCAAACTGTCCATGGGCGCCCTCCCCATCGGCCAGGAAATCGGCGTCACGGCCCTGCAATTGGCGGTAGCGTACGGGGCCATCGCGAACGACGGGGTCCGCATGCGTCCGTACGTGGTGGCCGAAGTGCGCGGGGCGGACGGCCGGGTGCTCGAGCGTACGGAACCCGAGGTCGTCGCGCGCGTGTGCTCCCCGTCGACTGCGCGCGCCATGCGCCGGCTGTTGGCCGGCGTCGTGCGCGAGGGCAGCGGCCAGGCGGCGGCGCTCAGCGGACATACCGTGGCGGGGAAGACGGGCACCGCGCAGAAGATGGACCCCCGGACGCGCCGCTACTCAGACGAAGATTACGTTGCCGTGTTCACCGGCATGGTGCCCGCGACGCGTCCCCGGTTCGTCCTGGTGGTCGTGGTGGACTCGCCCCGGCGGGAGATTTATGGGGGCAAGGTCGCCGCGCCCGCGTTCCGCGAGATCGCGACCGAGTTGGTGCAGTACCTGGAAGTGCCGCCGGACATGCCGTTGGTGCAGGATGACGACGCCCCCATCGTCATCGCGGCCCATCCGCGCGACCAAGCGCCCCTCCCGCCGGAATCGTACCTGCGGGCCGGCCTGATGCCTGACCTGACGGGCCACACCATGCGCGAAGTGTTAGGCCTGCTGGCCCCGTATCCCGTGCGGGTGCAGTTGCGGGGCACCGGGCTCGTGGTGCGCCAGGACCCGCCGGCGGGTGAACCGCTCCGGCAGAACATGACGTGCGCTGTGGTGTGCGCCCCCACCAGCGCGTGATGGAGCTGGACGTGCTGGTGCAAGAGGTCGCCGTCAAAGCGGTGCATGGGCCGACGGCGGGGGTCCAGGTCCAGGGGGTCACGGCCGACTCGCGCCAGGTGGGGACGGGCAGTCTGTTCGTCGCCGTCCGCGGTACCGCAAGCGACGGGCATCGGTTCATCGGCGCCGCGGTCGAGGCCGGGGCCGTGGCAATCTGCGGTGAACTGCCGCGGCCGGAGATTCCGGTGCCCTATATAGAGGTGGCCAACGGCCGGCGGGCCGCGGCCGAACTCGCGGAGGCCATCCACGGGTATCCGGCGCGGACCCTACGCCTCGTGGGCATCACGGGGACGAACGGCAAGACCTCCACGGCCGTGCTCACCCAGCGTATCTGCGAAGCGGCGGGCATGGCCGCCGGGCTCGTGGGCACCGTCTACTACGACGTCGGCGCGGGGCACCAGGACGCGGTCAATACCACGCCCGGTCCGACGGAGCTGTCCGGGTTGCTCGCCTCGGCGCGGGACCATGGGAAGCAGATGGTGGCCCTCGAGGTGTCGTCCCATGCACTCGACCAGGACCGGGTCGCCGCCCTGGAATTCGATGTCGCCGTGTTCACCAACTGTACGCAGGATCACTTGGACTATCACGGGGATATGGACGCGTATTTCGGCGCGAAACGGCGCCTCTTCGAATCGCTCGGGCGTGACGCGCGGAAAACCGGGCCGAAACGCGCCATCGTCAACGCGGATGATGCGTACGCGCCGCAAGTGATGGCGGCCTGCACCGTCCCCGTCTGGACCTACGGGGTGGATCAGCCGGCGGACCTGCACGCCACTGACCTGACGCTTACCGCGGCGGGCACGCAGGCGCGCGTGTCGACGCCTGCGGGCGACGCGGATCTGCAGATGCACCTGCTGGGGAAGCACAACGCGTCGAATGCCCTGGCCGCGCTCGGCGCCGCGCTGGCACTCCAGCTCCCGCTCGACGCCGCGGTCGCGGCCCTCAATGCCGCGCCGTGCGTGCGCGGCCGGTGCGAGACCGTGGACGCCGGCCAACCGTTCGGGGTCATGATTGACTACGCCCACACGCCCGACGGCATCCGAGTAGTGCTCGCCCTGTGTCGCGAGTTGCAGCCGCGCCGGATCATCGTCGTGTTCGGCTGCGGCGGCGATCGGGATCGCACGAAGCGGCCGCAGATGGGCGAATTGGTCGCGGCGGGGGCGGATGCGGCCGTGGTCACGTCGGACAACCCGCGCACGGAGGATCCGTTGGCGATCATGCTGGACATCCAGGTGGGGGTGCAACGCGCCGGCTGGCGGAAGGGCGACCAGTACGAGATGCTCCCCGACCGCCGCGAAGCGATCGCCCATGCGCTGGAGATGGCCCGCGAGGGGGATCTCGTCGTGATCGCCGGGAAGGGCCACGAGACGTATCAGATCGTCGGGAACCAACGCCTGGATTTTGACGACCGCGCAGTGGCGCTCGGCTTGTTGCAGCAGCAGTGGGGGACGCCGGGATGATCGGCCGGGCGTGGACTCTGCGCGAGGTGGCCGGAACGGTGCGCGGCGAGGTCGGAGACGCGCATGCGGAGCTGGCGATCACCGGCGTGTCCACGGACAGCCGGGCGATCGCGCCGGGGGACTTGTTTGTGGCGCTTCGGGGTCCGCACTTCGATGGGCACGCGTTTGTGCCGGCCGCCTTGGAGGGCGGCGCCGCGGCGGCGCTGGTCGCGCGGGACGCAATCGAGCCGGCTGCCGGACCCGTCGTGCAGGTGGACGAGACCCTCACCGCCCTGGGCGACCTGGCCGCCGCCGTGCTGCGGGACCGGCGGGTCCGCGTGGTGGGCATCACCGGCAGTTGCGGCAAGACCACCGCGAAGAACATGACGGCGGCAGTCCTCGGCGCCGCGTATGCCGTGGGGGCGACGCCCGGCAATCTGAACAACCTCGTGGGCGTGCCCTTATCCGTGTTCCGCCTGCCCGAAGCCTGTGAGATCGCCGTACTGGAACTGGCGACCTCCGCGCCCGGCGAAATCGGCCGGTTGAGCGAAATCGTGCAACCCCACGTCGGCGTCATCACCAACATCGCCGCGGCGCACCTGCAGGGCCTCGGCACTTTGGAGGGCGTGCGGGACGCCAAGGCGGAGCTGCTTCGCGGCCTGGCCGCGGACGGTACGCTCATCCTGAACGGGGACGATCCAACCACGCCCCACATTCGCGCGCAGTTTACCGGCCGCGTCGTGACCTTCGGTCTCGATCCGGGCGCGGAGGTGCGGGCGACCGACGTGCACTTCGACGCGGATCACCGGACCCACTTTCGCGTCAACGGCCAGTGGGCGGTGGAGTTGGGGCTCTACGGCCGTGCGGCCATCGCGAATGCGCTGGTGGCCATTGCGGTCGGCGAGGCATGTGGCATCGAGCCGGCGGCCATGGCGGCGGCGCTCGCGCGCGTCGAACCGGGCCCCATGCGCATGCAAATCGTCGACCGAGCCGGCGTATCCATTATTAATGATGCGTACAACGCCAATCCCCGCTCCATGACTGCGGCCATGCAGGTGTTCGAAAACGGCCACTTTGCCGGCCGCAAGATCGCCGTGTTCGGCGACATGCTGGAGCTGGGGGAGCAGGCCGTGGCCGAACACGAAGCTCTCGGCCGCACGCTGGCCGAGCGGGACGTGGACCTGGTGTACACGTACGGTGAATACGCTGAGGCCGTGCGCGCGGGCGCCGTCGGCGCAGGTCTGCAAGCGGAACGGGTGTACGTCCTCTCCTCGCACGCCGACATTGTCGAATCCCTGCGCTACGTTCTGCGCGCCGGCGATGTGGTGCTCGTCAAAGGCTCGCGCGGCATGCGCATGGAGCGGGTAGCCGACGGCCTGCTGGAGGCCGGGTGATGGTGTACGCGCTGGCGTCCCGCCTGGTCGACTACTTTTCGCCCCTGAATGCGCTGACGTATATCACCTCGCGCGCCATGTTTGCTGGTGTCACCGCGTTCCTCTTCTGCCTCGCGTTCGGCCCGCGCTTCATCGCCATGCTACGGGCGGTGCGGGCCGGCGCCCCGCTGCGCGACGCGAAAGACTTTGCGCTGCACGACCGGCATCAGGCCAAGGAAGGCACGCCCACCATGGGAGGCCTGCTCATGCTCGGCGGCATTCTGGTCGCCGCGCTCCTGTGGTGCCGCCTCTCGAACCGCCTGGTGTGGGTCGCCATCCTGACCCTCGCGAGTCTCGGGGCCATCGGGTTCTGGGATGACTACCTGAAACTCACGCGCCGGAGCGGCGGTGGCATGCGGGCCGCGCACAAGCTGGCCGCGCAGATGTGCGTGGGGCTGGTGCTCGGGGCGTACCTCTACTGGTATCCCGTCGCGCCGAACATTGGCCCGCAGTTGGAATTGCCGTTCCTGAAGGACGTGTTTCTCCCGCTCGGCGCCGGGTACATTCCCTTTGCCATGTGCGTCACCGTGGGCGCATCGAACGGTGTCAATCTGACGGACGGTCTGGACGGGTTGGCGGTCGGCGCATTGATCGTGGCTGGTGCCGCCTACGCCGGCCTGGCCTACCTCGTCGGGCGCAGTGACTTTGCCGGCTACCTCTACGTCACGCACGTGACCGGGGCGGGCGAAGTGACCGTCTTCGCCACTGCGCTCGTGGGCGCGGCCCTCGGGTTTCTCTGGTACAACGCGCACCCCGCGCAACTCTTCATGGGCGATACGGGGTCGCTGGCCGTGGGCGGCGCGCTCGGCGTGATCGCGCTGCTGATCAAACAGGAACTCTTGCTGGTGATCGTGGGCGGCCTGTTCGTGCTCGAGACCGTGTCCGTCGCCCTCCAGGTGGCGTCGTATCGGTGGCGTGGCGGCAAGCGTATCTTCCGCATGGCGCCCCTCCACCATCACTTCGAACTGCTGGGCTGGTCGGAGATGCAGGTCGTGATCCGCTTTTGGATCATTGCCGTATTCTGCGCCGCGGTCAGCCTGGCCACCCTCAAGTTACGGTGAGTGCGTATGACGACACGGCCGGCCACCGGCGACAGCGTGACGGTCGTAGGCTGCGGCCGCAGCGGGGTGGCCGTCACGCGGCTCTTGCTGGCGCATGGCGCGGTGGTGACGATTGTCGACGACGCGCCGCGCGAGCGCCTGCGCGAGTCGGCGGCCGCCGAACAGTTGCCGGTGGCGTGCCGCTTCGGCGCGCCGGTGGACGCGCCCCTGCCGGACGCGGGGTGGATCGTCGTGAGTCCCGGCGTGCCCACGGACACGCCCCGGTTTGCGCGCGCCGTGGCTGCGGGGAGCACGCTGGTGGGCGAACTCGCGTTCGCCAGTTGGTACTGTTCGGTGCCCATGTTGGTGGTGACCGGTACGAACGGCAAGACCACCACGGCTACCCTCCTGCATCACATATTGGAAGCGGCCGGCGTCTCCGCCGTGCTGGCGGGCAACGTGGGCCGGGCCTTTAGCGGGGTGGTGGCAGACGTGACGGCGGAACAGGTCGTGGTGCTGGAAGCGAGCAGTTTTCAATTGGAACACGCATTGGGATTCGCCCCGCGGGTGGGGGCGATCCTGAATCTCACGCCGGACCACCTGGATCGCTATCCCGACTTCCAGGCATACGTGGCCGCGAAGCGCACGCTGTGGGACCGGCTGCCCGACGGCAGCCTCGCCGTCGCGAATGCGGACGACCCCGCGGTCGCCAGCGAAACGGCGTCGTACACGGGTCGCCTCGCCTGGTTCGGTACGCACGCCCCCGCCACGCCGGCCATGACCGTGGACCGGCAGACGGTGGTGTTTCACCGCGACGGTGGGCGCACGCCGGTGCTGCCCGTGGCGGACATCCCGTTGCTCGGCCCTCACAATGTCAGCAACGTGCTGGCGGCCCTCGCCTGCGCCAGCGACATCTGCGACGACCTCACGGGGCTGGCGGAGGGAGTCCGCACCTTCCAGCCCGTGGAGCACCGGCTCCAGCCTGTGTGCGAGGTGGCCGGGGTCCTGTACGTGAACGATTCCAAAGCGACCAATGTCTCCGCCACGCGTACCGCGCTGGAAGCCATCTCGCGCCCCACGGTGCTCTTGTTGGGTGGCCGGGGCAAGGGGACGGGCTACCGCGAATTGCGGCCCCTCCTCCAGACGCGCGTGCGGCAGCTGGTGGTGTTCGGCGAAGACGCATCCCAGATTCTTGCGGACGTGGGCGATTGCGTGCCGACCGCCGAAGTCGAATCGCTGGCGGAGGCGGTGGCGCGGGCCGCCGAGGCGGCGGAACCCGGCGATGCGGTGTTGCTCTCTCCCGCCTGCGCGAGCTTCGACATGTTTCGGGATTTCGAAGAGCGCGGGCAGGCGTTTCGGGCTTTGGTGGAGGCGCTGTAACGTGCGGCTCGAAAGCTATTTCCTCTTCCTGATTGCGCTCGCCCTCAGCGCCGTCGGGATCATCATGGCGTACAACGCCGGGGCGGTGGTGGGCCTCGAGCACTTCGGCGACGCCTACTTCTTCGTCAAACGCGCCGCCCTGCACGCCGTCGTGGCGCTGATCGCGCTCGGCGTCGCCGTCCGCATGAATTACCACCTGTGGTTGCAGTATCGCGGCTGGATCCTCGGCGGCGCCGTGATCCTGCTGGTGATTGTGCTCATCCCCGGTGCCGGAACGGAAGCCTACGGCGCGCGGCGCTGGCTCCGGTTTGGTGTGCTCGGGGTCCAGCCGTCCGAGTTGGCCAAGATCGCTCTGGTAATTTTTTTCGCGGGGTTCTGCGCGGCGCACCAGGACGTGCTCAACAACCTGCGCTACGGGGTGGCGCCGGCGTTTGCCGTGCTGGCGGTGGTGGCGGGACTCGTGGTGGCGCAGCGGGATCTGGGCACCCCGGTCGCCATCACCCTCATCTCCCTGGGGGTGCTCTTCGCGGGCGGCATGCGCGGCCGGTACCTGGCGGCGCTGCTCTTGAGCGCCCTGCCGGTGCTCGCGACGCTCATCATCATCGAACCCTATCGCGTCAAACGGCTGCTGGCGTTCGCCGATCCCTGGCGCGATCCCCAGGGTGCCGGTTGGCAGGTGGTGCAATCCCTGCTCGCGTTCGGCAGCGGCGGCGTCATGGGCGTTGGCTGGGGGCAAGGTGTGCAGAAGCTGCTGTATTTGCCCGAGCCGCATACGGATTTCGTGTTCGCGATCATTGGCGAAGAGGGCGGGCTGGTCTGGACCTTGATGATTGTTGGCATGTTCATGGCCCTGACCGGGCTCGGCGTGAAGGTCGCCCTGCGCGCGGAGGATCAGGGTGGCGCGTTCCTGGCCATGGGGCTGACCTTCATGCTCGTCGTGAGCGCCGGGATCAACATGGCCGTGGTCACCGGCCTCGTCCCGCCCAAAGGCATTCCGCTGCCCTTCATTAGCTACGGGGGCACCGCCTTGTTGGTGGCGTCCTTCAGCGTGGGCGTGCTCATGAACATCGCCTTGTCGGTGCGGGCGCCGATCATCTCGGCGCGGGCGGCATGCGCGTGATCGTGACCGGCGGCGGCACCGGCGGGCACGCATTTCCCGCCCTGGCGATCATCGACGAGTTGCGCCGCCGCGACCCGCAACTGGAGCTGTGGTACGTGGGGAAGCGCGGCAATATCGAAGAGCGCATGGCGGCCCAGCGGGGCATTCCCTTCCGGGCCATCGCCGTCGGCCCGCTCGCCCGCCGGGGAGGCTTGCGCAATCTCTGGTCGCTCGTGCAACTGGCGGTGGGCCTCTGCCAGTCCGCGCTGCTCCTGCTGCGCTTTCGGCCGCAGGTGGTCATCGGCACCGGCGGGTACGTGAGCGTGCCTCCCGTCGCGATGGCGTCCTTACTGCGCGTACCGACAGTGATTCACGAACAGAACAGCGTGCCCGGGCGTGCCAACCGGCTCCTTTCCCGGTGGGCATCCGCGGTCGCCGCCACGTTCGTCGATTCCGTCCCCGCATTCGCGGCCAAGGAGGTGCGGGTCGTCGGCAATCCCGTTCGCGCCGAACTGCGCGCGGACGCGCTCGCGGCCCGGGACACCGCGGAGGCGCGGCAAACGTTCGATCTCCACCCCGACCGGCTGACCGTGCTCGTGGTGGGCGGCAGTCAAGGGGCGCGGGCGCTGACGGATGCGACGCTGGATGCGCTGGCCCAGTTGCCGGCGGACGGGGTGCAGGTGCTGCTGATGACGGGCGCCGCGGACGCGGACGCCGCGCGGCAGCGGGCCGCAGGTGCGGCGGTTCACTGCGAGGTCCGCGCGTTTATCGAGGACATGGCGGCCGCCTACGTGGCAGCCGACATCGTGGTGTGCCGCGCGGGTGCATCCACCCTCGCCGAAGTGACCGGCGCGGGTCTTCCGGCGATCCTGGTGCCCTACCCCTACGCGATGGATAACCACCAACACAAGAACGCGCAGATACTGGTGCGGAGCGGCGCTGCGGACTTGATGCCCCAGGCGGAACTCACGGGGGCGACCTTCGCTACGCGGGTGCAAGCGTTGCTCGACGATCCCGCACACCGGCACGCCATGGCCACCGCGAGCCGGCAGGCCGCCATGCCCGGCGCGGCGGAAGCGCTCGCCGACCTGGTGTGCGACGTGGCGATTCCCGGGAGGACCGGCGCATGAACCCGGCACTCGGTCGCGTCCACTTCGTGGGGATCGGCGGCATCGGCATGAGCGGTCTCGCGGAGATCCTGCTCACCCTCGGTTACACCGTCAGCGGCAGCGACGCGAGCCCGAGCGCGATTACGCAGCGGCTGACGTCCCTCGGGGCCACCGTGCTGCACGGGCATGACGGCGCCCACGTGGCGGACGCGGCCATCGTCGTGCGCTCCGCGGCCATCGACGACGCGAATCCCGAGATCGTAGCCGCACGCGCGGCACACATTCCGGTCATTTCGCGGGCGGAAATGCTGGCCGACATCATGCGCCTGAAGCCCACCGCCATCGCCGTCGGCGGCACCCACGGGAAGACCACGACCACGTCGTACATCGCGGCGGTGTTGCAGGAGGCAGACCCGGCCGCCACCGCGATCGTCGGCGGCATCCTGCAGCGGACGGGGAGCAACGTTTCGTGGGGCACGGGGGACACGCTGGTGGCCGAAGCGGACGAGCACGACGGGAGCTTTCTGAAGCTGGCGCCGACCGTCGCGGTCGTCACGTCGATCGACGCCGAGCACCTGGAGTATTACGGCACGCTCGACGCGATTCGGCACGCGTTCACGGATTTCGTCAATCGCGTGCCGTTCTACGGCTTCAGCGTGGTGAATGCGGCGGACCCGAACGTGCGGACCATCCTGCCCACCATCAAATCGCAGGTCTTCACGTACGGCTTCGAGGCGCCCGCGGACTTGCGCGCCTCGGACGTGCGGATGGGGGTGGAGGGGCCCGTCCAACCGGGATTCTCGCCCGGTCGCCTGCGCACCACGTTCCAGGTCACGAACCTGCACCCCCACCTGGGCGAGCAGGGCGCGCTCGGGACCGTGGAACTCCAGACGGTGGGCCGCCACAACGTGATGAACGCCCTGGCGGCCGTGGCCGTCGGCCTCCGCCTCGATATCCCCTTCGCGCAGATCGTCGCCGGCCTGGCGCGGCACGGGGGCATCGGCCGCCGTCTCGAAGTGAAGGCGAACGCGCGCGGGGTGCTCGTGGTGGAAGACTACGCGCATCACCCGACGGAGATCCGGGCGACGCTCGAGGCGCTCTCCCACTATGGAGCGCAGCGCGTCATCGTGATTTTCCAGCCGCACCTGTACAGCCGCACCAAGTTCTTCATGGAGGATTTCGGGCGTGCGCTGGCCGAGGCGACGGCGGTGGTCGTGACGGAAATTTACGCGGCGCGCGAAGCACCCATGCCCGGCGTGTCTGGCGTGCAGATCGTGCAGGCGGCCCAGCGGCATGGGTTGGCGGACGCTGAATTCGTCGCCGCCAAGGCGGACGTACTCGACCATGTCTACCCGCGCCTGCGGCCGGGCGACTTGGTCGCGGTGCTCGGCGCCGGCGACATTTGGACCGTGAGCGAGGACTTGGCGCGGCGCCTGGAGGATCAGCCGCTGAGCGGGGGCGGGTCCGGGGAGCACCTGCGCCTGTTGGCGTAGCGTGGAAACGGTATGGCCCAAGTGACCACGGCAAAACCCCAGACCATGGCCCGGGCGCTGGCGGAAGTCTGCACCGGCCCCGTGCTGGCGAACGAGCCGCTGGCGCCCCGCACCTCCTGGCGCGTCGGCGGCCCGGCGGACGTCTGGGTCGAACCCGCGAACCGGGGTGAAGTGATCGCGGTGATCGAGACGGTGCGACAGCGCGGGTGGCCGCTGTTCGTTCTGGGCAGTGGCACGAACGTTTTGGTGGCGGACAAAGGCGTGCGGGGAGTGGTGCTGAATCTCACGCCGGGACTGCGCCACGTGCGTATCACCGAGGCGCGCGCCAAGGCAGGCGCGGGGATCACGCTGTTCCGGCTCGCCAAGCGGTTCGCCAAAGCCGGGTTGAGCGGTGGGGAATTCTGCATCGGCGTGCCCGGCACGCTCGGCGGCGCGCTCGCCGGCAACGCCGGTGCCTTCGGTGGAGAGATCTGCGACATCACCACGTGTGTCGATCTGTACGAGTTTCGCAGCGAGGCGGTTGTGATGTGCCCGGCGGCAGAGATCGAGTTCCGGTACCGGTTCAGCAGCCTCGCGGGTACGGGCGTCATCCTCGGCGCCACCCTCACGCTCGCGCAGAGCACGCCCGAGCGGGTGACGAAGTGCCTGCGGGAACTCACCTCGGAGCGGACGGCGAAGCAACCCGTCGAGGTCGGCAGCGCGGGCAGCGTCTTCCAGAATCCGGACACGGGGTTCGCCGGCCAGTGGATCGAGGATGCGGGCCTGAAGGGGCTAACCGTCGGCGGCGCTATGGTGTCCATGAAGCACGCGAACTTCATGGTGAATCTCGGGTCGGCGACGGCGGCGGACGTGCGCGAATTGATCCGCACCGTGAAAGCGCGCGTGAAACGCGCCCACGGCATCACGTTGGTGGAGGAAGTGCGGTACGTGGGGGATTGGTCATGACGCCGACCGTGTCACGCAATAATGCGCACGTGCGGGCCGCGGCGCGGGCACGGGCGCACGAGCAAGCCATCCGGCGCTGGCACCAGCGCTCGAAACGCCAAGTGACCATCCGCGCGCTGCGCGTCATGACGCGTGGCTTCCAGATCGGGTCCGCGCTGGCCATCGTCGGCTACCTCGCTCTGGATTTCACAGGCTTTGTCCACCGGTCGGACACGTTCCGCGTGCCACACATCACCGTCCGCGGCAACACACGGGTGACGAGCAGCGAGATCATCTTCGCCGCCCGGCTCGCACCGTCCATCGACTTGTGGGCGTGGCCCCTGGCTGATATCCGCGCGCGTGCAGAACGGCATCCGCGCATTCAGTCCGTGCGTGTGTATCGCGATTTTCCTGACCGGTTGGTCTTGGTCGTGAAAGAGCGCGAGGCGGTCGCCCTGGTCTTGGCGGATGGGCTGCTGGAGATTGATGCGGCGGGTGTGGTGCTCGGCGCATACCAGCGCGGCCGATCCCCCATCGGGCCCGTGCTGACGGGGCATGGCCTCGCCGGCCTGCAGCCTGGGGACGAGGTGGAGGCGCCCGCCATCCGCGAGGCGCTGGCCATGGCGGTCAGTTATGCCGCGTCGGAGTCCGGCGCCCAGGTCTCCATCGCGGAGATTGCCCTCGGCCACCCCGCCGGGCCGGTCCTGTGGCTCGATCCGGGAGTGCGCGTGCCCTGCCCGGTCGGGATCGAGCCGCTGCAGTGGGCGCGGCTCGATGCGGTGTTAAACGATTTACGCGCTCGCGGCACGGGCTTGGACCGTGTCGCTGCCATTGACTTGCGCTTTGCGCACATCGTCCCCGTCCGGCTGCGAACGGTTGCGACCGGCTGACGGGCGAGCAGGAGAGAGTGAGGAGCAGTATGCCGCGACCACCTGTGTTGCTGGGGTTGGACATCGGCACGAGCAAAGTGTGTGCGGTCGCCGCCACGCACGGCCCCGACGGGCACATGCGCGTGCTGGGCACCGGGGAGGCGCCGTCCCACGGGCTGCGCAAGGGCGTGGTGGTGAATATCGATAAGACCATCGAAGCCGTCCACGCGGCGGTGGATCAGGTGGAGCGCGCCGCGGGCGTGCAGTTTGAAAGCGCGGCGGTGGGGATCGCCGGCGGGCACGTGCGCGGGTTTAACAGCCACGGCGTCACCGGCGTCTCGCGCCGGGACAAGGAAATCTCGGCCGTCGACATTACGCAGGCCGTGGATGTCGCGAAGGCCGTGGCCATGCCGCTGGACCGGGAGGTCCTGCACATCCTGCCGTACGGGTTCGTGGTGGACGGCCAGGACGGGATCAAGGACCCGCTCGGTATGTTGGGCCTGCGGCTGGAGGCGTACGTGCACATTGTCACCGGGGGCGTGACCGCGGCGCAGAACGTGATGAAGAGCGTCAACCGGGCCGGCCTGCGCGTGGACGCCATCGTGCTTGCGCCGCTCGCGGGCGGGGAGGCGGTGCTCTCGGCCGATGAGAAGGATCTGGGGTGCGTGCTCGTGGACATCGGCGCGGGCACGACGGACGTGCTGATCTATGTGGACGGATCGGTACGGCACTCGGGGGTGCTGCCGCTGGGGGGGGACCACGTCACCGTGGATATCTCGTGCGGGCTGCGGACCCCGCATGCGCATGCGGAAAGGATCAAACTCCGGCACGCCGTAGCCATGCTCGACTTCGTGGAGAATGGCGAAACCATTCCCGTCCCGAGCGTCGGGGACCGGGATGACCGGCACATTCCCCTGCGGGAGTTGGTGGAAATCGTCGAGCCCCGCATGGACGAAATGCTGTACCTCGTGCGCATGGAGATCCACAAGAGCGGCTACCAGGACTTCCTGGCCGGGGGCGTCGTCTTCACCGGTGGCGGGGCCATGTTGCCGGGGCTGATGGATATGGCGGAAACCATTTTCTCGTGTCCGGTGCGGGTCGGCCGTCCGCGTTTTCTCGTGGGCGACGACCCCCCGTTGGATCATCCGCGGTACGTAACCGCGTGTGGGCTCGCACAGTGGCGGCTCCGCACGCACGGCGAACACGATGCGTTTCGCAATTCCGGCCGATGGTCGATGCGCCTGATGAGCCGGATGCGCGATTGGGCTGGCGATCTGTTTTAGTCTTAAAGGAGCGACACCATGCAATTCGAAGTGGTCAAGGAACATGATGCAACGCAAGCTAATATCAAGGTCGTCGGGGTCGGCGGCGGCGGTGGCAATGCCATCAACCGGATGATCGCCGCGCAACTCGGCGGCGTCGATTTCATCACGGTCAACACGGACGCCCAGGCGTTGCGCGGCAACCAAGCCGCGACACGCATCCAGGTGGGGTCCCGGCTGACCCACGGCCTCGGAGCCGGTGCCGATCCCATCATCGGCAAACAGGCGGCGATCGAGGACCGGGGCATGATCGAGGAAGCCTTGGAGGGGGCGGACATGGTGTTCGTCACGGCGGGCATGGGCGGCGGCACCGGCGGCGGCGGCGCGCCCGTGGTGGCGGAAATTGCGAAGAACTTCGGCGCGCTGACCATCGGCATCGTCACGCGGCCGTTCTCCTTCGAGGGCAAGCAGCGGCATGAGCGGGCCATGGCCGGCATCCAGGAAATGCGCGAGCAGGTGGACAGCCTCATCACGGTCCCGAACCAGAAGCTGGTGGACATCGCCGACCAGGGGATGTCCATGCTCGATGCGTTCCGCCTCGCCGATGACATCCTGCGCCAGGGGGTGCAGAGCATTTCCGACCTCATTACCATGCCCGGGCTGATCAACCTGGACTTCGCCGATGTGCGCACGATCATGCAGGAGCAGGGCGCGGCCCTGATGGGCGTGGGCCAGTCCACGGGCGATGACCGGGCCGTGCGGGCCGCGGAGCAGGCGATCCAGTGCCCCTTGCTCGAGGACACTAGCATGCTGGGCGCGCGCGGCGTTATCATTAACATCTCGGGTGGGGCCGATCTCTCGCTGTTTGAAGTCAACCGGGCGACGACCATCATCGAGGAAGCGGCGCACGATGATGCGAACATCATCTTCGGTGCCGTGATCGATCAGGAGCCGCAGGACCAGGTGACGATCACGGTGATTGCCACCGGGTTTGAATCGGGTGGCATGCAGGCGGCGCGGACTCCGGCGGAGAAGGTCGTGGCAGAGGCGGAACCGGGGTCGGCTCTGGACTTGTTCCCTGGGGATTTGGATGTACCGGCCTACTTGCGACATACCGACCAAGTGCGCCCCAGCCCGCAGAATGCGGAGCCGGCTCCCCCGCAGGCGCCCCTGCCCAGCCGGGCCGCGGGCCGGATGCAGCGCGAGGGGAATCTGGAGATCCCTACGTTTCTGCGCCGCCGCGGACGCCAGTCGCAGGAGCAAGCCTAGCCGCAGCGTGCCCCGGCGCGGGGGCCCGTAATGCAGGCGGCGTCGTGGCACGCACGCCGGACCGCTGGGGATCAGCGCGACGCCTGGCTCGCCGCGGAAACGGGACGGGTCGAGAAGCCGCGCGATGTGCCCGCGGTGCTGTTGCTGTTTGCCAACCGTTACCACGTGGGGATGTCCAATTTGGGCCTCCAGACGTTGTACCGGCTCGTGGCTGAACGCGATGACTTGCGCTGTGAGCGCACGTTCGTCGACCGGGCGCTCGGCGGCCGCTCGCTTGAGACGGCGACGCCGATCGGCGAGTTTCCGCTCTGGCTCGTGTCCATCGCATTCGAGATGGACTACATCAGTCTGGTGCGGATGTGCACCGCCGCCGGCGTGCCGCCCCGGGCGAGCGACCGCGGCGCACGGGATCCGCTGCTGGTGTTGGGGGGCATGGCGCTCCTCATGAATCCCGAGCCCCTCGCGCCGTTCGCTGATGCCATCTACCTTGGCGAGGTCGGCGACAATGGACCGGCGCTGTTCCGCACGATCGCGGAGACGTGGGGGATGCCGCGCCACAAGCGGCTCCAGGCGTTGGCGGCCATCCCGGGCATGTACATTCCTGCCGCCGTCGAGCCCGTGTATGGCGACGACGGGTTCTTGGCCGACATGCGGGTGGTGGGGGAGGGCGCGTGGCCCGTTGCCAAGCAGGAAGTCGCTGACGTGAACGCGCACAAGACGGTTTCGTGCATTCTCTCGCCGCACACGGAATTCGCGGACAAGGTACTGATCGAAATCTCCCGGGGTTGCAGCCGGCAGTGCCGCTTCTGTTTCGCCAGCTTCGCGCACAGCAATCGCCACGTCGCCCTGCCGCGCCTGAAAGAGTGGGTGCTCGAGGCGCACGCGGCCGGCCATGCGGTTGGGCTGGTCGCATCGGACTTGAGCGACTATCCGCAGATGTCCGAACTGGTGGACTTTCTGGTGGCGCACGAGGTGCGCTTCAGCGTCTCGTCCGTCCGGGCGGAAACCGTCAGCGATCGCCTGCTCGACGGGCTGCGCCACAGTGGCCAGACGACCATCACGCTCGCGCCCGAGGTGGCGACGCTGCGCCTGCAACGCGTGATTCACAAAGAGATGCCCGAGGGGGAGGTGTTGCGGAAGGCCGAGCGCGCGTTGGAGAAGGGCTTTCGCAATATTAAGCTCTACTTCCTCCTCGGTGTCCCGCGGGAGGATTGGGCCGACGTGGAGGCCATCGTGCAGATGACGCAGGCCTGCCGGGACCTGTTGCTCCGTTACGCTCGCGCGCGGGGCAGCGTGGGCGAAGTCGCCGTGAGCGCGAACCCCTTCGTGCCGAAGCCGCGCACCCCCTTCGGCGATGCGCCCATGCTGGAGACGCCGGAATTGCGGCGGCGCATCGAGTTTCTTAAAACGCGCCTCCGCCGGGAACCGAACGTCAAGATTGGTATTGAGAGCCTCAAGTGGGCGCAGGTGCAAGCCATCTTCGCACGTGGGGACCGCCGTACCGCGGACCTGATCGAGGACCTGGCGGCCGGCACGCCGCTGAGCCAGGCGAAGAAACGCTGGAGTCAACCCTGGGACGATCTGCTGGCCGCACGGTGGCCCCAGCACGCGCTCCGGCCGTGGAGCACCGTGCAGGGGTAGCGTGCGGTTCGCCCTCCTGACGTGCGTCTTCCTGCTGCCCGCGGTGGCCGGGGCGGAAGATCCCCTGGCGACCGTGGTAGTGGGCACGGACAGGGCGCCGCCGGGTTGGCAACTGCAAGATGAGCGCCGCGCGGAGGACGTCAGCAGCATTCCCGAAGCGATCGCGGCCGTGCGCCAGCAGTGGCACTACCGCGGCGAACCGTTCGAGATCATCTATTTTCTGTGTGCGAATCTGGACGGGGCGGCCGCCCTCTATGCGCGCCATACACGCGCCTTGGGCAGGGAAGCGGTCATCGTGCCGCGGGGCACCATCGTGGCTGAACTCCACGGGGCGCCCCGCGAGGTCTGGGGCGTGGCCGCCGCGCTCCTGGACATCGATGCGGCGCAGCGGCGCAAGATGGTGGCCGCCGCCCTGCCGGCGGGGTGGACGGTGGCTGACGAGTTTCTCGCACCCGCGGCGGAGGTCGCTCATGCGGGCGCAGCCCTGGACGCGCCCGTGCAGTCCGTGCTCGTCCAGGAGGTCGAGTCGCCCAATGGGCGCCTGCGGATCAACTACCTGTTGTGTGCGGACCGGACTAGCGCCGCGCAGGTGTACGAACGATCCTGGTCCGTGCAGCGGGCCAATGCGTTCGTGACGCTGGACGGGCCGGTGGTCATTGAGATCCTGGCCGCGAACCGGGAGGCCTTACTGCCGGCGTTGGAAGTGCTGGAAGCCGCGCCCCTGCTCGTCCGCCCCGCTGCGTCCTGACCGCCGCGGGGCCGACCGCTATACTGCTATGTCGGCAGGGAGTGCGTGAATCATGGCACGGCGTGCGTCCAGCGCAAAACGTCCGCACAGGGACGAAAGCTCGCTAGCGCGGTTCAAGCTCGTCAGTGAGAACCGGCAGGCGCGCCGCAAGTACGACATCATCGAGGAGTTTGAAGCCGGGATCGCCCTGCGCGGCACCGAGGTGAAGTCCGCGCGCGCGGGGCAGGTGAATCTGCGGGAGAGCTACGCGCGGGTCTACCGCGGCGAGGTCTACCTCTATAACGCGCACATCAGCCCGTACTCCCACGGAAATGTGGAGAACCACGAGCCCCTGCGGCCCCGCAAGCTTTTGCTGCATCGGCGGGAGATCAACCGGCTGGTGGGGCAGACGCAGCAGAAGGGGCTCACGGTAGTCCCCCTGCGGATGTACTTCAAAGGCAGTCGTCTGAAAGTGGCGCTGGCCGTGTGCCGTGGCCGGAAGTTGCACGACAAGCGGCACGTGCTGCGGGAACGGCAAGTCGTGCGCGAGATGGACCGCGCTCGCAAACGCGCCATGCAGCGATAGGCGCGCGCCACCCCGCAGCGGACACTGCCCCTACCGGCGCAGCGAGCGTTCTTCCAGCCGATCCCAGAGGGTGAGACCGGTGCGGATCGCGTGGGTGGCTGCGAAGGCCAGCGTGTTCCCGGGCAGCGGGAGGGCCTTGCGATTCACGATCCAGAACTCGCTCAGCTCGGTGCGCCGCTCACTCAACAGGTCGGCAATCAGCCGGCCGTTCAGTTGCGACATGGACACGCCGTGGCCCAGGTAACCCGTAGCGTAGATGACGCGCTCGTCGCCAATGAAGCCGACCTCCGGCGTCATGTCCAGGTTGACGGAGACCGGGCCGCCCCATCGATACGCGATGTCCACGTCGCGCAGTTGCGGGAAAATCCATTTCAAATGCGCCTCACAGCGGCGCCAGATGGCCGGCGCAAAATCGTGGTCGAAGCCCCGGCCGAAGGGGATGGCGATATCGTTTCCGCCCATGAGGATGCGGCCGTCCACGGTGGGCCGGAAGTAGTGGATGAGCTGGCGGTTATCCTCGAACGACTGCCGGTTCAACCAGCCGATGTCCGCCCACTGCGCATCGGTGAGCGGCTCCGTAATCACGATGAACGTCCAGACCGGCGCTTGTCGCGACGTGAGTTTGGGGAGGCCGGCGATGCTGCGCGAGAATGCGTTGGTCGCCAGGACGAGTTTCTTCGCCGTGATCCGCCCGGTCGCCGTGTGGATCACCACACTGTCGCCCTCTCGCGAGATTCGCTCGACCGGGGTGCGCTCGTACACGTCCACACCCGCGTCCACCGCCAGCCGCTTGAGTTCGCGGACATGCTTGCACGGATTCAGGATGCCGCTGTCCGTCTCCACCAGCCCGCCCGCGTACCGGTCGGTAATAAATTCATCCTGCAGCTCTGCCTTGGTGGCGAACGACATGTCGTCGTCGAGCCCCAGCTCCTGAAATAGCGCGTACGTCTTTTCCAGGCGTTTGAGCTGTTGCGGAGAGTACGCCACCCGGATGAGCCCCGTGTGGCGGTAGTCGGACTGCAAATCGTGTTCGTCAATCAGCTGCCGCACGTGCGAGACTGCCTGCTGCATGAACCGGTGCGCCTGCACCGTACGCTCCGCGCCCCACCGCCACTTGGTCACCTCCGGCTCCAGCCCGAACAGCTTCATGCTGAACCCGGCATTGCGGCCGCTGGCCCCGTAGCCGACCACCTCCCCCTCCACCACGGCGACCGACGCGCCCGGGTTGTCCCGCTTGAACTCGCGGGCCGTGCTCAGGCCCGTGAAGCCCCCGCCGACGATAGCGACTTCGACGGCCAGGTCTCCCTGGAGCGGCGGATTGGGGGTATACGGGCCGTAGTCCCGCAGCCAGAACGACTTCTCCTCGTAGCGCGATCCCGTATCCACCGGCATAATCGACTCCTCCTTCACGGTCCAGCACCCCGCCCCGCCGCGCTGGCCGACGCGGCGCGCGGCAACAGGGTAGAATACTACGGGAACCACCCACCGAATGGGGGCGCACTGGGTTCGACAGACTAAAGACGGTACGACTCGCGTGTCGCGAAGGCTACCTACGCGTAAAACACGGTGGCACACCTATACTTGCCGACGAACAACCGTTGGCCCTAGCTGCTTAACCATTAGTAGCTCGTGGCCCCGTCCGGGTCCCCCGGGGCGGGCGCTGCGCCGATCAGGGGGACTGGACGCGTGCCGGTGCGCAACGGCACGCGTCGAGACACAGCGCGCTGGCGCGCAGGGCAGCCGGTCGACTGGCGGCCCCGCGGGCGAGAACAAACACGTCGACTACGCACGTAGACGGTCGTACTAGACCTACTCTGGACGCGGGTTCGATTCCCGCCGCCTCCACTCGAGCTCGAGAGTCCGAAGTTGCTTCCCACAAGCGGCTTCGGACTTTCGCATTTCGGCCCCTGAGCCGAAAAGGGGGCGTCTAGGGGGCAAGGGGGTGTCCAAAATGATGCAAGGTCTGACCTTCGGTTGCCCCCCTGGTTCGTGATTGGAGGTTCTTGGCGTGGACCACCGAGGCCTGTCTTCGCTCCGCCCCAGCTCCCCGCACGGGCGCTGGCGCTAACTTAAACTGTGGTACGACAACTGGGGGCAGGTCAGCCACCGGAATCGCGTAAACTTGTCAAGTGACATAGTTGAAAGGGCTGCCTGGCACCCAGCCCCCCGCCCTGGAGGTGCTCCATGAACTTCCTCAAGCCCGGACCTGAGCTTGCCCCGTACGAGCTGCGCGCCATGACCGTGGTCACGCGTGCCGCCCGGAGCGGCCTCGGCCCACCGCAGCGCGCGATGCTCGACGCCGCCCAGCAGCTCTTGCTCGAGACCGACCTCGACGTCGACACGCTGCCGCCGATAGCGCCCGCGGAGCTGGCGTCTCACCTCGACGACCCGGCGCAGGCGCGCCAGTTGGTGCGCCTGATGGCCGCAATGAGTCTGGCGGACGGGCCGCCCAGCCAAGAGCAGGTCGACCTGCTCACATCGTTCGCCACGGCACTCGGCGTGAAGGAGCCCGCGGTCAAGGTTCTCCGTCCGCTCGCGCAGGGACGGATGCTCCGGTTCCGGCTCGCCTTCTTCCGGCACGCGCACATCCGCATCTACCTGCGCAACTCGTACCGCATGCTCGGTGGCATCTGGCCAGTGATCCGGGCGATTCTGATCATGCGAGGGGTGATTCCGGAGGACGTCGAGACGGCCGCGCGCTTCCGCGCCCTCGAGCATCTGTCCGAAGACACGCTGGGCCACCGGTTCTTCCGCCACTATGTCGACGCCGGTCTCGCGTTCCCCGGCGAAAAGGGTGGTTTTCCGGTGGGAGCCCTGTTCCACGACTTCTCACACGTTCTGGCGGGCTACGACACCTCGCCCGAGGGGGAGTTGAAAAACGCCGCCTTCCAGGCCGGCTTCACGCGCCATGAGGACGACTTCTTTGTGGCCCTGTTCGCAATCGTGATCCACACCGCGGGCATCAACCTGGCGCCGTTCCCTATGCCGGTCCTCCTCGGGCGCATCGGCCAAGGCACCCTCGCCGCGGACGTCCTGCACGGGCTGCAGCGCGGCGCCGCGATGACGGTCGACCTGAGTACCGACTGGGACTTCTGGGAGTACGTGGCGCTGCCCCTTGACGTGGCGCGCGAGCGCCTCGGGGTACCCCCGCTGGACGCCGGTCTGCAGCCGGCCTGAGGTGCGCGCGATGAAGTTCGGTGCCGTCTTTCCCACCTGCGAGATCGGGAGCGACCCGATGGTGATCCGCGAGCGGGCCTAGGCGCTCTAGCGGAGGGCAATTATTTGGGTGCCAGCCCGAGAATAAGCCTCAAGTATCATTTGGGCCACTGACAGAGGTATTACCGGAAGTTGTGGATTCAGCGGTCGGCGTCCTGACGTAACAGGGTGACGGCGGGCCCCTCTTACGTTCAGCGCCGCCCCCCTATTGCCCCCCGGCCCGGCGGAAACCCGCGTAGTTCCTGGGTTGGCTGCGGGTGTCCTACCTGCGTCCCTGGGGTGCCGTGGGCATATTCGTCACACCCCTGTAGACACTGGGGAACAGGAACGCCCCCCTATTGCCCCCCAGCCGGGCGCACACCCGCGTCAACACTGGGGTGGCGGCGGGGGGCTTACCCGCGACCTGGGCGGGCCCTGCCGCCGCAGTGTGGCGAGGACGTCGAAGGCCCAGAGGCTGAGG
>CBDUXP010000059.1:0-23497 GCA_965371225.1 uncultured bacterium | reverse complement strand
ATGGACACGGACAGCGCCGTCTCGCCCGACTCCGCGGCGATCTGTTGCAGGCGCGTGCCCACATCCGCCGCGCTCGCTGGCCGGTCGTCCGGGGCTTTCGCCAAGAGTTGCATGATGAGCGCGTCGAGGGACTGGGGGACCTGGCTGTTGTGCCAGGACGGATGGACCGGGGGCGTGTTGATGTGCTGCGTAATGATGGAGACCGCGTCGTCGCCCTGGAACGGGGTGCGGCCCGTGACCATCTCGTAGAGCATGGCGCCCAGCGCGTACAGGTCGCTGCGCGCGTCCGCCGGCCGGCCCAGCGCCTGCTCCGGCGGCATGTACGCCACCGTGCCGAGCATGACCCCTTCCTGCGTGATGCGCGACCGCTCCAGATCGACGGCCAAGCCGAAGTCGCCGAGGAGGGCCTGGTGGGTGGAAGAGAGCCAGACGTTCCCGGGCTTCAGGTCGCGGTGGATGATGTCCCGGTCGTGCGCGTGTTCCAGCGCGCCGCACACCTGCCCGCCGATGCGGAGCGCATCCTCTATAGACAGCCGCCCGTCCGCCGCGTCCGCGAGCGAGCCGGCCAGGTCGCCGCCGGCCATGTACTCGCTGACGATGTAGAGCTGGTCCCCGTCCTCGCCGATGTCGTGCACGGTGACGATGTGCGGGTGGTCCCCCAGGCGGCCCATGGCTTGCGCCTCGCGCTGGACCCGCTGCCGCGCCGCGTCGTCGAACCCCCCGGTCTTGATCACCGCCAGGGCGACATCGCGCGCCAACCGCGTGTCCTGCGCCAAGTACACCCGCTTGCGCGCCCCCTCGCCCAGAAAGCGCTGCACCTGATACCGGCCCCCTGCGAAGCTCGCCGGCATGGCCGGTGTCGGCGGCGTCGATGCCGGGGCCGCGGAAGCCACAGGGGAAGGCGCTGCGGTGGCCGTCGCGGGCGGGGCGGCGTCCAGCTTGTGTCCGCACGCGAAGCAGAAGGCGGCCTGCGGGGGGAGTTCCGTGCGGCAGGCCGGACAGGCCGGACTGAACGCGTGGCCGCACGCGAAACAGAACCGCGCCACCTCGGGATTCTCCTGGCTGCACTGGGGGCAGACCAGCGTACCGTCCATACCAATTTCCCCCGCTTGGGTCTCTGACGCGGGATCATACCCCATGGCGCGCAGGGGGCTGCGGATTGGCTCTTAGCCGCACCCACTCCCCGACCGCGCCTTCCGCTACTCGTCCAGGTGCGAACGTCGAAGAAACCGGCGGAGGCGGTGGAGCGGTCGTCCATCCCCAGGGGGGTGAGCACGTCGTCGCGCTCCACGGCGCCCGGCCCCGCACCCAGCGCATCCCAATCTCTGGGGATGGCGCGTCGTAGCCCGGACCTGTGCCAAACAGTCAATGAACTGCTAATTACACTGTTTATGGATATTCTGATGGGCATCTGATACCATAGCTGCGCCTCTATTTGGACGGGATGCGCCGCGTGAGCCGCGGGAAGCGAGGATGCCCTCATGAAACAGTCTCTGCTGTCCGTCTTGGCCATTGGGCTGCTCAGCGGTGCCTTGGGGTGCCAGAGTGCCAGCCACCACCGCGCCGATGTGCGTGACGACTCCGCTGACCGCGTCACCGTCGCCGCCGTCCAGCGCGAAGTGCACGTGGGCATGTCCGGTGCTGAGGTGATTCAGGTCCTGGGTTCCCCGAACGTGGTGAGCACGGACGACCAGCGCCGCGAAGTGTGGGTTTACGACAAGGTCGCGACGGAAGTCGTGTACTCCTCGAGTCGCGGCGGTGTCGCCGCCCTGATCTTCGGCGGCGGTGGCGGCGTATTCGGCGGTGGTATGGCCGATGCCTCGCGGCGCGCCGGCGCGAGTTCCACTCGCCAGCGGACGTTGACGGTGGTGATCAAGTTCGATCGCGACAAGCTCGTTCGCGACTTCGCCTACCGCACCTCCCGCTTCTAGGAGATCCCCATGTTACGCAGCAGGAAACTCACAGCCCTGGGCCTCGGTCTGGTGCTCGTCATGGTGGGATGCGCCACCTCCTCGAGCACGCAAGCGCCCGAGGCCAAAAAGTCGCCGGTGCAGCTCCGCAGCATCCAGTCCCGCGTATTCGACACGACGGATCTCGAGAATACCCTGCGCACGGTCGTCGCCACGCTGCAGGACCTGGGGTTCGTCATTGACAAGGCGGACGCGGTCCTGGGCACAGTGAGCGCCACCAAGCTCGCCGGGTATCGCCTACGTATGACGGTGAGCGTCCGCCCGCATGGCCGGACCCAATTGTTGGTGCGGGCGAACGCGCAGCACAATGTGACGGCGGTCGAGGATCCGGTGACCTACCAGCAGTTCTTTAACGCGCTCGGCCAGTCCATGTTCCTGACCGCGCTGGAAATCGACGGTGGGCCCCCCGCCGGCGAACCGGTCCCCGCGGTCGCTGCGGCGGCGTCCGGCACCTGATCACGCGGGGCGGCACGACTCACACCCGCCCGGGCCGGTGCGCGGCCTCCGCCACGCGGTACGCCATCGGACTCGCCCTCGCCGTAGCCCTCGGGGGCTTCGGCTGTGCGCGGGGCTCCTCACGGAACACAGCGGCCCTCAGCCCAACGGCCGTCCGCGAAATGCAGACGCGCGTGTATGAGACGGGTGATGAGGCCTTCGTCCTCGCTGCCGCGGTCGGCGTGTTGCAGGACCTCGGCTACAACTTGGACGAAAGTGTCCCCGCGTTGGGAATCATTGTGGCGTCCCAGGAACGCGGCATTCCGCCCCCATCGATGCGTAGCAAGATCGCCGGTTTGGGTGGCAAAGCCGCCGGGGCCGGGCTCCAACTCTTCGGCGCACTGTTGGGTTCAATTATTAACGGGGCTGTTGACCAGGCCGTGGGCAGTGATTCCGACCCCGAAGAAGCGCACGAGGAATGGCACGAGCGGCAGGAGGAGGAGGAGGTGGAGGAGGTCGAGAGGTACCCTGTGAAGGAACAGATTCGGGTCTCCCTCGTCACCCGGCCCCACGGCGACACGGCGAACGGTCGTATGACCGTGCGCCTCACGTTTCAGCGCATCGTCTGGAACAACCTGGGCGAGGAAAGCTGGTTCGAGTCGTTGGTGAGTGCGGACGTGTACAAGGAATTCTTCGCCAAACTGGATCAAGCGGTCTTTCTGGAAGCACACCAGGTTTGACCCACGGCTGGGTATCCGCACCCAACCCGTCGCTGATTCAGGTTTCGCTGGTAACTTCGGCCTGCTTCTGATCCTCTAGCTGCGCTCCGGGGTGTTGGAGTGCGTCCGCTACTCGTCCAGGTCGCGAACGTCGAAGAAACCGGCGGAGGCGGTGTAGCGGTCGGCGGGGGGTTTGCGCCAGACAACGAGGTATTCCAGGGTGCGCCGCAGCAGGCGGTCGACCGCCCCGATGCGCCCCACCGTGAGGCTGAACAGGCGGAACAGCACCAGCCGCACCGGTGTCATCCGCATGCCGCGTCGTCCTTCTGCCCCGCCAGGTACGCGAGCACGTAGTCCGTGGCCAGCGGGATGCAGTAGCGGTCGTCCATCCACAGGGGGGTGATGACCTCGTCGCGCTCCACGCCGCACTGGTGCCGCTCCACGCAGGACAGCCCGAGGCGCACGAGCCCGGCGGGATACAGAAATTGGGTCTGGCGCGAGGTGCGGCTGTAGTCGTACAGGCCGCGCTCGTCCACCACCTGTTCGAGCAGGGCGCCGCCGCGCGCCACCGCCTCGCGCAGGCCGGGCGCGTCCCAGCGGGCCAGCAGATGGGTCAGCGTGCTGAGCGTAATGCTCTGGTAGCCGTAATCGGTCCCGCCGTATTCGGGAAAGCCGCCGTCCGGCGCCTGGGTGGTGAGCAAGTGTTGCAGTTTGGTTTCGGCCGCGCCGTCGAAGCCCAGTTCCGGCTCCAGGCCATGCACGTTCCGGAGCGCGGCGGCGGCGGCCGCCGTCTGGTTGGCGATGGCGGGTTTGGTGTTGGCGGCGAGCCAGCGGGCGCTCTGCACGAGGGCGGACCGGAACGGGCGGGTGACCGCGTCCACGTGCGCGTCCAGGTCCAGCAGCATCCAGACTTCGCTCATGGCCCACGTGCTGAAGGCGGTGGCGCAGAAGGAGCGCTCGTGCGGGTACACCTCCGGCACGCTGCCATCGCCCGCCTGCAGTTCCGCCCAGAAGAATCCGGTGCCCAAGATCCAGGCCCGCAGGTTCGGGTTGCGGTAATACCGTTCGCCGCCGGGAAGGGCGCGGGCGTACACGAGGGCGAAGAGCCACGCCATCTCTTGCAGGCGCGCGTTGCTCAGATCGTGTGTGGCGTACCGCCAGTGGCCCACGTCGCAGCAGCCGAAGGTCTTCGATTTCGGGCGCCGATCCACCTGGCCCAGGCACCGGGGCAGCGTGTGGAGGCCGAGGCGGAGGTAGGGGGTCAGCGTGGTCACCGAACGGGGGCGCGGGCGGCGTGCGCGGCCGCGTGCGGCGCCAAGTATACCGCGTGCCGGTGGTGGGGCGTGGCGATCCTCCACTATGCTAGCCCCCATTCCGCGGCCGGCGGCTCTGCCTCGCCGGCCGCCGTTCCCGATTATGGCCGCTCCGCCCCGCCGCTTCGCTCCACCACGCTGGCACGTGCGGCCGCGCGAGTGGGCGCAAGTGTGGGTGGTGGTGCTGGCGTTCACCGCCCTGCACTTCCACCGCTGCTGGCTGTTCGGCGAGAGCTTCGTCTCCACCATCGACATGTTCAACCAGCACTTCCCGTTGACCATCGGGGCGGTGCGCACGTGGCTGGCGGGCGAGTTTCCCCTCTGGTGTCCGTGGCGCGGGGGGGGCACGCCCTGGTTCGCGGCGACCTCGGCGAATCTGTTCGACCCGTTCGCCCTCTGGCTGTACCTGTTTCCCAACGACGTCGGGAATACGCTGCAGCTCGCGTCGCACACGGTCGCCACGTCGCTGGCGTACTACGCGTGCTTCCGCTACTGGCGCGCGAGTCACCGGACCGCGCTCATGCTCATGATCCTGGGCGTGTGGACGCCCAACTTCCTCGGCGAGATGCCGTGGCGTGTGCTCAGCGCGGGGCACTGGGCGCTGCCGCTGGCCGTGATGGCATTCGACGCCGCGCTCCGGGCGGCGCGGCCCTGGGTCGGCGTGGTGGGTGCGGCGGTGGCTCTCGCCCTTGCGCTGTTCGCCACGCAGCCGCAGATCTGGATGTACGCGGTGCTGTTCATCGCCGTCTACGGCGTCATGTGGTGGACCCTGCACCGCACGCCGCGCGCGGCGGGCCGGGTGGTGGGGCTTGGCGCCGCGGTGGCGGTGCTGTGGTTCGCGCTCGCGGCGGTCCAGGTGCTGCCGTTCGTCGAGTTCTTCCGCCACAGCAATCGCATCGCTCCGGTGGCCGGCGCGCAACGCGCGCAGCAGGCCGACCTCGCGACGCAGGACCTGACGCCCACCGCGGGGGAGCGCGCCCGGACCCTGTGGGCGGATCTGGATACCACGCGGCGGGCGTGGGCCTGGGATGGCCGCTTCTGGCTCATGCGCGGGTATCGGGCGCTCCGCGCGTATCCCGGGGTGGCGCCGGCTCTGACCGTGCTGGCGGTGCTGGGCGTGCCGTGGGGGTGGCGCCGCGCCCCGGTGCGGTTTGCGGCGGTGGTGGTGGCGCTGTCGGCCGTGGGATTCAGCACGACGCTGGGCGCACTGTTGACGCGCGTCATTGGCAGCCTGCAACTGCAGCGCTTGGAGCTGTTCCTGCCGTGGGTCTTCGGGTTACTCGCCATGGGCGGGCTCGATGCGTTGCAGTCCGCCCGCGTGCCGCGCTGGGGGTGGCGCCGTGCGCGGTTTCCGCTGGTGGTCGCGGCCGGCATCGCGCTCACGTGGATCATGCCGCTTCGCGAGACGATGCCGCGCCTGGCGCGCCTCGGCATCGCGGGCAACCTGGCCCCGGCGTACTTCGGCCGGGTGGCGGTGGAACTCGTGCTGTTCGGGGTGGTGGTGGCGCGCCTGGCCGGGTGGCGTGCGCTGACCCCGCGCCGGTTCGGCCGGATTGCGCTGAGCTGCGCGCTGCTGCTCGGCGTGACGCACGCGTATTTCAGCGGTCCGCCGCCCGTGCGCACGGGGCCGCTGGCGGCGCGCGCCGCGGTGTGGCCGAACCTGATGGACCCGGTGCGGCCCGAACGGTTGGCGGTCTTGGTGGTGCAACGGGATCCGCGATACTACGGGACGGACATCGAAGAGAATCTCTACCAGATGCCCATGCACCCCAACCACGCGGTGCTGTACGACGCACCCTTCCCGGTGGTGGGGGATTACAACAACCTCCTGGTGGAAACGTACCTCGAATACATCGACATGCTGAACCTGGGGGAGCGGTCGCGGGGATGGCTGAACATGGTGGGGGTGGCGAATCCCGGCAGCCCGCTGGTGGACCTGCTGGGGGTGCGCTACGTGGCGGGACGCGACGACGCGCGCCGCGCACCCGGCGGCGGCCGCTATCGGCTCGTGCGGGAGGAGCCCACGTTTCCGTACCGGCATAACGAGGACGTGGAGCTGCCCTTACCTTTATACGTGGTGGAGAATCTGCACCGGTTGCCGCGCGCGTTCTTCGTGAGTCGCGCGGCGGTCCTCCCCGATCCGGACGCCCGCCTGCAGGCGCTGGCGGCGCCGGACTTCGACGCGCGCCGCGGGGTGATCTTGAACGCGCCGCCGTCCGCGCCGGTGGCAGCCGTCGCCCCGCCGGGCCCGGAGCCGGATCCACTGCTCACGCCGGCCGCGGTGACCGCGTACGGGACGAACGCCGTCACGCTGCAGGTGGACGCCCCGGCGGCCGGCTTCGTCGTGCTGACCGACGTGGTGTTTCCCGGCTGGGAGGCCACCGTCGATGGGAACCCCGTGGGGATTCTCACCGCGTACCACACGTTCCGGGCGGTGCCCGTGGCGGCGGGCGCGCACGCGGTGCGCTTCGTCTATCGCCCGCGGCCGTTCGCCCTCGGCGCGCGCATCAGCGGGCTCGCCTGGGTGGCCGTCCTGGCGCTTGGGGTCGGGGCCTGGCTCCGCCGCCGGCCCGCGGGGGCGGAACCGGCATCCCGAACGGGATAAGATGGGCGTGGTGCAAGCCTTGATGTCACCGTCGCAGCCGCCGGACACCGCCGATGCGCCCGCCCAGGCGCGGACCGTGGCGATCGTCCAGTCCAATTACATTCCCTGGAAGGGGTACTTCGACCTGATCAACCGGGCGGATGCCTTCATTCTGCTGGACGACGTGCAGTACACCCGCCGGGATTGGCGGAACCGCAACCGGATCAAGACGCCCCAGGGCGTGCAGTGGCTGACCATTCCCGTCGAGGTGAAGGGGAAGTACCACCAGCGCATCTGCGACACGCAGGTGAGCGATCCCGCCTGGGGGGCGGCGCACTGGGCGACCCTGCGGCATCACTACGGCCAGGCGCCGCACTTCGCCGAGTACGGATCGCAGGTCGAAGCGCTGTACGCGGTCGACGGGGAGCGGTCCCTCAGCCGGATCAATTTCCGCTTCCTGACCGCGATCTGCGGCCTCCTCGGCATCACGACGCCGATTCTCTGGTCCATGGACTACGACACGCCGGCGGAGCCCACCGCGCGGTTGCTCAGCCTCTGCCGCGCGGCGGGGGCCACGCGCTACCTGTCCGGCCCGGCGGCGCAGGCGTACCTGGACGAAGCCCCGTTCGCCGCGGCGGGGATCGCGGTGGACTACATGGCGTACGACGGCTACCCGGAGTATCCCCAACGGCACGGCCCGTTCGATCACCACGTGACGGTGCTGGACCTGCTCTTCAACGCGGGGCCGGAGGCGCCCCGGTACATGAAGACCTTTTGAGATGACCGAGCCGTTCGCCCCCATTCATGACGCGGTGTCCGCGTACTACACGGGAAAGCTCGCAGAGCACGGGGCCACGCCGCAAGGGGTCGACTGGAATTCGCAGGACGCGCAGGACGTCCGCCTCGCGCAACTGCTGCGCATCTGTGAGGGCGAGCGCGACTTCTCGCTCATCGACTACGGGTGCGGGTACGGGCGGCTGTACGAGTTGCTCGCGGCGCGGGATGTGGGCTGCGAGTACCGCGGCTACGATCTCTCCGCGGCCATGATCGCGGCGGCGCGCGAACGCCTGGGAGACGCGCCCGCATGCGGTCTGCACGTGGGCGCGCCGGGGGATGAGGCAGCCGACTATACGGTCGCGAGTGGGATCTTCAACGTGCGCGGCACGTTCAGCGTGGCGGAGTGGGAACCGTACGTGTGCGAGACGGTGCAGCATATGGCGCGGCTCAGCCGCCGCGGCTTTGCGTTCAACTGCCTGACGGGCTACGCGGATCCGGAGTATAAGCGGGACGATTTGTACTACGCCGACCCGGGAAAGATGTTCGACTACTGCGTGCGGGAGTTTTCGCGGCACGCCGCGCTGCTGCACGACTACGGCTTGTACGAGTTCACGGTGCTCGTGCGGACGTGACGGGGCGGAAGGGGGACGCACATGGCGCAGCTCGTGTTGTTCGGGGCGGGGGATATCGCGGACGTGGCGTGGTTTTACTTCACGCACGACAGTCCCCATGAGGTGGTGGCCTTTACGGTGGATCGGGAGTACCTGACCCAGGACGAGCTGCACGGCGTGCCCGTCGTGCCGTTCGAGGAGTGCGCCGACCGGTATCCGCCGGACCAGCACGACATGTTCGTCGCGCTGAGCTACGCCAAGCGCAACCAGGTGCGCGCGGAGAAGTGTGCGGCGGCGAAGGCGGCCGGCTACCGGCTCGTGAGTTACGTGAGTTCCCGGGCGACCACGTGGCCGGACCTGACCGTGGGCGAAAACTGTTTCATTCTCGAGGACAACACGGTGCAGCCGTACGTGGTCATTGGCGACGGGGTGACTCTCTGGTCCGGCAATCACATCGGGCATCATTCCACGATCGGCGATCACTGCTTCGTGACATCGCACGTGGTGGTGTCCGGCGGGGTGGTGATCGGCGAACGGTGTTTCATCGGCGTGAACGCGACCTTGCGCGATCACATCACGATCGGGGCCTCCAACATCATCGGCGCGGGCGCGCTGATCCTGGGCGACACGGCGGACCGGGCGGTGTATCCGGCTGCGGGCACGGCGCCGGCGCCGCCCAAGCCTGCCGCGTAGGCCGGCCGCCGCCCCCGCACGATGCCCTGGGAGAAGCTCGGCTGTGTATTCACCCCCGAGCGGCAGCACCCCTGGATGTGGTCTCACGCGTCCCACCCCGTCCCCGAACACGTGGGGGAGGACCGCTTTCGCGTGTACTTCAGTTGCCGCGATGCCGAGAACCGCTCGCACGTGGGCTGGGTCGAGATCGACCTCCCCCGGCCGCGCGAGGTGCTGCGCGTATCGGACACGCCCGTGCTGGCCCCCGGCGAACCCGGGCTGTTCGACGACAGTGGCGTCTCCCTGGGCTGCATCGTGCCCGTCGGCGCGCAGCGCTACCTCTATTACGTCGGCTGGAACCTGGGCGTGACGGTGCCGTGGCGCAATAGCATCGGCTTGGCCGTGAGCGAGGCGCCGGACGAACCGTTCGTCAAGGTCGGCCGCGCGCCCGTGCTGGACCGCTCGGACGTGGATCCCTTTTCGCTCTCCTATCCGTGGGTGCTGCGGGAGGGCGACCGCTGGCGCATGTGGTACGGCACGAACCTCGCCTGGGGCGCGACGCCGGCCACGGCGCGCCACGTGATCCGGTGCGCGGACTCGGGCGACGGGCGGGCGTGGGACCGGCGCGAGGCGATCTGCGTGGCCCTGCACGAGCCCGCAGAATCGGCGCTCACGCGCCCGTGCGTGGTGCAGGACGCGGACGGCTTTCACATGTGGTACTCCATCCGCGGGGAGGGCTATCGCATCGGGCACGCCACGTCGGCCGACGGCCTGGCCTGGGAGCGGGAGGATGGGGCAGCGGCGCTCGACCCGTCGCCCGAGGGCTGGGATGCCGGGAGCGTCGCGTACCCGTGCGTCTTCGCGCACCGCGGCAGCCGGTACATGCTCTACAATGGTCGCGACTACGGGAAGACCGGCTTCGGCTTGGCGCGTTGGCACCCGTAGCCGGTCGGGGGGGCCGGATGCTTGCAGTAAGTTGTCGAACCGACGCCGACTGGCTTTCCAGCGCCGTGGGCGCCCTGGCGACGGACGGATACGCCGTGGTGACGGAGGTGCTGGACGCGGCATTCCTGGCCGAGACGCGCGAGGCCATGTATCGCGTCCAAGACGCCATCCATGCGGACGTGGGGGCCGAGCGCCTCGACCGCGCGGGGGAGCAGGGCGTGCTGCGTTGCATGATGCGGTACGATCCGCATTTCTTCCGCTTCCTGGCGATTCCGGAGGTTCTAGCGGTCCTGGATGCGACGATCTCCTCCACGGCGGTGCTCCACACCCAGAACGGGTTCGTCCTGCGGCCTACTCCGGGAGCCGTGGCGCCCGACATTTTTCAGCACCGGTTTCATCCGGACTTTCCCCGCGTGCTCAACGGCTACCTCATGTCGGTCAACACCCTCTTTCCCATCAGCCCGTTCTCCGAGGACAACGGGGGCACCCTGCTGCTTCCGGGCACGCAACAGCGGACCACGCCGCTGGATGACGCCGCGCTGGCCCAGGCCGTCGCCGTGGACTGTCCCGCGGGCTCCATGATCGTGTTCGATTCCACGCTCATGCATGCGGCCGGCATCAATCGCACGGCGGAGGATCGCCTCGGCGTGAACCATCAGTTCACGCGCAGCTACCTGAAGCAGCAGCTCGACTATGTCCGGGCGCTCGGGGAAGACCGCATCGCCGGCCTGCCGCCGCGGACCCAGCAGATCCTGGGCTGGTACACCCGGGTCCCCACCAGTTTGGATGAGTACTATCGCCCGGCCGACGCGCGCCTCTACCGGGCCGGCCAAGGGTAGCGAGGGACGCGGAGCGCACA
This sequence comes from uncultured bacterium, assembly GCA_965371225.1. Taxonomy (GTDB): domain Bacteria; phylum Abyssobacteria; class SURF-5; order CBDUXP01; family CBDUXP01; genus CBDUXP01. The sequence continues at coordinate 12,612 of CBDUXP010000059.1, read as the reverse complement.
CCGACCATGGACCTGAGCGTCGTCATTCCCGTCTACCAGTGCGAGCCGTGTCTGCCCGAGTTGCATCGGCGGCTCACGGCGGTGCTGGGCGGGCTGGTGGAGCGCTATGAGATCGTGTTCGTGGAGGACGGCGGGGCCGATGGCTCGTGGGACGTGGTCGCCGAGCTGGCGCGGACGGATCCGCACGTGCGGGCCTATCAGCTCTCGCGCAACTTCGGCCAGCAGGCGGCAATCACCGCGGGGCTGGCCCAATGCCGCGGGGACTGGGCCGTGGTCATGGACGGGGACCTCCAGGATCCGCCGGAGGTCATTCCGGAGTTGTTCGCGGCGGGCCAGCAGGGGCTCGACATCGTCTTCGCGCGCCGCAAGGGGAAGAAGCAGGCCCCCTGGCGCCGGTTAATGGCCCGGTCGTACTTTCGGCTGCGCAGCCTTATTACCGGCATTCCCGGGGACGCAGCGTATGGCAGCTTCAGTCTGATCGGCCGCCCGGTGATCGACGGCTTTCTCCAGGTCCAGGATCGCGACCGGCATTACTTGGGCATCCTCACGTGGCTCGGCTACCGGACCGGCGCCATCGACTACGCGCAGGCGGACCGCTATGCCGGCGCGAGTTCCTATAGCTGGCGAGGCCTGATGTCGCTGGCGGCCGATGGACTGTTCTTCCAGACGACGGCGCTGCTCCGCGGCATCGTATATCTGGGATTCGCCGTCTCCGCGGCCGGGATCGTGCTCGCCGCGTACCGCGTGTATCTGTACTTTGCCGTCGGGTCGGGCCAGCCCGGGTGGACCACGCTCGTGGTCCTGAACCTGGTCCTTGGTGGGCTGATTCTCACGAGCACGGGCATCGCCGCGCTCTACATCGGCCGGGTGTTCAATCAGGTCAAGGGGCGTCCCCTCTATGTCGTCCGCCGGAGCATCGGGGAGTAGCCCGGCCTTCGGGAGGCGCGGACAGGGGATGCGACGCGAGGCCGCCGACACCTACCGATGCCCGCAGACCGGCTCGGCCCTGCGCTTGGAAGTCGAGAAGGACGACGCCGGCGGGGTGGTGCGCGGCCGGTTGATTCCGGAATCCGGGACTCCGTATCCCATTCGGGACGGCGTGCCCCATTTCCTGGCCGCGGATGCCGCCCCCGCCGAAGACGGGCCGGACTCGCAGGCGCAGTATCGGACCCAGAGCGACGCCTACGACGCCGGCATGGACTGGCTGTTCGGGAGCTTTTATGCCGACGAAGCGGAGGTGCGCGCCGCGCTGGTGGACGTGCTCGAGCTGCAACCCGCGCACCGGGTGTTGGAGACCGGCTGCGGCACGTGCAGCGACTCGCTGGTGATCCTCCGCCGCTTGGGCGAGGACGGGGCGCTGTACGCGCAGGACCTGTCGCCGGAGATGCTGCGCATCGGCCGGGACAAGATAGCGCAGGCCGGCACGGTGCGCGCACCCGTGGAATTCTCGGTGGGGGATGCGACGTCCCTGCCGTTCGCTGATGGGTTTTTCGATGTCGCGTACCACTTCGGCGGCATCAACCTGTTCGCGGACCGGGCGCGGGCGATTGCGGAAATGACGCGCGTGGTGCGGACGGGCGGCAAGGTCGTATTCGGCGACGAGGGCGTGGCTCCCTGGCTTCGCGACGAACCCATCGGCCGGATCCTGATCAACTCCAACCCCCTGTACCGGCACACGCCGCCGCTGGCGTGTCTGCCGCCGAACGCGCGGGAGGTCCGGCTGCGCTGGATTCTGGGGAACGCGTTTTACGTGATCGACTATCGCGTGGGCGACGGCCCGCCGCCCGTGGACTTGGACTTGCCGATTCCCGGGGTGCGCGGGGGCACCCACCGCACGCGCTTCTCCGGTACACTTGACGGCGTGACCCCGGACACGAAGACCCTGGCGGAGCGCGCGGCCCAACAGCGCGGCATGAGCCGGCACGCTTGGCTCGAGCGCACCGTCCGCGAACGCGCGCAGGGTGACCTGGGCGAGTAGACGCGCCCACGGTCGGTGCCGGAGTTCGCTCGTGCCAGACCACACTGACGCCGACGAGCGCGTCCCGTTCAACCTCCCGGCGCTGGTGGGGCGGGAACTGGAATACATCGCGGAAGCCGTGCGCGGGGGCCAGTTGGCCGGGAACGGGGTCTTCACGCACCAGTGTCAAGAGTATTTGCGGACCACGTATGGTGGGCACCGGGTGCTGCTCACGCCGTCGTGCACCGCGGCGCTCGAGATGGCGGCGCTGCTGTGCGAGGTGGGGCCCGGGGACGAAGTCATCCTCCCCTCGTTCACGTTCGTGTCCACGGCCAATGCGTTCGCGCTGCGGGGCGCGACGCTGCGCTTCGTCGAGATTCAGCCGGACACGCTGAATCTGGATCCCCGCGCCGTGGCGGCGGCGGTCACCGACCGGACGAAGGTCATCTGTCCCGTGCACTACGCGGGCGTCGGGTGCGACATGGAGGCGCTCGGGCGCATCGCGGCCGATGCCGGCGCCCTGCTGATCGAGGACGCGGCCCAGGGGGTCGGGTGCACCTATCGCGGCGCGTACCTGGGGACCATCGGCGCTCTGGGCGCGTACAGCTTTCACGAAACGAAGAATTTCGGGTCGGGCGAAGGGGGCGCGCTCGTGATCAACGACGCGGCGTTTGCCGAGCGTGCCGACATCCTGGCGGAGAAAGGCACGGACCGCACGCGGTTTCGGCTCGGGCAGGTGGACAAATACTCGTGGGTGGATGTGGGGTCGTCGTATTACCCGTCCGAACTCACCGCCGCGTTCCTGCTGGCGCAACTGGAGCGGAGCGCGGACATCACCGCCCGGCGCTTGACCGCCTGGCAGCGGTACTGGGATGGCCTGGAAGCGTTGCAAACCACCGAGCGGCTCCGGCTCCCCACAGTGCCCGACGACTGCATCCAGAACGGGCACATGTTCTACGTGTTGCTCCAAACGGCGGCGGAGCGCGACGCGTTGCTGGCCGACTTGATGGCCCGGGACATCAACGCCGTGACGCACTACGTGCCCCTCCACGGGTCGCGGATGGGGCGCCGGCTGGGGTACGCGCCAGGCGACCTGCCGGTGACCGAGAGCGTCGCCGCGCGGCTCTTACGCCTCCCCATGTACTACGCCTTGACTGCGGCGCAGCAAAAGCGCGTGCTCGGCGCGATTCACGCGCATTTCACGGCCTGAGGGCGCGCCGCGCGCCCGCGCCCTATGCGGTGGGCGTCGCGACCGGGTCGCCGCCGAACGGCTGCCCCGTGCCGAGCACCAGGTCGGCCGACTCGAACAGGGACGTGACATACCCGCGCTGGTCCCTGAACAATCGCTCGGCCAGCGCAACATGCTCTGGCGGATGGGGACTCTCCGTCGCGTCCGCGTCCGCCCGGCTCCACCGGTCCACCGCGCGCCGCAGCGCGCCGACGGCACGGTCCGGCAACACGGCACGCACCGCCGAGACCAGGGATTCCCGCATCATCAGGAACGACAGGAGTTTGAAGTTGCGGCGGGCGGACGCGTTGATCCGGTTCGTCTCTGCCGTCTCCGCGGTGAAGTACGCCGGCAACTCGAGAAAACGCTCGATGGCTTGGAGCACCCGCACCGGATCCCGCTGAAACGCCGCGAAGTCGTAGAGGAACAGCCGCTCGCCGAACGCGGCCCGGTACGCGTCCAGCATGACCGGCACCGCGCAACGCCCCTGCAACTCGACGGCGACTTCGACCGCGCCACGCCGGTACATGAACCGGTTCACAAATTCCGCGAACGGGGGCAGACCATACCCCCACATTTGTACCTGGGTGTACTGGGAGACGACGAAATCTACCGGGTCCCGCACCCCGATGATGACCTTGGCGTTCGGCGTCAACTCCTGGATGCGCCCGATGACGTTCGGGTCCAGCATGTACACGGGACTGATGTCGCAGCCCAGTTGGTCCGGCCGCATGTCGGCGAAGAACTCGGCGTACCACTCGGCGCCCTGGTCGTAGTACAGGGAGAAGAAGTCGATTTCCTTCCGCGCCGGGGCGAACACCTGCGGATGCCGCGCCATGTTGTGATAGAGGAAGGTGCTGCCCGACCGGGGCATCCCGGCACCAACAAAAACGCGGTCCAGGACGGACCGCGACGTATCATCAGTCATCGTCCTCGAAAAGTAGCACGCCGCGCCGCGCCCCGTCAACGACGCTGCCGGCGTTGGGCGCACCCGCTGGCGGTGATGGGGCCGCGGCCACACATATACTGCCACCCATGACGGGGCCGCAAGGGACGGACGCCGCCGGTCTGGGCTCGGCCCGCACCGGCCGCAGCGCCGCGTGGGTCGGCGCGCCCCTGGCGCTGGTGCTGCTGCTGGTCCTCGTCTGGGCGCAGGTGTACCTCCCGCGCCTGTCGCTCCTGCCGCAGGTGCACTCGGACGATTTCTTTCTCCTCTCGCCCGCCGTCCAATGGGTGCGCACCGGAGAGCTGACCCGGCGCGTCCTGGATAGCCCGTTTCCCAACTCGGCCGCGCTCTACCAGGAGCACCCCACCCCCGGGCTCATCAACTCGGGCTACTTCCTCCTGCTGGGGATGGCGAGTCGCCTCGGGGGCCCGAGCCTCGCGACGGCGCGTCTCGTCGCCGCGGTCGGCATGCTGGTCGTGGCCACGGTCGTCGCGCTCGTCGTGGCCGGGGTCACCCGGTGGCGGGTGGGTTTGGTCGCCGGCCTGGTGACGTTACTGGATCACAACCTGTGGTACGCCGGGCGTGTGGTGCGGAGCGATGCGCCGACGGCCGCGGCGGGGCTCCTGGGCCTCTACCTGGCGTGGACGGGCGCGCGGCAGCGGCGGCTGTGGCTGTTGGCTCCGGGGGCGTTGCTCGTGGGGGTCGCCCAAAGCATGCACCCCGTCGCCATGGTGTACGGTCTCGCGTTCGCGTTGCTCGTGTGGGGCCCGCTCCTGTGGCACCGCCGCTGGCGGGCCCTGCTGGTGGCCACGGTGTTCTGCGCCGTGCCCATGGGGGCGTATCTGGGCACGCTCGCCGCGAATCGCGACCTCGTGCGCGCCAGCCTGCGGTTCGGGAATACCGCGCAGGCGGGGTCCGAGCAGACGGCCGAAACGTGGTCGGTGTGGGATCACGTCCGGGCCGAACCGCGGCGCTACCAGATCATGTACGACTCGCCGTACCCGCGCCGGATGGGGCGGGTGCATCAGGCGGGCTATGCCCTGGGCGCGGTGACGTGGGCCGCCCTGTCCGCGGTGCTCCTGTGGCGCGGCTGGCGGTCGGGGCGGCGCTGGCCCCGGGACGTGGGCGGGTGCGCGGCCGCGCTGTGGGGGATCAGCACGTTCGTGCTCACCGTCGTGGCCAACCCCGCGCAGAAGTCGCCGACGTACCTGGTGCATGTGGCGCCCCTGCTGTATGCGGGCGGGGCGTGCCTGCTGCTGCACTGGGGGCCGGAGCGGCTAGCGCGCGCCGGGGCGTCCCGCGTGGCCGCCACATTACCGATTGCCGCCGCCGTAGTGGCGCTCATCTGCTTCGGCTGGGGGGGCGCCGCCTACGGCGCGTGGTATCGCACGTTCGATGCCGGCTGGCGGTACGGACAGGTGACGCGCAGCCTCGCGAACCACCTCCCCGCCGACGCGCTGCTCGTGGGGCCGCCACCCATGGAGGCGGTCACGTGGCAGACCGGGGCACATTTTCTGCACAATCGATGGGTGGGTTTTCTGGAGCCGGCGTTTCCCCGGTTCCCCTGGCGGCCGCAGCGCGGGGCGCACCAACACCTGTACCGGTACCCGTCCGATCCCGCGGCGCTCGCGGAAGTGGCCGCGCTGGCGCCCGGCGGCTTGTACCTGGCCATGTCCGATCAACTGCTCATGTGGAACGGGTACGCCCCGCACGGCGCACGGTACGGGGCCGCAGTGCAGGATTGGCAGCAGACGGTGCGCACCGCGTTCGTGCCCGTCGCGGAACATTACAGCACCGTCCATGGACGCACGGCCATGTACCGGTATGTCGGCGACCGGCCGGCCGCCGTGCCGCCCCCGGTACGCTATTGGAATGGGCAGCGGATCCGGCTGGGGCCTCCGCTGCCGGGCGGGGAGTCGGTGGGCGCCCTGGCGCGCGCACTCGGCACGGACCTGAAACCGGACGGCAGCTTGGCCGTGGAGGCGGATCCCTTCGCGTCGCCCCTCCGGGCACTCCATCTGCCGCCGTCGTGGAGCGCGATGCCCCTGCTGGCCAGCCTCGAGGTTTCGGTGCGGGGGCCGCCCGACGCGCGGTTCGCGTGGGCGTTTCCGGCCGCGGGCCGCTCCCTGGGCACACCGTGGATGGGCCACCCGCAGCGGCTGCGGCATCACTATCTCATTCCCGCGTCCAGCGGTGGGTGGCCCACGGGCTTGATCTTCGTCTCCCCGTCTGGTCCCGCCGTGGGGCGCATCTGGGAGATCACCGTCCGGCCCGTGGAGCTGGCGCCGCGCGCCGCGCCCGAGTGATGCGCCGGAACATGACGCGTTCCCCATGACGCGCCTGAACGTGGTCGATCTGGACCAAACCCTGATTCCGTTCGATTCGCTGCGCACGTTCATTCTCCGGAACCTGAATCTCCGCGTGGCCGCGCTGCTGCTACAACGAAAGCTCGGGCGCCTGTCCCGCACGGAGTTCGCGGCCCGGATCGCGCGGCATCTGGCCTCGGTTTTGGACGATGGTGCTGCCATGGACCGGTTGGCAGACACGCTTGCCGCGCAACGCGACCCCGAGGTGGTTGCACAACTGGAAGCCGCTTCGGACGCGCAGACGGTGAACGCGCTCGTGTCCGCATCGCCCGAGGCGTACGTCTCGCGCGTCGCCGCACGCATGGGGCTGGTGGGGTTGGGCTCCCACTGGCGGGGCGGCGAGTACTTCCACTGTTACGGGCCGAACAAGCTGGTCTACCTGCGCGAGCGATACCCCCCCGACGCGTTCACGTACCACTTCGCCATCTCGGACAGCGATTCGGATGCGGAGCTGTTGGCGCTGTTCGAGGTCGGGGTGCTCTGGACGCCGCACGTGTAACACCCTCTGGGCCGGGAGCGCGCGGAACCCTGGGCGGGCGGAGTGCAGCGGGCGTCTCACCCGGATGGTGGTATGGTCGCATCATATCAACGGATGTGACACGCTCGGGGCGGCGAGGCTCCCGACGGCATTGAGCTTCATCGGGCCGCCGCATTAAGGTGGTGCCCCGCCGTTGAGCACAAAGCATGGACCGGTCTTCGCATAGCCAGGGTTCTCCGCCGCGGCCGCCACGGTGGCGGTGCGGGGCGGCCGCGGGTGCCGTGTTGTTCGCGCTGATGCCGGGAACCGCCCGGGACGGGCATGCCGAGCCCCTGCAGCCGTGCCCGGCCGGCGGGACGGTGCGCGAGCGGCAATGCCTGGTGGGACCCGTGCGCAGTGTGGCCAGTTCCGTGGCGCGCTTCACCCGGGTCGACGGCGAGTGGGTGGAAGCCCCGGCGAAACCGTCCTGGATCGATCCGACCATCGTGTTCGACCTGCAGGGCAATCTCGCCGAAGAGCTGGTGTACGAGCCCGACGGCTCCCTGCGCAGCGAAGCGGTGTACGTCTACGACAGCGGCGGCCGGCACCGGGAGGTCATCCGGTTCGGCGCGGATGGCGCGTTGCAGGCGCGGACGGCGTTGGCCCACGACGGGCGCGGCCGGAAAACGGGCGAGCGGCGGTACGATGCCGACGGCGTCCTGCGCGCGCGGGTGACGTTCGACTACGACGTGCTCGGCCGCCTCATCGAGGAGACCGTGTACCGGGACGATGGCGCGTTCGTGCTGAAGTGGGTGTACTCCTACGATCCGGAGGGCCACCGCAGCCGGGAAGCGCTCTATACGGCGCACGGCCTGGCGGTCCCCGGGGCGGTCAGCAAAACGTACGCGTATCAGGAGGCGCCGGGACCGGTGGAAGAGTTCGCGTTCGACGCTGGGGGCACCCTGGTGGAGCGGCTCACGTGCGCGTACGACGGCGCGGGCCATCGAATCGAAGAACGGCGTTACGACCCGGAGGGGTTTCTGCTGGGGACGACCGCGTTCGCGTACGAGTTCGACCGCGCGGGTAATTGGGTGAAGCGGACGCGGGTGAAGCGCTTCGGCAATCTCAGCGTGCGCCCGCTGGACGTCACCTATCGCACCCTGACGTATTTCGAGGACGACACGTTCCGCCTCTCGCGGCAATAGCCCCCGCGGCGGCGCGTCAGGCCCCGAACGCGTCGAACCACAACTCAAGCATCACCAGCGCCATGAGCTGCTTGTGCAGGATCAGGCTGCTCTGCGGCGCGCGCCGCCGAATGTCGGCCACGGCGTCGGGCGCGAAGTAGCCGCGCGCGGCGATGCGGTCGGGCGTCAGCCGCTGCTCCACGTAGTGGTCCATGGCAGCCGCGTACGCCCCATCCAGCGGAATGAAGAACGCCTGCTTGCGGCGCCGCGCGTGGCCGGCGGGCAGCATCCGCTCGCCAATCCGGCGGAGCACCCGCTTGTCTTCTCCCGGCGTCAGCAGCAATTCTGGCGGGAGGCTGGCCACGAACTCCACCACCCGGTGGTCCAGGTACGGCACGCGTCCCTCGAGCCCGTGGGCGAGTCCCAGGCGATCCTGCTTGAATAGAATGTTGTCCGGCAGCCAGGTGGTGTATTCCTGCGCCAGGAGCCGCGCGGCCAACGGCCCTTCGCCACCGTTGAGAAACGTCCGCGCCGCCGCCTGCGCCGAGCTGGGGCCCGCCGCGCGCACCGCCGCGGCGAACTCCGGCGTGTAGAGCGCCGCCCGTTCTTCCGCGCGGAACAGGGAGATGCTGCTCAGGTACGCGTCGCCCCACCGGCCGAGCGTGCCAAAGAGTTCTTGCAGCCGTCCGCGGCCTTCCACGCCCATGGAGGTGGGGTAGTTGAAGAACGTGTCGAGCAGTCCGACCGGGATCGACCCGACCACCGCGCCGGCCAGGCGTTGCAGCAGCCGCGGCGTAAACCGGTCCACGCGCTGCGCTTTGAGCAGGGCCTGCTGGTACACGTAACCGCCGCCCAGTTCGTCCGCCCCTTCGCCCAGCAGGATGACCTTCACGTGCTCGTGCGCCATTTCCGCGAGCAGATACGTGGGGAGCACGATTGCGTCGCCGAAGGGTTCGTCCAGCGCCGCGACGATCTGGGGCAGCCGGTCGAAGTCGCCCACGTTCATGTGGTACTCGTGGTGGTCCGTGCCGCAGCGCTCCGCCATGCTGCGCGCCTGGGGAAACTCGTCCTGGGCGGTGCCGAACCCGATGGTGAAGGTCTTGCGCGGTCCGCGGTCGGCCTCGCGGACGAGCTGGATCAGCAGGCTGCTGTCCAGCCCGCCGCTGAGGAACACGCCCACTGGCACGTCCGCGATGAGCCGCTTCGCTGTCGCGTCGCGCAGGAGGGCGGACAGCTCCTCCGTCGCCTCTTCGGGCCGGCGGGGCACGTCGTGGCGGTGCTCCAGGCGATACCACTCGTGGAGCAGCACGCGGCCGGCGACCATGGAGAGCGCGTAGCCCGGCGGCAGCTTGTGGATGTGGCGAAACATGGTGCCCGGGCCCGGCACGTAGCGGAAGGCGAGGAAGTCGTCCACTGCCGTCGGGTTCAACTCGCGGGACACGGCCGGCAGCGTGAGCAGCGCCTTGATCTCGGAGGCGAAGGCGAAGCGGGTGCCGTCGGACCAGTAGTACAGGGGCCGGATGCCGAACCGGTCCCGCGCGAGGAACAGCCGGTGCGTCATCGCGTCCCAGATCGCGAACGCGAACTGCCCGTTAAGCCGCGGCAGGATGCCCGCGCCCCACTCCTCGTACCCGTGCACGAGCACTTCCGTGTCGCACGGGGTGGCGAACGTATGCCCCAGCGGCGCCAGTTCCTCGCGCAGCTCGCGGTAGTTGTAGATCATCCCGTTGTAGGTGACGGTCACCCGGCCGTTTTCGTTGTGCATGGGCTGGCGGCCGTTCTCGGGCGCGATAATCGCCAGGCGTCGATGGCCGAGCGCCAAGGGACCGTCGAGGTAGATGCCGCGGTCGTCCGGGCCGCGGTGCGCCAGCGCCGCCTCCATGGGCCCCAGCAGGCCCGGGTCGTCAAACCCGTAGTAACCGTAAATGCCGCACATCAGCGGTGCCGGCTCCCGGGGCGTGGCCCGGAACGATGGCGGGCGCGCCGCCGCGGGTCAAGAAGCATCGGGTGCCCGGGACGGGAGGTCGGCAACCCGCAGGTAGGTCAGCAACCGGTCGGCGTAGAGGCGATTCGCCTCCGGGGAGGGATGCCCCGTGTAGATGTTCAGGTACGGGGGCCCGGTGAGGTCGACCGCGATGTTCGTGTTCCGGATCCGCTGCCGCCGGCAGTACGCGAGCATCGGCTGCGCATTCGCGATGCCGGCCACGAGCAGCGGCACGTCATGGCGGCGGCAGTCGGTGTCCAGGGCGCTCACGACCGCGCGGGAGACCTGGTGGCTATGGCGCAAACCGTCGGCGAGCCCCGTGTACATGTTTTCCAACAGATGGACGAATGCCGACCGCTGCATCCCCGGCCACGGGCGGTAGCGCGCCTGCCCCTCGCGGAAGACCAGCGTGCCGTCGGCCCGCAGGCGCGCGTACGGGAAGAAGGCATCGGGCAGGGTGCTCCGCCGCATCGCCCTGCGGCGCGACCGGTTGAACGCGTTGCGTTCGTCGTGGAAATCCGCGTACACCAGGATCGCCAGCGCGGGCGGTGGTTGTGTCGCCACCAGTTCGCGAAACTGCAACAGCGAATGCACGGTGCCGTAGCCGGGGATACCCAGGTTGCGCACCCTGAAAGCGGGGAAGGCCTCCTGCAGCAACCAGGGAAACGTTTCCGCGTCGTTCAGCCCCCAGCCGTGCGTCACAGAACAGCCGAACACCCAGACTTCCGGGCGCGGCGGCTCCTCCCCCTCTGCCGGCGGGCCGGTCACCCGATACCCGTCGGCCCCCTGCGTGAACCGCGCGCGATGCGTCCCCTTGAACACCGCGTCATACGTCCCGGGCGCGTACCGGAACCCAAGCACCGGATCGGCCCGGCCGAGCGTCTGGGGCGTGATGATGACCCCCTTCGTCGGCGGGCTCCAGGGGAGGTAGCCCTTGCGGAGCGTGACGCGTTCCGCCACCAGGAAGAACGCGGCCGCGATCGCCAGCTGGACGCCGCCCGCAAACAGCACGCGCTTGCGCCGGCTCAGCCGTCGCGCCGGCTCCGGCGTCTGCGGCCCAGGCTCGGGGCGCGTCGACTCCAGGGTGTCCATGGGGGCTCGCGGGTAACGTACAGCAATACCATGTGGCCCGGGGGCCTGCAACCTTGCCGGAGCAACGAGGCCCGGCCCACCGGTGCCGCGTTCGTTCCCGGCGCGCGGCCGTTCCATCAGGGCGCGGGACGCGGGGGCGGCGGCAACAGGTCCGTGACGCGGAGGAAGCGGATCAGGTGGTCCGCGTACAGCCGGTTGGCGGCGGCGTTGGAATGGCCGGTCCAGCGGTCGTAGTACACGTAGTTGAACAGGTCCACCTCGATGTCCACATTGCGAATCCCCTGTGTTCGGCAGTACGCCAGCATCTCCCCGCTCAGGTGAATGCCGGCCACCACGAGCGGCACGTCCTCCGCGCGGCACTCCGCGTCCAGCGCCAGGACCAGCGCGCGGGAGACCGCGTAACTGTCGTGCAAGCTGTCAACGAAGCGCGTGTACCGGCTCTCGAGCAGGTGAACGAACGCGGAGCGGCCCATGAAGGGGAACGGCCGATAGGCCGTGTCCGCCATATCCAGGATGAGGGAGCCATCCTGCCCCAGCCGCGCAAACGGAAACAACCTGTCGCGCGGCCCCCGGCCCCCCATCTCCTTGCGCCGCGACCGGTCGAACGTGTTGCGCACGTCGTGCACGCCGCTGTACGCCAGGATCGCCAGGGCCGGCGCGGGGGACGCGGCCACCCGCTCCCGAAACTGGATCAGGGAATGGACCGTGCCGTAGCCGGGCACGCCAAGGTTGATGATCCGGTACTCGGGAAACGCTGCCTGCAGGAGCCACAGGTACGTGTCCGCATCGTTCAGGCCGTACCCGTACGTGTAGGAACAGCCGAGGACCCACACCTCGGGCCGGGGCGGCGCGTCGGGCGATTCCGGGGGGCCCGTTATGCGATAGCCGTCCGGGCCGTTCGTCTGCCACGCCTCCGTCTTGCCCTTGAAGATGAGGTGGTAGCGGCCCGGCTGGTAGACGTACCCCAGCGTCGGATGGGGTGCGACCATGCGCCCGGCCGGTTCCACAATCAATTGGGAGGGGCCGGTCAGCCACGGCAGGTAACCCTTGCGGAGCGTGATCCGCTCCGCGACATAGAAGAACGCCACCAGCCATATCCCGTTGACGGCGAGACCGAACGCCAGCCGCTTGCCCCGGCTCAGGCCCCGCGCACGGGCCGATCGGCCGGGGGCGGCCCCGGAAGCCGCGTCGTGGGGCGGGCTCGGGGCGGAGTCGGCGGCCATGGCCGGCAGTATACCGAGCCCCCGTCCCGCGCATGTGCGCCGGACAGAGCACGATCGCTTGACGGACCGCAGGGTCGGTGTTAGGTTTGCGGTGAGCCAGGGGTGTTTCGGCTGAGAGGCGCAGCGGCGCCAACCCTTCGAACCTGAACCGGGTAATACCGGCGTAGGAACGGCT
>CBDUXP010000058.1:0-24384 GCA_965371225.1 uncultured bacterium | reverse complement strand
GTGGTCGTTCGTGTCGCGCGCGGGCCGGCAGAGGAAGGGTGCTGTCTGAGGCGACTCTCCGAAGCTGGTGGCTGTGAGGCCGAGGCCACCGTGCGCGTCGTGCCGGTGCGCTTTCAGGACGGCGTGTCGCTCAGCGCGTTTCTCCGCTTCCACTGGTTGCAGATCGAAGATCGCCTCGACCCGGCCTTCGGGGCCGACGCGCACAGGGAAGCGGCTCCATTGCTCGTCGAGGCTTACGAGTTGGCCTGGGCGATCTACACCGATGGACGGTTGCGCCGGCGTGGCTGGAGCCCACCCGCCGAACACGCGGCCCGTCCCGCGAGATTGCGCCGCTTGGCGGGGCCCGACGGCCCCATTACCAGTCGGCGGGTCATTCGGAAATTGCAGCGGGCGGATTTTCTGACGCAGGATGCGCTGTGGCGGATGGCGCGCGCGGTGTGCGCCACGGGGCGCCTGGCGGGTGAGGCATGATTTATTCGCAGAGTTGCCGCTATGCGCTGCGCGCGCTCATCTATCTGGCGCTGAAGCCCGAGCGGTACCTGGCAACGGTGCAGGAGATTAGCGAGCACGAAGAACTCCCGAAGCAGTTTCTCGCGAAGCTTTTGCAGTCCTTGGCCCGCGCCGACTTGGTGGCGTCCGTGAAGGGGCCGGGCGGCGGGTTTGCGCTGAGGCGGTACCCCGACCAGATTTCGCTCTATGAGGTCGTGGAAGCCATCGACGGCACGGCGCACCTGCACGGGTGTGTGCTGGGATTTCTGGAGTGCTCGCACGGGAGCCGTTGTGGCAGCTGCGAGCATTGGGATGACCTGCGCACGGCGATCAAGGGCTATCTGGACGCCACCAGCGTCGGCGATCTCAGCACCTGTTATCGGCTGTAAGGCGCTCCCGGGGGCGCGTTGCGGGCTGGCACATCGGGACACGCCGGATACGAAGCCGCTATCCTAGGTGCCTCCGGCGGGCGTCCCCGCCGCCGCATCATGCACCCCGTCCGTTCAGAACCCTATCGCCTGTTTTTTCCGCTCGGCGCGGTCCTGGGCGGCATCGGGGTGTCCCAGTGGCTGCTTATCGCGCTCGGCATTCAGACGGCCTACTCCGGGCGCGTCCATGCGCTCATTCAGATCCAGTCGTTCTTGATGGCGTTCGCCTGCGGGTTCCTGATGACCATGGTGCCGCGCCGCACGCAGAGCGCCCCCGCCACCCCCGCGGAACTGGTGCTCGTGAGCATTGGGCTGATCGCGGCGACGGTGGGCTCGCTCGGCGGTTGGTGGCTTCTGGCGGAGGGCGGGTTCCTGCTGACCCTGTGCACCCTCGCGCAATTCGCGATCCGCCGCTTCCGTTCCTCCGCGGGGGGCCGCACGCCCCCGGACGCGTTCGTGCTCATCCCGCTCGGCTTGCTCCAGGGCGTGCTCGGGGCTGTGCTTGTCGCCGGCTCCGGGCGCCTGGTCGGGGACGCGTGGACCGCAGTCGGCCTCGGGTTCATTCAGGAGGGGATGTTTCTGTGTCTGGCGCTGGGGATCGGGCATCTGGTCGTGCCCCTCCTGAGCGGCTACGAGGTACCCGCGGACGGCAACGCTGCGAGCGGTGGCCTGCGCCGGCTCTATGCGGTGTCCGGCCTGGTGATCCTGGGGAGTTTTCCGCTGCAGGTGGTGCTCACCCGGCAGTACGACGCCCTCGTCGCCTTTCGAGTGGGCTACGGCCTGCGGGCCGCCGTCGCGCTGTATCACCTGCTCTTCGGGTTCCGCGCCTACCGGCTGCCGCGGACGCCGGGCCTGCACCGATGGATGGTGTGGAGCAGCTTCTGGATGCTCCCCCTGAGCTTGGGGCTGGTGGTGCTCATGCCCGCATATAAGGTGGGCTTGCTGCACGTGCTGTTCGTCGGCGGGTTCAGCCTGATGACCTTCGGTGTCGGGTGCCACGTCATCCTGTCGCACGGGGACTTCACGGATTTGGTGAGCGGGCGTCCGTGGCAGGTGGCCGCGATCGGCCTCCTCTCGCTCCTCGCCATGCTCACGCGGGTCAGCGCCGAATTCCTGGCGACGTACGAGTTGCACCGCACGATCGCCGCCGCGACCTGGCTCATCGCGCTGGGCGTGTGGATCGGGTTTCTCGTGCCCAAGGTGGTCCGGCCGCCGCCTAACGGTCGGTGAGCCAGTTGATGAGGGTCCGGACCGCGTCCACATTGGGCAGGTGGTGCGTGGCGGCGGTCAAGAGGTCGGACCGGCCCACGCGGAACGTGATGGCGAGGCCGCCGAGAAAGCGGAACGCATCCTCGTCCGTCTCGTCATCACCGATGTAAATGACGCGCACGTCCTCCGACCAGGTGGCGCCATACCGGGCGCGCAGCACGTACAACACGGCACGGCCCTTGTCCCAGCCGATGGGCGGGCGCGCCTCGACGGCGGCGTGCGCGTCGCGCGGCTGGAACCCCGCCTCGCTGATGATGCGGCGCGCGTCCTCGGCCAAGGCGCTCGACCGCGGTTCGGACACCGCCCGCACGTGAAACGTCAGGGTGGGCCCTTTCTCCTCGACCCAGGCGCCGTCGACCGCGATGGCTTGCAGGGCGGTCGCCAGGTCCCGCAGGCGGGCTTGGTAGTACTGCAGGTCCTCGTGCCGGAAATGGTCGATCCCCGGCCCGGCGATTTCCAGCCCGTGATTTCCCGCGTACGTGATCTGGGGATCGTCCACCATGGCGGCCACGTTGTTGAGCGAGCGACCGCTGACGATGGCCACATCCGTATCATCGCGTTGCGCACACGCTTCCAGAGCGCGCCGCATGTCGGGCGCGAGGCGCGCCTTGTCCGGATGGTCCACCAGCGGGGTCAGGGTGCCGTCATAGTCGAGGAACAGCGCGAGATGGTGCCCCCCGATGTACTGGTGTAACCAGCGCTTGAAATGGACGTCCCCCGGCATGCGCGGCGCGGTGTGCGCCTGGTGCGCCGCGTCCAGAAACCCCTGGACCCAGGCCTTCACGTCGTGCTGGCGTTCCCGCCGCTGGAGCGCCGCCATGCGCGAGCGCCGTTCCGGCTCCTCCATGGTCAGGGCGCGGTGCAGCGCGCTCGCCGTTTCGTCGGCGTTGTGGGGGTTGACCAGCAGCGCCTCGTGCATGGTCTCGGCCGCGCCGGCCAAGCGCGACAGGATCAGCACGCCCGGATCGGCCTGCTGGGCGGCGACGTACTCCTTCGCCACCAGGTTCATGCCGTCGCGGAGCGGGGTAATGAGCGCCACGTCCGCGTCGCGATACAGCGCCGTCAGCTCGTCGGGCGGGAAGGACCGGTACAGGTAGCGGATGGGGGACCAGTGCGCGGTGGCGTACTGGCCGTTGATCTGGCCGACCAATTCGTCGATCTCGCGCTTCAAGGCCTGATACTCAGGCACCTCCGACCGGCTGGGCACGGCCACTTGCAGGAGGACCGCCTGCCCGTGGTGTTCCGGATACAGCTCCAGGAGCCGCGCCCAGGCCCGAATCCGTTCGGGAATGCCCTTGGTGTAATCCAGCCGGTCGACGCCCAGGACGATGCGCTCCGGCCCCGCGACGTCGGACCGCTCGGCCGGTTGCGCGCGGCCGGCAAAGGCGTCGTAGTCGATGCCGATGGGGAACGCGCCGACGTTCACGGTGCGGCCGCTCAGTTGGACGACCATGTTGTCCCGGTCGACGCGGAGGTTCAGGCGGCGTTCGACGCAGTCCAGAAAGTTCTGCGCGTAGCCGGCCACGTGGAAGCCGATGAGGTCGCACCCGAGCAATCCGTAGAGCACCTCCCGATCCCACGGCAACACGCGGAAGATGTCGTACGGGGGAAAGGGGATGTGGAGGAAGAACGCCAGCTGCGCGGCCGGCACCGATTGCCGCACGATGCCGGGCACGAGCATCAGGTGGTAGTCGTGCACCCACAACAGGGTCGACGCCGTGGCGATGTCGATGGCCGCGTCCGCGAAGCGCCGGTTCACGCGGTGGTAGAGGTTCCAGTCCCGATGGTCGAAGATCGCGCGTTCCGGTAGCGAATGGAACAAGGGCCATAGGGTGCTGTTGGCGAACCCCTCATAGAACCCGCGGACTTCCTCGTCGGTGATGCGGACGGGCACCACGTGGTAGGGGACCCCGCTGGCGGGCAGCGTCTCGGCCTCCCCCAGCTCCAGGCCCGGCCACCCGAGCCACGTGCCGCCGGTACCCCGCAGGGCCGGATCCATGGCCGACACCAGGCCCCCGGCGGAGGCCTCCATCTCCAGGCTCGTACGCGTCCGGCGCACGGTGAAGGGGAGGCGATTGCTCAGGACGACGAGGGAGCGGTCAGGCATGCGTGCGATTCCAGGGTCCAGGTTTCCCCATCACCGCCTTGGCGCGCCATTATAGCCAGTTTGCCGCGGCGGCCGGCACTTGCAAGATGGCGCGGGACATGCGAACGTGGGGGCTCCCGGCCCCCGACTGGTCGGAAGGAAGTGTGGTTTGCCGCTGGACGACTATGCGCCCCTGGTTGGGCTCGACACCGTCGAACGCATTCGGCGTAAAGGTGCTGCGCTGCGGGACCGCCGCGCCGTGCACGTGAACGGCACCTATCTCGGTGGCGGGGTCGCCGAGATGCTCGCCTCCCTCGTCCCGCTCTTCGTGGAAACGGGCCTGCCGACCGAATGGCGGATTCTGCGCGGCCATGGCGAGTTCTTCGACGTGACCAAGGGCATCCACAACGCGTTGCAGGGGGACCAGACGCCCCAGACCGACGCGCAGTTTGCCGTGTACTTGGACGTCGTCGCGGAGAACGCGCAGTGGAATCATCTGGATCACGACTTCGTCGTCATCCACGACCCGCAACCCCTGCCCCTGATCGTCCACTACGCCCGGACGGGGTGCTGGTTCTGGCGGTGCCACATCGATCTGAGCGTGCCGAACGATCGCTGCTGGCAAGTGTTGCGCCCCTTCGTGGAATCGTACGACGCCGTCATTGCCACCCTTGAGGACTACCAGCAGACCCGCGCGGTGCCGCACCACTACTTCATGCCTGCCATCGACCCGTTCAGCGATAAGAACCGGCCCATGGACGCGGACGAGGTCGCGCGCCGGCTGCAGGAGGCGGACATCCCCACGGATCTACCTTTGGTAGCGCAGGTGTCCCGCTTCGATCCGTGGAAAGACCCGCAGGGGGTGATCGAGGCCGCGCGCCTCGCCCGCGAACAGGTGGATTGTCGCCTGCTGCTGCTGGGGAATCTCGCGTCCGATGACCCCGAGGGCCAGGGCATCTTCGATGGGCTCGTCCATCACCAGGACGACCACATTCTTATCCGTTGCGGCGATGATCCCCTCCTCGTGAACGCGCTACAGCGTGCGGCATCCGTCATCATCCAGAAATCCCTGCGCGAAGGGTTCGGTCTCACCGTCACCGAAGCCCTGTGGAAAGGCACGCCGGTCATCGGCGGCGACGTCGGGGGGATCCGTCACCAGATCGTGGACGGCGAGAACGGGTATCTCGTGTCGTCCGTGGAGCAGTGCGCCCAGCGGATCGTGGACCTGGTCCGCGATGACGAAGGCCGCCGCGTAATGGGCGAGCGGGGCCGCGAAGTGGTCGCCCGAAAATTCCTGGTCACGCGGCTGCTCGAACAGTACCTCGACCTCTTCACGGCCTCGAACGGGACGCCCGGCTGAGGGAGCTGCGGCGACCGTGGCGGATCTGAGCGGCCCGGCGCGCCTCAGTCGCCCGCGTTGAGGGCCGGGGCCGGCTCGGCGCTGACCGCGCGCACCAGATCGATCGCGCGCCCCAACGTGTCCAGCCGCTCTTGCACCGTGTGGCCGTCCGGCGCCAGGCGCAGGGTGGTGACCCCCGCGTCGCGATACCGCCGGATGCGGTCCCGCACCATGTCCTCGGTGCCCAGGAGATTCGATTCGATCACCATGGCGTCCGGCACGCGGGCCGCCGCCTCTTCGCGCCGACGCTCCAGCCACAACTGCTGCACTTCCGTCGCCACCGCTTCGTAGCCCGCGCGCTTGAACGCATCGTTATAGAAGTTGTGCTGCGCCGAGCCCATGGCGCCCAGCGTGAACGCCAGGTTCTTCTTCCGCGGCGCCACGAGCGCATCCAAATCGTCCCCAAACGCCACGGCGCCGCCCGCCTGCAGATCGATGTCGGACAGGGTCCGTCCCGCCTTCTGAGCGCCAGCCGCGATGGCAGGGAAAAATCCCTCCGGATGGTCCGGCGTGAAGGACGTGCCCAGCCACCCGTCCGCCACTTCCCCCGTCAGTTCCAGGCTCTTGGGCGCGAGCGTCGCCAGGTAGATGGGGAGGTCGGGCTTGGGCGGCAGCGCCAGGCGTAGCGCTTTGCCCTCGCCGCCGGGCCGGGGCAGTTCCAGGTGCTTCCCCGCGTACTGGATCCGTTCGCCCCGCAGCGCCAGCCGGATGATCTCGATGGTTTCGCGCAGCCGCGTCAACGGGCGGGCGAACGCGGTGCCGTGCAGGCCCTCGACCACCTGCGGCCCGCTGGTGCCCAGGCCCAGGATGAACCGGTCGCCGGACAGGGTCGCCAGCGTGAGCGCCGTCATGGCGGTCATGATCGGCGCGCGCGCGCTGATCTGCATGATGCCCGCGCCGAGCTTGATCCGCGACGTCTTCGCCGCCAGGTAGGCCAGGGGCGACACCGCATCCTGGCCCCACGCCTCGGCGGACCACGCGTAGTCCGCGCCGAGCCGCTCGGCCTCCACCACGAACGTGACGGACTCCTCCCACTCGTTCCGCTGCCCGGTGGGGGCTCCACTAATGCCGATGGCTACCTGCATCTCGCGCCTCCTCCCGGCGGACCGCGGCCGCCAGCGCCGGGGGAGTGTATCAGGCCGTGTCACAGGGGCGCGCCCATCCCCCATACGCGGGATACAATGTGGCCCGGGCTGATGGGGACAGTCCTGGAGGGAGACGCATGCAGACAGCGATTGAGATGGCCGCGGCCGTGCGCCGGGGGGATGCGAGCGCAGGGAAGTTGCTGGACGCCGCGCTCGAACGGATCCAGGCGCGCAACGACGAACTGAACGCCTTCGTGCACCTCAATCCGGAGTTGGCGCATGCGGCTGCCGAGCGGGTGGATGCGGCGGTGGCGCGCGGGGAGGATCCCGGCCCGCTGGCGGGGGTGCCCTTCGGCGTGAAGGATATGGACCGGTGCGCCGGCATGCCCACCACGTTCGGTTCGCTGCTCTATAAGGATGCGCCGCCGGCGACGCACGACAGCGTGCACGTGGCGCGCCTGCGAGCGGCCGGCGCCGTGCCCGTGGGGATGACCGCGGCACCCGAGTTCGGCACCGTCGGGTATACGCGCTCGAAGGCCTGGGGGGTTACGCGCAATCCCTGGGCGTCGGATCGCACCCCCGGCGGCTCGAGCGGTGGCTCTGCCTCGGCGGTGGCGGCTGGGATGGTCCCGTTCGCCACGGCGGGGGACGGCGGCGGCTCGACGCGCATTCCCGCGGCCTACTCGGGCCTGGTGGGTTTCAAGTCCAGCTACGGCCGCATCCCCCGCGAGGGCGCCCGCACCAGCCAGACGTCCGTCTGGGGCGCGCTGACGACGACCGTGGCGGATGCCGCGCGCCATCTGGACGTGACCGCGGGGCCGGACGATCGCGACCGCACCTCGCTGCCGGCGTCGGGAGTGATCTACGAGCGCGTCATGGACACGCTGGAGGTCGCCGGCTTGCGCGCCGTCTGGTCCCCCGACCTGGGTTTCGCCGCGGTCGATCCGGAAGTCCGCGCGATCACCGAAGACGCGGCGATGGTCCTCATCGACGCGGCGCGCCTGCGGCGCGTGGATCGTCCCATCACGCTGACGGATCCCGTCCGGGCGTGGTACGGCGCGGGCGCCATCGATATCTGGCTCGACCTGGAACGGGAACACTGGCCCGCACGCGCGGACGAACTCGTGGCGCACAACCGGCGAAGCTTTGAAGCCACCGCGACGTTTCCCGTCCCCAAGTACGCGAGCATCCTGCGGCGGCGCGGTCGGCTGGAACACGAGGTGGCCGCCCTGTTCGAGGACGTGGACGTGCTGCTCACGCCCACCACTGCGACGGCGGCGTATGCGGCAGAAGGTCCGCCGCCCACGCTGATCGACGGGCGGGAGGTGGAGCCGGCTATGGCGGTGCCGTACACCATGCTCGCGAACCTCTGCTGGAATCCGGCCGTCTCGCTCCCCGCCGGGCTCACCGCGGCGGGCCTGCCGGTGGGCGTGCAAATCGTCGCGCGCCGCCACGCGGACGACGTGGTGCTTCGCCTGGCGCGCATCTTCGAGCAGATTCGGCCCTGGCCCCGGCTCGCCCCCGCCTGATCCGCGCACAAACGGGGGGATCTGAAGAGGAGACAGGATGAGATTTGCGCCGATCATTTTCGTCGCTTCCGCAGTTTAGATTTCAGTACAAGAACTCCTAGGATGGACATATGACGCGCAAGGTGGGAAGGCTCGTGTTCTGGGTTTTCGTGATGTATGGCGCGTTTTTTTTCGCTATCGCCGCTTGCGAACTTGTAAGGGTGGCGAGCTGGTTGGATTATGATGTTGCGCGCAAGGGGGGAATTGTTCAAGTAGTATCGGGTTGGTTTGGGGACGCCGAATTAGCTGGCCTGTTTGCTGTACACCTGCACAAAGCGCTCTTTCTATTGCCGGCCTTCGCTATCTTGGGTGTTGTTGCGATGGCTGTTGGACCCAAACTGTCGTACGCGAAGTACTGGGCTGGTGCGCTTATTCTGGCATTTACCCTACGGGACCATCTCCAGGTATCAGCCGGAGCAAGAATCGGCGAGGAGATGTACGGCACGAGCATGGATATGCGTCCCTGGTTTGCTATGATTTGGGCGCAGGCAGGTGTGAACGTATTAGCCTGTCTGGCCGGTTTTCTACTAACAAAGTGGTGGGTGGCCGTGCGCAGACGCTACCTGTACAGAGAACCGAACCGCAGCGAAGGCGAGTGCTGACTGGATAGTTATCGCTGAAGCGGGCCGCGGAAATACGTCCGGCGCCGAAGCGCGGACCTTACGGGGGACCTGATGCATCATCCCGTGCAGTGCGCTCGTCCCGAATGGGGCAACCCCGCCGACGCGCAACCGGAGCAGGCGGTGGAAACGCGGCGCGACTTCTGCGCGCAGCACGCGGATACGCCAGTCCTCATCCTGGGCACCCACTTCGCTACGTCGTCCGCCGGGCACATTCGTGCCGATGGCGATGCGTGGCGATTTGAAGCGGAGCCCCTGCCGAAAGGTGAACACCATGCCTGACACCAAGATCGACATGCCGCTGCCGCTAACCGCCGAGGCCGCCGGCCAGGCACCCGGGCGAGGCCGTCTGGCGGGGCGGCGTATTCTGGTGGTCGGCGCTGGCCAGCGGGCGAATGACGACCCGGACCAGCCGCTCGGCAACGGGCGCGCCATCAGTCTGCTTTCGGCGCGCGAAGGCGCTGCGGTCGCGTGCGCGGACCTGCATCGGGACAGCGCGGCGGAGACGCTGGCCGGCGTGGAGGCCGAGGGCGCCACCGGCGTGGTGATCGAGGCGGATGCCAGCGACGAGGCCGACGTGGAGCGCATGGTGCGGGAAGCGGTGGACGGGCTCGGCGGCTTGGACGGCGTGGTGCTCAACGTGGGCATCGGCACGGCCGGCCAATGGCTGGCGGGCACGGACGTGCGCGACTGGGACCTGGCGATGGCGGTGAACGTCCGCGCGCACTTCCTCGGGTGCAAGCACGCGCTCGGCGTCTTGGAACCGGGGAGCAGCATCGTGTTCATCTCCTCGATCGCCGGCCTTACCCCCGGCAGCCGGATGCCCGCGTACGACGCCTCGAAGGCCGCGCTCGCGGGGCTCTGCCGCCACGTGGCGTTCGAAGCCGCGCGCGCGGGCGCACGCGCCAACGTCCTGTTTCTGGGATTGATCGATACGCCCCTCGGCCGCCTCGCCACGCGCGGCCGCCCGAGCCGCGCGGCCACCCCGGTTCCGCTGAAGCGACAGGCCACCGCCTGGGAAGTGGCGTACGCCACCGTGTTCCTGCTCTCTAATGAGGCGAGCTACATTACCGGCCAGCAGATCATCGTGGACGGGGGCCTGACGGGGTTGCGCTGAACGCGGCCCCCGCGCGGCGGTCCCGTGGTATCATTGATCGAGTATCTGTACGTGGACTGCCGAGTTGTCCCGCGGAGGTCAGGGGGGGACTGCACATGGCCGCGGAGGTGGTGAAAGACTTGGGGCCGGTGGACCGGGACCAATTGCGCGACCGGCAGGGGCGGGCCTACCGGGATTTCCGCCGCACGCTGACCCCGCGCTACGGCATCGTGTGGCGCGATATCGGGGCGGGATACGCCGCGCTCCTGGGAATTGGGGCACTGGTGCTCTGGGCGTACCGCGCCGCACCGGGCGCCGGGGTCCCGGTGGCGGTGCTTGGCGCCGTCGCGTTCGGGTACGCGTTGACCTATACGCACCTGTTCATCCACGAAGCAGGCCATTTCAATGTGGCCCCAAGCCGGCGCGCCAACGACTGGCTGGCGAACCTGACCATCGGGGCGCTCATTGGCCTGGATGTGCGCGCCTACCGCCCAGTGCACTTCGACCATCATCGCTATCTGGGCACCACGCAGGACCCGGAGCGCTCCTACTTCGAGCCGCTCAACACCCGGTTTGTCGTGGAAGCGCTCACGGGCATCCGGCTCCTCAAGGTGCTGCTCCGCCAGCGGCGTCCTTCATTGGGTTTGGATGGCAGCGACGCGGCTGCGCGAGTCGCAGCTCCTACCTATCGCGGGATGCTGGCCGCGGGGCTGGGGCTCAACGGCGCGATCGTCCTCGCAGCGCTGCTGACGCGTCAGTGGCCGCTTGCCGCCGCATGGGTGGGTGGGATGCTGATCGTGTTCCCCTTTTTCGCGTCCCTGCGCCAGTTGCTCGAACATCGGGATGAAAATGCGAACGACGCCACGGATTACGCCGCGGTGCCGCACGGGGAAGTGAACCGCCTGTTCGGTGCCGGGCCGGTGGCGAGCACGCTGGGTAGTGCGGGGTTCAACCGCCATCTGCTGCACCACTGGGAACCCGAGCTCTCCTATACGCGCTTCCGCGAGTTGGAGGTGTATCTCCTCGATACCGAATATGCGGACGTCCTGCGCAGCCGAACGACGACGTACGCGAAGACCTTCGCTCGCCTGTTCTCCTGGTGACAGGGGACCGCCGCGCCAACGAGGCGGAGCCGGCCAATCCGCCCTGTGTCGCGTGCGGCGCGCGCCAAGCCCGGCTCTGGGCGCAGGCGCGCGACGTGGAGTATCTCAGTTGCGACGACACGTTTCACTACTACCACTGCGGCGCGTGTGGCGTGCTGTTCATCGACCCCGTGCCCGCCGACCGGCTCGCGGACATCTATCCTCCGAACTACTACTCGTTCGGCGCCGCGGAGTCGTCCGTGGTGTATCGGATCAAGGCGGGGTTGGACCGGCGCATGTTCCGGCGGCTGCTGCGGGCGGTGCCCGGCGAGCGCTTGCGCGTGCTGGATGTGGGCGGCGGAGCCGGCTGGCAGCTCGCCACGGTGCGGGACGCCGATCCGCGCGTCGCGTTTACGCAAGTGGTGGACATCGATCCCGGCGCGGAAGCACAGGCGCAGCGTAACGGCCACGCTTACTTCCGCGGGCGCATTGAAGATTTTGAGACGGACGAGCGGTTCGAGGCCGTGCTGGTGTTGAACCTCATCGAGCACGTGCAGGATCCCATCGCGCTCCTGCGCAAGCTGCGCGGCCTCCTCGCGCCCGGCGGCGTCGTGCTGGTCAAGACGCCCAATTACCGCAGCCTCGACGCGCGGCTGTTTCGCCACGCCAATTGGGGCGGCTATCACTGTCCGCGCCACTGGGTGCTGTTCGACCGCCCCAGCTTTCTCGCGGCGGCGGCGGCGGCGGGCCTGGGCGCGGTGCAGTGCCGCTACACGCAGGGTGCCCCGTTCTGGGCGCTGAGCACTCTCGCCTGGGGAGCCCGCCGCGGCTGGACCGCTATCACCACCGACCGGCCCGCCACCGCGCACCCCCTGTTCGCCCCGCTGATGGGGGTGTTCGCCGCCTTCGATTTCGCCGTCGTGCTCGCCGGGGGGAAGACATCCCAGATGGTTGCGCTGCTTCGCCCCGAGCAGGCCGCGCCGGACCGGCACTAGTCCCGCTGCGCCGCCGGCTGTAGGATGACACCCGCCCTCGCCTGGATTGCCCGGATTCAGCCGGCGGCGGCCGGCAGGGGCTTGTGGCTTTCCGAGCGACGCCGGCCGAAGGGGGACCGTGGAGTTCGAAACGCTCGCGTGGGGCTACCGGTTGGTGGAAGGCCCCCGAGTCGACTCGTCGAATAATCTCTATTTCAGCGACGTGCGCGGGGGCGGCGTGTACCGGCGCACGCCCGAGGGCGAAATCACCGCGGTGATTCCCGACCGCAAGCACGTGGGGGGCATCGCCCTCCACGCCGACGGGGGCCTGGTCATCTCCGGCGCACGCGACATCGTGCACGTGCGCGACGGGGAGACGCGCGTGCTGTTCAAGCGCGACGACGTGGAGGGATTCAACGACCTCTTCACCGACGCGGCCGGCCGGGTGTACGTGGGATCGCTCCAGGCCAGTCCGTTCAACCCGCCCGATCCGTGGCCGACGGGCGATCTCTGGCGCATCGACGGTCCCGAGGATGCGACCGTGCAGTACGGCGGCCTGCGCGTGACCAACGGCATCGGGTTCTCCCCAGACGGGCGCACGCTGTACCACTCGGACAGCGGGATGGGGCACATCCTGGGCAGCCCCGTCGACGCCGCCGGACAGGTGGAGGCTCCGCAGGTGTTCGCGACCGTCGAGATCGGGTTTCCCGACGGGTTGGCCGTGGACGAAGAGGGCGGCGTATGGGTGGCGAGTTTCGCCGGCGGCTGCGTGCTGCGGTACGCGCCGGACGGGACGCTGGATCGGCAAGTGCCCGTGCCCGCGCAGCGGGTGACCAGCCTCTGCTTCGGCGGTGCGGACGGCCGCGACCTCTACGTGGTTTCCGCGGACAACACGGAAGCCCCGGAGCGGAAAGGGTCCATCTTCCGCGGGCGATGCGAGGTGGCGGGGTTGCCCGCGCCGCCGGCCCGTGTGTAAGCGCGGCAGCCGGGCGCGCGCCCTCGGCGGTGTCCTGCTGTTGGCGAGCCTCGCCTGCGGGAACCGGTCGGCCGCGCCGGTCGCGGACGCGAGGCCACAAGACTCGGACGCCGCCATGGCGGAACGCACGGAAGCGGTAGTGCAGGAACTGCTGGGCGATCATCCCCGGGTGGCACCGGAGCCGCCGCTCTTGCCCCTATCGCGCGAGACGCTGCCCGGGGCGCACGTGTTGCGGCAACTGCGGACTGCGCCGGACGCGGCGGCGCGCGAGGCGCTGTGGGCGAAGACGTTCGCGGGCAAGCCGGTGGCGGGACACGGCGTCCTGGTCGTGCAAGCGCCGATGGCGGATCCCACGGACCCCGAGGCGCCGCCGGTGACGGGGTTCGGTGTGGACGTGGACGGGGACTGGAAGGCGGACGTGACCGCGGTGTATTTCGAAACGAACCCGAACCGGATTCCCTACGTGGAGCCGGGCCAGTGGCTGTGGTACGAAGGGCGCCTGCACGCCTACGACGACTCGGTGTCCCCCCTCACCCTGACAGTCGGCGCGTATACACTAACCATCCAGTAGTTCGGGGGAACCGGGGAATGGGCGCGTACACGCACTTGGCGCGGGCCGTAGCGCTTGCCGCCGTCGTCGCGGCGGGCCAGCCGGCGCGGGCGCTCGTACCGTCCGACGCGGCGCCGAACCCGGACGCGCGTCCGCCCCGCAATGTGGTCGTGCTCCTGGACGTGTCCACCAGCATGGACGACCTGTTCCCCGAGGTGCAGGCCGCGTTGGAGGACTTCATCACCTCCCTGCGGGGCGGCGACCACCTGAGCCTGATCGCGTTCAGCGACGGAGTCAGGATCGTCACCAGCCAGGCGATCGAGACGGCCGCCGACCAAGCGAGCCTCGTGGACACGGTCAGGGGCCTGCACCCCGTCGGCCGGTACACGGATGTGACGACGGCCCTCAACCGTGGCATGAGTCACCTGCGCCGCGTCAGTGAGGCGGGGGACTTCGGTCGGGTGCAGTACCTGCTCCTGGTCACGGACGGGCGGCACAATCCGCCGCATCCGGAGCGGGCCCCCTCGTTTAGCGACATTCTGACGCGGTATGAACGCGCGCGCCCAGGCGAAACGTGGTTCCTCCACTACATTGCCCTCGGCCCCATCCGCGACGATCCAACGGTGGAATTCGTTGCGGCCGCGGGGGGCCGCACGTCGTGGCTGCGGGATGTGGATCGGCACGCCGTCGCGCGCTCCCTCGCGCAACTGGACCTGCCGTTTCCCATCGTGATTCGCGACCTGTACGGGGACGTGCGGCAAGAATCGGCGGACGGCACCGTGCGCCCCGCCCGCATCGGCACCGTCCTTGCCACGGGGGACACCCTGCACACCGGGCGGCATGGCTACGCTGTGATGCACTTCGGCCGGTTCGGGGTCGTCGGCGTCGAAGGGGACTCGGTGGTCGGGATCGAACAGGCCCTCCACCGGCCGGTCACGAACGCGTTTGAAGTCGCGCTCTGGGTGCCGAAGGGACGCCTGATTAGTTCCATCGACCGCACCCAAGGCAACATCACGTTTCAGGTGAACTCGCCACAGGCGGATACCGTGGTGGCCGGCACCAACTTCCTGGCGGAAGTCGATCCGCTGACCCAGGGCACCACCATCGCCGTGATCGAGGGCAAGGTGCAAGTGGAAGCGCGCGGCTCGGAGGAGACCTTGTGGGTACCGGCCGGCACGATGACGCAGGCCGACGCCGCGGGCGCGCTGAGCAACCTCGCCCCCTTGGCCGAGTGGATGGTCGAGCTGTGGGGGACGTGGCGCCGGGCGCTGTTCGCGCGCGAGGAACTCAAAGACGTGGTGTCGTACTTCGCGGCCGTGAACTGGCGCCGGCGGACGTTGGAGATCGGGCCGTTGCGGCCGGGGCTGCCCCTGGTGAATCGCATGCGGGGGTACCTGGGGCCCATCGACCTGACCCAAGTCACCCCGGTCATCGAGCAGGCCACCTATCCCCCGGAGATCGACCTGAGCGTCGCGGTCGAACCCGCGCCCTACGCCCGCGATCCGGGGGAAGTCGTGGTGGTGTTCACCACGAAGGTCGACACGGAGTGGGAGATCGAGTACTCGACCGCCTACCGCGCTTTAGTGCGCCTCGCGGGCCCCGGCGTTGCCGAGGACTTGCAGTTCGTGACGCCAGTCACCTTCCAGACGCTGGAACTGGTCGTGGATCACGTGCAGGCGCAGCGTCGGCCCCGGGTGGGCACTACGGTCGGAGCGCGCCGGCGGCAAGAGCAAGGCAGCGGATGGTTGTGGTGGGTGCCACTCGGGATCGGCCTGGGTCTCCTGGCGTTCAGTCTTGCGCGGAACATCCGCATGGGGCCCCGCCGCCGCAGGCCACAGTGGCGCCGGTTCCTGTGGCGCTGGACCACGCGTAGCGCGATCCCGAACGGCCATCTGCTCCAGCGCGAAAAGCCGGCGAGCACCTCCTGGAGTCGGGTCCTGGTGAACCTGGAGCAACTGTGTCAGGACAACGGCCGCTCCATGGTGTCCATCGGCCTGTCGCGTGACAACATCCTGGTGCTGCCGGACAAGGACCTGTCGCTGCACCATGCGGAGATCCACGCGACGGGCAGCCGCATCCGTCCGCGGGTGACGCTCCGCCGGCTGGGGGACGCGAGCGTGGGCATCGATGGGCGCCCGGCGACCGAGCAGGAGATCGAACTCCGCAACGGCACGTGGATCCAATTCGGGCAGTTCGCCTTCACCTATCACGCACCCGGGCACGAGACCGCAGTGGAAGTGGGCCTGAGCAATGGCGCGAAAATGCGGGGCGCCTTGCACGTGTGGGATGCGCGGCACCGGGTGGTCGCGGTCGTGCGCGGCCAGGAGGCGGACGCCCCGCACTTTCAGTTGCTGTTTAGCGAGGTGGAGTACGTCGCGTTCGGCGAGGAGGCCGATGCCGCCTCATCGTCTCCCGACCAGCAGACCCGGCGCACCATGCGCCGCTGGGAGACCCACGGCGCTAGCGCGCGGGTGACGCTCAAGAGCGGCAGCACGTTCCTTGGGTCGGTGCCCGCTAACTATGATGCGGATCAGGAGTTTTTCTACTTCTATCCGGAGACGGGGACGGACGTGGACTTCATGTTGATCGCCCAAGCGCACGTGGCCGACTTGAAGCTGGCAAAAGCGCGGCCCACCGAGTAGCCGGCGGTCAGGGCAGGTCTTCCACGAAGCGCAAGCGGAAGCGCGCCGGTACGATCTCCGCGGTGGGCAACCGGATCGTCCCCCGCGTGCTCTGCTGTTGCCCCGGGGCCAGGCGGCCGGCTTCCGCCCCGCGCAGCAGCGGGATGCGCGCGTAGCCCACGCTCTCGCCGGTCGCGCCGATCGCCTGAATTTCCATGGTCCCCGGCAGACTGAGGGACGTGGTATTCAGCACAGTCACCTCGAACGTGAGTTGGGGCGGACTGCCGGCGGGCTGGGTGAACCGGATTCCACACTGGGCGCCCGCCACGTTGACCCTGAGGTGCGTATTCAACGCGAGGGCCTCACTATCGGGAAAGAGCCGGTTCGTCAAGGTCGTGAGTTGCCCTTGCAACTCCACGTTGCGAATGGACAGGCGGCGCCGTTCGTCTTCCAGCAGGGTGCGTTCGGCTTCAAGTTCCGTCACCAACGCGCGCAACTGGTCTAACTCGGTCGTGTCCCCCCGGCCGCTCACCGCCAGCACGGCGGCAGCGCCACACGCGAGCACCGCCACGCCCGCGGCGATCAGCGCCGCCGGCCGCTCCCACCGGCGGGCCGCAGGTGACGCGGGGACGGCCGACGCCGGTGCGCGCTCCCGGGGCGGAGCGAGGGGGCGCGTCCGCCGTGGCTCGCGCCGGATGCTGGGCGAAGCCGCTTGGGGCGTCGGCGGAATCCGCGGCGGGGCGATGGATTCTGTTGCAGTCCCCGCATCCGCGGTGGTCGGTTGGGCTGCCGCTTCGTGCGGATCGGAGACCGCCGGGGACAGCGTCATGGGGAGGGTCGCGCCCCCGGAGTCGGCGGTCCCACCTCCGGCCGAGGCGGTCGGTGGAGCGCCCGCGCCGGGACCTGCCGTCTCCTCGTCGAGCACCGTCCCGACCCACTGCCCGGATCGCAGTGGACTCAACCGGTTCAGCACGGCCCACGCGGAATCGGGGCGGGCGTCCGGCCGCTTCGCGAGGAGCAGTTGTAAGAACTCTACCCATCGTTCCCCGTGGTCCGTCTGCCGCACCGGGTCGAAGTCGATCGGGGTATTGCACACGCGATTCGCCAGCTCGGGCAGGGAGGTGGCCGCGTGGGGCAGCGCTCCGGTCAAGCATTCGTAAGCGATAACCCCCACCGCATAAAGGTCGCCCTGGACGGACGATTTTTCTCCCTGCCACTGCTCGGGCGCCAGGTACGGGGGCGTGCCCAGTACGGATCCGGCGGTGGTGAGCTGCGCACCGATATCCTCCAGCGCGAGGCCGAAATCCGCAATCTTCGCGCGACCGTTATCCGTATACAGAATGTTGGCCGGCTTCAGGTCGCGGTGCACGACGCCCGCGTCATGCAAGGTGCCGAGTCCGGGCAGAATGTCCTCGAGCAACTGGACCACCATGTGCTCCTCGAGGGCGCCGACGCGCTTCAACTGCACGCGGAGCGAACCGCCCGTCAACAGCTCCATGGCGTAGAACGGCCCCTGGTCGCTGCTGCCGGCGTAGTAGATGCGCACGATGGCGGGGTGGTCCAGGTTCGCAAGGACCCGCGCCTCGCGGAAGAACCGCCGGCGCACCGTCTCCCCGGACATCATGGCGTGGTCCAACACCTTGATGGCGACGGGCCGGTGCAGGTGCACGTCGGTACCCGAAAACACGGTGCCGAACGCGCCGCTCCCCAAGCGCTCGCCGACCCGGAAATGCCCGAGGCGCGCTGCGCTCTTCTTGCCGGTGTGTGAGTCGTCGGTCCCCATGTGGCGCCGCTGCCCCGTGTTGCGCGAGGCGCCCCCGTGGCGCACGAGCATAAGTATACTGCTGCCTGGCTCGCCTCGGGATGGTGCGACCATGGCCCCCGGGCGCGGGCGGGCGGTGTGGCGGACTGCCGGCGCCCGGCATCCCAAGGCACGCCCCGCAATTCAGCTCGCCCGGGAAAGGCGCACTCCCTTCATGTTGCCCCACGGAACCACGGTCGTCGCGGAAGGGGGCCTGCCGGCCCGCTGGCAGGACCGGCGGGGGACCGTCGTGTTTCAGGCCGCGTGGGATGGCGCGCGCCTGGCCCAGGCGACTTTCCGGTTGCCCGGTGGGGATGAGCTGCGCCTCTTGCCGCGGGCAACGGAGCATCCGGTGTTCGGCGTGTGCGATGCGCTGGCCCGCCCGGGCGCACCCCCGCTTGCGTGCTTTGCGGCTGTCGACTGGGCGGCCCCGACCCATATTCCTCCCCTCGACCGGCCCGGGGCGCTCCCGGCCGGTGGGGGGACGGCCGTGTTGAATTTTCTGGCCGCGCAGGCGCACCACGCGCGTCGCACCCCCCTGCGTTATGCGGGTCCGTATCCTACGGGGGCGCTCTTTGATGCCCTCACCGAATCCTTTCGCTTGGCGGTTGATCTCCCGACGGCCTTCGCGCGTTTCACGCGGGACGTCGAGCAAGCGGCGTTGCGAATGGAACGGCGCGAAGTGCCCGTCGACTTTCTGCCGGCGCCCTTCGAACGAGTCTGGGAAGATCGCGGCGTGTGCGTGCAATTACGCGACGGGGTCGAGAAGATCTTTGTCGACGGCCGGGCGTACGCCCGTGACGCGGCGGGGCCCCGGCGCGTCCGGCGCGCGGACGATGGGTACGTGGCCACGGTGGAGATTGCGGGGGCGCCGTGGGCTGAGGTGCTCCGGCTTGACGCGCAGGGCGCGCTGCGCGCGGGGCCGTATCCGCTGCCGCCCGTGGCCAACCCCTTCGTCGGCCGCCCGGTGAGCGGAACGATCCGCGGCATCCTGAGCCAACTGCTCCCGCTGCGGGCGCCCGGGCTGTTGCAGCCACCCTTGCGCCGACTGCTGGCGGACGTTCCTCTGGCGTGGGGCGCGCCCGGTGATGATCTGGCCGCGTTCGAGGACGGCACCGTTGTGCTGCACGCGGTGTTGCCCGAGCGGTTGGCGGACCGCGGAACCGACGAGGCGATCCCGTTCATTGTCGAAGCCGTCGAACCGCTGCTGCACCGGCTGGCGCAGGCGCGCGTCGCCGAATTGGCCGCGCAGGCGGGTCTCGATCCGGCCGCGACCCAGCCATCCCTGGAGACGGGGAAGTAAAGGGAGTACAGTGGCGCTGGACTGTGCGCCCAACGGCTGGGGACTCCTGGGAGGCGAAACCACAATGACCACACAGACGGAAATCATTACGCCGACGAAGTTCGCGCACTTCGTGCTGCGCACCGGGCAGAAGGATGTGATGCGGGACTGGTACTGCACCGTGCTCGGGGCGCGCGTGCAATACGAGAACGACATGCTCTGCTTCCTCACGTATGACGACGAGCATCATCGGATCGCGCTAGCGCAGATCCCCGGGCTGGAACCGGCGGCGGGGGACACCGCGGGCTTGGACCATACGGCGTACACCTACCGCACGCTGGAAGAGCTGCTCGATACGTACGAGCGCTTGAAGGCTCTGGACATCACCCCGTGGTGGCCGATCAACCATGGGATGACGACGTCCCTCTATTACCGCGATCCCGATGGCAACGGCGTGGAACTGCAGATCGACAATTTCGCCACGGCCGAGGAGAGCAACGCGTTCATGCGGGGCGACGCCTTCGGGCAGAATCCGGTCGGTATCATCTTCGATCCGGATGAGATGCTTGCGCGCTTCCGGTCGGGGACGCCGGCAGCGGAACTCATCGCCTACGAGACGTAGGCCGAGTCCACCGACCCCGCGCTACACCGCGCCGTGGGTCGTCAGCCAGTCGTGCAGCCGGCGCCAGCCGTCGGTCGCGGCCTCGGCGTGGTAGCTGTCGCGGTAGTCGGAATGAAAGCCGTGCGGCGCGCCCGGGTAGAGCACGAACTCCGAGGGATCGCCCGCGGTCTGCAGCGCCGCGCGCATCTGCTCGACGGTCTTCACCGGGATGCCCTGATCCTCTTCACCGTATAAGCCAAGTACCGGCGCGTGGAGGGCCCCGGCGACCTCGACTGGATGGGCGGGCCACTGGTCGCTCGTGCCGCCCACGAGTCGTCCGTACCACGCCACGCCGGCGTTCAGGCGCGCCTGATGCGCCGCGTAGAGCCACACGATGCGCCCGCCCCAACAGAACCCCGTGATGCTCAGCCGCGCCGTATCCGCGGCGCTGTCCCCGTCGGCCCACGCCACGCACGCATCCAGGTCCGCCAGCACCTGCGCGTCCGGCACTTGCATGACCACGTTCGTGAACAGGCCCTGCATCTCTTCTTCGGCTGCGGGATCGCCTTGCCGGACGAAGAGTTCCGGGGCCACCGCGCAAAAGCCTTCCTTTGCGAGGCGGCGGCACACGTCTTGGATGTACGTGTGTACGCCGAAGATTTCCTGGATGACGAGAATCACAGGGAACGGGCCGCCCGTCTCCGGCATGGCGCGGTAGGCGGGAATGGCGCCGTCGGCGGTCGGCACGCGCACCTCGCCGGCTACCAGGCCGGCTGTATCGGTCGCGATCGCGGTCGCCGCAATGGGCTGGACTACGCGCGCGTAGCCGTTCGTCAGGGTTCCGATCTGTTGCAGCTCTGCCATCGGTCGTCGCTCCCGTCGGTGTGGGCCCCGGGTCCGGCCCGTTCTCGCTACGCGATCGCGGCGTGAACCGCAATGGCGTCGCAAAGTTCCGTTGTGCTCGCGGTGCCGCCCTGGTCCGGCGTCAGCACCCCGCCGTCCGCGTAGACCCGTTCGATGCCGTCGCGAAGCTGTTGCGCCGCTTCGCCGAAACCCAGAT
Source organism: uncultured bacterium (assembly GCA_965371225.1). Lineage (GTDB taxonomy): Bacteria > Abyssobacteria > SURF-5 > CBDUXP01 > CBDUXP01 > CBDUXP01. Next base: position 3,397 of record CBDUXP010000058.1, on the reverse strand, counting down.
GCACCAGCATCATGGCCGCGGACAGCAACGTCGCGGTCGGGTTGATGATGTTCCGGCCGACGATGTCCGGCGCCGTGCCGTGCGCCGACTCGAAATACGCGTAGTCGTCGCCATAGCAGCCGCTGGGCGCGAGGCCGAGCCCGCCCGCGAGGGCCGCGGCCCCGTCCGAGAGGATATCGCCGTACAGGTTCGGCATGACGACCACGTCCAACCGGTGGGGGTCCGCGATCATGCGGTGCGCGAAGTCGTCGATGATGAACGTCTCGAACCCGATATCGGCGTAGTCGGCCGCCACGCCTTCGGCCACGTCGCGGAACAGGCCGTCGCTGCGCGGCAGCATGTTGTACTTGCAGGCGCAGATCACATGGCCCGGCCGGCCGTGCGCCTTGCGCGTGCGCGCCAGCTCGAACGCAAAGCGGATGACCCGCTCGCTCCCCGCCTCGCTGATCGCCTTGATGGCGTACCGGCCCGGCGCGTAGTCGGAGAGCGGGCGGCGGGAGGTAACGCTCACGAGATTCAGGGGGGCGAGGTCTTCCACTTCGCCCTCCAAGCCCAGGTACAGATCCTCGAGGTTTTCGCGCACGATGACGAAGTCGATGCCCTCGGGGTGGGCCAGCGGACTGCGGTACCCCGGCACCCACCGGCACGGCCGCACGTTGGCGTACGTCTGCTTGCCCCAGCGCAGGTAGAACAGGGCCGCGACGCTCAAGCCGTTGGTCGCACCGAACAGGGTGGTGTCCGCCTCGTCGATGGCCTGCCGCGCCTCTCCCGGGAAGACGGCATTATGTTCGGCCAGGCCCCGTTCGCCCACCGGGGGGTAGCTCCACTCGATGGGCAAGTCGAGCCGCTTCAACAGCGCCACGCTCGGCTGCATGGCTTCGGGCGCCGCGTCCTCGCCTTCGATGACGGCGACCTTCTTCGTCGCCATTACGCGGACTCCGTCGCGCCGGCGTCGAAGCGGCGCTTCAAGGTCTCCAGCAAGCCGCCGGCGTTCATGATCTCCATCATCTCCGGCGTATAGGTCTGGGCCTGGAGCACGGCGTCGCGCGTCAGGTTGCGAACCCGGCCGGTGGCGATGTCCACTTCCAGTTCATCCCCATCTTCGCAGGCCGCGTGGACGCCCGGGCAGACCAGATTCGGGAAGGCGATGGCAATGCAGTTCCGGAAGTAAATCCGGCCGAAGGTTTCCGCGAGCACGCCGCTGATCCCCAGGAGCTTCAGGTTCTCGGGCGCGTGTTCGCGGCTGGAGCCGCAGCCCCAGTTGCGGCCGGCGACGATGAGGTCGCCGGGCTGGACGCGCTCGACGAATTCCGGACGGGTGTGCAGGATGACCTTGCGCCGCTCCTCCCAGCCGAGCGACAGGGAATTCCACGGCGCCATCACGTCCGTATCGATGTTGTCCCCGAACTTCCACACGCGCCCCCGAATTATTGTCTGCATTAGATACATCCTAGTTGAAGAAAGAAGAACGAAACCACAGATGAACACGGATAAACACGGATGAAGGCAGAGGTGCCGGTCTCCAAGGCGCGGGCCGACCTTGGACCAGTGTTTGATTTGGGAATCCGTGTTTATCTGTGTTCATCCGTGGTTCCAGAATGCCTTTGTCGGTCCTGTGTTCTGCAAGGTCATGCTCCTGAATTCGCCTGTCATGACAGCGTCGTGTCCGTCCAGAACTCCCGTGGGTCGGTGATGCGGCCGGTGACGGCGGACGCGGCGACCGTCGCCGGCGAACCCAGATACACTTGCGCCTCCGGACTGCCCATGCGCCCGCGGAAGTTGCGGTTGGTGGACGAGATGCAGGTCTCGTCCGGCGCGAGCACGCCCTGGTGTCCGCCCGGGCAGGCGCCACAGCCCGACGCGGTCACCGCGGCGCCCGCTTCGAGCAGCGTTTCCACATACCCCGCCTGCACCGCCGCCAGGTATACCTGCTGCGACGCGGGGGTCACCAGCAGCCGCGTGTCGGGATGGACCGTGTGGCCGCGGAGAATCTGGGCCGCCACGGCAAAGTCTTCCAGGCGCGCGTTCGTGCACGACCCAAGGAACGCCTGGTGCACCTTCACGTCGCCCACCTCCGCGACCGTTCGCACATTGCCCGGATTGTGGGGGCACGCCACCAGGGGCTCCAGGCCGCGAATGTCCACCTCGTGCACCGCTTCGTACTCCGCATCCGCATCCGGCCCGAACGGTTCGACCGGCGTGTCCGTGCGGTCCGTCAGGTACTCCACGGTGGTGTCATCGGCTTCGAAGAAGGCGAACTTCGCGCCCAGCTCGATGCCCATGTTCGCCATGGTCATGCGGCTGGCCACCGATAGGCGCGCGGCCACCGGCCCGCCGTACTCGATGGATTTGTATTGGGCCACTTCGGTCCCGAACCGCCCGGCGAGGTGCAGCACGATGTCTTTCGACATGATGCCCGCCGCGGGGTCGCCCGTCAGGTTGAACCGAATCGTCGGCGGCACCTGAAACCACAGCTCCCCGGTGGCGAGCAGATACGTCATCTCCGTCAAGCCGATGCCCGCGCCCGCCGCTCCCACCGCGCCGTAGGTGGTGCTATGCGAATCCGTACCGAGCACCAGCATGCCGGGCAGCACCAGCCCGCGTTCCGTGAGCACTTGGTGGCAGATGCCCGCGTGGCCGAGGAAGTGCCCCACCTTGAACTGCTCCGCGAACTGCCGCGCCATGGCGTGGCCGCGCGCCATCTGCTCGGACGGGGCGGGGAAGTAGTGGTCCAGGATGACGCACACGCGGTCGGGATGCGCCAGCCGTTGCACGCCGGTGCGGAGCAGGGAGAGTATGCAGAGCGTGAACGCCTCGTGCGCCATGATGCGGTCCACGCCCGCGGTCACGTACTCGCCCGGCGCCACGCGGTCCCGCCGCGCCGCGCGCGCGAGCACCTTCTCCGCCATCGTCAGGCCCACGATCGTCCCTCCGCGAGCGGTACCCTGGACGCCCCGGGCGGGCGCCCGCACGGCCCGGCACCACAGTGTATCTGTCCGGCTCGACGGCCGGCGGTGCGCGCGGTCGCTGTTGGGGCACATGGATCAGAGGTATACGTTGATGTAAAAGACCTTTTTAGTGCTGTATATTGAACGAATGATTGACCAAACTCCTTGCATGTGATTTGATTACCGCGGATTCCTCGCTGGTGTTGTGGGGGACTCCAAGATGGACAGTTTCGCTCGGGGAAGGACCTGTATCCGGAGCCTGTGGAACGGCCCCCGGGAAAGGAAATTGTGCATATGAGACAACTTCAGAGAAGCGGAAAGGGCTTCACGCTGGTAGAGCTGCTCGTCGTGATTGCCATCATCGGTATCTTGGCGGCTGTGCTGCTGCCGGCTTTGGCGAAGGCTCGTGAGTCTGCCCGCCGGTCAGCATGCGTGAGCAATCTTCGGCA
>CBDUXP010000057.1:0-24557 GCA_965371225.1 uncultured bacterium | reverse complement strand
CCCGCCTTGGCGTTACCAAGCACCGTGCCCTGTGGAGCCCGGACTTTCCTCGACGGCTGCACGCAGCCGCCGCGACCGTCCACCCGGCTCCCGCCGCCCGGCCAGTGTAGCACCCCCATGGCGTCCCCGGCGGCCTGTGGTACGCTGCGCGCCACCCGCCGTGCTGCCACTCATCCATCCGCCCCGGATTCGCGCCTGCTGTGGGGAAATCCGGTGCCCGGTCCCACGGTCCCCTACCGACAGAGGCGGCCCATGCCAAGCATCCGCGTCACCCTGACCGAGGCGGCCGGCGCCCCGGATGCCGCCCGCGACGGGGCCGAAGGGGTGGGTCTCGCGTGTCTCGAATCCGCCATCCTCGCGACGGGAACCCATCCGCGCTGCCTGCTGGAGGAGCGGGGGGCCGCGGGCTATGCCGAGCTGCTCAGCGCCCACCTGCTTCCCATGTGCCAGGCGTTCCCGGAGGGCCCCGTGTGGGTCCGGACGCTGGACTTCCCCACCTCCGCGTTGCACGGCCTCCGGGGCAGCGACGAGGTAGCCGAACCGAATCCGGCGTTGGGCCGGCGCGGCATTCGCCGGGACTTGGCGTGGCCCGAACACCATGCGGCGCAGTGGATGGCCTTTCGCCAGGTGCACGAGGCGGGGTATGAACGCCTCAGCGTGCTGTTGCCCCGCGTGCACGATCCCGGGCAGTTGCGCGCCGCCCAGTTGATGCGCGACGGCGCCGGGTTGGGGGAGGCGTGCGGTCTCGGCATCCTCGTGGAGACGCCCGCTGCCGCCTTGTGCATCGAAACGTTCATCGACGCGGGGGTGCAGTGCGTCTCGTTCTGCGCGGATCACTTGGCGGAACTCACCGTCGGGATCGACGCCGCACACCCGGACCTCCCAGTCGAGTGCGACCCGGCCCATCCGGCGGTCATCCGGCTCATTGCCGGGGCTACGGCCGTGTGCGCCCAGGCCGGCATCGAGACCGCGGTGTGCAGTGCCAATGGCTTGCCCCCGGATCTGCTGCGGCGCTACCTGGACCTGGGGGTGGATTCGGTGAGTTGCGAGCCGGACGCCCTGCAGGCCGTGCGTGAGGCGGTCGCGCGGCCCCCGTGGACCCAACAGGGTTTCCGCGGGTGGGATCCCAGCGAGACTGGCGCGGACTAAGCCCCGATCTGCCGCCTGCCCCCTCATCCGGGGTGGTTACACCCGGGAACGCTCAGCCCGGGCGCTTCCCCCTGAATCCCGTTCATTCTGTGGATGATTCAGCACGGACTCGCCTTGTGACCCGTGGGCCGGGGTGATAGAATTGGAGGGTTTGGAAACTGCATAAACGAATTTCGTTTCTGCAAGGGGATGCCCGCCGGCGGGACACCTGGGGTCCCGGACTGCACATGCAGGCCGGGCCGCTCGCCACCGCGGGCACTCGAGGGATCGCCCCAACGTCGGAACCTGCCCCCGGGGGAGCAGGGGCGACACTGCGCGATCCGGAGGTGATGGTGATGGCTACGACTGCGCACATTTCCACGTACGAAACCGTCGGCCGCGGCGACTTCGACACCATGATCGACGTCACCCGGTACGCGCGCCGCTCGCCGTATTTCGACGAGATCATTCAGCGAACCGACGAACATTTCTGGGACCCGAACGATCCGGACTACATCAATTTTGAGCAGCCGTTGGAAGACGGGTGCACGATCGTGCCGGAGGACTTCCCCTTCGAACTGAACACGGCGGTGGCCGACAAGCTCACCGAGGAGCAGAAGATTCAGTTCTGCCACGAGTCGGCGCGCTGGAGCGTCAGCCAGATTCTCCACGGGGAGCAAGGCGCGTTCCAGCTTTCCGTCAGCCTCTGCGACCTGTTCGTCGATCCCGGGGCCCAGGAGTACGTGTCCAATCAGGCGCGCGAAGAAGCGCGGCACGTCCACGCGTTCACGAAGTACGTGCATTCCCGCTTCCCCGAGGGCCCCTATCCCGCGGGCGACACCCTGGGCGGGCTGCTCACCGAGATGGTGCAGACCGACGAGGTGTACAAGAAGGTCATCGGCATGCAGATGATGGTGGAAGGGCTGGCCATGGGCGCCTTCGCCACTTTCTACCAGCGCGCCACGGACCCGCTCCTGCGCCGCCTCTGCCAGCTCACCATGACGGACGAGGCGTTCCATCACAAGTTCGGCAAGATTTGGGCCGACAGCGCGGTGCCCGAAATGTCGGAACCCGAACTCGCCCAGGCGGAAGACTGGGCGGCGAAGACGTTCAGCGTCCTGCGGGAAAACTTGGCGAATTCGTATCAGAAGCGGCTCATGTACACGAAGTTCGACCTGGACTGGGAATGGGTCCGCGGGGCCGTGATGGAAGCCATTTCGGATGACGACCGCCGCGAGATGATGAAGGAAGGCACCAATATCTTCCGCGTGCTGATCAAGACGCTCCAGAAGGGCGGCCTCATCTCCGAACGGACGGAGGACCAGTACGCGTTCTGGGTGGACTTGGAAGCCATGAAAGAGGAAGGCGACCGCATGGTGGGCGACGACATCGCCGAGGCCGCCATGCCGGAATTGATCGAAATCAGCCGATCCAAGGGGAAGATCGTCAAGACCATCTCCGGCGACTAGGCTGGGGGAAGACGCACGATGCACGGCGGGGCCCACGGTCCCGCCGCGTGCTTTTGGCAAAGGGGAACCGACCGATGCAACTGACCGAGATGCAGCGCACCGTGCGCAATCAGTTTCGCAAGTACATGGAAACCGAGCTGGACCCGAAGACGGCCGCGTTCGAGAGCGGCGAGGAGCTGCCCTACGCCTTCGTGAAGAAAATGATCGGCGACCTGGGCCTGGACCGGGGGGCCGACGAGCTGGAGCGGACCGGCGGCGCGCCCGGCAACGGGGATGCGCGGGAGGAGGAGGACGACTCGGAAATGCGTGGGCTCATGCGGTTCGCCCAGACGCAGCTCGCCATCGAGATTTCGCGCATCAATCCCGGGTTCGGCATGAGCTGGGGCTGCACGGTAGGCCTGTGTGGGGGCAACATTCGCAGCAAGGGCACGCCGGAACAGATCGCCAAGTACGTGCCGCCGCTCATGCGCGGCGACAAGATCGGTTCCTGGTGTCTCACCGAACCGGGCGCCGGATCGGACGCGTTCGGCTCCATGCGCACCACCGCAAAGCGCGACGGCGACTTCTTCATCCTCAACGGCTCGAAGACGTTCATCACCAACGGGCCGCACGCGGATACGTACCTGGTCTACGCGAAGAACGCGGAAGACGGGGGCATCCAGCCGTTCATCGTCGAGCGCGCGTACGAAGGGGTGAGCGTGGGCGAGCCGTTCAAAAAGATGGGGATGAAGAGTTCCCCCACCAGCGAAGTCTTCTTCGACAACGTGCCGGTGCCGGTGGAGAACTTGCTCGGCGGCGGCGTGCAGGACCGCGACCACGTGCGCAAGTCGCTCGCCGGCGAGCGCCTCGGCATCGCGGTGATGAGCTACGGCATTGCCGAGCGCTGCTTCGAGATCGCGCGCGATTACGCGAAGGTGCGCGAGCAGGGGGGCCAGCCCATCGCGAATTATCAGCTCGTGCAGAACCGCCTCGCGCGCATGTACGTGGGGCTCAGCAACTCGCGCCGCATCGTGTACGGCGAGCGGGGCGATTCCATTCTCGACGCGTGCGCCGGCAAGTTGTACGTGGCGGAGGTGGGCACGTCCGTCGCCATGGACGCGATCCATATCCTCGGGGGCTACGGCTACATGGAGGAGTACGTGGTCGAACGCCTGGCGCGGGACGCGAAGCTGCTCGAACTCGGCGGCGGCACGACGGAAATCCAGATTCTCACCATCGCGCGCCACCTCCTGGCCGACTAGGGCTTCCACCCGCCGCCGCATCCTCGACCGTTCGTCGGGGCGAATCGTGCATGCGCCCGCCGACGAAGAGGGCGATCGCAAGGATCGCCCTTACGCACGGTGCCTGGAGCGTTCGCAAGGCGGCGTTCAAGTGGCCGGCGGCCCACCGCCCCGTCGCTGGCGCGCCAGCGCGGCGTCCACGACGGGTTGCAGCACCGCGTAGGCCGCCGCGTTGACGTGCAGCGCATCCGCGTAATACCGGTCCGCGTTGTCCGGAAGGTGGAGCACCGCCGCGGGATCGATGTAGGCCTCCGGATACGTAGCGGCTAGGAACGCATTCCCGTCTGCGTACCCTGCGGACAGTTCCGGGCCGGCCTCACGGGGCAAGAGCGGCCCGATGATCACGTAGGGGCGCACGCCGATGAGCTCCACGAACCGCGGGATGTCGGTACGGAACATCTCGGGCGAATGCCCGGCCCAGTAGTGGGCGGTGCCGAGCCACAACACCACCTCACCGTGCGGACTGTCGGCCAAGAGGCCTTCGGCGAAGCCCAGGATCGTGCGGGAGGACTGGCCGCCGAACGCAAGCACGTCGTGCGCGGTGCCGGGCCACAGGAGACACAACGAATCCCCTACGAGAATCCGGCGGTGGCCGTCGAGCCGAATCTCGTCGCCCGACAGGAACGTCAACCGGGTCTCCACCTGCCGTTCGCGCCACGCGCGCACTTGCATGTAGAGGGCCACGCCGGTGCCAAGCAAGAGCAACACGCCCACCGCCCAGCGCCGCATCCTCATAGCCAGTCAATGATTTCGGCGGGAGCGTCCGGCCACGCCTCGACCTCGCGCTTCCGCGCGAGGAGCTTGTCCGCGTCCGTGTCGCACAGCGCCACGATGTCGGCGTTGTCCGTGCGTTCATACCCGAGCGCGTGCAACGGGAAGATACTCCCGTAGCCGACCACGCCGACTTTGAGCGGTTCGGGCACGGGCGCATTCTATGCCACCGCGCGCCGCTGAGCCCGCGCCCGCCGGAGCCGGCGGGACGCTACCCGGAGCGCCGCTCGTAGTTGTAGATCGGCCGCGCCTCGGCGGGGGCCTGCGGTTCGCCCGGCGCGGGCGTGCTTTCCTGCATCCAGACAATGACCATCGCGACCGCGCGTCGCGCCGGCTCGTGGGCCGCGTTCCACTGGCGCATACGGTACTCCGCGTACGCGCGGAGGTACGGCTGTCCTTCCACGCCGCTGTAGTCGATGAGATTCATGTGGTAGGTCCACATGCGCTGGCTGGAAAAATCGGCGGAGACGCGCGCGGGCTTCTCGAAGGACACGGGGGCGCCATCCCGAAACAGGTCCACGCTCGTCCCGTCGGCGAGCACGGCGGGCATCACCAGCCACCCGTCCTCCTTGCGCGGCGCGGGCGCGAACATGGACCACCCCTGATGCATCTGCAGGAAGTGGCCCACCCGCGGGAACCACGGCCGGTTCACTGTCGCGTGCACGGTCTCGCTGACCGAAGCGAGATTGAACAGGAACACGTAGACCAGCGCCAGCGCCGCCAGCGCGTTTGCCGCCCCCGCGCGCATCCGTGAGGGGGCCGCACTCGGGCGGAGCGCCAGCCACCGGGTCGCGGAGCCGAGACCGATGCGGTGCGCCGCCACCAGACGATAGCCCAGGTCCCCCGCCCACGCGATGGGCGGCAGGCGGAGCACGGGCGCCACCCACCAGGCCAAGGGGGAGCACCGGCACAACACAATGAACGCGGCGAACCGCAAGTGCGTCGTGTCCCGGTGATCGATCACGACCCAGGAATTCTCGCGCAGCATGATCGCCTCGACCTCGGGCTCAGACTGGGCGGGGGCATAGGGCACGTCGCGCAGCACCAGCAGGGTATGAATGATCCGCAGCAGGCGCAGGCAGAACGTGCACTCCCCGTCGTAATACACGCGCAGGCCGGCGCGGGCGGCGGACGCGCGCGGCGGGAAGACCCGGTCCCAGAACCAGCCGGGGATCCACGGCAGCCAGGCGCCGATCATGACGTACGGAAACAGGCCGATGGTGAAGCACACCGCGATCCCCGCGTGCAGCCCCCAGAAGCCGAGCACCACCAGGCACCGGACAGGCCCGGACCACACGGGGGAGAACGCCACCACGGGGCCCAGCCCCTCGAGCAGGATGGTCGCCAGCGTCAGCACCTGCAGCACCCGCGGATACGCCAACAGCGCCACGGCGAGCGGGGTCGCAATGGAGTCGATGCTCAAGCCGTAGTAGAGCGCGTGAAACGTCTCGCGCCATTCGGGGCCGGACTTGAGGTGGGCGGAGAAGACGTACAGCATCCCCACGTGCGCCAACAGCCCGACGGTCGCCACACTCAACACCCGTTGGGGCCGCGGACGCTCCGCCGTGTCCAGGGCGCGGTCCACGGACCAGTGCATGCCCAGGGGCAGGAACATGGACCAGAACAACAGTTGCAGCAGCACCGTGTCGCCCCCCGTGTGCACGAACGGATTGCGCGCCTGGACCGAATACGCCAGCCCCCAACACAACACGGTGGCTACCCGCGTCCGGTACCCGACCAGCAGCGCCAGCGCGCCCGCCGCCGCCACCAGGAACAACGCGACCTGCGCCGACGCGCCCCCGGCCAGCAGATGCAGCGACGGCCGCCAGATTTCGGGGCTGTGCTGCACGAGGACCGCGCGCGGGAGCATGCCCGCGTCGGTGTAGAGGGCGGTCAGAAACTGGGCGCGCGACGCCAGGTCGGCCAAGAGCAACACGCCCAGCCCCACGCGGAAGAGGGCCAGGGTCCGGCGATCGATCCCGAACAGCTCTTCCAGCTTGCGCCGCACGGGCGACTCGACGGGTGCGGGCGGCGCGGCGACCGCTGAGACGGCCTGGGCCATGGTCGTGCCACCTTAGACCATGCGGCAGCGCCGGTCCAGACGGGGCGCGCCGGGCGGCAACCGGGCGCGTGGACCGCGCGGGCGCGGGCTGGCATACTGTGGCCTTCAGCCCAGCGCGCACCCACCCCATGCCCGACCACACACCGCCACACCAGCGAGAACGGATCGTGTCGCCCGACACAAACCGGACCACGCGCATCCCGCCCGGCCAACAGGAAACGCGCGTCTGGCCCGTGCTGCATTTCGGCGGCGTCCCGCGCATTGACGTGGCGCAGCATTGCCTGCGCACGTTCGGCCTGGTGGACCGCCCCCTGGAGTGGAGTTGGGACGCGTTCGGCGCTTTGCCCACGGTCGAGGTGGTCGCCGATTTCCACTGCGTGACCACGTGGAGCAAGCTGGACAATACGTGGTGGGGCGTGTCCCTCCGGCATCTGGCGGACCTCACGGGGGTGCGGCCCGAGGCGCGCTACCTGGTGGCCCACGGGGCGCAGGGCTTCACCACGAATCTCCCGCTGGCCGAGGCGCTGGAGGAGGATGTCCTGGTGGCGACGCACCACAACGGGACGCCCCTGACGCCGGAACACGGGTGGCCCATGCGCCTGGTGGTGCCGAAGCTGTACGCCTGGAAGAGCGCCAAATGGCTTACCGGCCTGGAGTTTCTGGACCAGGACCGGCCCGGCTTCTGGGAACAGGCCGGGTATCACCAGCACGGCGACCCCTGGACCGAAGAGCGGTTCGGGCGACCCGCGTAGGGCCGCAGCGGCCGGCCCCACCCGCCGACCCCCAGCGGGCTTCGCAGACGCCGGGGCCCGCGACATCCCCGCCCGTACAGGGCTGTGCCGGGCCATTCCGACCGGGATAAGTGCGGATATCGCTACGGGAAACCTCACCATGCAGGGGTATATTTTCTGCACGCTCGGGGGGCACGAGAGGGGTGGCGGACCGGGCACGAGAGGCCAGGGGGGCTTTCAGGCGGCAACGGCTACCTGGGGGTTCGCTGGGTATGACGAGAGGAGAGCTTGTGGCAAGCGCCGTGGAAATCGAATGCGCCGGATGCGGATCCGTGTATCGCATGCTGACTCGCACCTCGGATGTAACCTTGCTCTTCCGGTGCATCCACTGCCAGGACTACAGCCTGTACTACCTCGGGCACGTGCTGGCGCTCAACAATCAGCTCATGTCCGCGGGGCCCGATGAGGTGCGGCGGGAACACCTGCGCCAGCGGATGGAAGACAGCGTGCTCGATGCGCTGGCGGACGTCCGCACCCGGCTCAAGACCATCATCAACGTCAACGCCGAAGTCGATTTCGCGAAGCGCATCTATCCGCCGGACCTGAAACGGGAGACGGGCAAGGACGAGGGCAAGGAGCCCAGCTCCCGGCGCGCAGCCCGGGCCCAGGGTTCCGGTCCCACGCCCCCTCTGGACGAATTCACGCCAACCCAGTCCCCGGACAGCATTTCAGATCAGGAAGTCGCCGACTTCCGGAAGAGCCTGGACGATCCCCAGTTCTGGGACCGGCTGGACTCCCCCTAAGCCAACGCCTCACACCCAGCCTCAGGGAAGAACCGGGCCTTGGGCCTCCCCATCGTCCCCCGGCTGGACCGCTGGGCGCGCCGCAGGCAGGCCCCGCGGTCGTCCAACGGTAGGCGAGCGGCGAATCCGCCGTGGCCGGCGTCCCTCCTGCCGGCGTCGCCGCCAGGCCGTCACGGGCGGCTCATCCCGGCCGGCGCGCACGATGCTCCAGATGCGGCGGGGTGACAGGCAATAGCGCCGGCCCAAGGCCTCGTACACCTCCGTCAGCGTCCCATACGCCTCGGCCTGCACCGCGCCCTCGAACGCGGCCACCACCTCAGCGTCGCGGGCCGCGTAGTAGTCCGTGTGGAGGTACAGGAGGACGCGCTCGCGCCGGTCCGGCGGCAGGTGCGCCAACACGCGGTCGATCAACTCTTGCGGCAGATGCTCGCGGGCATTCATATAGTTGGTCACGGGGCAGCGGATTCCGGGGTACGCGCGGTGATCCGGCTTCCGGCCGGCCGGGGCAGGATTCGGAGGGCGCGGGGGCGGCGCCTGGGCAGGCTTCCTCCGGGGGCGCAGCAGGAAAGTCCGGGCAACCCCTTTCTGATGTGGCGATGGTGTGCTATACTCCTTTTCAGCGAAAATACTACGAACAGAATATTGCTCACAGGCATAGTTATAGCATATAGCTATAATTCGTGCCACTACTCGTTCGGGGGTGTGATGCGATCCGCCCCCAGACACACCGGAGGTACCGCCTCGTGGATCCGTTCACCGTGCCCACCCTGGGCGAACGTATCCGGACGTTGCGCCGCCAGCGGGGCTGGACGAGTACCCACCTGGCCAAGCGGGCCGAGATTTCCCAACCGTTCCTCACCGAGATCGAACGGGGGAAGAAATCCCCCTCGTTCGCGACTTTAGAACGAATCGCCCGCGCGTTTGAGGTGGCCTTGCCGGACCTGTTGGATCCCGCTCGTCCGGCGCGCCGGCGCGTCCCGGTGATCAACCGGGCGTCGTGCGGTGTGTGGTTGGATCAGACGGACCTGGATTTTCCGGTGGGTATCAGCGAGCGCTATTTTGTGACCGATATCGACGATCCGAACGCTTTTTACGTGGAAGCCCAGGGGGAGAGCATGACCGGCGGGCGGATCCATCCCGGGGACATGCTGCTGGTGAGTCCCGCGGCGGAAGTAGCGGCGGGGCACATCGTCCTGGCCAAGGGCCCCGAAGGCGTCACCGTGAAAGTCTTTCAGCGGCGCAATGGCCTGGTGGTGCTCCAAGCCCTCAATCCCGATTACCCGGACCTCATCGTCGAGCCCGACCCCGACTTCCGGGTCTACCGCATCGTCCGGGTGCAATTCCCCCTGTAAACACGACGGCCCCCCTCCGAGACTTAGTGGCTAGGTCAGCACAAGGCCAGCCTTTAAAAAAAGCATTATTAGCGGTATAATGATTACTCAGGATGCCACGGCTGCTCAGGCCGCTGGCGCTGACCACAATGCAGATGCCTACCCCCGAGGCGCTCCGCCGCCAGGTCGAAGATATCCGCGAAGTGGGGACCCTGCCCCACGTGATGTCCCGGATTCTTGAGGTCATTGCCAACGAGCGGGCCTCCGCCCAGGATCTCAGCGACGAGATTGTGGCCGATCCGGGCCTGACCGCGAAAATTCTCAAGATCGTCAACAGTGCGTTCTACGGATTCTATCGAGAAATCGCCCTGATATCCGACGCGGTTGTGGTGCTCGGGTTTGAAGAAATTCAACGGATCAGCCTGGCGATCAGCGTCGTGGGCATGTTGGGCAAAGGCTCGGCGCGCGAGGCGGACCGCATCCAGTTCTGGAACCACTGCTTCTATACGGCCGCCATGGCGGAGTTGCTCGAGCGCGAGTTGGGCCGCGGCGGCCAGGGCGCCTTTACCGCGGGCCTGCTCCACGACATCGGGCGCGCAGTGCTGGACCAGCATTTCCCGGACATCTACCAGGAAATTGTCGCGACCGAGAAAGCCACCGGTCGCCTCCCGGCTGATGTCGAGCAGCAGTTGCTGGGCACCACGCACGCCGAGATCGGGTTTTGGCTGGCCGAACGCTGGCACCTGCCTCCCCTCATCGCGGAAGCCATGCGCTACCACCACGCCCTCGGGAAGGCGGGGGATGCAGTGGCCATGGCCGCGACCGTCCACCTGGCCGATGTCCTGGTTCACCGCTTGACCGAAGTGGGTGAGGAGAACGGGACCGAACGTCAATTGGACCCCCTCGCACTGGAGACTCTCAATGTCGCTCCCGCTCAACTCGAGGAAATCCAGCTCGAGTTCAATCGCCGCATCGAAACCGGCGATAGCATCATCAGCGACCTCGTCCGGGCCTAATCCGCGTTCCCCGGTCGACGATCCCGCCTCCGTCGATCAGTTGCGCGCGGCGCTGGAAACGCTTCGCGCCGGGACGCACCCGGAGCACACTTCCCCCGCTGCCGAAGAGGCGCTGGCGCTGGCCGCCCGGGCCGTGGAGGGGTTCGACCAGTACCAAGCCCAGGCCGTGTCCGCGCAGGTGCATGCAGATGAGATCGCGGTGCTGCGGCGCGCGGTGTTGAAGACGAACGCCGCGCTGGAAGAGAAACTCGAAGAGTTGTCCCTGCTCCGGATCCTCACGGATGCCACCAGCCGGGCCGTCCACGCCCCCGATCCGTTCCGCCTGCTGCTGGATCACATCGTCCGGATGCTCAAGGCGGACAACGGCAGCATCATGGTGGTGGACTGGAATGCCCGCCAGTTGGTGCTGCGCTCCGCCAGCGGCCGCAAGGACGCCACCCCCCACATGCCGCGGTTCGACGTGGGCGAAGGGATCGCCGGGCAGGTGGCCCAGACCGGCCGGCCGGTGCTGGTGTGCGACGTGGCCGCCAGCGGCGAATTCATTCAGTTCCCCGGCCGGCCCATGCAGCACGGCTCGCTGCTGTGCTTTCCGCTCATGGTGCAGGGGCAGACGATCGGGGTGATCAACCTGAGCGCTGACGAACCCTACACCTTCACGGAAGAAACGGAGCGCATCGCCCATATCCTGACCGGCCAGGTGGCGGTGGCCATTGAGAATTCCCGCCTGTACGACGAGCTCAAGGAGACGAAGGACTATCTCGAGAACCTGGTGGAGCGCGCGGGGGCCAGCATTTTCACGCTGGACCGGGCCGGGATTATTGATTCCTGGAATGCGGGGGCGCGGGAGATGTACTGCCTGCCGGCGCGGGAAGTCATCGGGCGCGGCCCGGAGGTGTTTCTGCCGGCCCCCGAGCTGGAACCCGTGCGCAACGCCATCAACGTGGTGCTGCACGACGGGGGCGTGGTCACCATGCTCGCCACGGGGCTGCGCGGCGACGGTCGGCCCATCACCACGGACCTGACCTTCAGCCCCATCCGCGATTCGCGGGGCAGCATCGTGGGGATCAGCGCCATCGGGAAGGACGTGTCCGAACAGAAACGCATCGAGGAGGAACTCCGGACTCTGAACGAGGCCAAATCGAATTTCATCTCGATGGTGAGTCACGAGCTGCGCACGCCCCTGACCTCCGTGAAGAGCTTCGTCGAGATCATGATTGACGATTCAGAGCCGACGCCCCCCGAGGCGCAAAAGCGATACCTGCACATCATCAACGAGGAATGTGACCGGCTCGCCAAATTGATTTCCGACCTGCTGAACTTGCAGAAGGCCGAATCCGACGCCATCGAACGCGTGCGCGACAGCGTGAACGTGGCAGGGGTGGTGGAACAGGCGATCGAACTTTACGCGCCCGTTGCCACCCGGCAGTCCGTGTCCCTCACCTGCGATATTCGCGATGCGACGCCGCCGGGCACGATCACCGGGGATCGGGACAAGCTGTACCAGGTCCTGGGCAACTTGCTGAACAACGCGCTGAAGTTCACACCGAGCGGCGGCACGGTCACCGTGCAACAGGACACGTTGGAGGATGAGGTACTGCTCACGGTGACGGACACGGGCCCCGGCCTGCGGGAGGACGACCTGGAGCGGGTCTTTGACCGGTTCTATCAGGTGGACAACAGTCGGACCCGCCACGTGGAGGGGACCGGCCTGGGCCTGACCATCTGCCGGGAGATCATCGAAATCCACGGGGGCCGAATTTGGGCGGACTCCGAGCCGGGGCGCGGCGCCACGTTCGGTATTCGCCTGCCCCGGCGGGTGGAGTAGCCGGGCCTCGATCCGCCGGACGCGCGGGCCTTGCGCCCTTGACGAGGCGACGCTCCACCCGCGCCAATCAACTCTCTACATGTGCTGAATCAACGGCACCTTGAGCCTGTGTGGTAGATGTGGCACCACACCAACAGAATCATAACGTTTTGTATATCAAATACTTCCAAACGGATACGCGCATCTGATTTAACGCACCGCGTTGACCGATGCCAGTACACGCGGTATACTCTCTCTGTGAGTAACCAGGGGATAACCTCCAGCTACGTCCGCGCCCCCGAAGGGAAGCGCGTCCTGGTCAGCGCCCCCCGCCCCGACAGCTTCATGCTCCGCCTCCGCAGCTTGCGGGAAGCCGGGCGCCTGGGGCTGTCCCCCACCTCCCGGGTGTGGCGGGACACGAACGCCCCGCAGCCACCGGGGCCCGGCATCCTGCCCGACCCGGTCGCTCAGAGCCTCTTCCGCTAAGCGTTCCGAAACCGTCCTTCGCGTCCCCGCGTCAGGCGATGCGGGGACATTTTCGTCTGCGCGGAGGCCGGGTGGCGGCCCTGTCGCGGCCCCGCTGGTTGACACGTGGGCGCGGTGTGGTATCTTTACTGACCTTCCTGGGACCAACGATCATGAACGTGTTAGCACATTCCCGCCGCCCGCGCATCGCGACCGACGCCATTCCGGTGTCGTGGCGACAGAAGCCTGGCGTGGGGTGGCGTTCCTGACCGTTCGATTCCCAAGAAACACCGAACGATTGTGGACGCGCCCCTCTCCCTCGGAGTGGGGCGCTTGACGTATCGGGATTGGTACTGCGCAACATGACTGCATCCAACGACGCGCGCCTGGGCCTGCCATTGACCGGCCTCGTGGTGGCGCTCACCGTGCTCAAGGCCGGCAACGTGGTGGCCTCCAAGATCGTGGTCAACGATATCGATCCGTTCTCCGCCACGTTTTACCGCAGCCTCCTGGCCGTCGTGTTCGTGGTCCTCATCGGCGCGATGTTGCGGCGCGCCCCCGTGGCGCCGTGGCGACTCGGGTGGGCGGGCGGCCTCGCAGCGGTCCTGTTCACTGCAAACGTCACGCTCTTCTACATGGGCACCGCCCTCACGGATGCCAGCCGGGTGGTGCTGATCGTCAATCTCCAGCCGGTCGTGGTGGCGCTCATCGCGCCGGCGCTCTTCCCCAGCGAAATGTTGACCGTGCGGAAAGTGGTGGGGTTCGCGTGCGCGCTCGCCGGAGTGGGATGCATCGTCGGCCTGGAGGCCCTCTTCGGCCAAGGCATGCGGACGGGGGACCTGCTCACGTTCGGGGCCATGCTGTTGTGGGCCACGGGTACGGTGGTAGAAAAACGCGCGCTCGAGCAACTCCCCGTCAAGCGCGCGGCGATCTCGATCGTGGTGTGGAACTTGGCATGTCTGACCGGGGCGCTCCTGGTCGGAATGCTCATCACCGGCTGGCGCCCCGCGCCCGCGGTCGGCCCGTCCGCCACCTACGCGTTGGCGTATCTGGTCACCTTCGGCAGCGTCATGTTCCTCGCCCTGCGCTGGGTGTTGCAGCGCGCGCCGGTGACCCTCGTCACGTCGTTCAATTTCCTCCTGCCCCTGTGGGGCGTGGTGGGCAGCGTGTTGCTCCTGGGCGAAACGCTCACGCTTGAACTGGCGGCGGGCATGGTGCTCGTCACGCTCGGCATCGCCCTGGTCAACCGCCCGGCGAACACGCGGCAGCCCGTGCCCGTGCCAGTCCCGGCCGACTGAGTGCCCGTGCCCGGGATAGGAGTAAACCCGTGACGTGGACCGATCGGAAACTGATTGCCATCTTCGGCAGCGCCCATACGATGGTGCACATTTTCGAACAGGCGTTGCCCGCCCTGTTTCCGATCCTCATGGTGCGATTCGCCCTGTCCGTCACCGATGTGGGAAACGTGCAGTTCGGGTTGGCCCTGGCCTTCGGCGCACTCGCCATCCCCGCCGGGATGCTCGCGACGCGGTGGGGCGCGCACCGGGTCGTGCAGCTCTACCTGGCGATCGCGTCCCTGGGCGCGCTCATCATGGCCTTCGCGCCCAACGCGCGCGTCTTGTTGGTGGGGGCCATTGTCGTCGGGGTCGGCCTGGGGCTGTACCACCCGGCCGGCACCAGCTATCTCGCCACCCACGTGCGCGCGCGCAGCAAAGCCATGGGGTTGCACGGTGTCGGTGGCGGCCTCGGCGTGAGCAGCGGCCCGGTCGTGACGGTGGCGCTGGCCGCGCTCCTCGGGTGGTCGGTCACCCTGATGGTCTACGCCGCCGTTGGCTGCATCTTGATCTACCTCGTCCGTCACGTGCCCGGGATGATGAACGCGCCGGCCGAATCGGCGCAGACGGACGCAGCGGGGGGGACCGTCCCCGCCCCGCCGGCGGGGCAGACGCAGATGCGACGGCTGAGCGTCCTCATGGTCGCAGCGACCCTGGTGGGGTTCGTCTACCGCGGGGTGATCACCTTCCTGCCGCTGTATCTCGGCCTCGCGTTGGCGGGGCCCGAGCAGCCGGAGCGCGCGGTGCTGCTGGGTGGGATCTGCGCCAGCGGCGCCCTGTACATCGGGATGGTGGGCCAGTGGGTGGGCGGCCACCTGGGGGAGCGGTTCTCCCATACGGGGCTCTTCGCTCTCGGCCACACGGTGAGCGTGCCCTGCCTAGTGTTGCTCGCCCTAGCGGACGGGTATCTCCTAGTGGTGGCCGCGGCGCTGTTCGCCTTCGGCCACTTTCTCGCCCAGCCCCTCGGGAACGTGCTGGTGGCGAATTTCTCGAGCACCGCCCACCGGGACCGCGCCTTCGGCTGGTACTTCGCCTTCGCGTTCGGCATCGGCGCATTCGCCGCGTCGGTTGGCGGACGGATCGGCGAGCAATTCACCCTCGGCACCATCTTTCTCCTGCTCGCCGGTGTGGCGGCGCTCGCCGTGGTGGCCGCGTGGTGGTTGCACTTCCTCCCAGAGCGGGTACCCGCAGCGACACCACAACCGGCGGAAGCCTAAGCCACGATGCAGAACGCAGAACGCATGGCCTCGGTCACGTGGCGCACGGCGGCGGTATATCAGGCGCGCGGAGACTGGCCGGCCCCCAAGGTAGTGCCGAGCGAAACGAAAGCGTATAATCCCCCGCATCGCGGCGGACAATACTTCATGAAGGCTTTGAGCGAGGGAACCAGGGAAGAGTGCGCGATGCCATGGTAGACAACCTGCCTCGCGTTTCGCTCCGGTCCTGGACCGCGGAAGACGACGCGCGCCTTCAACCGTGGTTCCAGCACGCCGAGGTGCCGCGCTACCTGGTGCCCCAGGAGAGCGGTATCCATGTGGATCCCGCCGCCGCGCCCGCCTGGATCCCGCGCGACACCTGGACCAGCCTGTTCGCCGTGATCGCCGAGGGGCAACCCGATGACGGCCTCATCGGCCTCGGCGCGCTGCATTCCCCCAGCAAGGATGCACTCGAGATCGGCCTCATCATCGGCGAACCATCCGTGTGGGGCCAGGGGTACGGGCGGGCGGCCACGCTCGCCCTCGCGGCCGTCGCCTTCCGGAATCGGACCTGTGGCCGGGTCGTCGCCCGGGTGCGGCCGGACAACGCCCGGGCGCTTGCCTGCTACCGCGCCGTCGGGTTCGAGAGTCGCGCCGGCCACGCACGGGAACCCGTCTGGCTCCTGCTCACGCGCACCGCGTGGGCCATGCAGCGCCGCCAACACCCGACCGCGACGGGGGCCTGAACCATGGCCGACCCGCGCCGGGACATGCCCTTCGTGAAGATGCATGGCCTGGGCAATGATTTCGTGGTGTTCAACGGCCTCGACACTGACCTGGAGTTGACCCCGGCGCAGGTGGTGGCCATCTGCGATCGCCACACGGGCGTCGGTGCGGACGGCACCATCACGGTGCGCCGCTGCGCGGAAGCCGATTTCTGGATGGACTACCGCAACAGCGACGGGACGGCCGCCGAAATGTGTGGCAACGGCCTGCGCTGCGTGGTCAAGTTCGTGGCGGATGGGGGCTACGAGCAGCGGGAGCGTTTCACGGTGAAGACCGGCGCGGGCGTCAAGGACGTGGTCATTCGCGCCAACGGCGACGCGGGCGCGGTGATTACCGTGAACATGGGCGCGCCCGTGCTCGAGCGCGCGCGCATTCCCATGCTGGGGGACCCAGCGCCGCAAGTCGTCGATGAACCCTTGTGTGTGGACGGCCGCGATACGCGTATTACCGCCGTGCAAACGGGCAACCCGCATGCGGTGCAATTCGTGGACGACGTGCTCGCCGTGCCGCTGCACGCGTGGGGGGCCGCCATGGAAACGCATCCGGCCTTCCCCCAGAAGGTGAACGCCGAATTCGTGCAGGTGCTCGACCGGCAGAACGTCCGCATGCGCATCTGGGAGCGGGGGTGCGGCGAAACGCTCGCCTCCGGCTCGGGCTCAGTCGCCACGGCGGTCGCCAGCGCCCTGAACGATTTCACGGACCGCACGGTAACCGTGCACCTGACCCTCGGCGCGCTCCGCATCGAGTGGCAACCGGAGGGCGACGTCCTCATGTCCGGTCCCGCCACCGAAGCCTTCCGTGGCGTCTGGCCGCTCCCGGGCCCGCGTGCCTGACCCGCCCCGCCGCGTCATCGTCCTCATGGGCGGCCCCTCCGGCGAACACGGGGTTTCCCTCAACTCCGGCCGCCAGGTGCTGGAACACCTGGACCCCGCCAAGTATCTCGTCAAGCCGGTTACCATTTCGCTGGAAGGGCAGTGGCACGTGCCCCAGGGGTACCTGTCGCCGAGCGCGGCGCTCGCGCAACTGGGCGAGAGCGGACAGCCGGCCGATGCGCTGGTGACGGCCGACCCGCGTGTCCTCACGGCTGGATCCGACGAGCAGCCGGACGTGGTCTTCATCGCCATGCACGGCCCGTTCGGCGAGGACGGCACCATCCAGGGGGTGTTGGAGGTGGCGGGCCTCCCGTACACGGGCAGCGGCGTGGCGGCCAGCAGCCTGGCGATGGACAAGCCGAGGGCCCAAGCCCTCTGCGCGGCGCACGGCCTGCGCGTCCCCCCCGCGGTCGTCATTCGTGAGAGCGACTGGCGCGCGGACCCGGCGACCTGGCGCGCCCGGGCCGAAGCGCTCGTCGGGTATCCCGCGGTGTGCAAGCCCGCCGCTCTGGGCAGCAGTGTGGCCCTGACCATGCTCGATGACTCGTCCGGCCTGGAGGCGGGGCTGGAAGCAGTGTTCGCCGTGGACCCGGTGGCCATGCTCGAGCCGCGGCTCCCGGGCATCGAACTCACCTGCGGGGTACTGGTGGACGAGGCTGGCGCGCCGTTCGCGCTGCCCGTCACGGAAATCGTCCCGAAGCTCGCGGATCACTTTGATTACGCGTCCAAATACACGCCGGGCGGGGCGGAGGAGATCACCCCAGCCCGCATCGACGGGGCGGCCACCGCCCGCGTGCAAGCCGCCGCCCTACGGGCCCACGCCATCCTGGGCTGCGAAGGCATGTCCCGGTCCGACTTCTTTCTGGATGGGGACACCCTCTGGCTCCTGGAGACGAACACGATTCCGGGCCTCACCGCCACGAGTCTGATGCCGCAGGAGGCGGCGGCCATGGGCATCAGCTTCGGCGCCATGCTGGACGGGCTCATCGACGACGCGCTCCGGCGGCACCACGCCCGGAAGCGCCCCCCCGCCTGAAGACACGAACGCCGGCCGGAGGATATCCCTCGGGCCGGCGCCATGCGGAATCTGCCTGCGGTCTCAGCGCCGGTTGAACGTGAGGCTCGAGACGGTCAGCGGGTTGTCGAGGAAGAAATCGCCGAGTTCGGTCGTCCCTTCGACGAGGCCCCAGTGGGCGTTGATCACCGCGTTCTCGATGCGGGTCCCGTCCATCAGGTAGATATTGGTCCGGACGTGGTAGCGGACCGACCGCATGCGCGCATTGTTCTTGTACACGCGCGCGTAGCTGATGAAATCGATCCGCCTGACGTTGTCGAACGGCAGCCGCGTCACCCCAGCCGAGGTCTCCAAGACCACATAATCGCGGGGATTGCCGCGCATGTCCGTAATCCGGTAATCGCCCAGGGTCACCGTTTCGGGCGCGCCCCACGGAATGACGACTCCCATGACCTTCTCGTACGCGACCCGCGGATAAATCGTCAGGGTCAGACTATCGGAATTGGTGGCAAGTGCCTGGCCAAGCGGCGCGGTGGCCAGACACGCGCCAACTACGAGGACCGCAGTGATGCGGAACAGTGTACGCATGTCGGCTCCCTCCTAAGTGGAGCACCCGGCGCGAGCCGGGGCAAGCTTGGGCACCTACCGAACTAACAGGATAGTCTAGCATCCCCGGACCGGGAGGGTCAACGCCCAATCGGTGCAACTGCTTCATGTCAAACGGTTTGCGTGCTGGCACTAATGGCGTTTCGCTGTGCTTTCGGTTCAGGGCCAGATGAGGTAGAGTACGCCCGGGTTTCGATGGCTCACCGGGTGATCCTGCACGTGGACATGGACGCGTTCTACGCTGCCGTCGAGCAGCGGGACCAGCCGGAATTGCGGGGAAAACCGGTCATCGTCGGCGGCCCGCGCCGGGGACGGGGGGTGGTCAGCGCGGCCTCCTACGAGGCCCGGCGGTTCGGTGTCCACAGCGCGATGCCCAGCCGCACCGCGGCAGCCAAATGCCCGGAGGGGGTCTTCCTGCCAGTCCGCATGGCGCATTACGCCGCCGTGTCGGAGCAGATCCACGCCATTTTCTCCCGGTTCACCCCCCTGGTGGAGCGGCTCAGCCTGGACGAGGCCTTTCTGGACGTCACCGGGTCCAAGCGCCTGCACGGCGAGGGGGTGGCCATCGGGCGTGCGATTCAGCGGACTATCCAGGAGGAGTTGGCGCTTTCCGCCTCCGTGGGGGTGGCCCACAATAAATTCCTGGCCAAGCTGGGGTCGGACCTGGAGAAGCCGTGCGGGTTCGTGGTGTTTACCCCCGCCGAGGCGCGGGCCCGCATCGCGCCCCTGCCCATCGAACGCCTCTGGGGGGTGGGCAAGGCGACGGCCCCGCGCCTCCACCGGCAGGGCTATCACACCTTCGGGGACCTGGCGGACGACGATCCGGAACGGGTGCGGACGGGGGTCGGCGCTCACGGGCTGCGGCTGCAGGCCCTGGCCCAAGGCAAAGACGAGCGGCCCGTGATCCCCGAGCACGCCGCGAAATCCATCGGCCGCGAGACGACCTTTGCCGAAGATGTCGCCGACCGGCACGTGCTGCGGGCCACCCTCTACCGCCTGGCGGAAAGCGTGGGCTACCGGCTGCGCCGGGCCGAGCTGCGGGCGCGCACAGTGACCTTGAAGCTGCGGTTCGACACGTTCGAGACCGTGACACGGGACCGGACCCTCCCGGCGGCGACGAATCTGGACGAGGTGATATTCTCTGAGGCGTGGTGCCTGGCTGAATCCCTGACCTGGCCGCGCCCGCAGGTTCGACTCATTGGGGTGTCCACGTCGAACTTCGAGGCGGACGGGGGGCAACTCCAGCTGTTCGGCGAGCCTGCGCCGCCGCGCGAGCACGTGGCGCGGGTTGTGGATATAATTCGGGACCAATGGGGCCTGGGTAGCATTGGGCACGCTGGCGCTCTGGCACGCATGAAGGAGAGAGAACGGGGCGATGGATAACTCCGCGCTGGACAAGCTGATCGCCGACATCCAGAGTTTTCTGCGGGAATCCAAACCGCAGAAACCTGGAAGGGCCATCCGGCAGGTCGCACGAAACCGGGAGTCGGTTCCCGCGGCGCCGGCCCCCGCGCTCCGCGCCCTGACGCGGAGCGCGCGCGTGGCGCGGCTCCTGGAAGTGCTGGCGTACGTCTGGATGGGGTGCATCGTCACGGTGGTGACGTACCTGTTGTGGCGGGAACCACCGGTGGATGCGGCCGGGATTTTCCAGGTGGCCGTGCTGTGCACCTTCGGGGTCTTCACCACGCTGACCTTGCTCGGCGGCGCCCATCGGCTCGCCACTTTGCTGCGCATCGAGCGGAACGCACGCGAGATTCTCCGCCAGCGCCGCCGGCAGAACGCCCTGCTGTCCCGCTACGTGGACCGCGACTAGCGCGCTGGGCCGCGCTCCGCTCACGCTCCCACGTTGGCCGGCAGGCGGCGGGTCGCCTTGAGGCCGGCCACGGCGAGTTCCACGGTCAGATGCAACAGATGGTCGCGCGCGGGGAGCGCCGCGCCCACCGCCTGCGCGCGCAGCCGGGCGAGCGCTTCCGTGCGCCGGCTCGCATCGCTCACGAACGCCGGATCCGCTTGGACGCGCCAGACGATCTCGTCGGCGAGGAGCAGGAGGGCGCTGAGGGTGTCCGCCTGCGCGGGAGGCTCCACCAAGCGCCGCAGCCAGATCGCCAACGTTTCCGTACACCGGTCCGCCATCCCCCGGAGCGCGAGGGCACGGGCGCTGCTCGGTGCGTACGAGGAGGATCCGCGCGGCGCCATACGGCTACGAGGCCGGCTCGTGCGACGGGGTGGCGCGAGCCAGCGCACGGTCCAGTTGATTCTGCACGCGGTGCAGCGTGGCGCGAATCGCGCTCAGCTCCCGTTCGATGGGCCGGAGCGATCGGTCGATCTCGTGTTGCATGATGGCCCGCAACTGTTCGCCGTCGGTGTGCACGCCGCGCCGGTGGATATGGCTGTCCACTTGCTGCCGCAGGAGCGCGACGGGTTCGCTCCGCTTGCCATGGGGCACGCCGTCGACCGCCACCAGCCACCCGCCGCCGCCGCCGAGCCCGAAGGCGATGAGCGTGAGCACATACAGCGCGGGATCCCGGAGACGCCCATTCAGCAGGGGCACCGTCCCATCCTCCGGCGCGCCCATCACCAGGCCCGTCCCCGCAGCACATCCCAGTCCACTAGGCGCCCGTACCGCGCGACGGTGCCGTACCACGCCGCGGCCAGCGCGAGCAAGACGCCCATCAACATCCGCTCCCGAGTGCGGTGCTGCACTACGGCTTCCCCGCCTCTGTCGGCGCCGCGGTGGAGCCCATCGGTTGCGGCGACGGCCCCTGCACGTGGACGAGACACGCGTCCAGAATGTGGTCGAGCGTGGTGGGGCTGATGTTAGCGGCCGCTTCGAGCGTATTGAGCCGCTCCACCAGGATCCGCAGGGCGGCTTGCAGCACCGGCGACCCCACGTCCGCCGGCCGCACCACAAAGTACTCCGGCGGCGCGGCCTCCGCATCGGCTTCCTGTTGCATCACAGCCAGCGCGGCGAGTTCAGCCTCCGTGTGGACGCGCCGCAGCCACGCGGCCAGCTCGCGCGCTGACTGCGCCGAACCGGGCGCCCCATCGAACATCACGCGGACCCCGTTGATCTCCGCGGTCACCTGCTGCACAGCCGGATCATCAGGATCGGGGCGACGCTGCAGGACGGTGATGGATAGTGGCATGCAATTACTCCGTTGGGGTGGAAACCGAGCGCGGCATCAGTTTGAAACCAGCCGGGGCAGGACTCCGGACGTCCAGAGGACCCAAAGCACCAGCCCGGCTAAGACGCTGAGGTAGAGCGCGTGCACGCCGACGTCGCGCCACATCAGGAGCCCGCCAGGATGCCGCGCAACTTCGCGCGACCGAGCACGCGGTGGAGCCGAGACTGCGCCCATGCCCCTGTGGCTGCCGTGGTCGTAAACGTGAAATCGTCGCCCACGGCGAAGGGCACGGTTCCGCTCTGCAGCACGAACGCCACTTGACGAAGGTCGGTGGCATACGTGCGATTCGACACGGCATTCCGCTGCGCCCCCGACACGGACCCCACCACGCTCCACCGTTCTTGCCCGGGCGTGTCCGCGTTGATGCACGCTACGGTCCACACCTCACTCAGCGTGCGGTGGTCGCGCCCGCGCACTTGCGGGATGGTGCCGTCCCCGGTGTTGTTCCCGCCCGGGTCGGTCGCGGCGGTCGAGGCGACGGGCCCTCCCGCGTCGCCGTCCCGAATGGTGCCACTGTCTTCCGTGAGGACGAGGTACGTCAGAATCGCGATGGCTTCCTCGCTGTCCCCGGTCTGGATCCCATCCTTGGACAAGACGAAGAGACGGCCCACGGCCTGCTGGCGCAACGCTTCCAGCCG
Source organism: uncultured bacterium (assembly GCA_965371225.1). Taxonomy (GTDB): domain Bacteria; phylum Abyssobacteria; class SURF-5; order CBDUXP01; family CBDUXP01; genus CBDUXP01. The sequence continues at coordinate 2,065 of CBDUXP010000057.1, read as the reverse complement.
CGCGTCACCACCCAACCGCGTCGCGCCCAGCGACAGGCCGGCAGCCAGGCCGCACAGACCGATGCACAGGGCTGTCCAGCGATGCTGGTTTCTATGGTTCTTTGGGTTCATCTGTGATTCCTCCTTCGCTCCCGCTCGCCGCCCGATGGGCATCCGGTTTCCGCCTATGGTGCGACCGCTGCCCATCGTCATGGCCGGGTCGCGGCTGCGTCATTCGCGATTTCCGCGGGGGTGAGCGCGCGGGGCGCGGCTTTCAAGTGGTCCAACACCATGTTGGCGACTTCACCACCGGCCGCCGAATTCCCGAAGGTGCACGTACTCCCCAGCTCGCCCGTGGGCAACGGCTCACTGCCAAGTGCCGTGCTTTCCGCCAACACACCATCCACATACAGCTTGAGATTTGCTTGGTCCCAGGACATGGCCACGTGAATCCACTGGCCGTCCGCAAACGCATCGCCGCTCGTAGTGGTCAGGGCCGCCGTGACCGTGCTGCTACCGGCCGTGATGGTGGCGATCCACTGTGGAGTGGTCGCGTCGGGGTCGAATTCGAAGCGCCATTTCTCGCTGCCGCTCGTGATCTGCTCGAACACCACGCAGTCCGCCGTCACCGTCGTGGTGTCCGAGTCCATGATGGGCTGCACCCAACCCATGACGGTGCCCTGGTGCCGGAGCACGCGAAACAGCTCATCGTCGTACCGTTCGTAATCGTTGCCGATGAACAACCGCCCTTGCGCGAACTTGCCCTGCATGTACCGGTCGCCGATCAGCTCCCGGTCCGCGGCGGCCAGGTTGTTCAGGTACTCGATGAAGTCCGCGGGCACGATGCCCTCGAACATGGCGAAGTAACCGACCTGTCCGTTCATGGTGGTTGTAGTAGCACCGGCAGAGCCGCCGATGGCGACCGTCCCCTGGCCGAAGTCCACGTTGCCGGTCCGGGCGTCAGAGACCTGCTTGTCCTGCGTGCCGTTGATGTAGAGGGTCCAGTTCGTCGTGTCTTGATTCACCACAACCCACTTGTCCGTCCCGTCGTCGAGCGCCGTCGCGTTCGTCAGGCTGCGGAACGTGGTCCCGTCGTACTGCAACACGCGGTAATTGCCATTGAGATACCCCGCGCCGTCAGAGTCGAGAATCAGCGCGACCCCGCTCGTGCTGCCAATGTCCCACGAGTCGAACACGTTGAAGGTCCCGCTATCGTCCACCGCCGCCTCGTTCAGTGCGACGATCCACATCCAGCCCTCGGTCGTGGCGATGACCGCGGGCGGATCCCCGGTGATGTCGAGGAAGTTGTTTGCACTCCCGTCGCCGCCGAAGTCCACGGCCAGGGGCGTAGGCCCGCTTGCGGTCCCCGTCACCCCGCTCGGTAGCGCCGTCCCGTCCGCCGGGTGAACATCGCCCGCGCCGCTGTCGTGGGCGTCGCCGTCCAACCGCCAGACGTCGAACCACCCCGTCAGGCTCGCTTGCGGCGCGATCTCCAGGCTGTGCGCCATGAGAATCTCCGGATCGAGCGTGCGGCTGTCATCGAACGGCAGCCACCAGATCAGCTCGCTGATCGCCACCCCCTCGATCTCTTCGGGGTCGGGGGTGATGAGTCCGCGCGTGCCGTCCGGGTTAGTCAGGTCGAGGCCGCGGCCGACGTCCAACGCGCTGAGGTCCGTCTTCACCCGCGCGTTGTCCTCTTTCCCATCCAATAGTTCCGTATCCCGCGCGACGGCCGGGTCCACGTTCGTTTCGTCGAGCACCCCGCTCACGTCCGTGACCAGATCCACCGGATGCGTTGGGATTTCACTGTCGCGCGCTACGGCGGAGTCGATACTGGCTTCCGCCAGCGTGCCGGTCACATCCGTGGCCAGATCCACCGGATGGGTCGGGATTTCACTATCGCGCGCCACCGCGGAGTCGATGCTGGCTTCCGCCAGCGTACCGGTCACATCCGTGGCCAGATCCACCGGATGGGTCGGGATTTCACTATCGCGCGCCACCGCGGAGTCGATGCTGGCTTCCGCCAGCGTACCGGTCACATCCGTGGCCAGATCCACCGGATGGGTCGGGATTTCACTATCGCGCG
>CBDUXP010000056.1:0-25250 GCA_965371225.1 uncultured bacterium | reverse complement strand
CCGTAGCTCGCCCAGCGCGCCAGACGCCCGACCCGCCCCAGGATCTCGGGTTCCCCCCCCGGCAGGAAACCGGCGTCGGCCGCGTCCAGCAGTTCCCCTTCCAACACGGGCTCCCCGTCCGTGGGCACGCTGCGGATGATGGACTCATCCTCGGCCACCTCCGCGCGCAGGAATTCGTGAATATCGTGCATCAGCTTGTCCATGTTTGGCTGGTCGGTGGGACCCGACGTACCGGTCGATTCAGCAGCCACCAGATACTCCTTTGCGCTCTCGTGTTCATCCCGGCGAGGCACCCCCGTCTGAACGTCCGATTACAAAGCAAGCCCATTGCCAAGGTCACATGTTTTCATAAACTACTGGTATAACACGAGTTAGGCATGCTGGATGCCATGGGGAGAGGGACGTGAACGGGCAAATATTGCCTGGGCTGCGTCCTGCGCCGGTCTCATGCGACTATACGGATACGGATCGGCCGGGCCTCCGGCCGGGAAAGGACCGGACTCATGCGGACCACGTACGCCATCGCGGTCATGGTGCTAGCGGCCGTGCTGCTCCTGGGGGGAGTTCTGGGCAGCGGCAGCGAAGCAGCGCCCACGTCCCACCGCCCCTGGGAATACCGGCAGGTCCACTTTCACGGGGATTACCCCACGCTGGAGCAGACCCTGACCGAGCTGGGCGCGATGGGCTTCGAGCTGGTGCTTATCTCCCCGCAGGAGACCGTCGCGATCTTCAAGCGACCAAGGTAGGCTGGGCCGCACGTCGCGAGGGCGCGCGCCCGGCAGCGGCCGGCGGGCGGGCATGGCATACTCCCGCCATGCGCGCGGCCGTCTGCATCCTGCTGTTGGCCGGCGTGCCCTGCCCGGCGCAGGCCGAACCCCGCCCGCCGGCGGCCATACGCGCGGACCTGGAGACCATCGAAAAGCAACTGGCCACCGAAGCGGAACTGATCGAGGCGCTCGCGGCGTTTCCCGCCATCACCCTCGAGGAGTTCACCGCCCTGCCGACGGCGGACCTGGGGCGCAGCCGGTTCGCGTGGGCGTGGGCCGGACACTATCGCGCCGCCCGTCTCGGCCAGGAAACCATCACCTCGGTCCCCGCGGAGGCGGACGCCACCCGCCGCGCGCGCCTGGAAGCCTTCGATCCCACCCAACTCAAGTCGGGCATGCAGACCGACGGCGCCGCCCGCGTGACGGACGCGCAGTTGCCGCCGGTGCTGCACGCGTGCGCCGAGGAACACGAAGCGCTCCATGAACGGGACTTGCACGCGCAAGCCTGGCGGTTCGCCCGCGCCCGGACCGAGGCGCTCCTGGCCGACGGGACGCTCCGGCAGGACCCGGGCTACGTGCGCGCCGAAGCGGAGGACGGGCAGGAGGCGGCGCTGGACGCCTTCACCGACGCGCTGGTTGCCCACGACCTGGCGGCCAACGCGCGCCTCGTATCAGAGCAGCGGGCGGCCGGTGCTGCCGGCGCGGTCCGGATGATCGCCGGTCCCCTTCGGGATGCGAACGTGTACTATGGACACGTGGACCCGCGCGTGCCGGCCGCGGAAAACTTCGAACGCGTCAAGCGGCTGGCGGCCTATGAACTCCGGGCGTACGAGGTCAGCACGCGCTGTCTCCAGGCCGCCGCGACCCGCCTGCGCGAGGAACTGCCGGGCGCACCGGCACCCGGGTGACCCCATGAGCCGACTGCTACGAATGGTACTGCTGCTGGCCCTGGTGGGAGCGGGCTGCGCGTCCACGCCCCTGCCGATTGCAACGGATGTTGGGGTGGTCCTGCGCGAACCGGCCACGTTCCGCAACCAGTACGTCGAAGTGCAGGGGCGCGTGGAGGCGTACGAACGGCCGCGGGGGGACGAGATACGCACCTGGGCCTTCGAGCTGGAAGACTTGGAAGGCGAGCGCATCCGCGTGTATACCAGCCGGCGTGCCCCGGAAGATATCGAGGCGGCGGACCGGTTGGTGCGCCGCGCCATGGATGCGGGCGCGCCCATCTTCGTCATCGGCTACTTGCGCAGCGGCCGCTACGAGCGGGAGAGTGGCGGCCCCCGGCTGGACCTCCGCCAGGTGCAGTTCCGGGACGACCTGGTGCGGCTGGGAATCGCACAGCCCCCACACCACTACGATCCGTACTATTATGGGCCGCGGTTCACTTTTGGATTCGGGTACTTCCATCACTCGGGTCACGGCCGTCATCACGGGCACCACCGTCGTCGCGGGCATCACTAGCAGGGGAACGCGCGTGGGGAAGCACGTGCACTGAAGGACGTTTGTAGTCATCGGGGGGAGGGGGCATGACCACAGTTCGCGCCATGGCGATGGAGGAAGTGCCCCAGGCCCGGGCCGTGACCTCCGAAGCGTTCGCCACGCTCCGGCCCGTGCTGCCCGGGCCCGCCCTGGGTCATCCCGTCGCCAATCAATGGCCGGCCGATGCAAAAGTGGCGACCACGCCGGACGGCGCGTTCATCGCGGAAGAGGACGGGGCCATGGTCGGGGTCGGCATCGTGCGCGTGCTGGGCCGCGTGGGCGTCATCGGCCCCATCGCGGTGAAACCCAGCCACCAGCGGCGGCGCCACGGGGAGGCGTTGACCCGGGCCTGCCTGGCCTACGCCCGCGGGCGCGGCTGCATGACGGTTGGGCTGGACACCTTCCCGAACAGCACGGGGCACTTCGCGCTCTACTCCCGCCTCGGCTTTCTGCCGGCCGGGCTGGTGGTGTCCATGTGCGGGCCGGTGCACGATCGCGACGTGTCCGGCGCCACGACCACCCGCACCCTGTTGGGGGCCCACGTCCGGCGCTGGTCACAGTTGAGCACGCGGGAACGGGAGCGCGCCGCCCATGCCATGGCGGTCATCTGCGCCAGCTATCTCCCCGGTTACGACCCAAGCCCGGAAAGCCGCGTCGCCCACAGCCGCCGGTTGGGCGAAACCGTGCTCGTGTACCAGGACCAGGTGATCGTGGGGTTCGCGGTGTGCTGCGGCGGGCCCGGTGCGCCGCAGCCGGGCGAGGGTGCATGGATTCGCACGGTGGCCGTGGAGCCCGGAGACCAGGCCATCGCGTGCGCCGAACGGCTCGTGCAAGCGTGCGAGGGCCTGGCGCGGGAATGGGGCGAGTCGCGCATCGGCCTGCCCCTGGAGCCGCGCACCGCCGAGCTGTTCGACTGGCTCGATGCCGACGGCTACCGGCCCGAGGACATCCTGGGGCGCATGATCCACGGCACCCGGCCCCTGCCCACGGCGGGGGTCTGCTGGAGCGACTGGCGCTAACGCGGGAGCGGCGCCGGCGCGCTCACGTCTGAGGGGCGGCCCGCGGCGGGTCAGCGAGCCGGGCGACGGCTCCGGCATGAATGACCATGGTCGCCGGATCCTGGAGGAACGCGGCCACCCCCAATTGCGCGCGATCCCAATCCGGCGCAAGCGTAAACGTGATGCGGCCATCCCGCGCGTCCGTACCGGTCGGCGCGAACGCCAACGCGCGCTCGAGCCGGCGCACCACGTAATCGTTCACCAACGTACGGCCCGCGTTCTCGCCGGCCTGCACGGGAATCCTGAACCCGCTCTCGAACAGCGCGACCATGACCACCAATTCCTGCGCGTCTACCGGCTCGCGCAACTGCGCACTGACATCAATGTGCAGCTGGTTGCCGCCAGCGTCAGGGGGAGTGAGGTGCAGGTCCAGCCGTCCCGCGGGCGGGGTCCGACGCGCCCGCGCGATGGCCGCGAGGATGTTTGGCCGATCGCTGCCGACGAGCGGCGTGCGGCCGTTGACGATCACCTGCGGCGTGTACACCCGGGTGGTGCGAAACGCTTCAGCGTACCGCCCTTGGCGCCGCGTCCACTGCGCATCGGAGAACGGGTCCACCCACCCCAGGCGGTTCCAGTAATCCACGTGATACGCCAGGAGAATAATGGGGCCTTGGTCTCCCGCGGTGCCCGCGAGCGTGTGGAGCACCGCATCGGCAGCGGGACAGCTCGAGCAACCCTGCGACGTGAACAGTTCGAGGACGACGGGCGTCCCGGCGCCGTCAGGCGCTGCGGTGACGGTGGGCGCGGAGGCGGCGGTCCACACGGCGACGGCGACGCCCGCCCCGGCTACCAACAACAGTGAACGGAAACGCATGGACCTCCTGAGGGCGCCGCACCGGCGCGGCCTGTTACCAGTAGCATGCGCCGGGGCTGCCCGCCCGTAAGGCAGCTCGCATCCCTGAGGCTCCGGCTGTCAAGCTGCGAGTCTCACCCGCAGGATACCACCAGCGTAAGTTACTGGTATGATACATGTTCTGAAGCGAAACGCTCTGGGAAACCCCCGCCGCGCTATACTGGCGTGACTCCTCAGTCGAAGCGGTGCCCCCATCGCTTGACGGTCGAGAACACGCCCCGTATGCCCCTGTCCACCGCGGCCCCTCCAGCCGCCCCCACTTGGCGTTGGCGCCAGATCGAACGGGCCACCATGGCCTTCTTCGACGTGGTCCGCCGGATCGGCGAAGCCGAAGGCGCGCCGGAGCGCATGCAGCCGTACACGCCCATGCCGATTCCCTCGCCGGACGCCATCGCGGCGGAAGTGTGCGACGCGATCTGCAACGGGGATCCCGCCGAGCGGGAATTGGTGGAGCGGTTTACGCGGGACACGCTGCCCACGTACAACCCGGCGACGCACGCGCCCATGCGCATTACGTTGTTCTTCCTGCTGGAGCATCTGTTCGACCACACGGGGATGCACCAGCTTTTTGTGGAAACGGAGCAAGACATTGCGCCGCTGCTCCCCCTCCGCTCGGAGAGCCGGTCCCTGGTCTGGGCGCCGAACCACACGTCGAACATCGACGACCCCATGGTCGGCATCGTCAAAGACTGCAACGGGTTCGGGCTGGCGCACTTCGCCGCCGGCGCCAACCTGATGGTGGTCCCCTTCATCGAGCGGCTGATGAAGGAGATGAACTGCATCAAGATTCTGCGCCGGTTCGACACGGAGGAAGAGGGGGAGCTATACAAACGCGTGCTCACGTACACGTGCCGCGCGCTCACGCAGCGGGAGGAAGATTTTATCGTGTTCGTGGAGGCGAACAACCGGGCGGGCGCGCGCACCCGCAACGGCACCTTGCGCCTGCCGGACCGGCTCCGCGTGATCGAGGGCATCGTGAACGCCGAGGCGGACGCCGTGATCGTGCCTATGGCGGTGGCGTACAGCCGCGTGCCGGAAACCCGGAAGATGATCACCGGCTCGGGCACCTTCAACTTCCTGCGCCACCCACCGCGCCACCCGGGCCCGGCCTGCCGCGTGCCGGCAGATGCCACCTTCCTGGAACGCCGCTTCGCGCAAGTGTTCGGCCGCTATCGCAACACGTACGGCAAGGCGTGCGTCGTGATCGGCGAGCCCTTTAGCGTGAAGGATCTCCTGACCAGCGAAGACGTGGATGGCGTGGGGAACGGCGCCCAGCGGGTCGGGGAAGAGGCCATGCGGCGCGTGGCCCAGGTCAAGAAGGTTTTGCCGACGCAGGTAGTAGCCGAGGCCGTGGAGGATTTCCGCGAGGTGGACCTCCCCACGCTCACCGATCGGGTGCGCCGCGAAATCGACCAGGTCGAGGAGTACCACCAGAAGACGTTCGGGACGCCGGCGAACTTCTCGCGCGAATTTCAGGGAGGCGCCGCGGACGTGGTGGAGGCCGGGCTCGCCATGCTCGAGCACACCAACATTGTGCGGCGGCGGCGCTGGTTCACGCCGAAGGTGACCGTCCGCGACCGGGACATGGTCGCGTACTACGGCAACATGGCGGACCACCGGCTCTTCAGTGCGGACTTCTCGGACAAGGTTGCCGTCATCGGCGCCGGCCGCTGGGGCTACACGCTCTGCCACATCATCGGGGAAAAATTCCTGCGCGACAGCGCGTTCGAGCGGCACAGCATTGTGATCTACGACACGCGCGAGGAGATCACGAAGGCGATTCAGGAAAGCCGCATCCATCCGCACTTCAGCGAAGGGGTGGAAATTCCGAAGATCGTGCACCCGAAGTTTTCGTACAAGGACGCCATCGACGGCGCCAAGTGCATCGTCGTCGCCACCACCTCCGGCCGGTTCCGCGAGGTGATCGAGCACGTGGGCCGGTACGCGTCGCGGGAGTTGGACCTGGTCATCGGCACCAAGGGCTTCGACCGCGACACCCTGCAAGTCATGCCCGAGGTGGCGCGCGAGGTGCTCTCCCGGTTCCATCCGCCCGCGCCCATCCACCTCTTCACGCTCAGCGGCGCGAACATCGCCAGTGAGGTGCTGGCGGGCCACCCGTGCGCCACGGTGCTGGCGGGGTTCGAGCCTATCTTCCTGCCCCGCGTCGCGGGCTACTTCCGCGGGCCGCACTTCCGGGTCTTCACGAACAACGACCCCATCGGCACCGCGCTCGCCGGCGCCGCGAAGAATCCCTACGCCACCATGTACGCCTGCGCGGCCACGCTGCAGCTCGGCCAGAACTATCTCGGCGAGTTGTGCATGCTCGCCACCGAAGAGATCATCCGGCTCGCCCGGGCGATGGGCGCGTCCGCGCGCACGTTCACCGAGGGGCACGCGTGGTGGCCGGACTTCCATGCCACCGCGCTCGGCGGCCGCTCCAGCCGGTTCGGCACGCTGCTCGGGCAGGGCTGGTCCGCGGAACGGGTGCTCAAGCGGTTCGCCGAAAAACAGGAAGCCGCCGAGACCTACCACGCCACGCAGGCGCTCTGGGAACTGGGGCGGAAGCATCGCGTGGACCTGCCCATCGCGAACTGCCTCCACGACATCATCTACAACGGCGAAGAGGCCACGGCCGAACGCTTCCACGAGCTGCTGGCGGAACGATGAGGCCCGGGGCCCTGCCACGTCTGCGTGACTGGGTGGGCGCTGCGTTCCTCGTGGTCGCCACCCTGGCGTGCTACGACTTCTACGAATCATCCGTTCCCGCCTGGCCGTGGGCGGAAGGGCGCGTGGACCCCGCCCTCACGGGGTACTGGGTTTGGTTCGACCACGACGCGGAGCCGAGTGAAGAGGCCGAGGAGCTGGCTGGCGAGGACTTCGCGTATGTCGTCTTCCTCCCGTTCGACGGGCACAGCTATTACACGGCAATGCGATCCCTGGACGGCCGGGAGATCCACCACATGCGCGCCACCACCGGCACGATTGCCGGCAGGGCATACCTGCAACTGCGATGGTTCGCCGGTGAAAAGGACGGGGTGCCGGAGTTCGACCCGGATGAGGGCTTCGTCGACGGTCAGATTTTTCTGGGCCGCTACACGATCGCCGACGACGTGTTACGCATCCGGTTCGTGGATGAATCGCTGTTCGAGGGACCAGACGTGCCGGCGGTCGACAGCCCGGAAGCGCTGCGCGCGTTCTTGGCTGCGCACGTGGAGAATCCCGACCTGTACGGGCCGGACGACGAAGAGTTCGCCTTCCGGCGAATACGGGAATTGCCGCCCTGGCCGCCTGAGGGGACCGGGGGTGGTGCGGCCGAGGCTGTGGAAGAGACGGAACCCGAACCCGACGATCCGCCGGTGACCGAGGCGCTGCAGGCGCCGGACACCGGCCCGAGCGCGAGTCCTTAGCTGCTGTCGCCTAACAGGCTGCGCAGGGCGGCAGCATCGGGCACTGCGCCTTCGGCCGCGGTGCGATTCGCTTCTTGAATCGCCAGGAACACTTCCGCGCGGTGCACCGGCACGGCGCGCGGAGCGGTGATGCCAAGCTTGACGTGGTCACCCTCGATGCCGAGGACCTTCACCTCCACGTCGGCGCCGATGATGATGGCTTCGTCAGGCCGGCGACTCAGAACCAGCATGGGCCGCGGCCTCCGGAAAGAGCCGGTGTTGCGTGGCGTACTGCGGGTCGGCGTGCACGACCTGCATGCCGAGGCGCTCCGACCGGTTCAGGACGACGGGCCCCAGCAGGTTCGCCGTCATGTCCGCCACGGCTCCGCCCACCGTCACGATGCAGCGAATCTCGGGGCTGGCCCCTGCCGTGAGTTGGATGGCGGCCAACTCTTCCGGCGGCACCACCACCCGATAATCCGGAAAGAAGCGCTGGGGATCGGCCAACAGGAACGCGACGCCCACGTCGTCGAGGCACTGAAGCCACTCGAACGGCATCGCGGCGTCGTCGAAGGGCAACCGGGCGAAGCGACAACACTCGGGCAACCCGATGACGCCGCGCGTGAACGCCCACACCTCGTCCTCGGCGAGGGCGAGGGGGCCGAACCGGGGGGTCTCGATTTCGACGGGCATCACGGCAGCATCCTACGGCCGGCTACTGCAGGAATTCAAGCAACGAACGCGGCAGCACGCGGCCGGCGACGCTCAGCGCCGCTTGGAAGGTGTTCTCCGCCGCGAAGAGGTTCGTGATCACTTCGGAGATGTCCGCGTCCTCGGTCTGCGTGATGAGGATCTGAATGTCCGCCAGCTGATCCTCCAACCGCCGCTGGACGGAGTTGAACTGCAGAATCCGCCCGCCGGTGACGGCCCGTGCGTCGTTGATTTTCGCGAGCTGAATGTCGATGTCCGCCACCAACCGCGTGAGCGTCTGCGGATCGTCGTTCACCAGCGCATTTTTCACCTGGATGACGGTGTCGAAAATGCTCGGCGCGTTGAGACCGAGGGCCCGCGCGTCACCGGGCTGCCCGAGATCGGTGACGGTAATGGGCGTGTTCCCCAGGGTGGAGGTGAGAATCAAGCGCTTGCCCTGCACGTCCACGTCCACGCGCAGGTCCACGCCCGCCCCCTCGATGGCCGCGGCCACGTCGCCCAGCGTGACGGCGCCGAACAGGTCCACGGTCGCCGTCTTCTCGCCGTTGGTCACGCGCAACCCTTGCAAATTCAACCCGTTGGAGTTATCCAGCAACGCCAGCGAGGTTGACAGGGTACCGGGCGCCGTCAGGTCGGCGGCGGGATTGAGGCGTGCGCCCTCGAGCACGGTGCCGCTCACCGCGTTCACCAGGCCGAGGTCACCGGCGGTCGTGCTCGGCCCTTCCGTTACCCGAATCTCGTTGCGGCCCGTACTCGTAGTATCGGTCAGCAGGATACCGGACCCGTCGGCATCCAGGGAGGCCACGATATTCGTCCCCGCGCCGGTGATCGCTGCGATGACGTCGCCCACCGTGTTGGCGCCCGTAAAGCCGGTCAGATCAACCGTGACGATGGTGCCGTCCTTGTCCTGGATTTGGAAAGTCGAGAACGCGATGCCGGCGCCGTTGTTCACGTCCGCGAGCGTGGTTGCCAGGGTCGCATTCGACAGCGTCGCCACGGGATCCAGGTCGGTGCCCACCACACCACCGGCGACGCCCAAGGGGTCGGTCTCGATGCCCAACTCGGCGGCCGTGGTCGTCCCGCTGGCGACGATGAGGTTGGTCACGGGCACGCCGGCCGTATCCTCGATGAACAAGCCGTGGCCCGCCAGATTGATCTGCGCGTTCACCGCGAGGCCCGTGCCGTTGATCGCGGCGATCACACCGCCGATGGTGTCGGTCACCCCTGGGGTGCCGATGGCCACCACCGCGGCGGCCCCGAGACGATCGGTAATCGTGATCGCGCCTGCCGTCACGCCGGCGCCGGTGTTCAGGTGCGCCAGGGGCGTATCGAATCCACCAACCACACCGTCCCCAATCCCGGCGGCCAAGTCACCCGAGCCGGTGAGCACGCCGGCGGCGCCGGAAAAGACCGTGCCCCCGATGGTGTTGATCTGCACCACGTTCCCGTCGACGATCTCTTCGAAGATCGCGTCGAGATTCCCGGCGAACTGCACCACGCTGCCCCCATCGATGAACGGCTCGGTCCGCGTCTCGGTCCCGCCGAACAGGAAGCGCCCGGCGAAGTCGGCGTTCGCGGTATTGATGATGTCCTCCAGCAGGCTGGATACCTGCTGGAACAGGGCAAGGCGCCCCTGCGCATCGATGCTCTCGTCCGCGCCGGTGAGTGCGGCCTCGCGCAGAGTGATAAATGCGGTCCCGAGATCGCCCAACGCCGATTCCGTCAGTTCGACGAACGGCCGCACCCGCTCGATGTTCGTGGTGAAGCGCTCGAGCTCCGTGCGGGTCCCGCGCAGGCGCAGGGCCGTCGCCACCGCTTCCGGATTGTCGGACGGCCGCAGCAGTTCCTTGCCGCCGTTGGCGAGCACGTCTTGCAGGCGCGCGATGCGCCGCAACGATCCCTGCAGGTTGAACAGCGTCGTGTTGATCAGGAGCTGATTGGTAATCCGTATTCCCATACGCGTTCCGGGCTTAGGCGACTTCCGTCGTCAAGATTTCCAGCACGTTGCTCACCGTCGCGATAAACCGGGCCGCGGCCGCGAACGCCGTCTGGGCTTCGATGAGGGACACGGTTTCCTCGTCGATGTTCACGCCGCTCACGGACTCGATTCGGTTCTCAATGGTCAGGACGAAGCTCGCCTGGCTGAGCTGCCGAATCTGAATATCGGCCGAGGCGATGCCGACCTGCACCACCGTCCCCTCGAAAAATTCCTCGAGCGTGGTCGGCGCCCCGGTGGTGGACAGGAGCAGCTGCCCGCGCAGGTCGGCCAGCGCGATCGCGTTCTGGTTATCCCCGACGCTGGTGGTCCGGGCCGCCGCGATGCGGGCCACGTTGTCCTGAATGTCCTGCGCGACGTCGAGGGTCACCGCCGCGTCCGCCGCGGGATCGAACGTGAAGAACTGGTTGAAACCCATAGCCAGCAGGAAATCGCTGGTATCGGCCGCGGCGGTGTCGTCGCTGATGAACGTAAACGTCTGCCCCAGCCCCGTGGTCTGGATTTGGAGCCGGTTGTTGATGTCCACCGTCGCCACGATGTTGCCGGACGGGAATTCCGCGTTGATGCGCGCGGCGACGTCGTTCAACGTGTCCACCGTGGGATCCACGGTAATCTCCCGCTGTTCGACAAACGCCCCGGTCCCGTCGTACACGGTAATGAAGAATGCGCCCGCCTGCATGGAGAACGGCAAGCCGGTGACGCTGTCCAGGGTCAGCGTCGGATCGTCGACCCCGTAGGCGGAGGTTTCATCCGTGAACCGGTCCAGGCCGATCCCCTGGAGATGCACCCGATTGATGTGCTCCGTCAGCCCGGCCGCGAGCGTGTTCAGCGAGCCGAGCACGTTGCGCGTCAGCAGGTCATCGCGCAGGGCGAGCAGTCCGCCGATGGTGCCGCTGTTCACCTCCAGGACGCGGTTGTCCTGCACGCCGAACACCACGAACAGGTCCGGGCGATTCGGGTCGATGGTGAGATCCGTCCGCGTACCCAACTCGTTGGACGTGAACTCCTGCACGAGCGCGTAGCCGTCGAGGAACACGTTGATCGTGCCGTTGTCGTTGAAGGTGATATTGGCATCGATCAGGTCGGCGATTTGCCGCACCAACTGGTCGCGGCGGTCCTTCAGATCGTTCGCCGAGGGGCCGCCCGCTTCCAGGTTGATGATGGCCTTGTTCAGGTCGGCCACTTCGCCCACGAGTTCGTTGATCTGCAGCACCGAATCCTCGACCCGGTCGTTCAGATTGGTGCGCAGCCGGTCCAACGCCTCGAACGTGCTCGACAGGGTGTCGGCCAGCGCCAGGGCCGTATCCCGTAACTGCACGCGGACGCTGCTCTGTTCGGGATTGGTCGCCAGGTCCTGGATACTGTTGAAGAACGTGCCGAGCGCGGCGGAGATTCCCAAATCGCCCGGTTCGTTCAGAATGTCCTCGACCTGGGTGATGAAATCCCGCCGAACGTTCAGGTCGGCGAGCACGCCCGCCTCGCGGACGATCTGCTGTTGCAGAAAAATGTCGCGCACGCGGGTGATGTCGGCGACACGGGCGCCGTTCCCGACGATGAGATTGCCCAAGCGCGTGGGGAAGAGGTTCACCACGTCCGCCTGCTGCCGGGAGTAGCCCGGGGTGGACGCATTCGCGACGTTGTTACCGGTAGTCTGAAGGATCCGCTGTTGCACCTGCAGCGCCGAGGTGCCCAGCGTGAGCATCTGGAAGAGGCCGCCCATGGTCGTGCCCCCGCCCTAGGCGGTGTGATCCAACAACCGCATGGAACGCGGTGCGGCACTGGCCCCGTCGGCCTCGTACGTGGTCAGGTCCGAAACGCCGCTCAGCAGCGCCCGCACCAAATCGTCGATGAGCTGCAAGTTCAATCCCAACACGCTCTGAATCGTGTAGGACTCCGCCCGCAGCTCCTTCATGGTCGCAGTCAGCCGGTCGCGGCTCGCCGTCAGTTGGCCGGCCGGTTCCTCCGGTAGACGCCGGAGGAGGCGCGCGACGGTCGGCTTCGCGTCGCGGAGTCCCACTTGCTTGGCCAACTCTCCGGCCGCCGTTTGGCGCTGCTCTTCCACCTGATTGTTCTGGCCGATGAGCCGTTCGATGTCGTGCGCGGCGCGGGCCAGGGCTTGCAAGTCGTTCACCTCGATGGCGGCGCGCTTCTTCGCCAGCAGGTCGTGCAGCCGCTCGTAGTTGTCGTGCTGCTCATCCATCAATCGCAGCAGTCGTGTGATGTCACTCATGGCGGGCGTCCCTTCCTGTATCGGCAGAATTCGAGGCTTCTTGAAGTTCTGCCTTAAGTTTTACGACAACGATTTCTCCGGTTGGAGTTGCCTCAGAATGACCTCCGCGAGCCCCAACTGGCCCGTGCGTGCCAATTCGTCCCCGAGCGCCTGATCCAGTTGCTGCAGGAACATCCGCTCCTCCCGACTCTGCACGAACAGCCCCTCCTCGTCCTCGTCAAACAGGTGCGGCTCGCGCATTTCCTGAAGCAGCATGGTCAGGAAGAAACTCTCCAACTGCTGGGCGGCCTCCCGCACCGCCTCCGGGTCCGCGGGGCGGTCCTGCAGACCACCGGCACGCAGGGCCAGCGCCGCAGGCGGCGGAGCCAGATCCTGCAGCCGGGTCGAGTGGAGCCCGGGCGCCAGTGTGCTCGCGAGGTCCGCGTACATCGGCGGTTCCTCCTCCTCTTCGGTGACCCGGCCTACGCCCAGGCGGGGGTGCACTCCAGGTGTTCGGCGGCGGGGCCGGGGTGGCGCGCAGGCCACAGCCGCCAACGGTGAGGCGTCGTCGCATTTCGGGGCATGCTCACATCACTTCCAACTGCGCCGGGAGGGCGCCGGCTTCTTTGATGGCCTGGAAGATGGCGATGATTTCTTGCGGCAACACGCCCAACGCGTTGAGCGCCCGGGCCACCTCACGCACGCTGGCGCCGCTCACGTTCCCCATCCGCGCCTCGGCGCCGCCGCCGAAGTCGCCTTCGTCCGCATCCTCGTCCTGAATCCGGATGGTGAGGTTTCCGTGCGCGATGGCCACGGGATAAATGCGCACGTGTTCCCCCACTACCACGGTGCCGGTCCGCTCGTTGATGACCACGCGCGCGACTGCGTCCGGCCGGATCGGCAGGTCTTCCAACTCCGCGATAAACGCCACGGGATCGCCGATGTAGCGCGGGGGAATACGGACGCGCACGGCGCCGCCGTTCAACGCTCGCGCCAGGGGCTCGTGGAAGTGCAGCGTCAAGGTGCGCACGAGGCGCTGGGCGGTGGTGAAGTCCGGCTCGTGCAGCGTGAGCACCACATGGTCGCCATCCGTAATGCTGCTGGGCACCTCCCGCTCGATGAGCGCGCCTTGGGGAACCCGCCCGACCGTCAAGTGCTTCGCCTGCGAGGCGGCGCGGGCCTGCGCCGCGAACCCCCCAATGCTGACCGAGCCCTGGGCCACGGCGTAGACGGCATTGTCCGGGCCGACGAGGGGCGTGAGCACCAGCACCCCGCCCTGCAAGCTCTTGGCATCCCCCACGGAAGACACGGTCACGTCGATGCGGTGGCCCGTCTGTGCGTACGGAGGCAAGGTGGCGGTGACCAGCACGCTGGCGATGTTCTTCGCCTTGAGCTGGCCGGGATCGAACCGGATCCCGAGCTTGTGCAGCATGTTCGTCACGGCCAGATTGGTGAACGGCATCTTCTTGTCGCCCGTGCCACTCAAGCCGATGACGAGCCCGTACCCGACGAGCTGGTTGTCCCGCACCCCGTCGATCGTGGCCACGTCCTTCACCCGCGCCGTGGCGGCGCTCGGCGACGGCAGGGGCAGGCAGAGCGCCAGCGCCAGCGCCGGCACGAGCCAGGACCGCCAGGTCCGCGCTAGAACGGCCATAGGAACTCCCACAGTTCCGTGAAGAGGCCGCGCTTGTTCGTGTTCGTGAGCGGGCCGCGGCCGGTGTAGAAGATTTCCGCGTTGGCGATCCGCGAGCTGAGCACCACGTTGTTCGCGCTCACGTCATCCGGCCGGATGATGCCCGTGAGCACCATGGTGTTCAGCTCTTCGTTGATGTGCACCGCCTGGGTCGCTTCGATCTTCAGCGTCCCGTTCGCGAGCACCTCCACCACCTGGGCGCTGATTGTGGTCGAGATGCTTGCGGACCGCCCAGTCTTCCCTTCCCCTTCGAACTCGCTCGTGCCTTCCACGCTGAAGGACGGATTCGCGGAGAGCGGCACGCCGAACACCTCTGAGATGTCCGCGATGCCCAGCGGCACGCCGATGCGGTCGAACCCCTGGAAGTCCAGCTCTTTGGTGGACTCCTTCTCCGTCTCCAACTCCGCGGAGTTCGTGGCCCGGGTGTTCTCCACGATCTGGATCGTCACGATGTCCCCCAGCTCGAGCGCGCGCGCCGCATTGCTGTAGAGATTGGAGGTCTCTTCCGCCCGCGCCGCCCACAGGGAGTCGGCCGAGGCCGGTCCCGCCACCAGCAACAGCGCCAGACCGGCTGCTGAAAACTCACGCATACGTCCCCCTCATTCCTGAAGCACCGCCGTGCCGGGGCCGCTGACCCGGGCGAACACGCGGCGGCGCGTGGGCAAGTCCACGCGGATGATGCGGCCAAGCGCGCCTGCTTCGCGCGCCTGGCCGACGACTGAGATTTCAAACTGCTGCCCTTCCACGCGCACCCGCACACGATCGCCCCGCTCCACCAAGGGGGGGGCTTCCACCATGGCGGGGGTCAGCCGCGTGCCCGCCCGAATGCTGCGGCGGGCCCGGAGGCCGACGATCCCATCCGGATCGGCCAGGTACTGCCGGCCCAGCGTCGCCACGTCCCGCCGCTCCGCGCGGAGGTGCGCGCGTTCCAGCACCGTGCCGCGGGGAATGGTCGTCGCGGCCAGATAGACCTCGCGGTACAGCGCCACGTTGAAGCGGTAGGACGCCGTTTCGATTTGTTCGCCGCCCGCGTAGACGGCCACGCGGGCCAGGGTGCTGCCGAGGAAGTCCGGGCGCCCCGGAAATGCGACGGCTAAGGTGGGCTCGCGGCCGGGCACGATCAGGTCCTGAATAGAGCGGGGCGGCTCGATCACCGCTTCCTCGGGGCTCCAGGGCATGGCAGCCATGATGGCCTCCGTGACGGTGGTAACGATGGTGTCGGCCGGAATGCGCGCCATGGCGGATACGATCCGCACCGTGTCCGCGCCCCCAAGGGTGATACGCCCCGTGTCCACCTGCTGTTGCCGCAGCTTGAGCAGCACGTAGTCCCGCGTCAGCGTGCGCGCGTTGCCTCCCAGCGGCGCGAAGCACATGGGAATCGCCTCGAGCGCCCGCCGCTGCTCGACCGACCCCGCGTGAACCTGCGCGATGTCGCCCAAGGTCACCTCCCGTCCGACCGCTTCCACGTCCGCGCGCAAGACCACGGTCGCCTCGCCGAACGCGAGTGCGGCCGCGTGACCGCCGGAGAGGCCGAGGAGAGCCGCGACGGCGAAGGCCGTGAGAAGGTGGCGCATCACGAAACCGGTACGCGCCTACTGAAGGAGCTGACCCGTGGTTTGCATCATCTCGTCCGAACTGCGCAGCACGTTCGCGTTCAGCTCGAAGGCGCGCTGCGCGATGATGAGGTTGACGATTTCCTGCACGACTTCCACGTTCGATCCCTCGATGAACGCCTGCCGCAGGTTGCCGGCACCAGCTTCGGAGGGGTTGCTCAGCAGCGGCGGGCCCGACGCTTCGGTCTCGCTGAAACTGTTGCGGCCCAGGGCGAAGAGGCCCGACGGATTGATGAAGCGCGCCAGCTCGATCTGCCCCACCTCCGCCGTGGTCAGATCGTTGAGGGAGATCGTCACGATGCCGTCGATCCCCACCGTGATCGCAATCGCGTCGTCAGGAATCGTGATCTCCGGCTCCAAGGCAAAACCGTCGCTCGTGACGAATTGGCCGTCCTGATTCAGTTGAAACGAGCCATCGCGGGTGTAGGCGATTTCTCCGCTGGGCACCAGAATCTGGAAAAAGCCATCGCCCTCGATGGCCAGGTCCATGGGATTGCCCGTCTGGGTCAGGGAGCCCTGCCCGAAGAAGCTGGAGATCCCCACGAGCCCGACGCCCACGCCGAACTGCAGCCCGCTGGGGATCGTGATCCCGGCGGCGGACTGGGTGCCGGGCGCGCGCACGGTCTGGTAGAGCAGGTCCTGGAACTCGGCGCGACCGCGCTTGAACGCGGTGGTGTTGACGTTGGCCAAGTTGTTAGAAATCGCGTCCACGTTCCGCTGCTGGGCGGACATGCCCGTGGCGGCGACGAATAGCGATAGGCTCATTCCGAACGCTCCTTCATCAGGGTTAACCCGGTCCCGGGATGTCCTGCACCGCCACGCCGAGGGTGCGATCCACCACCCGCACGGTGCGGGCGGCCATCTCGAACGCGCGTTGGATATCGATCAACCGCACCATCTCGTCCACGATGTTCAGGTTGGCCACTTCCAGGTGGCCGCCGCGCACCTGGGTTTCCGTGGCGTCCAGGCGCGCCTGCTCAACGCTGGGCGGCGCGCGGTACAGGTTCTCCCCCAGCCGGACGAGCCCTTGGGCATCGGGAAAGTCCACGATCTGCAACCGATCGACTGCCGCGCCATCCACCGTCACGACCCCGCCCGTATCGAAGTGCACGGTGGTGCCCGTGATGCGAATCGCCCCCCCCTGGCCCAGGACCGGGTGCCCCTGCGCCGTCACGAGTTCATTTCGGCCGTTGAGTTGGAAGTTTCCCGCCCGCGTGTACCGCACCCCGGCGGGGGTCTGCACGGCCATGAACCCGGGCCCGTCCAACGCCACATCCAGGGCCCGGCCGGTGGGGCGCAAGAGGCCTTGGGTCGTATCGGTGTAGGTCGCCTCCAAGGTGGCGCCCCCGCCGTCCACGATCCCGCCGCGGTGACCGGGCGACCGCGCAATCTCGTTAGCGAACAGCATGTGGAAACCGCGCGCCAGCGGAATGGTGCGCCGGTACCCTGCGGTGTTGACGTTCGCGGTATTGGCGGCCGCGGCATCCATCGCCCCCTGCTGGACGAGCATGCTGCTGGCGGCGGCGTACAAACCTCTATCCACAGCACTCCTCAGCGGGCCACGCCCGCGGCGTTCAAGGTGGCAAGCCGCGTGCCTACCTACCGGGCCACCAGCAGATCGGCCAGCATACGCAGAACTACACTATTTACAGTGCTTTACGACTGAAGCGGAGGCTTGGGGTGAGACGGCAAGGCCTGCCGGGCGGCGGGGCAGATCTGCCGGTGGCGGCAAAAACTGCCGGGAGGCTACGTCTCGAAGAGGGACACCTGGAGTGCGCGGGACACGATGGTGAGGCGGTTGGGGGCGTTCATCTTGCGCTGGATACGTTTCACGTGGTCCTTCACCGTGTGCGTGCTGATCCCCATGTCCTGCGCGATCTGGGCGGTGCCGTGCCCCCGGCACAGGGCATCGACGATCTGCAATTCCCGGTCGGTCAGGGCGAAGGTCGCGCGCAGACGCGACACGTCCAGCGCGGGAGCCGCGTAGACCCCCAGGTGCTCCGCCTCCGCCGTGTGGTCGGGCGGCGGGACGCGGCGCCGGGAACCGTAGTCCACCCGCACCGCCGCGCGGTCGTGCTGCACGATCACCGCGGCCACAATGCCGGCAGTCCCCACGATCGGGACGAGCCACGTCTCCAGCACGTTCGCCTGCCCCGCGAAGCTGAACGGCGGAAGCTGGACCGGGGCATCCTTTGCGGGGGTGGACCACAGCCGGCGCAGCCCCGTGCGCAAGGGCGCCGGCACCGCCTCATGGAACCGCAGGTCCACCTTCCCGTCCTGAACCCACGGACACCCGGGAATCGTGCTCTGATAGCTGTTGACGAACCGGGCGTGCCCCTCGGGAGAGACCACGGTCAGGCCCGCGGGGACGATTTCGAGCAGCGACTCGTGGGCGACCAGCAGTGTTTCAAGGCTGGTGCCCCGCAGGTCGGAAAAGAGTTCCCTCAGCAAATCCTCTCCCCGGGATCCCGAGGGGTCTCGCCTAGTCCCCTCGTTACGCAGCCGGTACAGACCAGCCGGTCGCCAATCCGTGCAGTTCACCCACAGCGCCCCACACATTGGCACAGCGACTTATCACAAACTGAATCAGTGTACCACATCGCCTGCCCCGCACCCGTCCGTGTACGGTCGCACCCCGACCAGTGACGCGCCCACCCTCCGGTGGCGCGCCCGAGCGGAAGCACACCCCCCTCGCCCGGGTGGCTCCGCAGGCCCTGGGCCCAGGCTAGGTCAGATAGAGGAGCAGGAGCGGAATGGTCAGCGCACTCAGGAGCGTGCCCAGCACGATGGTGGAGGCGACCAGGGCCGGATTGGTGTTGTACCGCTGCGCCATCACGATGTTGATGACCGCGGCCGGCATGATCGCCTCAAGGAGCAAGACGTTCCGCGAGACGCCCCCTGGCTGGAACACCGCGACGTACAGGACCGCGAACAGCAGCCCTCCGCCGATGCGAATCCCGACACCGACCAGCGAGTGATGCATTTCGGTGATCTGCAACGTGCGTAACTGGAGGCCCAGGTTGATGAGCATGAGGGGAATCGCGATGTCGCCCACCATCGTGATGGGACGCAGCACCATGGGGGGCACGGTCACACCGGTGGCGGCGACCACCAACCCCGCCCCGCAGGCGTAAATGAGGGGCATGCGAAAGATCTCGAATAAGCCCCCCTCGCCTTTGGCGATCCAGATGCCGAACGTGGATTGGAAGACCACCATGGTCACGAACACGATCACCGCCGCCTCGAGCCCCGCGTCGCCAAACGCCAAATGCGCGCACGGGAGCGCCATGTTGCCCGCGTTCCAGAACACGGCCGGCAGGGCGAGGCCGCGCAGCGTTCCGGGCGCGCGCCGCACATAGGCATACGCGCACAGCCCCGTGCCCGCCGCGATCCAGGCGGTGCCGCCGGCCAAGAGCGCCCACTGCGCCGGCTGCACGGTGGTGCGCGCCAACACGGAGAAGATAAGCGCGGGCGAGGAGACGAAAATCGCGAGGTCCGCGATCGTGGGGAGGTGCAGGCCGCGGCGGCCGCCCAAGAGATAGCCGCAGCCGATGATGCTGAAGACGGGGACGATGGTGTTGAGAACGACGGACATGCGGCGCAGCGGGGGGCGGGGGCGAAATGCCGCGCATGGTACCACGCGGCTTGCCTCGGTTCTCCGCACTGGGTACCATGCGCGCATCATGGCGCAGACCGCCTCTCGTCCCGGTCCACGGGCGTCCCGCGTCGGCGACGCCGCCCGCGCCGTACTCCGCACGGGTACCGCGGCGCTGGTGCTCACGATGCTCGCGCCGGCCCGGGCCATACCCGCGGGCGACTCCATCGCGACAGACGCGGCGACCGCGGCCCGCTTGGACGCCCATCGCCAAACTCTCGAGCAGCTGGCCTCGGTGCAGGCGGACGTGATCACCCGAACCCATGGCCCCGACGGGCACACGGTGGGGCGCGTCGTCTTGCGCGGCCCACTGGCCTACTACCGCGTCGCGGAAGTGGACGATGCCGGGGAACACGTCGTGCAGGAAAGCTTCGTGACCGCGGCCGAACAGTGGACGATCAATTTCACGGCCGGTGTGGCGACCCGGGTGGACATGGAGCGGGTGCGCGCGGAGGCGCCCCACGTGGCTGTCCCGAATGCCGCGGCCGATACGCTCGATGTGTTCCGCGGCGTACCACCCGGCAGCGTGCGCTACCTGGGCCCCGTCCTGCGCAAGGAGCAGACGCTGGATCGGTTCCACGTGTCCGCCACCACGGGAGACGGGCCGCCGGGCGAACTCCGCATTTGGGTCGCGCCGGGAGACGGGTTGCCCCGGCGCCTGGAACTGCGCGCCCCCGCCGGCCGGCTGCTGCTCGAACGGGATTTCGTCAACGTCAAGGTGAACGCCCCGATTCCCGATGCCCTGTTTGTGCCCAGCGTGCCCGCGGACATGCCCGTACACGACCTGACGGAGGAGTACCTGACGCACAGCCCAGCCCCGTGAGGCGCTGATCCGCCTCCCGGCCACGCGTCACCAGAATGCACGGTCCCTCGCGAGGACGGTGAACGATGGATGCGGGGCCAGAGCCCCGGTCGTGGCGCAGCCCCTACTCGGGGGGGGAGTCTTCGAGGGCCAGAGCCAGGTCGTTGAAGCCCCGGAAGTCGCGCACATCCTCGGGCAGGAAGATCCCGTCTTCGACGAGCCGCCACATGAAGTCTGGAAAGAGGTCGACGCCCTCCTCCAGGAGTTCCCGAATCAGGGCCGTTTGCAGGTCATTGCAGCGCGCGGTCAGTGCCTGTAATTCCTCAGCGGCCCCGGCGGCGGCGCTCTCGGCCTGGCGCAGCAGCCCGGGCGGGGCACCGCGTTCGCGGAGTTCCTCGACGCGGGCCAGGTGGGCGCGCCGCTCCTGCAAGTGCGCCTCCACGGCGCTCAGCGTGTTGTTCGTTTCCCGCACCCGTTGGCTCCACCGCTCCAGCAGCGCCGCCTTGCGCAAATCCGCGATGACCTCGGCCGGGAAGCCCGCCTCGGCCGACAGCCGCGTCTCGACCTGCTGCTGTTCCTCGGCGGGGAGTTGGTTCCACACGGCGAGCTGCCCTTGCAGGTGGGCGAGCTGATTGGTGGTCAGTCCGCGCGAGCGGGCGCGCCGCCAGTGCCGGCTGGCTTGGGTGCGCGCCTTGGCGCCTACCGTTTCCAGCTCTTGCAGCAGGGCGACCCCACGACCGACGGGGTTTCCGGGGAGAAACGGGTTATTGCGAAGCCAACGACGCTGCATGGGCTATAGGGGAGCACTGAAATCAGCGCTTTTGGCAGTATACGCATATATAGGCTGTCAAGCAAGGCCTGCCGGCTGATACATGGCATATTCCCACAGGGGGGGGATCCGAACACTTCAGCCCGTCCCATATCCTCAGAATTTGCGCCCTCGCTGGGGGCGCCGAGGGGAATGCCGCGTGCGATTTCGTGCGGACAGAGCACAAAATCGTGCAATTGTCGATTTGGACTTTACTGATGAAATTGCTAACATGGCTATGGTCATTGGGGCTTCAGGAATGACCGTTCCGGCACCAGGATTGCGTGAAATAGCCGGGCGCCTGTCTGACTGGCGTGCAGCCCCGACCCTTCGGAGAGCAGGCCGATGGATACCGTGAAACTCAGCCCGCAGGATATCCGGCGCGCCGTGGTGCGCATCGAGCGCATCTCGACGGTGCCCGCGATGATGTCGGCAATGCTGGGGGTCATCGATAATGCGCACTCGAGCGCGCAGGACCTGGAGCAGGTCATCATCCGCGATCCGGCCGTGACGGCGAACGTCCTGCGGGTAGCGAACAGCGCCTTCTACGGATTCAGCCGTGAGGTGGCCACGGTGACCGACGCGGCGGTGCTGTTGGGTTTCGAGGAGATCAAGCGCATTGTGCTCGCGGTCTCGGTCTTCGATCTCATGGCCAGCTATCCCGGCGGCACGTTCGAGCGCGACCACGTTTGGCTACACGCCCTGGCGTGCGCCACCGCCGCCGATGAGTTGCAACAGAAACTGGACGCGCGCCTGCCGTACAGCTACACGGCCGGCCTCCTGCACGACCTGGGCAAGATCGTGATCGACCAGTACTTCCCCCAGCATATGCACACGATTCTGGAGCTGGTCGGCGCGCAAAACGTCACCATGCTGGAGGCCGAGCGGCAGGTGCTGGGACTCAGCCACGCGGACATCGGCTATCTCCTGGGGAAGGTGTGGAAGTTTCCCGCCGTGCTGACTGATGCGCTACGCTTCCACCACGAACCCATGCGCTGCAAGGGCTCCTACGTGCTCGCCAGCATCGTGCACGTGGCCAACCACGTGGCGAATCAGTTCGGCGACGCGAAGTTGCACGTGGGGCCGGATACGGACCTGGACTCCGGCGCCCTGCACGTGCTGAGCATCGACGCGAAATCGCTCGCGGGCGTGGCGGACAAGGTGCACGAGCGCCTGCAGATCTTCGATCCGCTGCACGGCTCCACCACGTAGCACCGCGGGTCACCCGGCCGGGGCGCAGCGCCGGTCCCCGCACCGGCGGGCCACCAGAACGGTTTTGACGCGGTGCGCTATACGCGAATGACGCAGTGCGCTATAGTGGACGGGTATGCAAATCGCCCAGCCCGCCCTGGCATCCCGCGGCGGCGCGGCCGCGGGGCTGTCCGTGGTGCCCACGCAAATGCTGACGCTCGACGGGCTGCACCTGCACTATGCCGACCTGCCCGCCGAGGGGCCGGAGGCCGGGGCGCCGCTGCTCTTCGTGCACGGGTTGGGCGGATGGCTGCGCAACTGGGCGGCCAATCTCCCCTACATGACGGCGTGCGGCTACCGGTGCGTGGCGCTGGACCTGCCCGGCTTCGGCCATTCCGCCAAACCGGACGTGGCCTACGACATGCCGTACTTTCGGGGCGTGCTCACGGCGTTCCTCGACGCGCTGGACATTCCCCGCGCCACGCTCATCGGCAACTCGATGGGGGGGCTCGTCACGCTGGCCATGGCCGTGCGGAACCCCGAGCGGGTCGACCACCTCGTGCTGGTGGACGCCGCGGGCGTGCATCCGCTCCGCCGCACCGCGCTGGCGCTCACGCTGGAGACCGCAACCCTGATCGTGCGCAAAGCGGGCAATCTCGACCGCATCATGCGGTCCATGCGCCGGTGGGTGTTCGAGCAGCAGCCGCCGGAACTCCTGGAGGAGCTGCGGATTGAGATGAGCAAGTACGCGCAGGAGGATCGGGACGCCCGGCGGGCGCGGGCGCGGGCATCGCGGCGGGCGCTGTGGAACATCGCGCGCGCCGACTTCCGCCCCTGGTTGCCGACCATTAGTGCGCCGACCTTGGTGATTCACGGCAAGCAGGACAAACTGGTGCCACTCGAGGCCGCCAGCATACTGCACCGGGAAATTCCGCACGCCAAGCTCTGCACCTTCGACCACTGCGGCCACGTGCCGCAGATGGAAGTGCCCGACAAGTTCAACGCGCGGCTCGCGGAATTCCTCGCCGACTCCCGTCCCCAGAACGGCGCGTCTCGCTGAGCTCAGGCGCCGCGGGCGCCGCCGCCGACGCGCGGGTCGCTGAACGCGCGCAGCCCGCCGCCGGGCAGATTCTCAATGACCTGGCACCCGCCGAAGAACTCGCCCGCACAGAGTTCGTGACCCCGCCGCTCCAGTTCGGGGCCATGCTCGCGCAGCCGCCCCTCCAAAGCCAACTGGTTGCGCTCGTACGACCGGAAGCGCCGGGCGGTGACCGCCGCCTCCACGTCGTCACCGTCGTCGATCAAGTGCTGCAGGATCTGCAACAGGCCCTGCGGCTGCTGGTCGCCGCCTACGCAGCCGATGGTGTAGCGGGGCCGGCCCGCTTCCAGCACCATGGTCGGGATCAGCGTGTGCATGGGCCGCCGCCCCGGGTGCAGCGCGTTCACGTGGTCGGGCGTGAGACTGAAACTCGCACCGCGATTCTGGCAGACAATCCCCGTGTCCCCCGCTACGACGCCCGAGCCGAACGGCGCGAACAGGCTGTTGATGAACGACACGCAATTGCCCGCCGCGTCGGCCACGCAGAAATACGTCGTGTCGCTGTGCTCGTCCGGGAGTGGCACGGGCGCCGGCCGCGGATCGGCGCCCGTGAGGTCGATCCGCGGGCGCAACGTGTCCGCGTACGCCTTCGAGCAGAGGTCGGCCGGGTCCACGGGGAGGTGCTCGGGATCGCCGATGTACTGCCGCCGCACAGCGTACGCCAGCTTCTTCGCCTCCACTTGCACGTGCACGCGGTCCGCGCTGCCGGGCCCCATGCCGGCCACGTCCAGCGGCTCGAGCAGGTTGAGCATGACCAGCAGCGTCAGCCCGTGCGAGTTCGGCGGCATGACCAGCACCTCGCACCCGCGGTACGTGGTGCGCAGCGGGTCGGTCCAAAGCACCGAGTGCGCCGCCAGATCGTCGCGCGCGATCAGCCCCCCCTCCGCCTGCAGGCCGTCGCAGAACCGGCGGCCCAGGTCCCCCTCATAGAACGCGGCCGCCCCGTCCGCGGCCAACTGCTCCAACGTGTCCGCCAGGTCCGGTTGCGTCAGGGTCTCGCCCGTCTGATACGTGCTGCCGTCCGCGTGCAAGAAGATCGCCTTCGCCGCTGCACACTTGGACAGCTTCTGCACGCTGCCGCCGATCTGCACGCTCGTGAGCGGATTGACCTCCCTCCCCTCGCGGGCGAACCGCACCGCCGGTTGCAACAGCTCGTGCCACGGTTTGGAACCGTACTGTTGGTGCAGCTCGTGCCAGCCCATGGCCGCCCCAGGCACGGTCACCGTCAGGGGGCCGTCCTCCGGCATCCGCTCGTACCCCTCGGCGCGATACTTCTCGATAGTCGCCGCCGCGGGCGCACGCCCGCTGCCATTCAGCGCGCGCACGCGGCCCTCGTCCGCCCAGTACACCAGCGCGAACATGTCGCCGCCCACGCCCGTGTTCGACGGGTCGATCGCGTTCAGCGCCGCGGCGGTCGCCACCGCCGCATCCGCTGCGTTGCCGCCCGCCTCCAGCACGTCCAGCCCCGTCTGCGACGCCAGCGGGTGGTGCGAACTCACCACCCCCGCCGCCGGCGATTCCAATGTCAGCATGCGCAGTCCCTCCCCGAGCCTTCCGGGCACCCGGATTCTACCGCGAAAGTGCCCGGCGCGCCGCCACGTCGCGGGCGACCGTGTGCCCGGGGGCGGGAGCGCGAAATCCGTTACGGCCCGACGATGAACACGGGGGTAATGGGACTGAACGCGAATTCGATCTCGTTCTGCGCCGCCGCCGCATAAAACAGCGTCCCACTACTCGACGTGACCGGCACATCGACCACCGCGGTGTACGTCCCGTTGCCCCCGGGCTGATTCGCCGTGTGGCCAATCACATGCGAAATCCCCCAGACCGTGGCGTTTTCTGGAGCGGGATCGACGAAGTTCAGCAACTGCCATTCCACTGTGAACTGGCTGCCGTTCGGCGCGCTGGTGGGCGGCGGCTGGATCCACAC
>CBDUXP010000055.1:0-25735 GCA_965371225.1 uncultured bacterium | reverse complement strand
AGGTCCGCGTCGGCCATGAGCACGTTCGTCGGCGAGTTCTCCACCATCGCCTGCAGCCGTTCCTGTTCCGCCTGCAGTTGCACTTTCTCCGTGATGACCGACCAGGTGACCATGGGCCCGAGGTAATTGCCCTTGTCGTCGGTGATCCGGCTCACCAGCAGGTCGGCCACCTCCGGCCCGATCTGAATCTTCGCCGAGATCGGGAAGTTCTTCGGGTCCGCTAAGATCTTCCGCTGGTACGCCGGGTCCTTGTGGAAGATGTCAATGTTCGATCCCACCACCTGGTCCACCGGCACCGGCAGGTACTCTTTCAGGAACGTCAACGTCTCGACGGACGCCGGGTTCGCGTACGTGATGTTCAGGTCCGCATCGGCCATCAGCACGTTCGTCGGGGAGTTCTCCACCATCGCCCGCACCCGCGACTGTTCGCCCTCCAGCGCGACGCGTTGGCTGATGTTGTCCCAGTTGACGATGTAGCCGGCGAATTCATCATCCTCGTCCATCAACCCGTTAATGTTCGCCCGGAGTGTCACGTTGCCGAACGTGAATTCCGTCGAGTGGGGCAGCGCCCGCGGATTGCGGAGAATACGCTCCACCCCCCGGGGATCCTGATGGAACCGATGGATGGTCCCGCCGATGATCTCATCGAGGCTGACATCGAAGGCCTCGAGGATCGCGTCCTCGATCTCGCCGAGCGTCTCCATCGCCTTGTCATTGGCGTAGACGATGACTAGGTCAGCGTCGGCAACGAAGATGTTGGTCTGCACCCCGTCGAGACTGGCGCGGAGACCGGACGCGGCCCCGAGGAAACCCTCCACCCCGGATCCGTTCTTGCGTAGTGCCTTCCGCTTCGTGCCCGTGCTCGATCCCGTTGCGGTTCCCTTAGCCATGATGTGGTCTCCTCTTCCCGTCTCCCCGGCGGTGCGGGAAGTGCTTCGCGTTAGTCGTGAGCCGTCGGCGGCTGGCTCATCCAAAAACTCGTCGGTTATGTCGGGTAGCGTGCGCCGCCGCTTGCTAGCCATACCGCTCCTCGTCTTCGCCGGCGATGAGTTCGTCGGCGATGGCCCGGTAATCCTCGGTCCCCGTGCTGTGCGGGGCATACGTCATGACCGGTTGCCGGAACCCGGGACACTCCATCAACCGGACGTTCTCCCGTACTACGTGGGTGAACACCTGGCTGCCGAAGGTCTGCCGGACTTTGTCCACCACCTCGGTGGCGTGCCGCGTGCGGGTATTGACGCGACACGGCAGAATCCGGATGGGCTGCAGGTGGGGCGCCCACCGGGTGCGGACGCTCTTCACTGTCGTCCACAGGTTGACCAGACTGATCACGCCCAGGACGGAGGCCTCCATGGGCGCCACAACCTCCTGGGCGGCGGCCACCGCGTTGACCGTCAGGATCCCCACGGAGGCGGGGCAATCGATCAACGCGTAATCCCAGCTGCGGATCACGGGCCACAATTTCTGCCGGAGCACGGTGTGGCTCCGCGCATTCCCGGCCAGGGCTTCATCGGCCTGGGCGAGACTGCGCGACGCGGGCACCAGCCATACGCCGGGAATGCGGGTCTCCTGGGCCAGCCGGGAAATCTTGGCGTCGACGTCCAGGACGCTGTCCTCTCCCGCCTGCGGGCTCGCGCCGCCCAACCATCGCGTGGCCGACGCCTGCGGGTCCAGATCCACGACCAGCACCTTGCGCCCGCGTTCCGCGAGGGCCGCCGCCAAATTGACAGTGGTGGTGGTCTTGGCCGACCCGCCCTTCGGATTGGCCACGGCGATCGTCCGCATCCGTCCCGTGCGCGCCCGCTTGGGGCGCAGGGGCTTCATGTCGAAGGCGGGCTTTCGCATGTGCTTAGACCAGGTAGCTCGTGACATAGTTCAAGCCGCGCAGGCAGCAGAAGGCGATCCCCACGTTCCGGTGGGCGAGGCGCCGGTCCATCCGCGAGTGCAGCAGGCTCCGGCCCAGCCAGAACATGGCGAGGTAACACGCCAGCACCCCGAGCGAAATGCCCGCATGCACCCAGATGAGCGCGTTCACTTCGGAGACCACGCGCTCGACGGCGTGGAGGGTGTATTCGATGTAGAGCACGAGCGCCACGTCGCACACGAAGGCCGTCACCATGATCTTCCAGTGCCAGCGGGGCGCCCGGGTCCGGAAGTACAGGCCGGTGGCGAGGAGGAGCAGGACGAGTGTGGAGCAGGCGCGGAGCACGTCAGCGGGCCTCCTCGGCCCCGAGATAGCCGTTGACCTGGGCGGCTTTATCCGCGTTCAGGATGAGCAGGAGCCGGCCCTCCAGCTTGTACGCCTTCTCAATGAGTTCACGCGCGACACCCTCCAGCGTCTCGGGGGGCGCTTCACTCATCTGTTCATCGACCTCCAGCACGTCGCCAATCTCGTCCACCAGGAGGCTGACGGCTTCATCGCCGTGCGTGTGGACAATCACGTTCATGGGCTGCCGGTCGGAATCGCGCGGCGGCATCTCCAGCCGCCGGCGCATGTCGATGGCCGTCACGATCTGGCCCCGCAGATTGATGAGCCCGTCGACCGACTCGGGAGCCAACGGCACATGGGTCATCTCCTGGTACCGGATGATCTCCTGAACCTGCATGACCGTGACGCCGAAATAGAAGCGGTCCAGATGGAACGTGCAGTACTGCGCGGTGTCAGCCATGAGCGCCCTCCTTACCGGCCGCCGCCAGGATTTCCTCAAAGGCGCTGGGCAAGCCGGCCCGCAGAATCGCATCCACGTCAACGAATTCCGTAATTCGGCCTTGCACGACGGCGGTGTACATCACCCCGTCCCGGCTCGAGTGGCCTTGCACGTCGAGGACTTCCTCGCTGACGTCCAAGATGGTGTCCACGATCAAGCCCACGTTCTGCCCCGCGCAGGCGCAGACCACCACTTTCAAGGTGTCCTCGTCGGTGTGCGCGGTCTCGGCCGAGTCCTCGGGGAGGTCGTCCGCGGCATGGCCGTTCCCGAAGAACTCCGACACCCGGAGGAGGGGCAGAATTTCGTCCCGGTACTGCACGACCTGCAACTCGCCCAACTCCTCCACCCTCGCCAGATCGAACTTTTCCAGGCGGGCCACCATCGACAGCGGCATGGCCATGGGGGCACCCGTGGACGCTTGGAAGAGCAGGAGGGCTTGCCGGTGGTCTTCGCCCTCCTCCTGTTCCACGTCCGCGCCGAGGAGCGCGCGCTCTTGCAACTCCGACAACACATTGCCGCTCTGCGCGATGCCCAATACGTCAAGGATGACGGCGACCCTGCCGTCCCCCATGATCGCCGCGCCCGCGTACACGGGGATGTCCTTCAGTTGCCGGCTCAGCGGCTTCACCACGATTTCTTCGGTGTCCTGCACGCTCTCCACGATCAAGCCGAACTGCTGATCGTCCGCCTGCAGCACGATGATGTTGATCGCCTCGTCCTCCTCGTGATGGACGACCGCGTCCTCGGCCTCCGGGTCGTCCTCCGTAACGACCGCGCGGTCCGACAGGCGCAAGAGTTCTTTCAAGTACACCAGGGGTAAGAGATCCCCCCGGAGCCGGTAGACGGCGGCCCCGTGGATCATCTCGATCTTGCTCGTCGCGGCCCGCCCGTCCAGGCGGACCAGCTCCAAGAGACTCACCTGCGGAATGGCGTAGCGGGTGCCGCCACAGGTCACGATCAGGGCGGGGATGATGGCCAGGGTCAGGGGAATCTTCGTTTTGATGGTGGTCCCCTCACCCTCCTTCGTGGTGAGATCCACCGAGCCGCCGATCCGCTCGATGTTGGTCTTCACCACATCCATACCCACCCCGCGGCCGGACACGCTCGTGACCTTTTTGGCGGTGGAAAACCCCGGCGCAAAGACAACATTCGCCAGCTCCCGATCCCCCATCCCCGCCGCCTGGTCCGGAGTGAGGAGGTTCATCTGCAGGGCCTTGGCCTTCACCCGCGCCAGGTCCAGCCCCGCCCCGTCATCCTGAATCTCGATGATGACGTTGCCCCCCTCGTGATAGGCGCGGAGCCGCATCACCCCCTCCGCCGGCTTGCCGGCCGCCCGGCGTACCTCGGGCGTCTCGATGCCGTGATCGACCGAGTTGCGGATGATGTGGGTGAGGGGATCCTTGATCGCGTCCAGAATGGTCCGGTCGAGTTCCGTATCCTCGCCTTCCATTTCGATCCGGATTTGTTTGCCGATCGAGTGCGACAGATCGCGGACGACGCGGGGGAATTTGCTCCAAATGGTATGGATCGGTTGCATGCGGGTTTTCATCACCGCTTCCTGCAACTCGGTCGTGATCAGATTCAGGCGCTGCGACGCTTCCACGAACCCCCGGTCCTCAATGGAGGCGCCGAACTGCATGGTCTGATTCCGCGCCAACACCAACTCCCCCACCATGGTCATGAGCTTGTCGAGCAGGGTCACATCCACCCGGATCGTGCTTTCGGCCAGGCTGCTGGTGCCCGCCACTTCGTTCTGGGTTTTGAGCGCCTCGACCACGTCCTCCGGCTCCGCCTCGCCCTGCTCCACCAGCAGCTCGCCCACGTGGCGGGGGTCCCCCTGCGCCTGGCGCGCCAGGGCGTCGGCGAGCGCCTCGGCCGTAATATGGCCGCTGTCCACGAGCATTTGCCCGAGGAGTTCGGGGTCGGCGCCCCGCTCTCCGGCCGTCCGCACCAGCTCGGCCGCCTCTTCTGGCGTGACCTCATCCGGCGTGTTCGCCGGGTCTGCGGGGGGATCTGGATTGCTCACCGGGGCCGCCGTTTCCGCCGACGCTGGAGGTGGTGATGCACTGCGTGCCTCGTCAGCCGTTTGCGAGCGATCCTCAGGAGGGTCGACCCGCGTGTCGAAGGGGTAGAGTGCCGTGTCGAAACTTGATTCGACGACCGCTTCTTCCTCACTGCTATCCGCACCCGATTCCCCATCGGACTCTTCTTGTTCAGGCTCGAGTTGTTCAGGCTCGAGCGCTTCTGATGACTGTTCGGGCTCGGGCTCTTCTGATGATTGCTCAGGCTCAGGCTCGTCTGATGAGGTTTCATGCACCGGGGCGGCGGGGGAGGTGTAAAGCTGGGTGAGGGTCTCGACCAGCTCGGCATAGGCCTCATCACCTTCTTCGCCCGACTGCTCGATGCGCCCCAGAATCTCCCGGACGGCGTCGCCCAGCCCCAACAACGCATCGGTAATCTCCCGGGAGACGGTGAGCGTGCCATCCCGAAGCTTGGCAAGGAGGCTCTCGCCCGCGTGGGTAAGCGCCCCCAAGTGGGGGAATCCAAAGAAACCGCCGGTCCCCTTGATCGTGTGGATACAGCGGAAGATGCTCGAGAGCAACTCCCGATCGTCCGGGTTGTTCTCCAGGCTGAGAAGGTCGCGGTCCAACTCCTCGAGGTTCTCAAGACTCTCGATGAGGAATTCTTTGAGATGTTCGTCGAACTCACCCATGGACCACTCCACCCAGGGAGGCGAGACGGCCTATCCCAACCGTCTCGGGGCGCGGGGTGGAGGGAGAGAACACGCGGGCCCTGCCTGAAGCCAAGCGGCCAGGGGGGAACGCATTGGTGGCTGACAGTGCCTGCACCCTTCTCTCCCGCACCGCCGCGCGGTGCTGCACTTCGACTACCACCTGCCCTGAGAGAGGACTGCGGGCTGCGTCCCATCTCCCCGTTCGATCGTCGCCGCCGTCAGGCCCCACCCTCGCGCGGCCGTCCCACCCCGCGCCAGTGTGGTCTTATCTCCCGCCTGCTCCCGCTCGAATACTGTTGGCAATATTCGTTGGCTTCTCGATCTAACGCGAACAGTATAAGCATAAACGCTTGAGGAAGCAATACTACCAATTCACAAAATAGCGTAAATTCTGAACCGAAACCGAGAGAACGAAGACGGTTTCGGCATCATCCGCAGTTAGATTCGGCAGGATTCGCAGCTTATGGGATCCGTCACCCCGGCAAGTCTAGCGAAATGAGAATCATCACGCGCAGGTCAGCAATAGGCCTTCACCGGACTCGTCAGGGCACCCTCCAGGCGGGGGGGGGGGGGGCGCCAGACACCCCGGCACTTGACTGAGGGGGTCCGGGGAGGCGTCCACCCAGGAGGGCGGCTCGCAGCGGCTGGGGCGGCCGGCGCACCGGTCCGCGCGCCGGGGTGCTACAGAGAGACGGCCCAGTCAAACGTGGCGGACTTGAAACACGGCAACTCACAGACGGGGCTGCAGTTGTAGACTTCCACGTCCACTGAGGCGAGCTGCGCCAGCCCATAGGTGAACATACGCATCATCTTGGGGAACTCGGTGGCGTCGTGGTTGACGGAGTTCCAGTCCCGGCCGAAGAAGTGGGTCATGTACGTTTCGTTCTTCAGATCCAGCCCCAGGTAGAAAATCTGGCGGAAGCCCATATAGACCGCCACCTGCAGGGCGAAATACGAGATCGTGTACCCCGTGTAGATGCCCTGCTCCAGGTCGAAGCTGTACCCTTCGGCCGACTGGGAGCGGATCGGGATCCCCCACGGGCGATCCTCCACCGTGAAGAGATAGCGCGTCTGGCGCAAGAGCGCGCCGTGCATGTTGAACGCGCGCCGATCGAAACAACAGTGGTAGTCGGTTTCCGGATAGGCGAAGAAGGACCGATTCAAGCCCATCACCATCCGCCGCTCCAGCCGGGAGAGATCGTGGGTGGCCAGCGACGGCCCGGACGCCAGAATGAAGAGCCGCTTGCCTTTGTGAATGTTTTTGAAATCACCGATCGCGGTGTAGGGCATGCGCGAAATCCTCGACCGGAAAGGCCACGTACTTGATCATGCGGCGATTGTATGAATAGACCCCGTGCACCCGGCCGTCGGACCCGAACAGAAAGCTCGGATACGACGCCTCGTGCCCCATTTCGTCGATATGCCAAGGCTCGCTCCAACTGACGCCCCCATCCTGGCTGGTCGCAATACTCAGGGGGGTCCGCTGGTGCTCATGCGTATGGTTGTACACAATCCCCAGCGCGTCCTCCGTCGCGAACGCCGCGATGCCGCTCAGCGGACACGGCAGGTTCGTCCGGATCAACTGCGACCAGGAGTTGCCCTCATCGATCGATCGGGCGCGCCAGATGATGTGGGGCATGCCCTTGGGGCGAAAGAAGGCCTGGATCACATCAGCGGAATCCCGCACGAGCACTGGCTGAATAACCTGCCCATCGAACGTGTGGCAGGGATGACAGATGAGACCGCGGCACCGCAGGATCTGCGACGTGTGCTGGACCTCGTCGTACACGGGGAGCAGGCTGTTGCCGTCCAGCAGGACCACCGGGGAGTGCCGGATCATGAGGCCCTCGCGATCCCACATTTGCGCGGGGGCGGACCAGGTGCGCCCCTCATCGGAGGAGCGGGCCATGAACACCGTGGCATCGTTCCAGTAATTGTGGAGAAGAGGAAAGTACAGCACCAAGTCCCCGGTTCTGGAGTCCTGAGTCAGGACGGGATTGCCCGCCGAGGAGTTCAGCGAATTCAGGATGGGTTTCGATTTCCCCCAGGACTCGTTTGCGGGTTTCCGTGCGAGGACGAGCTTGGCGTTCTTATGATCCTCCGGTCCCGGATAGGCATACCACGTAGCCAGGAGGTCTCCGGAATCCGTCTCAAGCAAATGCGGGCTGTGCGCATGCTGCCCCCGCCCCTCAGGGTTGTGCAAAAACTCAGCTTCCATGGGCGGCGTCCTGCGGCCGGGGTTGCACCACGCGCGCGACCCAGAAACGCGGAACGGAATAGACGGCAGCGGTGGGGAGTTGTGAACCGACGCGATACCAACGGCGCAGGATAATGGAATCACGACCGGTGCGAGGCAACTGCTTCAGGACCATACGAACACGGTACTCGCAACCCCCGCGGACCACATAGTAGCACAGCCCCATCGTCCGAATTTGCATCCCACCGTGCACACGTTCACCGCGTCTTGCCAACACGCGACGTACGGGAAAGCGTCCTACCTAGGTCCGATTTATCCGGTTAACTCGGCACGCGGTCCGATGCGAAGAGCGACGCACGCCACACGGTGTACGCAGGCGCGCGGCGCGGGCACCGTCCCGCCCGCCTGTCGGGCACGACAACATGCGGGATGCGCCGACGCGCGATGCCGTGTAACCGTTGCGCGGATCGCACGAAGCGTCACGTCGCCGCAGCCGCCGAGCCCGCCCGTTCGGGGGAGGGGGCGGTGGCGCAAAAGCGCCCGGCGGTCGCCGACGCCAGTCGGGCCAGGGTTTCCGGGGCTGTGCTGTGGGCCGGTCTCCCGTGGCGCCACTCTTCTATATAGTGGGCCGGCCCCGGGGACGGACGGAGGTGTCCGCTTCACGGGACGGGGCCGATCGGGATGGGGCACCCGCGCGGAGCATGCCCGCGGTGTCGCGCCGGTCTGCGCGCGGCCGGGTCTGGCGGCATGACGGCGAGGAGGGTCTGATGGATTTTGAACTCCCCCAAGAGATTGTGGCGTATCTCGAGGAGCTGGATGCGTTCATCGAGGCCGAAATCAAACCGCTGGAAGCTCAGGATGACAACGTGCGCTTCTTCGACTATCGCCGCGAACACGCGCGCACCGATTGGGACAATCAGGGCCTGCCGCGCGCCGAGTGGGAAGATTTGTTGCGGGAGATGCGGCGCCGGGCTGATGCCGCGGGCCACCTGCGGTTTGCGGTGCCGAAGGCTTACGGGGGGAAGGACGGGTCGAACCTCGCCATGGCCGTCATCCGCGAACATCTCGCGGCGAAGGGCCTCGGCCTACACAACGACTTGCAAAACGAAAGCTCTATCGTCGGCAATTTCCCCCAGGTCCTGATGTTCCGCGACTTCGGCACGCCGACGCAACAGGAGGAGTTCATCCCGGGCATCCTGGAGGGCACCCGGCGTGTGGCGTTCGGCCTGACGGAACCGGAGCACGGATCGGACGCCACCTGGATGGAGACCCGGGCGGTGCCCGACGCGCGGGATGGGGTCGACGGGTGGCTCATCAACGGCTCCAAGATGTGGAACACGGGGCTGCACGTCGCGACCCACGACATGATTTTCGCGCGGACGGCGGGAAAGGATGGCGACGCGCAGGGCATCACCTGTTTCCTCATGCCGACGGATGCGGCGGGTTTCACTATTGAAGAGTACCTGTGGACCTTCAACATGCCGACGGATCATCCGCGGGTATCGCTCACGGACGTGTGGGTGCCCGACAGCGGCATCCTGGGGCCGCGCGACAACGGCTTAGCGGTGGCCCAGCATTTCGTACACGAGAATCGGATTCGGCAGGCGGCCAGCGGGGTGGGGGCCGCGCAATTCTGCATCAACGAAAGCGTCGCCTACGCCCGCGAACGCCGCCCCTTCGGGCGGCCCCTCGCCACGAACCAAGCGATCCAGTTTCCGCTCGTGGAGCTGCACACCGAGTGCGAACTGATTCGGAACCTCATCCATAAGACCGCCTGGCAAATGGATCGCATGCCGAAACCCGACGTGGCGCGCTTCCTGTCCGACAAGGTCTCCATGTGCAACTACCGGGCGAACCGCCTCGTGTGTCAGGCGGCGGACTTTGCCATGCAGGTCCATGGCGGGCTCGGCTATTCGCGCCACAAGCCCTTCGAGCACATCTACCGCCACCACCGGCGGTACCGGATTACCGAAGGCAGTGAAGAAATCCAGATACGGAAGGTCGGGGGCCATCTCTTCGGCTTCATCCGCAGCAGTTGAACGGGAGGACAGCGTGAGCGCCAACAACGGAAACGTGACATTTGGTTTGCAGACGGCCCAACAGGGCGTCTCGTACGAGGTCCTTCGCGACCACTGGCAATTGCTCGAACGCCTGGGCTACGACTCGGTGTGGCTCATCGACCACCTGTTCGGCGTGGGCGATCAGCCGGCGGCCGACCAGCTCGAGTGCTGGACCACGCTCGCGGCCCTCGCGCGGGACACGAGCACGATCCGCTTCGGCCCGCTCGTGTCCTGCCACTCGTACCGGGCGCCCGCGCTCATGGCCAAGACCGCCGCGACGGTCGACGTGATCAGCGGCGGCCGCCTGGAGTTCGGCTACGGCTACGGGTGGTTCAAAGACGAGTACGTGGGCTACGGCTACGACTACCCGGCGGACCGGGTGCGGAGCGCGGAGTTCGGCGAGGCGCTGGAAATTTGCCGGCGGCTCTGGACCGAAGAGCAGGTCACGTTCGAAGGCCAGTACTTTCAGGTGCGGGACGCGTACTGCGCACCCAAGCCCGTGCAACAGCCCTTACCGATCATGATCGGGGGCAGCGGCCCGAAATACACGTTGCCCTGGGTCGCCAAGTACGCGGACCAGTGGAACACGTCAGGCACCCCGGCGGAAGCGACGGAGCGCATCGGCAACCTCCGCCGCGCGTGCGAAGCCATCGGCCGGGATCCAGCAGAGATCGCCGTCACGTGGACCGGCGCCGTGGTGCTCGACGACGATACGGCCCGCTTGAAGCGGCGGCTTGAACGCCGCGGCATGACCGACGATCCACCGGGGCCGGAGCAAAGTGCCGTCGTCGGCACCGCGGAACAGGTCCGCGAGCGCTTGCAGACGTACATCGACCTCGGGGTGAACGGGTTCATCGTGATCTTCGGGCGACTCGAGAACCATGCGAGCACGGAAATGTTCGCGGCGGACGTCCTGCCGCACTTTCGCACGAGTAGCTGATCCGCCACATCGCCCTCACGGCGAACGCGTGTAACCGATGGCCGTCCAGATTCCCTACCGCCGGGACCTCACGTTCGAGTACGGGAAGGCGGATCGCCTGTCCCCGCTGATCCGGCGCGTCATCGCGAACAACCCCAGCCCGTTTACGCTCTTCGGGACGGGGACGTACATTCTGGGGACCGGCAACGTGGCGGTCATCGATCCGGGCCCGGATGACCAGAACCACATCGATGCGCTGCTCGACGCGACGGCCGGCGAGACCATTACGCACATCCTCGTGACCCATACCCACCGGGACCACTCGCCTGGTTGCGCACTCCTACAACAACGGTGCGACGCCCGGACCTATGGGTTTGGTCCGCACGGGGGCGGAATCGCGGAGCGGGCGGTCGAAATGGAAGAAGGGATCGACCGGGCCTTCGTGCCCGACGTCGCGGTCCGGGACGGGGACATCGTGCAGGGGGAGGGCTGGTCCGTCGCCGGCGTACACACGCCGGGGCATACGTCGAATCACATGTGTTACCAATTGCAGGAGGAGCGCGCGCTCTTTACCGGTGACCACATCATGGGGTGGTCGACCAGTATTATCGTGCCTCCCGACGGCGACATGCGCGCGTACATGGACAGCCTGCAGCTCCTGCTCGATCGCGATGACGCGCTGTACTGGCCCACTCACGGCCCGGCCATCATCGAGACGCACACGCACGTACAAGGCTTCATCGACCACCGGCGCGAGCGGGAACGGCAGATCGTGGGGTGCATCGGCAGCGGTGTGCATCACATTGTGGACATGGTGCCGCGAATGTACACGGACCTCCCCGAGAGCATGTATCCCAAGGCCGCGCAGAGCGTGTTTGCGCAGATCATCTGGATGGTCGAGCGTGGCGACCTCACCACCCCGGCCGCGTCCGCGATCGATGCCGAGTACTTCCTCCCGGAACGCTAGGTCTGCAACTCGGCGGTAGTGCGGGAATCGTCGAGGCGCGTGCCGTCTGGTGCGATGGTCGGGGATGCGCCGGTCCGCCGGGTGTGCGGCGCCGTGTCGATTGCATCAAGCGTGATGTCTCCCGCCAGCACGGCCTGCTTCCACGTCTGGTGCTCGGGCTCGCGGTCGTGGAACTCGGGCATCACCTCCCGCGCGAACAACTCAAGGCTCTCACAAATGTGTTCGTGGGTGTTCTTCCCCGCCTGGTTCAGCAGGATCACCTGATCCACGTGTGTCTCCTCGAACTTGCGCAGCCGGCGCCGTACGGTCTCGGGCGACCCGATGAGCCCGCCCTGCCCCCGTTGCCGCCCCTTCGGTGACTCCTTCCAACCCTGGTACTCCTTCCACAGGTTCACTGAGCCGGGCGCCACGGTGCCGTACTTGCTGTAGAAGCCGAGCGCGAACTGGAAGAACGTCCACCCGTCCGCACGACGCTGCGCTTCCTCATCCGTCTCCGCGCACATGAATCCGCTCACGACCGCGATGTTCGGATTCGTCGCGTAATCGGTCAGCGGGTCGAGCTGGTGCACGTAGGCGTTGTAGTAGGCGTGCACCCACGCGCGCGCCGCATCGGGCGACACGAACTGGAACCCGAGCGCGCCCATACCGCGGCGTCCCGCCATCTCGATCGTCTCGAGCTGGGAGCAGGCCACCCAGAGCGGCGGATGCGGCTTCTGCAGCGGCTTGGGTACCACGTTGCGGGCGGGAAAGTCGAAGTACGGGCCGTGATACTCCCACGCCTCCTGCGAAAACATGGGGATCAGGGCACGGACCGCGTCCTCCCAGACCTCCCGCTTGTCCCGGAACCGCCGGTCGAACGGGTGCAGCTCCGTCGTCGAAGATCCTTCGCCGATGCCCAGTTCGACCCGCCCACCGCTCAGCAGGTCGAGCGTGCTCACCCGCTCCGCCACGCGCGCCGGGTGGTTCGTCGTCAGTTGGATGATCCCGTGCGCCAGCCGAATCTGCTTCGTACGCTGGCTGGCCGCGGCCAGGAACACCTCCGGCGCGGACGAGTGCGAGTACTCCTCCAGAAAGTGGTGTTCCACCTCCCACGCGAAGTCGTATCCCAACCGGTCTGCCAGTTCGACCTCGTCCAGCGCGTGATTGAACAGCTCGTACTCACTGTGCTCCCCCCACGGGCGGGGCAGTTGCAATTCATAGAAAATTCCGAACTTCATAGACCCTCCCTCACATGCGGACCCGTCTCGGCCCCCCGGGCCGCACGTGACGCGCCGCTGCCGTGGGGACTACATACGATTCCGCCACACCCGTCAAGCGCGCGGGGCCGATGGCCATCGCCGGGCCGGAGCCCGTATGCTGGCGGCGCGAGGAACGGAGGCGCGGCGATGGGGAATCGGGCGGAATGGTTGGCGCAGGTGGCGGAAGAGGCGCTGGAGCCGGACTTGCCAATCTGCGATGCGCATCATCATCTGTGGGACCATCCCGCCAGTCGGTACCTGCTGGATGAGCTGCTCGCGGATACGGGCAGCGGCCACACCGTGGTCAGCACCGTGTTCGTGGAATGCGGTTCCATGTACCGCGCCGATGGGCCGGACGACCTGAAGCCGGTCGGCGAAACGGAATTCGTGCAGGGCATCGCCGCGATGAGCGCGAGCGGGGGCTATGGCCCGACACGCGCCGCTGCGGGGATCGTGAGCCACGCCAACCTCATGCTCGGTGACCGCGCGCGGCCGGTCCTCGAAGCCCACATGGCGGCCGGCCCGAACCGGTTTCGCGGTGTCCGCCATTCCGCTGCGTGGGACGCGAGTTCCGACATCCGCGTGTCGCACTCCCGGCCGCCGCAGGAGATGTTGCTCGACGCCACGTTTCGCGCCGGCTTCCGGCACCTGGGCGAGTTGGGTCTCACGTTCGACGCCTGGCTCTACCACCGGCAGATACCCGAGCTGACCGATCTGGCTCGCGCCTGTCCGAACGTGACGATCATCCTGGACCACTTCGGCGGGCCGCTGGGGATCGGCCCCTACGCAGGGCGGGCCGACGAGGTGTTCGCGGAATGGCGCCCGGCCATCGACGACCTCGCCACCTGTCCGAACGTAGTGGCCAAGCTCGGCGGCATCAACATGCCCGTCAACGGCTTCGGCTGGCACAAACGGGATCGGCCGCCCGGGTCCGAGGAGCTGGCGGCAGCCACGCGGCGCTACTACTTGCACACTATCGAACGGTTCGGTGTGGAGCGCTGCATGTTCGAGAGCAACTATCCGGTGGACAAGGCGTCTTGCTCGTACACGGTGTTGTGGAATGCGTTCAAACGCATCGTCGCGGACTTCACGCCCACCGAGAAGGCCGCGCTCTTCCACGACACGGCCGCGCGGGTCTACCGGCTGACCGGCGCCTGATCTGCGTCAGAAGAACCGATGAGAGCCGCGACTGCGCCGCACCGGTGGTTGGGATATGATGCTGCGCCTGGGCTAGGCTGCGGCGGGCGCGGCCACGCGGTGAACGGGGTTGGGACCGCGGCCGAGAAGGGGGAACCGGCATGGCGGAGACGGGACGCGCGGCGGTGTTCACGACGGTGGGCGAGCCCATGGAGATTCGGGAGTTCCCGGTCGCCGACCCGCCCCCGGGGCACACGCTCATCAAGCTCAGCCTGAGCAATGTGTGCGGTTCCGACTTGCACATCTGGCGGGGCGAGGTGCCGCCCCTGGGCAGCGGCGCGATCTCCGTCATCCTCGGGCATGAGATGACCGGCCGCATCCACAAGCTGGGTGAAGGGGTGACGGAAGACGCGCTGGGCCGGCCGCTGCAGGAAGGCGACCGGGTCGTCTACACCTACTACAATTCCTGCGGCCACTGCCTCGCCTGTCTGCGCGCGCGCGAGAATGAATGCATGCGGTCGCTCGCGTCCGTGTTCAGTCCCGCGGACCGGCCCCCGCACTTCTTCGGCGGTTTTGCGGACTACTACTACGCCGGTCCCCGCCAGAAGCTCCTCAAGGTGCCGGACGACCTGCCCGACGAGGCGGTGGCCGGGCTCAACTGCGCGTTGAGCCAGGTGATCTACGGCCTGCTGCAAGCGGACCTGCGCTTCGGCGAGACGGTGGTGATTCAGGGCGCGGGCGGCTTAGGCCTGTACGCGACCGCCGTAGCGCGCGAGATGGGCGCCTCCACGGTGATCGTCATCGACGGCGTGGACGAACGCCTCGCGATGGCCAAGCAGATGGGGGCCGACCACGTCATCGACTTCCGCGAGTTGGACAGCGGCAAGGCGCGGGCGAGCCAGGTCCAGGCGCTCACGGAGGGATGGGGCGCGGACCTGGTCGTCGAAGTGGTGGGCCGGCCGGACGTGATGCCCGAGGGGGTGCGCATGCTGGGCCGCGGCGCGCGGTACCTCACGCTGGGCAATATCACGGCCAAGGCGACGTACAAGGAAGATCCCTCGATCCTGGTCGGCGGGAATCGCTCCATCGTCGGCGTCTCCCTCTACCCGGCGATCATCCTGAAGTACGCCCTCGATTTCCTCCAACGGACGAAGGACAAGTACCCGCTCACGGACGTGTCGGTGAAGTACCCGCTCGAGCAAATCAACGAGGCGTTCCACGATGCGGACCAGTTCGGCGGCGCGGGCAAAAGCATCTCACGTGCCGGGATCGACCTGGCCGCGTAGGCGAGAGCGGGCGGGCCCGCGCGACCGCAAGGAAGGTGACCCATGGCAATCGATCACTCGCAAGTAGCGACCGAGCTGAAGGTTGAGCGCTTTTGCCGCGTCTATATCAACGGAGCATGGCACGACACGGCGGAGGCGCTCCCCGTCATCGATCCCAGCACCGGGCAGGAGATCGGCAGCGTGGGGCAAGCTACGCCGGCGCAGGTGGACGAAGCCGTGGCCGCTGCGCGCGAGGGGTTCAAAGTGTGGCGGCGCATGAGCACCAACAAGCGCCGCGCCTGCATCCTCAGGCTCGCCGCCTTGGTCCAGCAACACGAGCAGGATCTTTGCCAGCTTGAGAGCCTGAATATGGGCATGCCCGTGCAGGTGGCCAAGGCGTTCGGGATCAAAGCCTGCTACCGCAACCTGGAATATTTCGCGGGCTGGATGGACAAGATCTATGGCGAGGTGGTTCCCCTCACCGGCTCTTCCGAGGGCAACCTGAACTACACGCGCCGGGAGCCCTACGGAGTGGTGGCGGTGGTCATTCCGTGGAACACCCCCATGCTCTTCCTCGGCTCCAAGGTGGGCCCGGCGCTCGCGACCGGCAATGCGGTGGTCATCAAGCCCTCGGAACTGGGGAGCTGGACCGCGCTGCGGTTCATGGAATTGGTGCAGGAAGCCGACTTCCCGAACGGCGTGATCAATCTCATTACCGGGGACGGCGGCATCGGGAAAGCCCTGTGCGAACATCCGGGCGTGGACAAGATCACCTTTACGGGCGGCGGGCCCACGGCCCGGCACGTCCTGGCCGCGGCGGCCAAGAACTTGAAGCCCGTGTCCCTGGAACTCGGGGGCAAGAGTCCGAACATCATCTTCAAGGACGCGAACGTCGCGAAGGCCGCCATGGGATCGGCCATGGGGTGTTTCGCGTTGACGGGCCAAGCGTGCGTCGCCAGCACGCGCGTCTATATAGAAGAGGACATTTACGACACCATGGTCGAGCAGTTCACCAGCTTCGGGCAGGGCGTGTCCGTGGGCGACCCGCTGAGCCGGGGCACCATCATCGGCCCCCTCGTCGCCGAGCGGCAACTGGAGCGCGTCATGGGGTTCATCGAGCGAGGCAAGACCTCGGGTGCTACCCTCGTCACCGGCGGCGAACGGATCGAGGACGCCGACCTGCGCCATGGGTACTTCGTGCAGCCTACGATCTTCAAAGAGGCGCCTGCTGACAGCGAAATGATGCGCGAGGAAATCTTCGGGCCGGTTATGAACGTTTTCCCCTTCAAGAGCGTGGACGAAGTGGTGGGCTGGGCGAACGATTCCGAGTACGGCCTCGCCGCGGGGGTGTGGACGCAGGACATCGGCAAGGCGCACAAAGTGGCCCACGCCCTGGAAGCGGGGATGGTCTGGATCAACAGTTGGGGAGTCATCCCCAACAGCGCCCCGTTCGGCGGCTACAAGCAGTCAGGCATCGGCCGCGAGGGCGGGCGCAACGCACTGGAAGAGTTCACGCAAGTGAAGAACATCTACGTGAACCTGTCGTGAGCCGCACGTGCGACGCCTGTCGCACCTGATCCCTGCAGACCGCCTCCGGCCAACCTGCTCCCTGATCCCGCGCGCGGTTCCGGACCTCCCTGCGGCCCGTGAGCCGATCCGAACCGCGCCGGTTCGCCCCGGGGCTATCCCCCCCGCACGCGCGGCGTCACTGCCCGGGCCCGTACGCCCAAGCGCTCACCTCGTGCATGTTTCCCATGTACGGATGCTCAAAGTCCTTGACCGTAAACTCGAAGTCATCCGGCCTACTCGTTGCCGCAAAATCCTTCCCGTAGATGCAGAAAGTAATCTCCGCGTCGGTGTAACATCCCATGCGATAGTCCGCGCCAAACCACTGAGATACGTCTTGACTGAGGAAGACCGACGGTTTCTGCGTGGTGCCACCCACAAATGTGCGATACACCTCAAACGCCGCCACCTGAGGGGTGCTGTTGTTCGAATCGTACACTAGCCGCCACGTTGCGGAATCGGCCCCGTTAGCCACGCGACCGATCCGCACGTGACCCACGCCCCGATTCGCGCGCCCAGGGTCGCGAATCCGCGCCAACCCGGACGCTTCGTCGTACAAATGCTCCC
Organism: uncultured bacterium; assembly: GCA_965371225.1. Classification (GTDB taxonomy): domain Bacteria; phylum Abyssobacteria; class SURF-5; order CBDUXP01; family CBDUXP01; genus CBDUXP01. Next base: position 8,377 of record CBDUXP010000055.1, on the reverse strand, counting down.
GCACGTCCGCCAGAGGCAACTGCCCATGCTCTTCCAACATGAGCGCTATCACCCCGGTTACGTGCGCCGCGGCGACGGACGTCCCCCCCATGCGCATGTACACCCCCTCATAGGGACGGCGTTTAGGGGTTCGGTCGGGCCACGTGGAACGGATATCGTTTGCCGGCGCGGCCACGGTCACGACTGGTATAGCTGCTATAGGCGATGGCTTCCCATCCCAGGGCAGCGAGAAGTTAGTGTCTGGATACCAGTCGCCGAACGCAGGGCGCCCATGCCGGCGGTACCACGAAGTCCCCGCCACCGTGATGACCAGGTCTTTCCAGGCGCCGGGAAAATTCCGCCTCGCGTGCTGCTTGCTGTTGCCCGCAGAGGTCACCCAGATAACGCCCTTGTTCTTCCCATCTTCGATGACCGGTTTCAAGGCCACTAGCGGGGCGAGTCCGACGACGCCGCTGCCCCAACTGAGATTACACAAGTTGATCCCGTTCGCTGGCACCCACGCGAGCGCGGCCAGGAGATCGGTGGTGGACGCGACGCCGGACTTATCGAAGGCTTTGATGGCGTAGATGTCCGCCTTCGGGGCCACGCCCCGCACGCCCGCATTATCATTGGCGGCAGCGATGATCCCCGTGAGGTGCGTTCCATGGCCGTTGTCGTCGTTGCCCCTCCCAACGCTGGTGGTGACATTCTGACAAACCCCGCTTGGGAATACGCCTACGCAGTCAATCACTTGCTTGATGTTGCTCACACCGGACGATTGCACAAAGTCCGAATGCAGATAGATACCCGTGTCGATGATGCCGACCTTCACCCCGGCGCCCGTCGGTGTCGCCACATGCGCGTAGATCGCCTCGACACCAAGCGGCACCTCGCGCTCACCATCGTCCCACACCTTGTGCGCACCGCTCGTGTCGAACCATGCATTATCATCCACATCGGCGGGGATATACGCATTATCATCCACATCGGCGGAGATATACACATATCGGGCCGGAACCACCGCTTCCACGCGCGCCCGGAAGACGGGCCGATCCTGAAGCGCGGCATGAAAATCCGCTACCACCGGCGTCACTGCCGGACTGGTCGGATACCTGACGGCTAGAGCGTTCGCCCCAGCCAAGGCGACACGATGAAACGAGTCCGGTGGATAGTGGCTGATCAGCCTTCGGCCAGGATTGTTCACGGCGCGAACGAAGGCTTCATCGTCAATGGTGTCCAGGTCGAGTTCCCTCAAGCGGGCGAGCGCCACCATGGCGAAAGCCGTGTTGAACTCCGCCACCCCAAAGCTTCGGCCCCGTTTGGCGAGAATGTTGTATTCCCCCGGGATGATGTCTTCGTCAAATACGAAGGGCCCCACGTGCCGCACGAAACCGATACTCCCCGGCGGCAGGACCTGCCTTGCGGCGCAGCCACCGAGCATGCCGCTGAGGAGAATGAGCCCGAGGCTGAGGCCTACCCTGTACCTGTTCTCTCTATTGCATCGCATGAGTCAATCCTCCCCGCACTGAATTTGCCACGGCCGTGACGGATCGTTCGGCAGCGCGGCCGGATCGGTGGCGAACCCGTCATGGTGAAACGTGATGACAACGTTCCGATGCCGCCCCACCAGGGGGTCCTCCGCGTCCGCGCCCCAGTCCATAATCTCGATGGTGATTTTGTGATCGTAGGTGCTCTTCACCAGCTGTTCTTTGCGCAGCAGGGGATGGACGAACTTCGCGTCCCGGTACGCCTCGGCGTAGACCTGCACCATGGCGCTACGCAGGGCGCGCAACTGCCCCTCGGGCCAGAACTCGAGGCGCCGCAGGTCGTCCCGGGTCGGCGGTTTACCGTAGCCCGAGAAGTTCGTGCGCCAGAGCACCGCCATGCGCTTCCCAATTCGTGTGCCTTCCGGAATGTTCAACCAGACGCGTTCGCATTCACGCATGGCGCCCCCACCTTCCAATCGTCTGCGGTCGCTCGCTCGGTATCCGCATCAGCCAACCCTCCCGACGAACGTGATTTCCGTCTGACTGCCGGGTGGCTGGTTCTCACCGCCCCGCACCAGGTGCACGCGGATGTGGTCCGCCTCGCCATTCCGGGCGCGCCGGACCCGCAGCACGGGCCACCGCCCCTCGGCGCCGCCGCCGTCCACCATGAGCCGACGGACGACGCGCAACTGGTCGTGCGACCACCCGCCGAGAAACCGGGTCCACCGGTCGCGGGTCTGGCGCGGCGTTGCGCCCGCCCATTCCGGCCCTAGCGTGTAATGTTTCGTAAACAGTTTGGCCAGTTGCTGGCGCACCTCGGGGCCTTCGGGCAGGTTCATCCATGCGTCCCACTGCACCGCATCCCCCTCGCCCACGAACACCAGCGGCACGCCGTCGATTTCGACCTCCGGCGTTTTCACTGCGAGTGTTCCGTCCACGGCCCCTGCGGCACTGGCGCGCCGGAGCGTCGCCACGAGTGCGGCGGGCACGGCCCCAAGAAGCAGCCACGCCTGCGTGACCGCGCTGACAAATCCACGACGATTCATGCTGTATCCCCCCTTCCGGATGTACCGGACACTACTCCCGTTGCAGTTCCTCCAGACGTTCTCCGTACGCGTGCATCTCCAATGAGGCGAACACGGCTGCAGCCTCATCCATGGCGGCTTGCGCGGCGCGGCGATCGTCCCGGCGACCGCGCGCGATCCGCAAGCGCGCTTTCTCGTACAAGCCGATCGCGAGCAAGGGGCGCAACCCCTCGCGGCGGCAATGGCGAATGCTGCCGTTCAGGTGGGCCAGGCCGTCCTCCCACCACTCGTTGAGGACCGCGACCCGGCCCAGTTCCAGCGCGGTACTCCCGAAGTACAGGCTCGGCCGGTACGCGCGCAGGCTGGTGTACCACCGGGCCGCCATGTCGGCGCGCCGCATGTGGGCCCAACCTGCGGTGAGGCCTTGCGCGGCGATGAACCACATGAGGCCCACGCCGCTGGCCGGCACGGCCTCGCCCGCTTCCCGCAGCCGCTCCTCAGCCTGCGGACTTCCCGCCTCGCCGAGTCGCAGCGCGTTTGACGCCGCCACGGCCGCTTGGGTCGCGCTCATGTCCGCGTATATCCGCCGCGGGGACGGGGTCGGCAAGGACGGCCGGCCCAGCCACGCATCAGTCCGCACCCGCGCCCAAATCAGCAGGCCGAGCCGCACCGCCCCGGGCACGCGATCCAGGTACGGGGTGAGTTGCGCCCATTCCTCATCCACGCGGTCCCACTCCCCCCGGAAACAGCAGCACATGGCCCGGACGGCGCGGGCGTTGATGACCCGGGCCACGGTGCCGGTCAGCGTGGCGCCGTGGAGGGCCTCGTCCAGCACGGTCGACGCCTCCCGAATCTGGCCCAGGAGAAAATAGGAGAACGCCAGGTTGTTCTGCGCCACGCACGTGTCCCACTGATCCTGCCGCCGCTGGGCATTCGCGACGCAACGACGATTCAGCGACCGAATTTTTCCAAGATCCGCCGTGTGGTTGAGGTGCCACTGCCACTCCACCAGGAGCGCCCGGTAGGCCAGCTCGGGATGGTGCAAGCGGCGGGCCAGGCGCGACAGTTGCTCGGCGGTCCCCTGCATGTGGTCGGATTGCCCCGCGTAGTCCAGGGCGAAGGCATATTCGGCGAGGGCAATGCCATACAAGGCGGTGGGTCGGGCCTCCACCTGCGCGCGCAGAGATTCCAGGTAGGGCAGCGCCGCCGCCTGGCGGGCATGGAGCTTCAGCACGCGGGCAATTTCGAGACGCGTGCGATCCGCTGCGTCGGTCTCACCCGCAGCGTCCAATGCCGCGATGGTGTCGTCGGCGAGCGCGCGCGCCTCCTCAACGGCGCCGCTGCGCCCCAGCGCGGCCACCAGGAGTTGTTGCAGGTGTGCGCGGTCCAGGGCCGGCCACGACTCCAGACGTCCCGCGGCCTCACGGGCGGCCTGCAGGTAGCGGACCGCGTCCTCGAAGTGAAACACCGTCAGCGCGTGTTCGCCAGCCTCTCGGGTGTATCGATAGACTTGCGCCGCCGGGGCGAAGGTGCCCGCGCGCATCAGGTGATGCGCCAGTTGCGTGGCCCGATCCTCGGCCCCGCCGTCTCCCACCGCCTCCAGGGCCGCGGCGATGCGCACATGGGTGCGCCGGCGCCGGGCCTGGCTGCCGGTGTCCGCCAACACTTCGGCCGCCAGCCCGTGCTCGAAGGTGTAGTACAGCGGTCCCGCCTCCGTCGATTCCCGCACCAACCGTGCGGCAAGCGCTTCTTCCAATAGCTCGACCAGTTCCGGCTCCGGCAGCAGCGTCGCGGCCGCCAGGACCTCAAACGGGAACCGCATGCCGACGAGGGCGGCGACGCGCAACACCTCCCGGCACGCATCACTCAGGCGGGAGAGGCGCTGTTCGATCACGCTCTTGACGCGCTTGGCCACGGGCCACTCGTCAGAGACCTGGAGCGCGCTGGTAACGGGTTGTCCGGGCTGGACGAGGGCCCGCTCGTCCAAGTCGCGGTAAATTTCTTCGACGAAGTAGGGATTCCCCTGGCTGCGGTGGAAGACGAACGCCGACAGGGCATCGCCGGGGTTCGCTCCATGCAGGTCCCGCAGCAATGCCTGCACGTCATGCACCGGCAGACCGCGCACCGGCACCCGCGCCAGCAGGCGGCCCCGCTCCAGTTCCGCGAAGAGATCGTTCACCGGATGGCGCACGCTCAGTTCGGCCTCCCGGCAGGTCGCCAAGACCAGGAGCGGTGCCGGCGCCCGTTGCAGTTCCGGCGCCAGGCGTCGCCCCAGTGCGTGCAGGAAGTCCAGCGTGCTGGTATCGGCCCACTGCAAGTCGTCCACGAAGAAGAGCAGAGGCGTGCGCCGGGCCCAGACGAGAAAGAGTTCAACAAGGGCACCGATCAAGCGCACCCGCTCTTCTTCAGGATCGCCCACCGTGGCCCGCGGCACCGGCAGACCCAGGCGGGCGTGCAAGGCGGGCGCCGCCGCGCAGATGCCGGCAAGCTGCGCTTCCAGAGTTGGCGGCACGGCGGCCCCTCCGGCGGCTACGACCTGTTCGACCGCCTCGAACACCGGCTGCCAGGGCGGCGTCAAGTGTTCGAAACAGCGGGCGGTGGTGGTGACCAGGCGGCGCGGGCGCACCAACTGGAGAAATTCTTCCGCCAGCCGGGTCTTCCCCGCCCCCGGCTCCCCCAACAGGACGACCACGTTGCCCCGCCCCTGTTCGGCCTGGCCCAGGCTGCGTTCCAACTCGCGCAGTTCCAGTTCTCGCCCCACGAACGGAGAGCGCTGCCCGGGCACGGGCGGGGGCGCGGCCCGGCGCGCGGTGGCCGCCGTCTGCGCGGTCCACACCGCTTCGAAGAGCCGTTCGCCTGCGGGGAATTCCTCGAGATGGTAGATCCCCCGGTTGACGAAATGCGCCGCCCGGGGTGCGCCCACCAGATGCCGCACCGCTTGCGACACCAGAATTTCCCCCGGCCGCGCCCGGCCGGTGATGCGCGACGCCAATTGCACCGTGCGACCATAGAGGTCGCCCTGTTCGCGCAGTACGGGGCCAAACGTAACGCCGATGCGCACCGCACCATCCCCGGTCCCGTCCCCCGTGTCGCGGGCGGCCCAGGCTTTCTGAATGGCGATCGCCACAGTCACCGCCGGTTCGGGCCGCTCGAAAGCCACCAGCAAGCCGTCGCCCGTGTGCTTGACCGTTTGGCCTCCGCCCCGCGCCGCGTGTTCCCGCACGAGGTGGTCATGTTCCCGCATCAGATCGCGCGTGCGTGCATCGTCCGTGTCGTCCGGCGCCCCGGGCGTGTGTTGCACATTCGTCAGCAGCACCGCGAGCGGCACTTCCGCGGGCGGCACGGTGGCGCCGAGCACCGCGGCCAGCGCCTGCACATCCGGAAACCGGTCAGCGGGCGCCTTCGCAAGCAAGCGGGCCACGATCGGCCACAGCGTCGGGGCCTGCGCGGGGATCGGCAGGGGCGCCTCGTGGAGGTGTTGATGTTGGATGTCCCCATCGCGAAACGGCGGATGGCCGGTCAACAGTTCGTAGGCCGTGATACCGATCGCGTACAGGTCGGTGCGCCCATCACACCGCTGGCCGCGAAGCTGTTCCGGCGCCATGTACGGGATGGTCCCCGCCACCATGTGCCCCGTCGACTTGCTCAAAGTGTTCGCCAGGATCCGGGCCAGGCCGAAGTCCGCAACCTTGACGTCACCACTGGGGGCCAACAGGAGGTTCGCGGGCTTGATGTCCAGATGAATGACCCCTTGGCGATGCGCCTCCGCCAGTCCGGCGCACACGTTCCCCAGCCACGCGCGGACGTCGTTCTCCCCGACCTCGCCACGCTCGAACAGCACGCTCGCCAGGGAGGGGCCGTCCACATACTCCATCTCCAAAAACGCGAGATCCCCGGCGCTATGGAACTGGTACAGCTTGACGATGTTCGGATGGCTGAGCGCGATCGCCGCGACCGCCTCGCGCCGCAGGCGCTCGCGCGCGCTCCTGGCGCCGGCCACCTCCGGGGGCACCAGCTTCAGTGCCACCTCGCGATCCAACTCGTGGTCGAACGCCTGCCAGACCACGCCCATCCCGCCGCGGCCGACGGACCGCATCAACTCGTAGCGGTCCAACAGCAATTGGCCCGTACGCCAAGGAGGCGAACCGGATGCGGGAGACACCGCGACGGGTTCGGTGGGTGCCGCGTCATCCGGCAGCGGACCCGGTGCGCCCGATACGGCCTGGGTCGGCGGGGCCTGCAGCGCAGCGCCCCGATCTGCCAAATCCCCCACGGGATCCCTCGCGTTCGCGCTCACCACCGGACCCCCTCCCGCGACGCGCGCTCGGCCGCCGCGGAGGACAGCATCCCCGCGCAGACGACCACTGTAATTTTACCCCAGAGTTAACTGGTAGACAACTACTATGGCAATTACTGTGACTGGGACTATCCCTCAATTGGGGGGTCACCCAGCGACCAGCAGCCCCGTTCGCGCCGGGTCAAGCAAGCGGGACGGCCAGGGAGCCGCGTCCGGAGCGGAATCCCAGGCCTTCCTCTCCGCCGCGCTCCTCCTTATAGACTGTAGGCGACGCGGGCCGCCGTGCGGCACAGGTGGCGAGGGGAACATGGGGATGAGATGTCCAGCGTGTGCGGCGCAGAACGAGGGGGACTCGCTCTTTTGCGAGGAATGCGGCGCCGCACTTGAGCGGACCTGTTCAGGCTGCGGGAGTGCCCTGAAACCCACCGTAAAATTCTGCCGCATGTGCGGCCAGCAGGTGTCCGAGCCCGCCGGCGCGGCGTCGCCACACCCCCCGTCCGCTCCGGCGACATCTGCGTCCCCCGTCCCGGCATCGCTGGCCGGCGAGCGGTATCAGATAGAGCGATTCCTGGGCGAGGGGGCGCGCAAGCAGGTGTACCTGGCGCACGACACGCGGCTGGCGCGGAACGTGGCGCTGGCGGTGATCAAGACCGAGGGCTTCGACACCCACGCGCGTGAGCGGGTGCAGCGCGAGGCGCAGGCCATGGGTCGCCTGGGGGATCATCCGCACATCGTCACAGTGCACGACATCGGCGAGGATGGCGACCAGCTGTACATCGTCAGCGAGTACATGGGGGGCGGCGACCTGGCCGGCGCACTCGCCGACGCACCGGACGGGCGGCTGTCTATAGAGGATGCGCTCCGCATGGGCGGGCAAGTATGCGGCGCGCTGGAACACGCGCACGAGCGCGACATCATCCACCGCGACCTGAAGCCCGGGAACGTCTGGCTCTCTTCCACCAACCAAGCATTGCTCGGCGACTTCGGCTTGGCGGTCGACCTCGAACGCTCCCGCATCACGCAGGAAGGCACGATGCTCGGCACGGTGGCGTACATGCCGCCGGAGCAGGCGCTGGGCCGCCCCGCCGATGCGCGCAGCGACCTGTACGCGCTGGGCGCCATGCTCTACGAGATGGTCACGGGCCGCACCCCGTTCCAGGGGGACGACGCGGTGGCCATCATCACGCAACACATCAACACGCCCCCCGTGCACCCGTCGTGGGCCAACAGCCAGGTGCCCCAGTCCCTCGACGCGCTCATCATGCAGCTCTTGGCGAAAGCGCCCGATGACCGGCCCGCGACCGCGGCGGAGGTGGGCGCGCGCCTGCAACAGATCGCCGCGGAGTCGGGCGAGACGGCGCTGTCCGTGTCCATGCAGGCGCCGGCGGCCGGCGTGGGGGCGGGGCGGATCGCGTGGGGCCAGTTCGTGGGCCGCGTGGAGGAACTCGGCGGTTTGAAGGCGGGGGTGGACGAGGCGCTGAGCGGCCGGGGCAACCTGCGCCTGCTCGTGGGGGAGCCCGGCATCGGGAAGACGCGCACCGCCGAAGAGCTGGCCACCTACGCCAAGCTGCGCGGCGCGCAGGTGCTCA
>CBDUXP010000054.1:0-26981 GCA_965371225.1 uncultured bacterium | reverse complement strand
GTGCATGGCATTCTGAAGAGATCGTTCTCAAGGTCCATTAGCCTTCCGGTACTCCTGCTTCAGTTCTTGCAGCTTTTCTTCCAAGTGGCTGCGAACTATTGCCTGGATCTGCCTTCGTGGTGCGATACCAATTACGTCTGTCATCGGATACCATGTCATCATATCCGCACCGTGTTCTGGGCCGCCAGGCAAGGCGATGCGCTTTGTTAAGTAGAGGGTTGCATGATAAATGACGCCAGCCTCCGTAGGTAATAGACCTATCTCGGCGATAAAGGACAGCATATCTTCAGAGTCCAACCATTCATCGAACGTGATCACTCTTATGCCTGATTCGCGCAATGAGCGCTCAATGAATGCCTGAAGCGCCTCACTTTCGACAATCGACTCATCAAAGTCCCCCCACGTTCCGACAGTTACGTGAACCCCAGGGAGGTTCTTAAGGTGCGGCCTGTTGGCCCAAAGCACGAGCTCGAAAGAGGTTCCCCCTCCGGACCAGGGGCCAGGGTGTTGCCTCTCATATGCCGAGCGGTGAGTCAATTGATGTTTAAGTAGAACCTCGCCAGCCTGGGCCGACAACTCTTCTCCCGTGGCCGCATTTCCAAATAGAAGGACACACCAAAATAGCCAGCACGCTAAGAGGCGGATGCGCATCGGGTTCCTCCTTGTCGTTTATTGAGGGCAGCACGATCAATTTCCTCTACCAACGCCTCAGGTCCACCAGAGCAGCCAGTCTAGTCCAAGAGACGCGTATACGCGTCGAATGAGAACATACCCCACACTCATTAGGGCAAAGATCGGATATGCGATTAGCGCATAGCCAAGTAAGAGGAGGGCATCCGTAAGCGGCGCAGTTGCTGAAGCACTGCGTTGCGCCAACAAGCCCGCAGCGCCCAGCGGCGTCCAAATGGCGGCATTGATGAGGACCCATTGCCACGGCTGTGTCTGCCATGAATCCGCGAGACCAGAAAAATAGAGCACCGCACCGCCGATGAAGAACCACGCTACTGCTAGTCCAAGTACCGCATTCTCCCAACCATCTTGACCACCCTCGTCTACCACTAGGCCCTTCCCTTCTATGGACTGTATGCAAAAAAACAGCACGTCGCCCAGCGCCAAGGCCAGCGCGGTGCGGTGCGGTACGGCTGCGGGAATTTGCGCGTCATAGTCTCCCTACCTGGAGACGCAGACAGCCGGTTTTTCTTCCCCATCTAGTACCCGTAACCCATCCCGAGAGGTAATCTACCGCAAAAGCCCCCGTCTGGGCGGCAAGGAACGCTGAGGTCTCCTGCGGATGGGCAGCGCTCTCCTGGATCAGCTACGCGACGGGCACGGGCTCGCGGCTGAAGACCAGGCTGTCGCCGCCGGCGGCGACGTGCACCGTGTCGCCGTCGTGCAGCTCGCCGTCGAGGATGCGCCGCGCGAGCGGATCGAGCACCAGGCGCTGGATCGCGCGCTTGAGCGGCCGCGCACCGTAGGCCAAGTCGGTGCCCTCCCGCGCGATGAGGTCCTTGGCAGCATCGTCCACCACGAGCGTGAGGTCGCGGGTTTCGAGCCGCGCGCTCAAGCGGGCGATCTGAATCTCGACGATCTGCCGCAGCAGGTCCGGGCCCAGACTGTGGAACACCACGGTCTCGTCGACGCGATTCAGGAACTCGGGCCGGAAGTGCACGCGCAGCGCGTCCATCACGTCGCGCTCCATGGCCGCGTCGTCGCCGGCGTGTTGCGCGATGGCCTGACTCCCCAGGTTGGAGGTCATGATGACCACGCTATTACGGAAGTCCACCGTGCGCCCGTGCCCATCGGTGAGGCGCCCGTCATCGAGGATCTGCAGCAACGCGTTGAACACGTCGGGATGCGCCTTCTCGATTTCGTCCAGCAGGATCACGCTGTAGGGCCGCCGCCGCACGGCCTCGGTCAACTGCCCGCCCTCATCGTACCCCACGTACCCCGGGGGCGCACCGATGAGGCGCGACACCGCGTGCCGCTCCATGTATTCGCTCATGTCCAGGCGCACCATGGCGCGCTCGTCGTCGAACAGGAATTCGGCCAGCGCGCGGGCCAGCTCGGTCTTGCCGACCCCCGTGGGACCCAGGAACAGGAAGGAGCCCAGCGGCTGGTCGGGATCCTGCAAGCCCGCGCGCGCGCGGCGCACCGCGTCGCTCACGGCGCGGACCGCTTCGTCCTGGCCCACCACGCGCAAGCGCAGGCGGTCGTCCATGTGCAGGAGCTTCTGCTTCTCGCTCTCCACGAGCCGGACCACCGGGATGCCCGTCCAACGGGACATGACGGCGGCCACGTCTTCTTCGGTGACTTCCTCTTTCAAAAAGCGCCGTTCACCGGACGCCGTATCGGCCGTCTGCTTGCGCGCCTCCAGTTCCTGCTCCAGCGCGGGGATGCGCCCGTGCTGCAGCTCGGCCGCACGCGCGTAGTCCCCCGCCCGTTCGGCCTGCTGCTCTTCCTGCCGGAGCCGGTCGATCTCGGTCTTCAGGTCGTTGATGCGGCTGATGGCCTCCTTCTCATGCTCCCACTGCGCCTTCATGGCCGTGCTCTCGGACTGCAACTCCGCCAGCTCCGCCTCGAGCTTCTCCAACCGCTCTTGCGAAGCAGCGTCGCTTTCTTTTTTCAACGCCTGCCGCTCGATTTCGAGTTGCATGATGCGCCGCTCCACCTGGTCGATCTCCGTCGGCATGGAATCGATCTCCATGCGCAGCCGCGAGGCGGCTTCGTCCATCAGGTCGATGGCCTTGTCCGGCAGGAACCGGTCGGCAATGTACCGGTTCGACAGCACGGCCGCGGCTACGAGCGCGCCGTCCTGAATGCGCACGCCGTGGTGAATCTCGTAGCGCTCCTGCAGGCCGCGCAAGATGGCGATGGTGTCCTCCACCGTCGGCTGCGCCACATACACGGGTTGGAAGCGGCGTTCGAGCGCGGCATCCTTCTCGATACGCTCGCGGTATTCGTTCAGCGTGGTGGCGCCCACGCAGCGCAACTCGCCGCGCGCGAGCGCGGGCTTGAGCATGTTCGACGCGTCCATGGCGCCTTCGGCCGCGCCCGCCCCCACTAGCGTGTGCAGCTCGTCGATGAACAACACGATCTGCCCTTCCGCCTGATGAATCTCCTGCAACACGGCCTTGAGGCGATCTTCAAACTCCCCGCGGAACTTGGCGCCGGCAATGAGCGCGCCCAGGTCGAGCGCGAGCAACCGCTTCTCCTTCAGGGTCTCCGGCACGTCCCCCGCCACCATTCGCTGCGCTAGCCCCTCGACGATGGCGGTCTTGCCCACCCCCGGTTCGCCGATGAGCACCGGGTTGTTCTTCGTGCGCCGCGCCAGCACTTGCATGACGCGCCGGATTTCTTCGTCCCGCCCGATCACGGGATCCAGCTTGCCGTCGCGGGCCAGCGCCGTCAGGTCCCGGCTGTACTTCTCGAGCGCCTGGAACTTCGCTTCGGGGTTCTGGTCGGTCACCGTGCCGCCTTTGCGCAACTCAACGATGGCGCGGAGCAGGGTTTCATATGTAGCGCCGAGGGTAATCAGCGCCGCGCCGGCGGGGTCGTCTTTCTCCGACGCGGTAGCCAGCAGCAAATGCTCGGTCGAGAGGTACGCGTCCTGCAGGTCTCCCGCCTGCTTCTGGGCGGTGGTGAAGATCCGCTGCAGGGTCCGCGCGGCCGCCGGCGGGCTGGCGTCCCCCCCCACGGTGGCGTGGCTGCGCAGTTGCCGCTCCAGCTCGATGGTGAGCGCCTCCAGGTGCACGCCCACCTTCTCCAGCACGGGCGCGACCAGGCCGTCCCGCTGGCGCAGCATGGCCAGCAACAGGTGGGTCGGGGTCAGTTCGGGATGGCCCTCGGCTTCGCACAACGCCACCGCGTCCTGCACCGCATCCTGCGCCTTGAGGGTAAACCGGTCGAATCGCATAGCCAGCTCCTTCGGGGGGCCGGGAGTCGGCCCACCTACCCCCTCTATGGGCAATGGCTATGCCAGAGCGGCAGCTGCCGATGGCTATCCGTAAGTCGTGGCTTTTTAAGCGCTTACGCGGCTAGATCGGGCCGGTGGCACCCGGGGCTGTTTCAGAATGAAGCGCCTCAGCCGAGGCAAAGAGAAACGGGTCAGGCCGCTTGCGAGACGAATCGGTTGCAGAGGGACTGCACTTCTTCGAGTTTGAAGGGCTTGTGCAGCAGGCTGACCGCGCCGGCATCCAGCGCGGCCAGTAGGTCCTCGTCGTCCGGCATGCCCCCGGTCATGATGACCACATGGGCCGCCGGAGAGATCTCCTGGATGCGCCGGATCAGGGGCGCCCCCGCCAGGCCCGGCATCCGCAGATCGCACAGCACCAGCGCTACCTGCTGCTGTTCCAGGAACGCCACGGCCGCTTCGCCCGAATTCACGGCCTCGTGGCTGAACTTGCGGAGGGTCAGGAAGTCGCAGAGCAGGCCGGAGACGGCCTCCTCGTCATCGACCACCAGGATTTGTGGCGGGACTGGGGGCATTTATAGTGCTAATAATGGTACTACATCGTTGCCGACGGAACAAGCCCTGCCGTAGGATGCCCCACGGTTCCTATGGATGACCTGTTTGAGCACGCGACCGCCGGGGAGCGGGAGCGGGAAGCCCCCCTGGCGTGGCGGATGGCGCCCCGCACCATCGAGGAATTCGTGGGCCAGGCCCATATCCTGGGGCCGGGCAAGCTGTTGCGCCGGGCCATCGAGGCGGATCGGGTGGGCTCCATCATCCTGTCCGGCCCCCCTGGCAGCGGGAAGACGGCCCTGGCCCGCATCATCGCGCACAACACGCAGTCGGCCTTCGAGCGGCTAAACGCCGTGACCAGCGGCATCGCGGACCTGCGGGAGCTGGTGGCGAAGGCCAAGCAGCGGCACAGCACGGACGGGCGCCGCACCATCGTGTTCGTGGACGAAATCCACCGGTTCAACAAAGCGCAGCAGGACGGGCTGCTGCCCCACGTGGAAGACGGGACGATCACCTGCATCGGCGCGACCACGGAGAACCCCTTCTTCGCGATCAACGCCCCGCTCATCTCCCGCTCGCAAATCTTTCAGCTCGTGCCGCACACGCCCGAGGACCTCATGACGGTCTTGCGCCGCACGCTGCAGGACGCGGAACGCGGCCTGGGCGCCCTGCCCATCGACGCGGATGAGGACGCGCTGGAGCACCTGGTCGCGTATGCGGACGGGGACGCGCGGCGCGCCATCACCGCCCTGGAGATCGCGGCGAAAACCACCGAGCCGGATGGGGCGGGGCGCATTCATCTCACGCAGGCCATCGCCGAGGAATCGATCCAGCGCAAAGCGATCGTGTACGACGGGACGGGGGACGACCACTACGACACGATCTCTGCGTTCATCAAGAGCGTGCGCGGCTCGGACCCGGACGCGGCGGTCTACTGGCTGGCGAAGATGCTCGAAGCAGGCGAGGATCCGCGGTTCATTGCGCGGCGGCTGTGCATCCTCGCATCGGAGGACATCGGCAACGCCGATCCGCTGGGCATCGTGGTCGCGAATGCCGCCATGCGGATCAGCGAATTCATCGGCCTCCCGGAAGCGCAGTTGACGCTCGCCCAGGCCACCACGTACCTGGCGTGCGCGCCGAAAAGCAACGCGAGCACGCGCGCCATCAGCGCCGCGCGCCAGGCGGTGCGGGACGAGCCGACCCGCCCCGTGCCGCCGCACCTGCGGGATGCCAGCTATCGCGGTGCCAAGCAGCTCGGCCACGGCGACGGCTACGAATTTCCGCACCAGCATCCGGGGCACTTCGTCGCGCAGGACTACGGCGTGGACCGGACCTTTTACGAACCGTCCGATCAGGGCCACGAAGCGGAGCAAGCGAAACGCCTGAAGCAGTGGCGCGCGGCACGCCGGAACAAGCCGGACACGAACGCCGATACCTGAAGATCTTGGTAGGGGCCGGTCTTCAGACCGGCCCGATGCCGGCAACCCCAAATAATCGGCCGCGCTGTCTACACCGGCGCCGAGTGCAAGATGCCACGTACCTGCGCGGCGCTCGCGGCGTCATGCGGCGGCGTCGGTGCGCAGCATGCGCGCGCGCCTCTGCAGCGCCACCTCGCCGAATTGCCTGGGCCGTACCGTGTCCGGCATTGGGGGCACGATCCCCAACCTGGCGTCCTGAGTTTCTGTCATCCGTGTTAACGCCTCACCGCCTTCCCATCGTCCGAACCTCGCACCGCAGCAGCACTTGCCCGCCCCCCGACCTGCCATGGGTTCGTTTCGTAATTTCCCTTACCGCCGGGTGGCGTGCCCGTCCAGCGCGCCGCCTATTGTCTTGCGTTGATCTTGCGACGCACGGGGGCATGAAACAGTGAACCACACGCGCGCGCCCGCGGCCACGACGAAGGTGTTAAAGATTCTGCCGACCGGCGCGCGGCCCAGCTACGCACCCGTGCCCTACAAAGAACTTTGGTAGGGGCCGGTCTTCAGACCGGCCCGCATCAGGCCAGCGCGGCGCGCGCGTCGCGGAGGAGCGGTGGCATGCCCAACTCTTCCGCCGTGGCGGCCGCCTCGGTCAGCAGCCCCCGCGCCTTCTCTCGATCTGCTTCCGCGCCGCGCGCGAGGAGCATGCGCGCGTACTCGAACTGCGTCCGCGCCAGGAACGGCCGCGCGCCGTTGCGGCCGTTGCTGCCCACCGCCGCCTCGAAGTGCGCCTCCGCATCCGTCCACTGCTCCAGCGTCGTCGCCAGCAGCCCCAGCCAGTGGGCGGCAGAACCCACGTACACCACATTCCCACCCAATCCGAGCCAGCGGTCGGCACGCGGGCGCAACAAGTCATAGAGCAGCGCCGCACGGCGAGTATCACCTAACGCTGCCGCCACTTCGCTCAGGAGGACAAGGAGCGTAGAGAGAACGAAGTCATCCGGTAGGTCAGCAAAATCATGCACCGCCAGTGCGTTTAATTCCTGGCGCGCCTGCTCCGGTCGGCCAAGCTCGGAGTGCAACAGCGCCAGCGCGCTTCGGTAGACTGGCACCCCCGGATACCGCATGGCTGCTTCCGCCCAAACTTGCTCCGGCTCTTCGCCGAGCTGACCCTGCACCCAGCGTCGGGCAAACCTCAAAATGCCGTAGGCGTCGGCGGCGGGAACCGCCGCTATACGCCGGCCCACGTTCAAGAGCTGGGCTGCCACCCGTTCGGCTTCTTCGAACCGCCCAGCCAACAGCGCGCACCCGCCCTGGGTGAATGTGGAATTGAACACCGCGCGAGGCAGGCGGCACGCGGCTGCCCGTTCCTGCCATCGCGTCAGATAACTCTTGGCGGTAGCGAGGTCCCCGCGTTGCAGGTGTACCCACGTGCAGTACTGGTATCCGTCCACGCTCCACTCCGGGGTGCCCGTGTCCTCCCCGAGCTTGAGGATGGCGGCGGCATCCGGGAGCCTCTCCTCCGGCGGCAGAGCCTCCAGAAACCACCGTGCGGAGTGGGCATGGAACAGGGCTTCAGGATCGTTTACGCGCTGTGCCATGGCTAAGGCTTGTGCGCACAGCGCCATGCGGCGCTCGCCCGTGTCGGGCACGTGCTGCAGAAAGAAGGCCAGCCGGGCCAGAAGCGACGCGCGCAAGGCACTGTCCCCTTTCGGCAAGAGCGCGAGGGCCTCCTCCATGAGGCCACGGAGTTCGCCGGTGGGGTCGAAGACGATGCGGGCCCGCTGCAAGCCCAAGACGGCGTTCGCGAACTGTTCCGCGGCGGGCAGCGTCCGCGCCAGCACCGTCGCGCGCACAAAGGCCTCCCCGCCGCGCGCCGGGTCGCCAGCGTCCGTGTGTGCACAGCCCAGCGCCACGAGCAGATCGCAACGCTGCACATTGTCGGGGGGCTCCTGCATCTCCTGAACGCGCAACGCGCGCTCATAGTGGGCCGCCGCGTCGTCGTACGCGCTCTGGGCGTTCGCACGTTCGGCGGCGCGGATGCCGTAGGCAATCGCCTTGGCCGGGTCGCCGCCAGCGGGGAGGGCTTCGGTGAAGTGGTGCGCGAGCGCGGCCAGGTGCGGGGTGAGGTCGGGCGCGTGGCGGGTTTCGAGCGCTTCGCCGACCGCGCGATGCAACTGCGCGCGGCGGGACGGCACGAGATCGTCGTAGAGCGTTTCGCGGATGAGCGCGTGGACAAAGCGGTAGTGGCCGGGGCGCCCGGTGCTTTCCTCGATAAGTCCGGCCTGCGCCGCAACCGCGGCGGTGTCGAGCACTTCCGCCTCAGGCATCGCGCCGGCCGCCCCTAACATGGGGCGGTCGAAGTCGCGGCCGCCAACTGCGCCGACGGTCAGCAGGGCCACACACGCGTCGGGCAGGCGGGACAGGCGCAGGCGGATCACGTCGCGCACACCTTCGGGCACCCCCATGTGGGCGATGTTGCCGCCCGTGTCGGCCAAATGCCGCAGGGTCTCCTGAATGAAGAACGGGTTCCCTTCCGTCTGTGCGTAGACGGCGTGTGCGAGGGCCGGGTCATCGCCCTCCACCAACTCCGTCACCGCCGATTCCGACAGCCCACCCAGGTGCACCCGCTCGCTGACCGGCTCGCGCGCGAGCTGCCCAAGCACTTCGGCCAGCGGGTGGTCCTTGTCCACCTCCACGTCGCGGTACGTGCCCACCACGAACAGCGGCGCGTCGGCCAGCTCGCACGCGAGGAATTGCAACAGCAAGAGCGACGACTTGTCCGCCCAGTGCAAGTCGTCGAGCACGAGCATGAGCGGCTGCGCGGCGGCGGCGCGCTTCAGGAACCGCGTCGTGCTGTCAAAGAGGAGGAACCGCGCCGCCTCCCCCTCCAGCGTGGGCGGCTCTGGCGTGTCGGGCAGACGCGTGCGGATGTCCGACACCACCTGCGCCACGTGCGCCGCGCCGTCGCCCAGTTCCGCGCGCAGTTGTTCCGCATCCGCGTCGCGCACGTACGCGCGCAGGATCTGCACCCAGGGCCAGAACGCGGGCGCGCCCTCGCCTTCGTAACACCGGCCCCACAGCACCCGCATGCCCTGTGTTTCCGCCGCCCGCAGGCACTCCGTCGCCAGCCGCGTCTTCCCGATCCCCGGCTCGCCCACCAGCAGCAGCACCTTCCCCCGGCCGCGCACTGCCTCGGCCAGCAAACCCTCCGCCCGCGCCAGCTCGGCCTCCCGCCCGACGAAGATGTCGGCGGGCGCACTCACTGCGGCGAAGGCGGGCACGGGCAACTCTTCCGTTGCACCGCTTGTTTCGCTCCCGATGGCGCGCAGGCGCTCCCGGACGGCGGCGGCGGTCGCCGGGCGGTCGGCGGGGGCTTTGGCGAGGAGGTGCAGGATGAGGGCGTCAAGGTCGGGCGGTACGTTCCCGTTGTGCGTGGTCGGTGGGTTGGGCGTTGCGTTGCGGTGCTGGTCGAGGATGGCGGCGGGCGGGCCAGTGAACGGCAATCGGCCCGCGAGCATTTCGTAGAGCACGACGCCGAGCGCGTAGAGATCGCTCTGCGGCACCGGAGTTTCGCCGCGCGCCTGTTCGGGCGCCATGTACGCGACGGTGCCCACCACCGCACCCTCTTCCGTGATGCGCGACTCCTCCCGCGCCAACGCCAGCCCGAAGTCGCCGAGCTTGGCGGAGTGGGTAGCGGAGAACCACACATTGGCGGGTTTGACGTCCCGGTGCACGATGTCGGCCTTGTGCGCGGCCACGAGCGCGTCGCACAGTTCGCTCGCGATGCGCAGGGCGTCGGGAACAGGCAGCGTGCCCCCGTCGAGCCGGTCTTCCAGACTGCCGCCGGGCATGTACTCGTTCACGATGTACAACTGCCCCGCGTCCTCGCCGATGTCGTACACGGCGACGATGTGCGCATGCGTGCCGAACCGCGCCATGGCCTGCGCCTCGCGTTCGATGCGTTTGCGGCCGGCGTCGGACAACCGTTCGGGCCGGATCATCGCCAGCGCGACTTCCCGCTGCAGCCGCGTGTCCCGCGCCAGATACACGCGCTTGAACCCGCCCTCCCCCAGCGACCGCTCGGCCACGTACCGCCCGCCCGCGACGCTCGGCAGCCGGATCTCTTCCGTCCCGCCGGCCGGTATCCGCTGCGTGGCGGGGCCCCCCGCAGGATCGCTGCTCCGCTCACGCAGTTGCGCCACGTCCAGCGCTTGCACCGCTTGGTGCGAAAGCTCGCGCAACAGCTCCAACTCTGCGGGATCGAACACGTCCCCGGACTCGTGCGGCCCCACCGCGAGTCCGCCGATGACCTTGCCGTCGCGTTCGATGGGCAACAGCACGCTCGCGTTTAACCGGTCCATACACGCGCGGGACTCCTGCGAGATCTTTGCGAAGCGCGGGTCCACGCGCAGGCTCTCCCGCTTGATGGTCTCCCGGCCGGCCACCAGCATTTGCACCAACGGTTCCTCGCCCAGATTGTGGAGCGCCGACACGTCGGAGTCGCCGCTGCCGCTGATGTGCTCCCGCTCGTCCGTCGCGCCGGGCAACAGGAACGCCGCGCCGCTGTCCGTGTCGCACACGCGCGGCGGTGCCCCGGCGAGCACGTGCAAGACATCGGCGCGCGTCGTGCACGCGAGTAACTCGTCGCCGATGGTGCGCCGCAGGTCGGGCAACTGCGCCCGCCGCGGGTACAGCAGTCCATTCAGCCGGGTATGGAAGCGCGGCGCCAGGTAGAGCACGGGCAGCAGCAGCACCGCCGATAGCAGCGCAGATACTTGCCCGCCCGCCCACACGAGCCCCGCAGCCGCCGCGCCCGCCAGGGCGTACGCCCCCGCGCGCCGGACCGCGAGCCGCGCGTCGAACATGTCGTTGCGCACCATGGCGTACCCGAGCGCGAGGGGGAACGCGAGTACGAGGGGCTGCACGACAGACGGGGGCACGGCCAGCAACAGGCCGAACGCTGTCCGGAGGATTGTCACGCTGGTAATCGGGAGAAAGGCGGCGGCGAAGCCGACCAAGAGCAGCCGCGCCCGCTGCTGGATCGCGCGGTCCCGGCGGCCGACGGCCCAGACGCACTGCCGGCCCACAAACAGGCAGAAGCCGAGCAGGATCAGGCCCCAGTTGGCGACCATGACGGTGCCTGTCAGATCGGGGCGTCCCCGCTCTGGTGCGACGAAAGAGACCACCCACAGGGCGGCGGGCGGCAGCGCGCCCACATAGAGCCAGCCGGCCATACGGGGGACCCGCCTCAGCCACCGGTGCGGGACGGGGAACGCGAGCGCGCCATGGTACAGGCTGACGGTGCCGACGCCGACGAGGCCGCTGGAAACCACGTTGTAGAAATCCTCACCCGGCCACCAGGCGAACAACTGGAACATCTGCGCGCCCACGAACGATCCGCCGCAGAGGAGCGCCCAACTTGTCGCTTCGTAAGGGCGCAGGAGGAAGAACAGGACGCCGGTGAGGAAATACAGCGTCCCGACGAGGATGTTCCCACGCTGGATAAACCACATGTTTCCCCAGGTCTTTGCCGTGACGGGGATCTTCAGCTCCAGGCGCGCGCCGCCCGGTTGGCGGATCGTCAGCACGTTGACCGCGCCGATCTCGAGGTCGAGGAGCGCCCAACCCTCGACGCCATGCTTGTCGGCCGCCGGCACCCCGTTCACGGTTTCCCACCGGCTGCCGAACACGAGACCCATCTCCGCCACGTCCGCACGCATAGGCAGGAGGAAGTCCGGAGGTGTACGGCTTGGCACCCACTCGAAGCCAGGGTCCGGGCGCCCCTCGAACTGGTAGCCAAGGTACATTTCCAGCCCAACCGCCATGACGAACACGCCGACGATCAGCCCGAACAGCGCCTTCTGCCGGCCCGTCCCCTCCCCGAAGCGCATCATTCTCCTGCCGGGCCTAGTGTACCCTCCGGCGCCACCTGGCGGTACGCGGTCAACGCGCACCGCTCTTCGCGACGCGCCCCCGGGTCAGCCCTGGCTTTCCAGGCGCTGCACCTCGGCGGTAACGTCCCCCGCGAGCGTGGCGATCTCCCGCGTGTGCAACTCGTCGAGCACCTCGGGCGGGAACACCAGATCGTTATTCAGTAACAGGTGCAGCGCCGCTTCCGCCTTCTCGCCCTTCGCGAGTCGCGCGTCGGTCTCCTTGATGAGCGCCTTCAGGTGCGCGCCCAGCCCCTTGGCCAGCCCGCGGCTCACGTCAACCGCGTGGGCGCACAGGTGGGCGCGCAAGAGTCCCAGGTCCCCGCCGCCGGTGCGTCCGCCCTCGTCTTCGGTCAGCGCGCGCAATCGCTGCTCCTCGAACTCGCAGAGCGCGAGCAGCTCGTGGGCCGGCGCAAATGGCGCGATGTTCGCCGTATGCGTATCCCGCAGAGTCTCGTACCGCGCGTAGAGCGCGTCCAACCGCTCGGTGAGTTTCTCTTGCAGGCCGCGCAGCTTCCGTTCGCGCAGCCACGTGTTCGCCTTGAGGCTCTTCTTCCACACGATGCGGCCCAACTGCACGCCGCCGTACGCGAGCACCACCGCCTGCACCACCGGCACGAACTGCGCGGCAATGTGCCCGATGGTGAGGGCGCCGCCCAGTTCCGCCGCGGCCAGGGCCCCCGCTTCGGCTGCCACCTCGGCGGACGCCGTCGCGCCGAAGCCCGTGACCACTTCCGTAGCCGCCGCGCCCGCTTCGGCCGCGCCTGCCGCCGCCGTCCCGGCCGTGGCCTTGGTGGTCTCCAGCAGCGCGACCCCGGTGCCGCTGGCTATCACCTTGATCTGCGCGCCGCGCATCCCCTTGTCGTGCGCTTTCGTGCCGGTGTAGGTGAGCAATTCCGTGGTGGCGGCGATGTCGCGCGCCGTGCACCGATTCAGCAATTGGAACGACTGGTAGTCGAACGCCAGCGCGAGCCCGAACTTGCGCGCGTGCGCGGTCTTCGCGCCGTCGTAGAGGTACGCCACCATCCGGTTCTGCAGCAGCCCGGTCGGGTTGCCCACGTACCGTTCGAGAAACTGCTCCTCCGCGCCGATGTACTTCGTCAGCGTGCCATCCAACTTTTCGAAGTCGGCTCCCTGCGGTGCCGGTGACGCGGGCGCCTCGCGCAGCAGCGCCTGGCAGCGGTAGACGAAATTCTGGTAGCCGCCCAGTTGCTGCACGTAGTAGCCCAGCGTGCGATTCAGATTGTCGTAGTCGAGCCGGCCCCCGGGAGGCAGCAGCTTCAGTTCGTGCAGCAGGCTGAGGCTCGGTTCCGAAATGCCCACGTCCCACGCCACGTCGAACAAGGATTTGGGGGTGTCGAAGGTGGCCGGATGGAACGAGCACGGCAGCGGCGTAAACAGAAGATGCGCCACCCGGCGCCGGCGCTGCCGGCGGAACCACCAGACGCCTGCCCCGGCCAGCCCCGTACCGACGATGATGCCCAGCGCCGCCCAGAGGATCGTCAGGTCTGTTCCGGATGCCGCATCCATACCTTCATAATACGCCGGTCGGCGGCCGCGGATTCACGCGGTTGACCGCTGCGCCGGGCTCTGGTGTACTGGCGTCCCCAACGCGAGGAGTAGCAACGATGCGAGACGTGGTGATTGCGAGTGCCGTGCGCACGCCGGTGGGCAGTTTTCAAGGCAGCCTGAGCGCCCTCACCGCGCCCCAACTGGGCAGCATCGCCATCCGCGGCGCGCTCGAGCGCGCGCACGTGGCCGCCGCCGAGGTGGATGAAGTCATCATGGGCAACGTGCTGGCGGCGGGGGTGGGCCAGGCGCCGGCGCGGCAGGCGGCGCGCGGCGCGGGCTTGCCGGACCGGGTGGGCGCGCTCACCGTGAACAAGGTCTGCGGCTCCAGCCTGAAGGCGGTGATGCTGGCGGCGAACAGCATCCGCTGCGGGGAGGCGGACGTGATCGTGGCCGGTGGGCAGGAGAGCATGAGCAACGCGCCGTATCTGCTGCCGAAGGCGCGCGCGGGCTACCGCCTGGGACACGGGGAGCTGGTGGACAGCTTGGTGCACGACGGCCTGTGGGACGCATACAACGATTTTCATATGGGGACCGCCGCAGAGTTGTGCGCGGACGAGTACGGGTTCAACCGCGAGGCGCAGGACGCGTTCGCCGTGGAGAGCTACCGCCGCGCCACGGCGGCGCAGGCGGACGGCGCGTTCGCCGATGAGATCGTGCCGGTCAGCATCCCGCAGCGCAAGGGCGAGCCTGTAGTGGTGGACACGGACGAGGAACCCGGGCGCGGCAAGCCCGAGAAGATTCCAACGCTGAAACCGGCGTTCAAGCCGGACGGGACGGTGACCGCGGCGAACGCGTCCTCGATCAACGACGGCGCGTCGGCCGTGGTGGTCATGTCGCGGAAGAAAGCGGAAGCGTTAGGCGTCACCCCCATGGCGACGCTCCTGGGCCAAACCTCGGCGGGGGTGGCGCCGGAGTGGTTCACCATCGCCCCGGCGGAGGCGGTGCGCAAGCTGCACGACCAAAGCGGCTACGGACCGGCGGAGGTGGAGCTGTATGAGATCAATGAGGCGTTCGCAGTGGTGGCGCTGGCGTGCGCGAAGCTCTGCCACCTGCCGCCGGAACGGATGAACGTCCACGGCGGGGCGGTCGCGCTCGGCCATCCCATCGGCGCGAGCGGTGCGCGCATCCTCACCACGCTGCTGCACGCCATGGCCCGGCGCGAGGCGCGGCGGGGCGTGGCGAGCCTGTGCATCGGAGGCGGCGAAGCGGTGGCGGTGATGGTGGAACGCTGGTAGCGCCCGGCACGCCCGCACCACGCGATTTGATATGACCGGTGCGCTCGTACGGGGGGACAAGCGGTTCCCCGCAGAGTGACTTCCACCAGAGCAGTGGCCATTGGATGTGAGCAGGAAGTACGTTGAAGTGATGGTCGTGAGAAAGTGCAAAGGGGTACACCCAGCAGTCATGCGGCTACATAAGTTCCATCGGCCTGGCCGGATGATACGAAGGTGTGCGATTTTTGTCTGTGTGCTCTGTGCAGGGTATTTTGGTTGTCAGCCATCCGCAAAGCGTATTGAGAAATGTGTTGACGCGTGCGTTGATGAGTGTGCGGGTTCTATTAAGAATTGTGAGGACGAATGTTATGAGGAGTGTCTTGAAGATTTAGGTTGATGTATAGGGAACAGACACAAGTGGATGAGTCGTTGGGTGGCGAGCCTGTGCATCGGTGGCGGGGAAGCGGTCGCGGTGATGGTGGAACGCCCGTAGACGCCGGCGGACGCCGCACCCTGCCCGGGACGTTTGGTATGATTTTGCGGATCGTGAGGGGTGCGGCGGACGGTTGCAGGCCAGGCCTCCGCCGGGGGAGGTGAGTGGTGGAACACGCAAACGAGCGGAGTCCGGATATCGCGCTCTATCCGGAAGAGCACATGCGGTACTACTCGGAGCACGGGTGGGACGTGCTCGCGTACTGGATCGTGCGGCCCCTGATCGATCTCACCCGCATCCAGTTCAGGGTCACGGATACCGCCAACGTGTATCGCCCGGCGAACGCCGGGGAACGCACGTTCGTGTTCTCGAATCACCTCTCGTGGGCCGACCACTTTCTCATCTACTACTTCCTCATGCAGGACTACCCGCACCGCCCCACGGCGATCACGAAGGAGAAGTACTACAGTTGGCCCCTCGCTCGGGAGGTCCTGCGGTGGCAGAACTGCATCCCCATCACGAACATCAAGATCACGTTCGCCCGGTGGTACCAGGAGCAGCATGGGCGCGCGCCAAACGAGGCGGACTTTGTGGCGTTCATGGAGGCCCACGGCGCGGATCTGGACCACGCGGTGAACCGGCGGAAGGCGCACGCCATGGCGCAGACCGCGGTGGATACGGAGGCGATGCTGAAGCGCGGCCGCATTGTGCTCGGCTATCCGGAAGGCACCCGGAGCAAGACCGGGCGCATGCAACCCACCAAGACGGGGATCATGCAACTGCCGCTCATGCTGCGCGGCACGATCGTGCCCACGGCGGTGTGGGGCACGGAGAAAGTGCTCGGGCAACGGAACGGCGCATTCGATTTCATCAAGTACTTTTTCTGGAAGGGGCCCGAGATTCACTGCCGGTTCGGCGCCCCGCTGCGGTGGGACGAGGCCCTGGCCCACGTGGAGGCGAAATGGGAGCAGCGGGAGGATCCGGTCGGGCTGGCGCGCGTACGCCAATTGCGGGACGAGATCGTCACGGGCGCCATGGTGCCGTTCAGTCCGGAAGCGACGCGCTATGAGCGCGTGTTTGACGAAGTCGCGTTACTCACCATGCGCAGGATTAGCGACCTGCTGCCCGAGGCGTACCGGGCGGCCGATGCGGTGGAGGTGAAGTACAGCCGCTCCGTCTAAGGGCCTGCGGCCGCCGGGCCGGGGCCGTTGACACGCCGCAGTACGGCCCCTATACTTGCGCGGTTCGCCGGGAAGGCGACGCGTCAGGATCACCGGCAGCATGCCCCATCACAAGTCAGCGGAAAAACGCCTGCGGCAAGCTGAGAAGCGCCGGGTGCGCAATAAAGGCATCCGCACGGACATGAAAACCAACGCGAAGAAGGTGGCGACCGCCTGCGCCGCCGGGGACCGGGCCGCGGCCGAGGCCGCGGTCCGCGTGGCCGTCTCGGCCATCGACCGCGCGTGCAAGCGCGGGGTGATCAAGCAGAACTCGGCCGCGCGCAAGAAATCCACCGTGATGCGCCAAGTCGCGGCGCTCGCCTAGCGGCAGGCGTCGACCAGAAACGCTTCGAGCCGGAGGCGGGGATCCCCGCCTCCGCTTTTTATTTTGTACTCCAGTTCCAGCACGTCCCGGTGGAGCTGCTGGAGCGCGTCGGCCCTCCAGCCTTCCGCCCGGCGCCGCTGGTAGTACACCGCGCCGGGCTTCACCCCCAACTGCTTGGCGATGGCGTCGTTGCTGAGCCCGGCGTCCATCCCCCGGCGCACGCCCACCAGCCGGCGCAGGGCGCTTTCGACCAGCGCCAGCACCTGCAGGTAATGGGTCCCGGCGCGTTCCGCTTCGGCCACCGCGTCCAGGGCGGCGGCGGCATCCCGGGCGCCCAGGGCATCGGTGATCCCGAAGATGTTGTCGGTCGGCGCCGCGCGCCATAAGGCCTCGACTGCTGCGCGCGGAATTTCGGGCGCGTCGCCCGCGTAGAGCGCGATCTGTTCCACCTGCTGCGCGAGCCCGGTGAGATGCGCCGCCTTCTCCGCCAGCGCCAGGGCGAGCCGGTCATCGATGGTCTTGCCCAACTCGGCGAACCGGCGAGCGGCCCACGCGGCGAGCGCCACGGGATCCTGCGGGGCATCAATCTCGATCCAGTGGGCGGTCTTCTTGAGGGCCTTCGTAAACTTCAGCCGCCCGTCCAGTTTCACCGCCGCCAGGATCACCAGGGTGGTTTCCGGCAACGTGGCCAGCGCGTCAGTCAGGGCGGCCTGCGCCTCGGCATTGAGCTGCTCCGTGCGGCGACAGAGCACCACGCTGGTGGGCGCGAACATGGGCAGGGTCCGGCACGCGGCCAGGAACCCACCAAGGTCGAATTCGTCGCCGTCGAAGCGGGCCACCCCGGTCGTCCGCTCCTCGGGGGGCAGGGCGCGGGCCACGAGCGCGTGAATGCACGCGTCGGCCACGTGCGGGTCGTACGCGTCCGCGTCCCCCGCCGCCAACACGAACACGCCCCGCGGCTCGGCGGTTTCCAGGTAGCGGGTCAGGTCAGCCGGACGCATCTCACCACGCACTGTCGATCAAGTCGTAGACGACGATCTCGGCAAACTCCTCTGCGGCTTCGTCCAAGCCGTCGGCGCGCCCCCGCGCGCGCGCGCCCGTGCGCCTGGCCCGGCGCACCTGGTAGAAGTCGTCCGCGGTGATCCGCTTCCTCCAGATCACGTCACCGCTGCGCCGCTCGCGCACGCGCAGGTCGCCATCGAGGGCCACGATGAACTGCAGGGGATTGTCGTCGTCATCGAAGGACGTAACCCGGACCCGGTAGGCGGTCAGGGTGCCGTCCAGAATCAGGTCCGCGTCCGCCTCGGCGTTCACGAGGCGCAACTGGCCGTTATTCTGCAATTCGCGGCGGACGGCGTTGGTCACGCGCGTGTGCAATCCGGGTTCGACCGTCTCGTTCTGCAAGGCGGGCACATAGATACTGTCATACCGCGCGGCCAAGTCCGAACCGGGGACGGTGTAACACGCCGCGGCCAGCAAAGCGGCGAGGGCGGCGCGCGTGCGGCGGGGCCGCACTAGGGCAACCGGTCGAGTTGCTCGCGGGACTTGGTGGCCCATTCGGTGTCCGGATGCGCCTTGACGACCTGGGCGTAGTAGAGTCGCGCGGCCGCGAACTTGAAATTGCGGTGATACCACTCCGCGATGCGGAATTCGTGCTCGGCGCGGTTGTTGTCCAGTTCGCGCAACATGCGTTCCACGTCCGCGCGGCGGTCCGCGTCCTCATAATTCCGCAGGTAGTACTCCAACCGCTCCATGGACGCTTCCACCGCCGTCTGGTCATAGTCGGCGGGCCGGCTCTGGAGGAACTGCGCTTCGGCCGAGCCGAACGCGGCTTCCCCCGCCCAAGGCGACCCGGGGTAGAGATCGAGCACCTTCTCGTACGCCTCGACCGCCAGCTCGTACTCCTCCTGCTTCCCGTAGCAGAGGCCGATGCGATACTGCGCCTCGGCCGCCGCTTCGGTGAACGGCTGATTGTCCACCACGCGCTGGTACACCTCGATGGCCCGGTCGAAGTCGTCCGCCCCGCCGAACAGTTCCCCGAGATTCGGGAGGAGGCGCCGCTGCGCCTCCCGTTGCACCGCGCGCTCGTAGTACATATTCCCCAGCTCGTACTGTTTGGTGATCACGCGGTCGAAGAGGCGGGTACCGGGGTATTCGTCGATGGTCTTCTGATACGCCCCGGCGGCCTTGTCCCAGTCGCCCGCCGCTTCGTGCGCGCGCCCGATCGAGAACTGGGCCAGGTCGCCGTACGCGGAGGTGGGGAAGTGCGTGTGCAGGCGCTGGAATTCCCGGATCGCGTCGGCGTACTCGTCCTTCTCGAGCAGCTCCTCGGCGTACTGGAACTGGAGCGAGGCGGACTCCTTCGGCTGGCTGCGGGGATTGACCCACCGGCCGCTTTCGGGCGTCCAAATCCACCCGGCGTGCGCCGGGGTCGCCAGCGCGACCAGCGCGACCCCGAGTGCCGCGAGCCACCACCCTGCCCGTCGTCCCGTCGCGCCCATCTGCGCGCCTCCCACGTGCCGTACTCTACCACGGGGGCGTGGCGCGCCGGCTACATCAGCGTGTATTTCGGTCCTCCGCCGCCCTCCGGCGGAACCCAGGTGATGATCTCGTAGGGGTCCTTGATGTCGCAGGTCTTGCAGTGCACGCAGTTGGAGGAATTCAGCTTGAGGCGCGACTGGCCGTCCACGAGCTCCTCCTCGTACACCCCCGCGGGGCAGAAGCGCGTGCACGGCATCCCGTATTCCTGGACGCACTTGGTATGGCAGATGTCGTAGTCGGCAATGAGCAGGTGCGTCGGCTGGTCCTCTTCGTGGATCGTGCCGCTGCTGTACACGTCCGTCGGTTTGTCGAAGGTCAGCGTGCCGTCGAACGTGTAGGTGTTGAGCGCCGTCGGATCTTGCGCGCCGTACCGCTCCTGGATGGTGTCCAGGTCCGCAAAGTCGGCCTCGAACTCCGGCCGGTCGAACAGACCGCGGCCGCCGGAGATGATCTGCAAGCCGGCATTAACCATGCCCGAGAGCGTGCCGTTCTTGAAGCCGGCGTGGAAGTTGCGCCCGGCCCACAGTTCCGGCTTGATGAAGCTCTCCTCGATCGCCCGCTCGTAGCTGCCGAGCTGCTGCGCGGAACAGTCGTTCTTCTGCAGCGCCTCGAACACCGCCTCGGCCGCCAGCATGCCGCTCTTCATGGCCAGGTGCACACCCTTGATGCGCTGCGTATTGAAAATGCTCCCGGCGTCGCCGACCACGACGGCGCCATCCACCACCAGCTTCGGCACCGTGTAGTAGCCGCCCACGGGCACGCTCTTCGCGCCGTACTCCACGAACTCGGCGCCGTCCAGCAGGTCGCGCACGAACGGGTGCTGCTTGTACATCTGGAAGTACCGGTGCGGGTCTTCGTACGGGTCGCTGTAGTCCAGGCCGGTCAGGAGCCCGATGGCGGCCAGGTTGTCCTGCATGGCGTAGATGAAGCTGCCGCCGTAGGTGGCGCTCGGATGCGGATACCCGGTGGTATGAATGATCTCGCCGGGCTTGAGTTTGCCCTCCTTCAGGCGCCACACTTCCTTGACCCCGGTGCAGTAGGTCATGGGCCGCTTGCCGTCGTCCAGCTTGTGCCGCTTCACCAGCGGCTTCGTGAGCGACCCGCGGGTCCCCTCGGCGAAAATCACCACCTTCGCCTTCAGGTCCATCCCCGCCTCGAAGTTCCCTTTCTGCGCGCCGGTCTTGTCGATCCCCTTATCGCCCATGCGCACGCCGACCACCCGGTCGCCGTCGTAGAGCGTCTCTTGGCCCGCAAACTCGCAGAAGAGGTGCACGCCGTCCGCCTCGGCCTGCTCCCCCAGCCACGCGACGAACTTGCTGATGGAAATGATCACGTTGCCGTGGTTGTGCAGCGGCGGCGGCGTGGGCCACACGGGAATCTTGCCCGTCTTCGTCAGGTGCAGCACCGTGTCCTCCTGCACGTCGAACTCGATCGCCGGATTCCGGTCGCGCCAGTCCGGGTACAGCTCGGCAATCGAGCGCGGGTCCATGATGCACCCAGACAGGCAATGGGCGCCGAGCTGGCTCGCCTTTTCCACCACCAGGCACATGAACTCGTCGCTGACGGGTTCGCCCTTCTTCGTCCCCGCAGCGATCGCCTCGTTGTGCCGGGCGATCAGGTGCTGGAGATGGATGCCCGCGGCCAGGCCGGCAGGCCCGCCTCCGACGATCAGGACATCGACTTCCATTTCCTCGCGTTCGACGGTCATGGCATCGCCTCCGGCGCGCTCCGGGCCCCTAGTCGGCCAGGGCGGCGGCGAACTCTTTCTCGAGCAACGGCACGATAGTAAAAGCGTCCCCTACTATCCCGTAGTTTGCCACCTTGAAGATCGGGGCGTCAGGGTCTT
Source organism: uncultured bacterium (assembly GCA_965371225.1). Lineage (GTDB taxonomy): Bacteria > Abyssobacteria > SURF-5 > CBDUXP01 > CBDUXP01 > CBDUXP01. The sequence goes on along the minus strand of CBDUXP010000054.1, from coordinate 6,017 downwards.
TGTTGACCGCCACAATGACTTTGGACGTTTTCATGCCCGCCAAGTGCTGAATCGCCCCGGAAATCGCACACGCAATGTACAAGGTGGGGTTCACCACCTTGCCGGTCTGGCCCACCTGGTCCGTGTGATCCCGCCAACCGGCGTCCACCGCCGCGCGGGACGCGCCCACCGCCGCGCCGAGCGTCTTGGCCAGCCCCTCGATGATGTCGAAGTGCTCCGGCCCGCCGAGCCCGCGGCCACCGGAAACGATGCGGTCCGCCTCCGTCAGTTCGATCTTGTCCGCGGCGGCCTTCACCACCTCCTTGACGGTGATGCGAATGTCGCCCTCGCTCAGGCCCGGGTCGACCGTTTCCACCGCCGCCTGCGCGCCGGCCTGCGGAGCCTTAAGCCCCAGCGCATTGGGGCGCACCGTCAGCATGGCCGGCCGCGCCTTGGCCAGCGACACATCCGTAAGCGCTTTGCCCGCATAGACGGGGCGGGTCACGATGACCGCGCCGCCGTCCACCTTCAGTTCGATGCAGTCGGTGGCCAGCCCGGTGTTCAGCCGCTGCGCGATGCGCGGCGCCAAGTCGCGGCCGGTGGAGGTGTGCGACATGAGGATCGCAGAGGGATCGTGCGCCTTGGCGAGGCCCTCGACCACCTTTGTGTACCCGTCCGCCGTGTAATCCTTCAGCAGGGGCGACTCCGCCACGTACACCGTCTTCGCGCCGTACTCGCCGAGCGCCGCGGCCTCGCCGGCCACCCCGTCGCCGATCAGCACCGCGGCCACCTCTTCGCCCAACCCCGCGGCCACGTCTTGCGCGCCACACAGCGCTTCCAACGTCGCCTTCAAGACCTTGCCATCCCGCGTTTCCGCTACCACCCAGACACCAGCCATGATTCGCTTCTCCTGTTTCGCCGCGGCGGCGGACCCTAGATAACCTTCGCTTCTTCGCGGAGCAGCCGGACCAGTTCCTTGACCTGCTCTTCCGGCTCGCCGTCGATCATCCGACCTTCGGGGCGGGCGGGGGGCGTCCGCATGGCGAGCACTTCGGTCTTGGCCGCCGTGTCCACCTCGCCCAGGTCGCCCAGCCCCCACGTGTCCATGGGCTTCTTCTTCGCCTGCATGATGCCCTTCAGCGAGGCATAGCGCGGCTCGTTCAGCCCCTTCTGCGCGGAGATCACGGCGGGCAGCGGAATCTCCACCACTTGCGCCCCGCCCTCGATCTGCCGGTGCGCCGTCGCCTTGCCATCGGCAATCTCTAACTGGGTCACCACCAAGGCCTGCGGCACGTCCAGCGCTTCCGCCAGCCGCGCCGGCACCTGGTGCTGGTCCAGGTCGATCGCCTGCTTGCCGCACAGCACCAGGTCGAACCCGATTTTCCGGATCGCCGCCGCCAGCACGTTGGCCGTGGTCAACGCGTCCAAGCCGGCGAATGCGTCGTCCCGCAACACGACGGCCTTGTCCGCGCCCATGGCGAGGCCCGTGCGCAACGCCTCCTCGGGCTTGCCGTGCGGCCCGGCGAGGGTGAGCAGCGTAACGGTCCCCTCCCCCTGCGCGTCCTTGATCTGCAGGGCCTCCTCGATGGCGAACTCGTCGTACGGGTTGGGGATGAAGGTCACGCCGTCGGGCTTGAGCGACTTGCCGTCGGCGATTTGCACCTTCGTCTCGGTGTCGGGCACCTGTTTGAGACAGACCACGATGTTCATCCGCTTCCTCCTGTTACCCCACCGGCCTCATGGCCGGCTGCGCGCGCGCGGCGCCGTGCGTCCTGAGCCCGCGCCCGTCACTGGTCGACAAACTTCGGTGGGCGCTTCTCCAGAAACGCGCTGATCCCTTCGCGAAAATCGGCCGTCGCGCACGTGGCGCCGAACAGTTCGGCCTCGCGCGCCAACCCGGCCTCCAGGGGCACATCCCCCGCCACGCGAACCGCAGCCAGGGCCGCGGCTACCGCCCGGCCACCCAGGGCGCCGATGGTGGCGGCCAGGTCGAGCGCCGTGTCGAGCAATTCGGCCGGCGGCACCACCCGGTTGACCAGCCCCAGCGCCGCCGCCTCCGCTGCGTCCACCATGCGACCGGTCAGGGTCCACTCCATGGCATGGGTCTCGCCGATGAGCCGGGGCAGCCGCTGCGTGCCCCCGTAGCCGGGGATGATCCCGAGTTTGATTTCCGGCTGCCCGAACTTCGCGGTCGCGCTCGCCAGCCGCAGATGGCACGCCATGGCCAGCTCACACCCGCCGCCGAGCGCGATGCCGTTCACCGCGGCGATAGCGGGCGTGTCCCCCTGCTCGATACGCGAGAAAATGGCCTGGCCGCGCTGGGCGAGCGCCTGCCCCTGCGCCGCCCCGTCCAGGTCCGCCAGCTCGGTAATGTCCGCCCCGGCGACGAAGAACTTGTCGCCCGCACCCCGGATGATGATGGCCTTCACGTCCGGGTCGGCCTGCGCCGCGGCCACCTGCGCGTCCAACCCCTCGAGCACGGCGGCGTTGAGCGCGTTGGCCGGGGGGTGGGAGATAGTGAGCACCGCCACACGCGCGCGGCGCTCGACGGTGACACAGGCGGCTTCAGCCATACAACTCGTAGGGATACTGGCTTCCGCGTTGGGGCTTCCGGATCGCGGCGACCGGGTGAATGTGGTTTACCACCCGACCGGCCGCGGCAACTTCCGCTTTTCGGGAGCGTAACTTAACACGGTGCGTCACGACGGTCAAGGTTTTCTGGCCAACCGGCCAAATGTTAGCGCATCGTCACGTCCAGCGATCGCAAACAACTGGCGGCGCTGCACCGCGGAGGGCGGGTCAGGGGCTACTCGACCGTGACGCTTTTGGCCAGGTTGCGGGGCTGGTCCACGTCGTGGCCCCGGTGCAGCGTGATGTAGTACGCGAGCAACTGGAGCGGCAGCAGGGTCAGGAACGGCGTGAGCATGTCGTCGCAGTCGGGCACGCGGATCACCGTGTCGGAGTGCGCGTCGATGCGCCGGTCGCCGACGGTGCCGATGGAGATGATGCGGCCCTTGCGCGCGCGCAATTCCTGAATCGCGCTGACCATCTTCCGGTACATTTCGTCGCGCGCGGCGATGTTCACCACCGGAAACGATTCGTCCACCAGCGCGATGGGCCCGTGCTTCATCTCGCCCGCCGCGTAGCCCTCGGCGTGGACGTAGGCCAGCTCCTTGAGCTTGAGTGCGCCCTCGAGCGCGTTCGGGAAGTTCGCCCCCCGGCCCAGGTACAAGAAGTTGTCGCACTCCCAGTATGCGTCGGCCGCGGCAATCACCGACTGCCGGTTGTCCAGGATCCATTGCAAGTGTTCGGGCACGTCGTGCAGGCCCGTCAGGATCGCCCGGCACTGTTCCGGATCCAGGGAGCCGCGCGCTTGCCCGACGCGCAACGCGAACAGCAGCAGATTCCCCATCATGGCGCAGTACGCCTTCGTGGACGCCACCGCGATCTCCGGCCCCGCGTGCAGGTACAGGTGGTCGTCGCACTCCCGGTCGATGGTGCTCTCCACCGTGTTCACCAGCGCCACCGCGGTCGCGCCGCCTTCCCGCGCCTTGCGCACGGCCATGAGGGTGTCCATCGTCTCGCCCGACTGGGACACGGCCACCACCAGCGTTTTCGCATCCACGTAGGGTTCCCGGTACCGGTACTCGCTCGCGAAGTCCACGATGCCCGGCACCCGCGCGAAGCGCTCCAAGTAGTACTGCCCCATGAGGCACGCGTGCCGCGCGGTGCCCATGCCCAGCAACACCACCCGATCGAAGGACTGCAAGCGCGCGTCGCTCAGCTCGCTCTCTTCGAACACGACGCGCCCCTCGTGCACCCGCCGCGCCACCATGTCCGCCATGATGCGCGGTTGTTCGTGCATCTCTTTGATCATGTAGTGCGGGTAGCCGCCTTTGCTCAGTTCATCCACGTCGAGCGAGACGCCCTGCACGCGCACCTTGCGTTTGTCGCCGGCCACCGTGTACACGCGCACATCGTCCGGCGTCAGGTCGGCCACCTCGTAGTCTTCCAGGTACACCACCTGTTTCGTACGCGCCGCGAGCGCGGGCACGTCGGACGCCACGTATTGCACACCGTCGCCGAGCCCCACCACCAGCGGACTCCCGCACCGGGCCGCGACGATGCGGCGGGGTTCGTGGGTGGAGATCACCGCGATGGCGTACGCGCCCTCGGCCTGGCTGAGCGCACTCTGCACCGCCTTGAGCAGGTCCCCGTGGTAGTGCTGCGCGACCAGGTGTGCGAGCACCTCCGTGTCCGTCTGCGTGCGGAATTCGTGGCCGGCCTCCTGGAGTTCGCGCCGCAGCGCCTCATAGTTCTCGATGATGCCGTTGTGCACGAGCGCGATGCGGCGTGCGCCGTCCGTGTGCGGGTGCGCATTCGTGGTGGACGGCTGCCCGTGGGTGGCCCAGCGGGTATGCCCGATGCCGCAACTGCCCGGGGCCGGCTCGGCCTCCAGCAACTCGCGCAGTACGTTGAGCTTCCCTACGGTGCGCTTGACCACCAGGTCGCGCCCGTCCAGCGTGGCCACGCCGGCGGAGTCGTAACCGCGGTACTCGAGCCGCTGCAGCCCCTCGATCAGGAATGGCTGCGCCTCGCCCTGCCGCGCTACATACCCTACGATCCCGCACATACCGTCGCTCTCCTCGCCGTTGCCCCTGGACCCCTCCGCCCCGACCGCCCGGCCGGCGTCGCAGGATGGCTAGCCTTCTAAGGATACTCCCGTCTGATTCCTGTCAGGCGCGCGCGCGCCCGTGCAGGAAGTGATGCAACGGCCGTGCCGAGACCTGGCAAGCCGGCCGCGTACCAGCTCAGAGATAATGAATCACCTAACCTCTAATATGACAACGGGTTATGCGCAGGTACGCACGCAGGGTGTTCCGGCGTCCCGTCGCCCGTCCCGCCGGAGGTGGCCCAATTCGCGCACTGCCAGCACAAATGACCGCCCCTTAGCTCGTGGGCGAAGACATGATTCGCCCCTACATCCGGGCGATTGGACCGGCGTTCCATCGTTGGGGCGATCCTTGTGATCGCCCAGCCAGAGCCGGACTGCCGGTCAGCGGGACGTGTCGGGCCCGGGGCTGCGGCGGATGACCACCACCCGGCCCATCAGATCCGGCGGCGGGGGGAACGCGATCTCTTTGAGTTCCGCGCGGCGGCCGACCACCTGCACGAGCCGCACGCCGTCGGCCGTCTCGACGAACCCCTTCGCGCGCAAGGCATCGAGGCTGCGCAGGCGCGCCAGCAACTCGTCCGGGGCCACCCCCGCGTCCACGCGCACCTCCGTGGTCTCGAACGCCTCGTGCGAGTGCGGCGGCGGGTCGGGGGGATTGACGCGCCGGTGGCGGCGCGCGCCTTCCAGGTCCGGCGGGAAGAGCACCGCCGGTTCCACGTCGCAATGCGTCGTATGCACCACCGGCGTGTCCGGTTCCATTTCGCGCAGGCGGGCTTCCACCTCCGGCAGCCGCGCGGCCGGGACGAGATCCACCTTGTTCAACAGCAGCAAGTCCGCCGACGTGACCTGCGCCTCGAACGTCACGGTCAGGTCGCGGCCTTCGGCCAACTGTTCCGCGTTTACGACGACGACGGCCATGTCGTCCGTCACCCAGTCGCTCACCGGTGGCCGCCAGAAGTTCAGTTGCACGTTGAAGGGCATCGCCACGCCGGAGGTTTCGACGATTACGCTATCGGGCCGTACCCGTTCCCACAGCATCTGCAGCGTCTCGATCAGGTCGTCGGACAGTTTGCAGCAGACGCAGCCGCCGTCCAGCTCGACGTAGGCCTCGTTCTCTTGGCCCAGCAGCGCCTGGTCAATGCCCAGGTCGCCGAACTCGTTGGACACCACCGCGACGCGCGTGCCCTCTTGCTGCGCGCGTTCGAGCAGGCGCCGCACCAGCGTCGTCTTGCCCGACCCCAGGAATCCGGAGACCACCAGGGCGGGCACGCCCTCAGGCATGGTCCGCTTCCGGCGCCGCGCTAACACGATCGATGAGGAGCGTGGTGGCGAGCCCGGCTCCAAGGAGCGCCAGTGCGAGGGC
>CBDUXP010000053.1:0-27082 GCA_965371225.1 uncultured bacterium | reverse complement strand
CGCGCTCACCCGATCGATGAGGAGCGTGGTGGCGAGCCCGGCCCCCAGGAGCCCCAGCGCAAGGGCCACCTGCCGCGCGGTCGGCGTAAAAAACGCGACCGGCCAGTACTCCACGTCCACCTCGGCCAGGTTCTCCTCTGTAACCGTGACCCCGCGAATGAGCGCGCCGACCTCCGGCTGCTGCGCCTCCTGGAACGGCCACAACCCGGCGACCGCGCCCAACAGCAGCCCGAACAGGACGCCTAACGTCGCCTTGCGGAACCGGGTGAGCAGCCATTGCACCAGGTTGCTCACCCCCACCACGCCGATGAGGACGCCGATGCCAACGGGGATGACCACGCGCATGGAGTCGAGCACCAGGCCGACGTCTGCCCCCTGCCCCGTCGCGGCGTCGCCCAGGAGGCCGAGCTTGAGCGTTTCGATCGCGCCGAGGATGGGCACGTACTGCCCGAGCAGCAACAGGAGGTAGCCGCCGCTAACGCCCGGCAAGATCATGGCGGACGCGCCGGCCACCCCCGCCACTACCAGCAGCGCGGTGGAGTGCGTCGTCGCTGCCCCGCTGGCGGAGGTAAACGCCATGAGCACCATGAGCGCGAACCCCGCGACCGCGCCGCGGACGAACGCCGGCGACGCGGGGCGCGCGAGACGCCACACCAATGGTGCGCCGCCGAGCGTCAGGCCGATGAATACGCTGTACATGGCCCAGCGGTGATGCACGACGAGATTTTTCACGGGTCCGGCGCCGAGCAGAATCGCCACGGCCGCGGTCCCGGCGATGGCCGCGAACACCGCCACGCTCCGGCCGCGGAAGCGCAGCGTGGTGAATTCCGCGATGGCGCCGATGAAATCCGGATAGACCCCGGCGGCCAGTAGCATGGTGCCCCCGCTGATGCCTGGCACCAGGTTAGCCAGGCCCATCAGCAAGCCCCCGAACGCGCCGCGCGCCGCCAGCAGCCCGTAGGCCGGCGGCCGTTCGCCCACGCGCTAGAACTCCCACCGCCGCAGGTCGGTGAGCGACTTGTAATTCGTCAAGTCCAGATGCAGGGGCGTGATGCTGATCTTCTGTGCGCGCAGCGCTTCCTCATCGGTGCCGTGCGTCTTCGTCCAGGTCGGGGCGCCGCCGCCGATCCAGTAGTAGGGACGCCCGCGCGGATCCACCCTCTCGACGATGACATCATATGTGCGCCGCCCCTGCTCGGTCCACGCGAACCCCGCCATGTCCTCCGCGGCGCAGTTGGGCACGTTGACGTTCAGCAGCGTGTCCTCCGGCAGGCCGTCGGCCAGCACGCGCTGCGCCACGCTCGCCGCAAAGGCCGCGGCATGGGCGAAATCCGCATGTTTCCCCATCTGGAGCGAGACGGCGATGGAAGGAATGCCGCAGAGCACCCCCTCCATGGCTGCCGAGACGGTGCCGGAATACGTAATGTCGTCGCCGAGATTCGTGCCGTGGTTCACGCCGGACACCACCAGGTCGGGTGTCCGATCAAGAAGCACGTTTACCGCCAGGAACACGCAATCCGTCGGGGTCCCCTCCACCGCGAAGCGCCCCTCCGCCACCCGGTTGACGCGTAGCGGATTCCGCAGGGTCAGGGCGTGGCCGACTGCACTCTGCTCGGTGGCCGGCGCCACCACCGCCACCGTCCCCAGGTGCGCCACCGCATCGGCCAACGCAGCCAGGCCCTCGGCGTGTACTCCGTCGTCATTCGTCACGAGGATCAGCGGGGATTGGGGCATCACAGACCGGGAGACGAAACGGCCCGGCGCGTCACCGAACGGCGTTGGCGACCCACCGGGCGTCCATGCGAAGTTAGTCTACGGATTCGCCCGCACGCGGGCAAGACGCCCGGCAGCTAGGCGGGGTCGGCGGCGGGTCCGGCGACCGGCGGCGCAGGTTCCTCCAGCAGGCTCCACAGATGCGCGGGGTACACGATGTGCCCAAGGTCGCCGATTGCCAGGTCCACCGTGCCACCGGCCGCGTCGAACACCGCGCGCGTGCGGGGCAGCGCCTCCTGCGCGATCGCGAGCGGATTGATCCCGTCCAGGCGGCCCAGGCTCAGGCGCAACCGCCGGGGAGCCACCAGCGCCGCGATGTCCGGAATGTCTCCCAGCGCGGCGATGCCGGGCGCGTAATTGCATTCGCACAGATCGAACGCGCCCAGCGAGGTCGCGAACCGGCCGTAGTAGCCCGACACGAACGCCACGTCCACACGGTCGTCGAGCGCGGCAGTGAAGAGCGCGGTGGTGCCCCCGCCCGAATGGCCGGCCACGATGATGCGCGTCGCATCGATCGCGTCTCGGCGTTGCGCGTAATCGATCCAGCGCATGGCATCGTGCACCCGGTCCCCGATGAGCGACCGGCCCACGAGCTGCGCCTGCAATTGCAGCCGCGGACAGGAGAAGGGCAGCCCGCGCGCGATATCGTCCGGCAACCGCAACTCGCCGAAGCCCCGCTGGTCGGGCGCGATGACCGCGTACCCCCGACGCACCAGCGCGAGCGCGAAGTCGCGCCGCTCCTCTTCCAGCGCCCGGGTCTCCTCGCTGTTTTCCGTCAGGCCCGCGAGCAGGCGCTTGCCCGGCCCGTGCCCGTGCAGCGCGAGCACGAACGGCGCCGGCGCGTCCGCCGCGGGCAGCAGCACGAACGCCGGGACGCGGAAGCCCGTTTCCGTTTCCAACTCCACCCGCTCCCGCGTATAGCCGACCGCGGGGACGCGCTCCGTCACCTGCACGCGCGGATGTTCCGGGCGTTCAATTCGGGATATCCCCAGGGTATCCGTCAACACCGCGCGAAACTTCGTGCGCCACGGCGCGAGCGGCTCGGGCACCGGATCCGCATGAAAGCGCCCGGGGCGTGCCACCGCCACCGCGTACGGATTCGGCTGCGACAGCGCGGCGTGCTCGTGTCGGTGCGCCGCCACCGCCGCCGCGTCGTACGCCGCCAACTGCAGGTAGTGGCCCGCCTCGAGACGCGCCCGCTTCGACGCCGTCGAACCCGGCGTCTCGCTCACGTACAACGCGGGATAGGGCAGGCTCGCGGAGAAGGTGGTCAGGGGCGACACGTGACTCCATTCGGGATTGAGACGGCCTTCTTCTCCGACGAGGAACACGTACGCGCTCGTGCGGGCCAGCACGCGGCGCGCCTGTTCGCCCGGGTCGGCGAACACGGCGTGCTGGAACACGCGGCGCGATTCGTAATTCACCGGGGGCAGCATGTGCCGCGCCACCAGGACCACCGCGGCCTCGGTCGTGCCTTGCGAGCGCAGCCACGCGCGACTCTCGGCCCGCACCCATGCCGCCACCTCGTGCGCCGTGCCGCGCGTGTTGACGATGCGCACCACGGAGACCGCGAGCACCACGACCACCGCCGCCGCCGCCGCATACCCGGCGTCGCGGAAGCGCGACTGCACCATGGCGCGCAACCCGCCGGCCGCGAGCAGCGCGAGTGGAAGGTAGACGGCGACGACGGGGTAGCGCGCCAAGGGATCGCGACCGACCGCGACCGCCGCGCCGACCGCAGGCAGGACCAGCAACAGCGGGAGGAGCAATGGCGGGTGCGCTGGAGAGGATCCCGCTCGGCGCCGCAGGGCCACCAACATGCCTGCCGCTACCAACAGGCAGACGATGATCCCCTCGCGCCGCCAGAACCAGTAGGGCAGGTACAGCCAGTCGAATGTGGGAAGCGGGGTGTACGCCCCCGCCCGCGCAGCCACGACATAGCCGCGCGCGAGGGGCAGGTGGAGAACGCACGCCACGAGAAATCCCACCGCCGTCCACCGCACCTCCTCGAGCACCGCGGGCGCCTCCCCCGTGAACGCGCGCACCAACCACCACACCGCCAAGGCGAGCACCGCGTAGCCCGCCGCGTAATCCGTGAGCAGGGCCAGCGTGAACGCGGTACCGCACGCGCCCCACGCGACCCGCGCGGGCGGATGCGTGCGGGCGTGCAACAACGCAATGACGCCCACGTGCAGCAGCAACAGCACCAGCATCGCCGGCACCCCCAGGCGGCTCCACCACACGAGGGACGGCACAAACGCACTGACGCTCGCGAGCGCGAGCGCGCCCTGCCAGTCACCGAACCAGCGGCGGCCAAGATGGAACGCGACGGGGATCAGGGCGATGCCGCACAACGCGGCGAGCAGGCGACCGGACCATTCGGCCGGGCGTCCGGCCAAGGCCATGACCCCCGCCACGGCGGCGGGCCACGGGACACCGGTGGGCCCCTCCCGCCGGGCGAGGCCGGCGGCTTCGAGCGCCGCGATGGATTCGAACGGAGGCGTGGCTTCCGTACCGCTGGCAGCGCGCACGTCGGCGAGGAAGGTTTCCGCCGCGAAGAGGTACACCTCTTCGTCGCGGTAGAGCAGGCCTTGATCGCGCAGGCCCACCAGACGCAGGGCGGCTCCCGCCACGATCAACACCGCCAGCGCGATCCAGGCGGCTGCTGGAACGGGCGTGGGCGCCGGCGGCCCCGCCTGCGGCGCCCCGTCGGTCATGAGGCGGGCAGGACCAGGGCGAAGAGTGGCGCGTGCCGTTCCAGTTGTTTGCGGTACGCGCGCTTGGCGAAGAACCCGGCCCCGTCACTGCCCTTCCGCAGCATGGAGCGCGCCCCCATGCACGCTTTGCGCAGATAGCGCCCCTCGTCATCCGTCAGCTCGAACGTGCGCTCGCCGCGCGCCAGCCGCGCGTGCAGGTCATCCCAACACGCGATCATGGCCGTCAGTTTCTGCGAATCGCCGAACCGCTCCGCGCCGCGCGACAGAATCCCCGCGAGCAGGTCCGCCGAGGCGTCGTCCAGCTCCAGGCGCATGCGCCGACTATAGCGCGGCGTGGTCGAGGGGCGCGACTCGCCTCCCCGCGCGCGCGCCCCGCCGGCCGGGCGCAGTCACGCGTTGTCGCCGTCCGTGCTGCGTTGCTCGCCGGGCGGTGGATCGTCCGGCGGCATGGCGAAGGTTACGGCTGGCGGCTTGCGGCTCCCGTCCCACTGCGCGCCCGCGAGATCGCGGCCCAGCGCGCGGCCGGCCTGCTGGGCGGCCGGTTCGTCCCCCAGCGCGTTGGGCGGCGTCTGCCACGCGCCTTCCTCGTGCATGTGCAGCGTCTGCGTGGGAAACGCGAACTGCACGTTCAACTGCTCGGCCACGCGCAGGATATCCAGAAACAACCGGTGTCGCTCGCGCAACTCGGTATTCCAATCCGGTGTTTCGTGGAAGCAGTACAGGAGCACGTCCAGCGAGTGCGCGCTGAACTGGTTCAGGTACACCTGGAAGTAGTCCTTCCGAGTGTACGGATGCCGCCGCAGCAACTCCCGCACCGCTTCGCAGAACGCTTCCACTTTCTGCGGCGGTGTGTCGTACGTGAGGGACAGGAACGTCTTGATGCGGCGGTACTGCCGCGCGCCGTAGTTGTCGATGGACGCGTTAATGAGCTTCGAATTCGGCACGCTGATCAGCGAGTTGTAAAAGGTGCGGATGCGCGTGCTCCGGAATCCGACGGTCTCCACGGTGCCTTCGATGTCGCCGATGACCACCCAGTCGCCCACGTGGAAGGGCCGGTCGAGGATCACGGTCATGGAGCCGAAGAGGTTCTCGATGGTGTCCTTCGCCGCGAGCGCGACCGCCAAGCCGCCCAGCCCGATGCCCGCCAGCAGGCTCGTGATGTTGATGCGCAGGTTGTCCGCGATGAACACGAGCCCGAACGCCACCACGAAAATCTTCAGGGACCGCCGCACCAAGGGCACGAGCAGGTCGTCCAGCTTCGTCTCGGTCTTGATCGCCCGGTGCGCCACGAAGGCCGCGAAGACGTCCACCAGGTTGTACGCCACCCACACGGCGGCCCCGGTCGCGGCGAACTGGACGGCCACGTACAACACCACCAGCGTCCCTTGGGGCAGGTCGAGCCATCCAAGCCCGACCCGCCAGAGCAGCGCCGCCGCCAGCAGCCCCACGGGCCGCCACAGCTTCGTCGTCAGCACCTCCTCGAGCATCGCCTCGTTGCGCCGCGACCAGGCGCGGGCCGTCCCGGCCAGCATGAAACTGACGATCCGGTCCAGCACCATGCCCACGAGCACGAGCAGGAATATGCCGAGCCACTGCCAATGCTCCAACAGGAACCCGCGCTCCTGCAGCGAGTCGGGGATCACGCGCCGCAGGGTCAGCACCGTGGACACGTGCCGCGGCTCGTCCTTCAACTCGGCCACGACCTCCTGGTTCTTGAGGACTTTGAACAGCGCCGGGAGCGCGCCCACCGTCTCCTTCGTGAAGAGCCACTCCCCCGTCTCCACGCGCGCGATGCGGATTTCGCCCTCGGCCCGCGTCACGAACACATAGGGCGCCCCGTCCGGGTCCGCGGAAATCGTCTCCAGGTCGACGAACTCCGTGCGGTCGATCACCTCCAACAGTTGTTCGGAGAGCAGGGGCCCCTCCTGCGCGCGCACGATCTCGCTGATCTCCGACAGGTCCAGGCAGGCCGCCGCGTCCTTGATCCGGTCCGGGAACTCGCCCCGCGCGGCAGCCATGGCCTTGAGGAAGGTTTCCATGGTCGCCCGCGCGTTCGCCCGCGCCGCGGGCACCACCACGTGCGCCGGCGGGGGCGCCTCGGGTTCGGCCGGGGCCGCCTCCGGGGCAGCCGGCATCAACTGGGCGTCGGCAGGCAGCGGGGCGGCACCCACCGCGGCCCACAGGGCGGCGAGGAACGCGAGGATGAACGGGCGGGTAAGCAGACGTCGCATACTGGGTGGCGGGAAACGTACTCTACTAAGGTGGTCGGTCGATTGCCAGCGGCCCGTCCGCCAGGCCAGGGCCCGCGCGCGGGAGGCATGATGGCGCCGCGCCTCATGCTCGCCTTCGGCTGCGCGCTGCTGGCCGCCACCCTGGGCTGCGGCGGGCGCACGCACGATCCCGGCGCGCAGTACGAACGCGCGCAGCGGGCCATCCGGGACGGCAACTACCCGCGGGCGGCCAAGTGGTATCGCCGCGCGGCGGAGCAGGGGCACGCGGACGCGCAGTTCGCGCTGGGCAGCCTGTACGAAGTCGGCGCCGGCGTGCCGCAGGACTACGCCGCGATGGTCGAGTGGATGCACCGCGCCGCCGCGCAGGGGCACCCGCGCGCGCAGTTCGCCCTGGGGCTCATCTACTCCCGCGCGATTTACTGGGGGCCGAACGAGGCGGCCCTGGCGCGGAGTCCGTGGCGGCGATTCCTCGCGCGGTTCGGGCAGCGCGGCCCGCCCACGCCCCTGGACCGCACGCAGGCGTACATGTGGTTCACCCTCGCCGCCGAGCAAGGGCATCCCCAGGCCCGCCAGCACCTCATCCTGCTCGGCGGCAACCTGCCCCCCGCCCAAATCGCCGCCGCCCGCCGCCGCGCGGCGGACTGGCGGCCGTCACCGTAGTATGAACGCGCTCACGCGGTCGACGGGAGCCCGTGGCGGCGCACCGAATGCAAAAACCCGCCAGCCCTTGCGGATTGACGGGTGTTGGTCGGGGCGACTGGACTCGAACCAGCGATCCCCGGTCCCCCAGACCGGTGCGCTGTCAGACTGCATCGTCAGGACACCTCGTCGGTCGGCCCATGCCTGACCGGCGGCGGTGGACAACCGCAATCCGGAGGCCTATTGTGGATTGCGGGACGGCGCCGAGGAAACGCACGGCCGCCTGAGGATCTATGGAAGAGCTTATCTTCGTCGTTGAGGAGGCACCGGAGGGGGGGTTTACGGCCCGTGCGGTGGGCCCGGCGATCTTTACAGAGGCGGATTCCCTGGACGCGCTCTACACGAACGTGCGCGACGCCGTTCGCTGCCACTTTGAAGACAACGGTCACCCACGGTCTGTACGCCTGCATTTCGTCCGAGATGAAATCATCGCTCTGTGAGGCTGCCCCGGGACCTGTCCGGTAGGGAGTTGGCTCGCGCGCTTGGGGCGTTCGGATACACGATCACGCGACAGACGGGAAGCCACCTGCGCCTGACTACGGACCAGCAGGGAGAACACCACGTCACCATCCCGGCTCATGACAATCTTCGCGTTGGCACCCTGGCAGCTATTCTCGCTGTGGTGGCTGAGCACTTCGATCTGTCACGCGACGACCTGACACGCCGGTTATTCAAGGAATAGGCAGCGGTCACCCGTGGGGATGGGGAGCGGGCTTCCCCCCCAAACAGGAAAACCCGCCAAGCCGGATGGATTGACGGGTGTGGTCGGGGCGACTGGACTCGAACCAGCGACCCCCGGTCCCCCAGACCGGTGCGCTACCAGACTGCGCCACGCCCCGATGCGACGCCGGGGCCGGGCCCCGGCGCGGTGGTGGCAGTGTAGGCCCCGCCGGACGGGGGCGCAAGGGCGGCGCTAGTCGTCTCGGACCAGTTCGGGCTTGCCGTCCAGAATCCGCAGCACGTTCACCAGCCCGAACTCGACGCCCTCCAGCTCCCCGAGCATCTGGTCGTCCAGCACCGGGGCGGCCCGGCCGGCGATCTCGTCCCGCATGCGCTTCCGGGCGCCTTTGATGGTGTAGCCCTCGTCGTACAGGAGGACCTTAATGCGGCGGATGCGGCTGATGTCCTGATCGCGGTAGGCGCGGGCGCCGGTGCGGCGCTTGGGGGGGCGCAGCACGCTGAATTCTTCCTCCCAGTAGCGGAGCACGTGGGGGGGCACGTCCACCAGCCGGCTCACTTCGCCGATGGCGTAATAAATCTTCTTACTTTGGGCGACCATCCGGGCGCGCCCTAGCCGACCGCGTCTTTGAGGGCTTTCCCCGCCTTGAACGTCGGGACGTTGCGTGCCGCAATTTGGATCACCGACCCGTCGCGCGGATTGCGCCCTTGGCGCGCCTTGCGATGCTTCACCTCGAACGTGCCGAACCCGACGAGGGCGACCTTGTCGCCGCCGCGCAGCGCATCGGTGATGGAGCCGAGGGTCGCCTCCACCGCGTCCGTCGCTTCGCGTTTGGATAAGCCGGTACGTTCCGCGACCGCGTCAATGCAATCCTGTTTGGTCATGAAGCTCTCTCCTCACTAGCGGCCGGCGCGCCCGCGCTAGCCTTGGCCTACATCACTTTACCAGATGGGGGGACAAATGTGGTCGATATTGACACTATGCGATCCCCCGCCCCGGCCGCCGCCTCAGGAACTGGCCCGGACCTGCCACCGCACGGGCACGCCGCTCAGGGGCACGTTGCGCCGCAGCCGGCCCTCCAGGTAGCGCAGATATTGGTCCCCGACGCCCCCGGGCCGGTTGGCGAAGAGGGTGAACGTGGGCGGGTTGTCGCCGGTTTGGGTGGCGTACTTGATGCGCACCGGCCCGTTCTGGTGCATGGGCGGTGCGCGATGGGCGATCCACTGCTCCAGCAACCGGTTCAGGTCGCTCGTCGCCACGCGCGCGTGCAAATGGCCGGCCACCTCATTCACGGAGTCGAAGACCTTGCCGAGGCGCTGCCGCTCCAGCACGGAGATGGCGAGGAAGGGCACGCTGCCGAAGAGGGGATGCCGCACCGCGAAGTCCAGTTGCACCTGCGCGAGCGTGTTCGTGTCCTTCTCGACCAAGTCCCACTTGTTCAGCGCGACCACCAGTCCGCGGCCACGGCGGTGCACGAGCGTGGCCAGCCGCTTGTCCTGGTCCACGAGCCCGGCCGCGGCGTCCAGCAGCAGCACGGCCACGTCGCAGCGTTCGATGGCGGTCACCGCGCGGCCCGTGGCGTGCTTCTCCACGGCGTCGACCACGCTGGTGCGCTTGCGCAGGCCGGCGGTGTCGATGAGGGTGTAGTCCTGGCCGTGCAGATGGAACGCCACGTCCACCGCGTCGCGCGTGGTCCCAGGCTGGTCCTGCACCATGAGCCGCTCCTCGCCCAGCAGCGCGTTGACCAGCGAGGATTTGCCCACGTTCGGGCGGCCGATGATGGCCACGGCGAGCGCGCCGTCCTCGGGCACCGCCTCCGCCTCGGGGATGAGCGCCATCAGCGCGTCCAGCAGCTCGGCGACCCCGGTGCCGTGTACCGAGGAGATGGGGAACACCTCGCCCAGGCCGAGGCGGTGAAACTCTGCCGCGCCCGCCTCGTGGCTGGGGTGGTCGGTCTTGTTCGCCGCGACGGCCGTAGGCTTCCGGAGCGGGCGCATGATTTCGGCCACGGCCTCGTCGGCGGCGGTCAACCCCTCCCGCGCATCCACGAGAAAGACGATGGCGTCCGCTGCGGCGATGGCGGTCATGGCCTGCTCGCGGATGAACGTGAGCACTTCGTCCGCCGTCTGGTCCACAAGCCCGCCCGTGTCCACCACGGTGAACGCGCGGGCGCCCCACTCCGCGTCGCCGTAGACGCGGTCGCGCGTCACGCCCGGCACGTCTTCCACGATGGCGATGCGCTTGGCGAGGATGCGATTGAAGAGGGTGGACTTGCCGACGTTCGGGCGACCCACGATCGCCACCGTCGGCAGATGGGCTGGGGACATACGCCCGGCAGTATAGCGGCGGCGTGCGCCTGAAACCCCGTGGAGTTGGACCGCGTAGAATGAGGTATGAGGGTGCGCGGCGAGGTGGAGGTGAGTGCCGGGGCGAGCGAAGCGACCTTCCGGCGGGCGACCCGCGATGATTGGCCGTTTGCCGTTGACCTGATCTACGGACACCCCGCGCCGGAGGTGGTGGCGGTCACCGGCGATCCGGTTCGGGCGCGGGCATTCGGCCTACGGTTTGGCGCCGCAGTCGCCGGGCACGAACTGGACCCGGAGCGCACGGTCATCATCGAGCGGGACGGGCGAAGCGTGGGGGTGCTCGTCGGCGTAACCGGTCCGAGGTCGGATCTGCGGATCGGACCCCGGCTCGTCTGGGACGCGGTGCGGACGTTGGGGTTGGCGGGGGCGCTGCGGATAGCAAAGTTTCAACGGCTCCGGCACGCCGTGAGTCCACAACGACCGTCGCGCGCGTACCACATTGCGGAAGTACACGTGGTGCCCGAGTGCCGGGGACAAGGGCTGGGCACGGCGGCGCTCGATCACGCGGAGGACGCGGCGCGCGCGGAAGGGTACGCGCAACTCTCGTTGATTACGTCCACCGCCAACCCCGCGCGGCGGCTCTACGAGCGGTGCGGCTTCCGCGTAGTCGAAACCCGCACCGATCCCGAGCACGAACGCCTCACCGGTGTCGTGGGCCGCATCCTGATGCAGAAGGATCTACACGAAGCGCACCCCCCAAAATAGCGGCGGAATTGCGGCGAGGCGCGAGCCACCACGCTACTCTTGACTCGTGCGCAGCGTCGGCAGGAGCTACTGGATTGCCAATCTATGCTGGCCAATCCTGGCAGTCGGGCCCCTGCCTGTCCTGCATTTCCTAGGCTTCGATTCCCTGCACGCTTTTGGCCTGAATACTGCAATGCTTGCTGCCTGCGTTCTCGGTCCCTACTCCGCTAACGAGATATTGGGCGGCCCATGCACTGGTGCAAGAGTCCGGCCGGGTGAGCGTGTCGGCCTGTGGTGGTGCTCCTTCGCCGTGTACTCCATCGGCATAATGCTCGGAGGATTTCAACGGTTGACAACCTTTAGTTACTCACGCCGTTTCGGCGTGCCTGCATATCTGGCCGACGCGACGACCCTGCTGGCATTCATTCTCGCGGGCGCGGCTGTGCTCGCGGTGGTGGGGGGGTATCTGCTTAACGTGTTTCAACACTCGAATCCCTGCCACCCCGTGTTGGCGGGCACCCTCATCGGTGCGGGTCTCACCGCCCTGGTCGTAACCCAATACCTGGACATTCCGCGGAAGTGTGGCACCGGAGTTCTTGAATCCGCTATGCACATGCAAGTGTTAGGCACGGTGGCGGGGACCTTATCGGGCTGGCACATTGGCCGCACGCGCCTCCCGGTTGCGACCGCGAGTACTTAGCCCCAGCCGAAGCTATCGAACCAGGAGCCGGCGCGGTAATTGTCCAGCGCGCGGCGGACGTAGGGGATGACGTTGGCGGGGAGCGCATCGAACTGAAACCACGCAAGCTCATCGCACTTGTGCGGTTCGCAGTTCGCGATCGCGCCGGTCCACCCAGTCGCCGCGACGAAGAAGTCGACGCGCTCGTCCGCCGACCGGCGATGCATCACGCCGACCACCTGGATGTCGTCCGGGCGCAGCGTGATCCCCGCTTCCTCGCGCGCCTCGCGGACCGCCGCGGCGCGGACCTCTTCCCCACCGTCCAGGTGCCCGGCGATGACGCTGTAGTTCCCATCCTCGTAGCCGGTGTTGTGCCGCCGCAGCAGCAGCACCTCGTCCCCCCGCACCAGGAACAGGTGCACCGCCGCTACGAGCGTGAAGCGGTCCACCGCCCGCTGCGCGTCTGCCATCGAAACGGCTAGCTCGGCTCCGTCATGGCGCGGGGTTCGAGCAGCTCGTCCAGCGTGTCCGGGTCCACGAGCTTCTTGGCGAGCACGTATTCCCGAATGGTCTGCCCGGATTTGAGCGCGGCCTTCGCCGCCTTCGCGGCGTTGTCGTACCCGATGGCGGGCGCGAGCGAGGTGACGGTCATGAGCGACTGCTCGACCATGCCGGTGGCGATAGCCTTGTTCACCTTCAGCCCCTTGAGGCATTTGTCCACGAACATGCGCGATCCGTTGGCGAGCAACCGAATGTTGGTCAACAGATTGTCCGCCGCCATGGGCATAGCCACGTTCAGCTCGAACAGCGACCCGACGCCGCCGAAACCGCCCATGGTGATCGCCACGTCGTTACCGATGACCTGACACGCGATCTGCACGATGGATTCGCAGATGACCGGGTTCACCTTGCCGGGCATGATGGACGAGCCCGGCTGCGTGGCCGGCAGCGACAGTTCAAACAGGCCGCAGCGCGGGCCCGAGCCGAGCAGGCGGATGTCGCTCGCGATCTTCGACAGGGACACCGCGATGGTCTTCAGTTCGCCCGACGCGGCCACGACGCAATCCCGCGTGGCCTGCGCTTCATAGTGGTTGGGCGATTCGCTGAACTGCACGCCGGTGGCCTTGCTCAGCTTCGCCGCCACCTTCTTCCCGAACTCGGGGTGCGTGTTGATGCCGGTGCCGACCGCGGTGCCGCCGATGGGCAGGTTCTCGGCCAGGCGCACCATCGCCCGCTCGGCACGGATCACCGCGTAGTCCGCCTGCGCGGCGTAGCCGGAGAATTCCTGCCCGAGCCGGATCGGGGTGGCGTCCATGAGATGCGTGCGCCCGATTTTCACGATGTCGTCCCACTGCCGGGCCTTCCGGTTCAGCGCGCCAGCCAACTGCTTGAGCGCGGGAATCAGGTCGTCCTTGATCGCTACTGCGGCTGCCACCTGCATGCCGGTGGGAAACGTGTCGTTCGACGACTGTCCCATGTTCACGTGGTCGTTGGGGTGTACGGGCTTCTTGGCGCCGACGCGCTTCCCCGCGGCTACGCACGCGATGTTCGACAGCACCTCGTTCACGTTCATGTTCGTGGAGGTGCCGGAACCAGTTTGGAAGATATCAATAGGAAAGTGATACATCATGTCCGCCGCGTCCATCGCGTCCGCGGTGCCCTTCGCTACCGTGTCGCACGCCTTGATGATGAGCGTCGCCAGTTTCGGGTCGAGCTTCTTCAGGTCGCGGTTCACCTCCGCGCAGGCGCGCTTCAGCAGCGCGAAGGCGTGGATGATCTCCGGCCCCACGTCGCGGCCCGATACGGGGAAGTTCTCCACCGCGCGCTGCGTCGTCCCCCCGTACAACACGTCGGCGGGCACGCGCATTTCACCCATGGAGTCTCGTTCGATGCGGGTTCTCGGCATACGGCTCGTCCTCTCGCGCGTGATGTGCGCCTCGCGCAGAGGCTATCACGCTGGCAGCGGTTCCCTGCGGCCCACGCCGGCCGGCCCTGCGCCGGGCGGGCTTGCAGACAGCAGATATTCCGGTATCATTATGCGTTATAAAGGACCGACGCTGCCGTCGCGGCGCCCGCCGGGGAGACTTCCATGGAGCGACGCATCCTGTTTTGCACCGCGGCCGGCGACCTGCCCACCTGGGGCTTCAATGAATCGTTGATCGACCCCCACGCCCAGCGGTTTATGCGCGGGCAGGACATCTTCACCTACTCCGGCCACGTCCACTGCCACGCGCTCCACATCCTGGCGCAGAACATCTCGTGGCCCGCCACCATCCTCGAGCATCCCACCTGGGCGGACTTCGAGCGCGAGGTGCGCCGGGGCTACCCCTACATCGGCATCAGTTTCTTTCACGTGCATCTGGGCATTGTGATCGAGATGTGCAAGGCGATCCGCCGCCTGGCGCCGGACACGCAGATCATCCTCGGCAGCTACGGCGTGATGGCGTTCTGTGAAGTCCTGTCGGTGGACGAGCAGCGCGCGCTGGCCGACCACGTCTGCCACGGCGAAGGGGTGCGGTTTCTGCAGCGGTTGCTGGGCGACCCGGACGAGGGCCCGATCCAGCAACGGCTGCTCCCCCGGTGCGGCTACGCGGTGCCGTGGCTCGATCCGTATCCCGAAGGCAACAGCGGCATGCTCGTGTCCGGGCTCGGCTGCCCCAGCGGTTGCGACTTCTGCACGACCACCCACCACTACGGCAAGCGCCGGTACGAGTTGTTGGCGCCGGAGCAGTGTTTCGAGGAGATGAAGCGGCGCCACCGGGTGAACCGGAACGTGACGCAGACGATCATCATCGAAGAGGACCACTTCCTGCAGAAGGCCCACCTCCGGGCGCTCGGCGACCGGATCCGGCAGGACCGCGAATTTGGCCTCAGCCAGTTGGGGTTCTTCACCTTCGGCTCCATCCGCGCGATCCAGGACCTGTGGGAGCCGGAAGAGATCGCCCTGACCGGGGTGAGCAACGTCTTCATCGGCGTGGAATCCAAGTTCGCGGCCGAAGGGGGCTACAGCAAGCGGGCGGGCGACGCCCAGGCCGTCTTCAAGATGCTGCACAACATCGGCGTCGGCACCACCGGCGCCTGGATGTGCGGTTGGGACTGGCACACGCGCGCCAACATCGAGGAAGACCTGGACTGGTTCGTCGGCCTCGAGCCGACCCTGAACCAGCTTGCGCGCTTGGCGCCGTTTCACGGCACGGCGCTGTACGACCGCCTCAAGGAAGCGGACCGGCTGGACCCGGTGGCGTTCGAGGAGGTGCACTTTTACGGGGGCGGCATGCGCTACACCAACTTCAAACCGCACGAGCTGATGCTCCTCATGGACCGCGGCTACCGGCAGTTGTACGAGACGTGGGGTTCGTCGCAGGTGCGCCAGTTCGCCGTGCACCTGAACGGGTACGCGTTCTGCCGGCAGGCCCGGGCGAAGGAGCTGCGCCGGCGCCGCACGGTGTATCACCGCAATCTCGCCCGGCAGATGTGGCCCCTGCTCGCCGCCAACAAGCGGTTCGCGCCCAACGGGTTCGTGCGCCAGCGTATTGTCACGTTGGACCGGCGGTATCGCGGCCTCTTCGGCGAACCCACCCGCGCGCAGAAGCTCCTGTCGGCGTACGTGCTGTACCGCGCGCACGTGGGCAAGCTGCACGATCTGGTACGCCCGATGGGGATGCGCCCGCGGGTGGAGGCGCCGAAGGTGTACCACTACGCGAACGACCACGCCCCGGTGGACGACGAATGTCCGTACCGCGTGTCGCACCCGCATTTCAGCGCGGCGTACGCGGTGAACCGGGTCGTGCAGGCGGTGCGCCGGACCACCCTGGGCGCGGCGCTCTCCCTGGTCGGCGACGGGAACCTGTTCAACCCGCTCGACACGCGACCTGGTGCGTCGGACACGAAGGCCGCGCGGAAGGCCGCGGCGCTCCACGCCCTCTCCTCTCCCACCCAGGGGCTCTGAAGGCGCACGCCGGCCGTCGCCCGGATACCGGGAGCGGACGAGCTGACCCTGCACTACAATGAGGGCCGCCCGGAGGAGGGCTGGCGATGGATATCGGTCGACTGGGGGTTTGGACGTGGATGGACGGCCTGCCGGGGGCGGCGTCCCTCGCGTTCGCGCGGAAGGTGGAAGCGTGGGGGTACGGCGCCCTGTGGATTCCGGAAGCCATGGGCCGGGAACCCTTCGCGCTCGCCGGCTGGCTGTTGGCGCACACGGACACGCTGATCATCGCCACGGGCATCGCGAACATATACGCCCGCGACCCCATTGCCACGGCGCAGGGGCAACGCACCCTCGCCGAGCTGTCCGGCGGCCGGTTCCTGCTCGGCCTCGGCGTGTCCCACAAGCCGATGGTGGAGATGGTGCGCGGCCACGACGCGAGCAAGCCGCTCTCGTTCATGCGGATGTACCTGGACAAGATGGCGGAGGCGCCCTACATGGCGGCGCAGCTGGCGGAGCCGCCCCCCACCGTCATCGGCGCGCTGCACCCGAAGATGTTGCAACTGTCCGCCGAGCGCACGCAGGGCGCGCACCCGTACCTCGTCCCCCCCGAACACACCGCGTGGGCGCGGGAAGTGATGGGGCCCGACGCGTGGCTGTGCGTGGAGCAGAAGGTGCTGCTCGAAACCGATGCCGCCAAGGCGCGCGGCGTCGCCCGGCAAGCCATTGAGATGTACCTGGGCCTGCCCAACTACCGGCGCAGCTTGCAGCGGTTCGGCTTCACGGACGAGGACCTGGCCGACGGCGGCACCGACAAGCTGGTGGACGCGGTGGTCGCTTGGGGGGATGCGGACGCCATTGCCGCGCGGGTCCAGGCGCACCACGACGCCGGGGCGAGCCACGTGTGCATCCAGCCCTTGCATCCCGACGGCGTTCCCCTGCCGGACGAGCGCGTGCTGGAGGCGTTGGCCCCGGGCTAATCGGCGGCCGGCGGGCGGCGGATGCCCGCGCGCGTGGTGCCCCTCACGCCGCGGCCCGGATGGGGTAAGATGCCGCGCACCTCGCGGGGGCTGCGGTTCGGCAGCTGGGGGGCAGAGTACCGTGCAAGTTTGTACCGAGTGTCGGGCAGTCATCGAGGGCGGTGCATCCGCCTGCCGTGTCTGCGGAGTTAAATTCGCGGGAAACGGGCACCCCCATGCCCCGCCGCCCGGCTCCCGACCCGGGGTGCCCGCCCTGGACGCGCCGCGCGACGAGCGCAAAAGCGTCACCCTCCTCCAGCTCGTCGTCCCCGAAATAGTCGACGACGCGACCGGGGGCCTGGCACCCGCCACGCGGCACGCACTTGCGGCGGAGGTGCACGAATTGGTGGAGCAGGGCGCGACGCAATTCGGCGCGCGGGTGCTGCCGGTCGAGGACCATCACTACCTCGCGGTATTCGGCGCGCCCCAAGCGCACGAACACCACGCCCAGTTCGCGTGCTACGCCGCGCTGCTGCTGCGGAACGAGATGGAACGCTTCGTGGAGCACCTCGCGGCGACGGAGGGGATCCGCCTGACGCCGCGGATCGTGTTGGACGTGGTCGATGTCCTCGTCCGAAAGTCCGACGCGTGCCCGCAGGGGGAGGTGGTCATTCCCCAGTCGCGCGCACGGCTCCTGGAAGCCCTGGCCCACTTCACGCCGGCCGGCCAGGTCTACGCCACCGCCTCCCTGGCCGAACGGGTCGCGGACTTCCTGCATCTCGAGCCCCGAGGCCGGATCAGGGGCGCTGAGGCGCCACAGGCCCAGGCCCTCTTCGCGGTGACCGGCGTCGCGCCGCACCAGACCCGCTTCGACGCGGCGCGCGCGCGCGGGCTCTCGCCGCTGGTGGGACGGGAAGGCGAACTGGCGTCCTTGGAGCGCAGCCTGGACCTGGCGCTCAAAGGGCGAGGCCAGTTCGTGACGCTGGAGGGTCCGCCCGGCGTCGGGCGCAGCCGCTTGTGCCATGAGTTCGTCGCCCGCTGCCGCGCCCGGGGTGTGGCCGTGTTCGAGACGCGCGGCGTGCCGGCCGGGCAGGCCCTGCCCTTCATGCCGGTGCTGGGCCTGGTGCGCTCTTACTTCGGCATCGCGGACACGGATACGCCGTCCCAGATTCGCGCGAAGCTGTTCGACCGTCTGACGCGGCTGTCGGGCCGGCTCATGCGGGACTATCCCCTGCTGGCGGCGTTCCTCGGCGCCGCTGACGCGGACCATCCACCGCCCGCGAACGCGCGGGAGGGCGGCGACCAAGCGCTGTACGGCGCGTTCCGACGCTTGATTACCGCCCAGGCGCAGGCGGAACCCACGGTGATCGTGCTGGAAGACATCGACGCGTTCGACCGCAGCAGTGCCGCTGCCCTGGCCTACGATGTTGCGCACGTCGCTGAGGTCCCGGTCCTGCTCTTGGCCACGCACCGGGCCGATTACCAGCGCCCCTGGCAAGAGACGTTCGCTTGGACGCGGATTGAGCTGGAGCCCCTGGCACCGGAGGCTTCCCGGGTGTTCCTCCGCCGGCTGCTGGGAGACCGGGCGGACATCGCCTCCGTCGCAGAGGACATCCTGGAGCGCACGGGCGGGAACCCGTTGTTTATGGAGGAGCTGGTCCGGACCATGGCGCAGGCGGGCGCCCTGACCGGGACCCCGGGGGCGTACCGCTTGGGACACCAGCCGGATCGGGCCCTCATTCCGCATTCGGTTGAAGAAACGGTCACCGCCAGGGTGGATGCGTTGCCGCCTCGGCAAAAGCTCGCGCTGCAAACGGCGGCGGTCATCGGGCGCGAGTTCAGCCAGGACGTGCTGCAACGGGTGCTCCCCTGGCCGGCGGCCGACGTGCATGCCACGCTGCGCGAGCTGGTGGACGCCGCGTTCGTGGTGGAAACCGGCTATTACCCGCACGTCACGTTTGCGTTCCGGCATCCGCTGACCCATGAAGTCGTCGATGAATCGCAACCGGCGGCGGGCCGGCGGACCGTCCATGAGGCGGTGGCCCAGGCGTTGGCCGCGCTGCATGCAGACGCGCCGGACCCACACGCAGCCGTCATCGCCGAGCATTTCGCCCGTGGCGGCGCCGCGCTCGAGGCGGCGCGCTGGCGCGCCCGCGCGGGGCGGCACGCGGGCTTGAGCGATCCCGCAACCGCGCTGGAACAGTGGCGGGCAGTGCGGCGGCTGCTCGACGCGGAAGCGGAAACGCCCGAGGCGATGGCGCTCCGCCTCGAAGCGTGCACTTGGTTGCTGCAATATGGCTGGCGGCTGGGCCTGCCGCTGGCCGATGCCGAGGCGATCTACGCCGAGGGCCGCGTGATCGCCATGCGCACCCGCGCCACCGGGGCGCACGCCATGCTGGCCGCCGCCTACGCCTTCATCCACTGCCTCCGCGGCAACCCCGCCATGTTGCCCCTCAGCGAAGAGGCCCGGCTGCTCGCCACGCAGACCGGCGACGCGGGATTGATCCTCGCCGTGCAGGGTGCGCTGGCCATGGGGTACTTCAGCGCGGGCCGGCTCCGGCAGGCGCATGCGTTGCTCGATCGCCTGTTAGCCGCACCGCCCACGCCCCTGCACCTGGGCGCGGAGTACATTGGGTTTCCGCCGTACATCGCGTGCTTCGGTATCCGCGCGTCCGTGTGGATGCACGAGGGGCACCTGCACCGGGCGCGTGAAGACTTCAGGACGGGGCTCCGACTCGCGACGGAACACGGCGCGGATGCGCTGCTGGTGTGGATGCACAGCTCGGCGGCCGAATGCGCACGCATCGGCGGCGAACCCGACCTCGCCAATCAACACGCCCGCGCCGCCATGGAACTCAGCGAGCGCCTGGGCGATGCCGCCTCGCGCCACAGTGCGCTCCGGGGGCTGGGCCAGGCGCGGTCAGCGGACGGCGCGTGGGCGGAAGCGGCGGAAGCATTCGGAGGCGCCTTGCAACTCACCCGCGAACGCGGCATTGCGCAGGCCCGCGCGCCGAAGGCGCTGGTGGGCCTGGCTCGGGCACGGCTCCAACTTGGCGAGGAAGCCGCGGCGATCGAGGCCGCGGCAGAGGCCACGCGTCTCGCGCGCGAGCAGGGCAACCGGGTGTTCGAGTGCGAGGCCCTCCTGATGCAGGCGCGCGTGCTGATGTGTACAAGAGGGGCCGCCGCCGCGGAGGAACTCGAGACCATTCTGGACGCGGCTCAAGCGGCCCTGGAGCGCACCGGCGCCCAGCGGTACGCAGCGCTGCTCCGCATGCAACGGGCGGCGCTCGCGATCCTCACCGGGGATGAGAGCGCGCGGCGCGCGGAACTCGGGCGCGCGCATCAGTTATATACGGAGATGGGTGCCCCCGTGCGGGCGGCTGCGGTGGCCGCCGCCTAAGCGGCTCCGTCCGCCACGAACGCATCCGCCTCGATTTCCACCTGGGCGTCGGCGTCGATCAGGCGGCTGATCTCGATCATGCTCGTCGCGGGCAGCACGTCCGAAAAAAATTCCCCATGCACCCTGCCGACCTCTTCCCACCGGGTAATGTCGGTAACGAACATGCGCGTGCGGAGAATGTCTTCCCGCCGGCCGCCAAGCGCTTCGACGGCGGCGACGATCAGCTCCAGCGCACGGCGGGTCTGTTCCCCCGCCGTCGGCGGGTAACTCCCGTCGGCATGGCTCCCGACACTGCCGGTCACGGCGATCCACGCGCCCGCGCGCACCGCGCGGCTATACCCGACAATGGGCTCCCAGGGACGGCCACTGGACACGACCGCCCGCCCCGCCACATCTCGCACGGAAAGTTCCGGATGCACAGGTCACCTCTCGTTCGCGAGTGACAACTCGCGCGCGCACTGTACCGGACCGCAGAGCGGCGCAAAGGGGATGGTATGCTGCCGCGTCCATTCCCCGCTCGACGACCTGCCTTACGCGGGAGAGGTACACGGACATGAAGAGCGTCCTGGGAATCTGCGGAGCGGCCGTCGCCGCGCTCGTCCTCTATCTGGCGACGTGGCCGGTGCCCATCGACCCGGCCCCATGGTCCCCGCCGGCGTCGCCCGGCCTAGTGGGCCCGTACGCAACGAACACCGCCCTCGCGGGGGTGACGCGCCTCAGCTTGGGTGACGGGATCGGACCGGAAGACGTCATGCTCGGGCCGGACGGGCGGCTGTACACGGGGCTGCTGGACGGCCGCATCGTGCGCATGCAGCCGGACGGGAGCGGCCTGGAAGTGTTCGCGGAGACCGGCGGCCGGCCGCAAAGCATGGAGTTCGACGCGGAGGGCAACTTGATCGTGTGCGACACGTGGCGGGGCCTGCTGAGCATCGACGCCGAGCGCACCGTGACCGTCCTCACGCGCGCGGCGGAGGGCGTGCCGTTCATGTTCACGAACGACCTGCACATCGCGTCCTACGGGACGATCTACTTCACCGACGCGTCCTCGAAGTTCAACAACGACCAGGACATCGAAGCGCTGTTGGAACACGGGGGTCACGGGCGGCTCCTGTCGTACGTGCCCGCGCGCCGGGAAACGCGGGTCCTGTTGAGCGGCTTGCAGTTCGCCAACGGGGTGACCATGGACCCGGAGGAACGGTACCTGCTCGTGAACGAGACGGGCGCGTACCGCACGCTGCGCCTGTGGCTCATGGGCGAGCAGGCCGGGACGGTGGAAACCTTCATCGACAACCTGCCCGGCTTCCCGGACAACATCAGTTGCAACGGGCGGGACACGTTCTGGCTCGCGATCCCCAGTCCGCGCGATCCCCAGGTGGATGCGTGGCTGGCGCCGAGCCGCTTCCTGCGCAAGGTGGTCATGCGCCTGCCCAAGGGAATGCGGCCCGCCGCGCAACACCATGCGTTCGTGCTCGGGTTTGACTTCGATGGCAACGTGGTGCACAACCTGCAGGACCCCGCGCCCGACTGCTTCTGGTACATCACCAGCGTGAACGAATTCGACGGCCGGCTCTACCTGGGCAGCCTCGCGGAAGGCGCGATTGCCACGCTGCCCGCCCCGACTATGGCCGAGGCACCGCCGCCCGCGGCTGCATCTGCAGCTGAAGCCGCAGAGGATGCGACCGAGGTGCCGGTGCCGGTCGAGCCGCCGCCTGGCACACCCGACGCCGACCCCGAAACGGACGCGACCGCGGCCTAAGCGTGCCGCGATTCCCGCGCGGCCATCAAGTCGGCGACAGCCACGCTCTGCGGGTCGCCTACGGCGCGTAGGCCCGCGATCATCCCGGCGCGGTCCGCCGGTGTCTGCTTCTGATTGAGCTTGACCTTGCCTTCCAGACGATGGATGGGCATGTCGAAAGCGACGATGTGCCGCAGCAAGTTCTCAATGTACGCCGGCGGCTCGTCGGTCATGCGCCACGGCTGCGGAAACTGGGCTTCGTACACGGCCGACAGCTCCTCGAGCACGCCGCGCGCATCGCCGCAGTCCTCGATGATGCGCGGATACCCGTACGCGTGCACTGCGGTGTAATCCCACGCGGGTACGCTCGGGCCCCCGGCCCACCACTGGGGGGACACGTAGGCGTGCGGACCCTGGAACATGACGAGCGCCTCCGCGCCACTGCCGAAGTGCCGCCACTGCCCATTGGCCCGCGCCACGTGCCCGCGCAACGTGCCGTGGGGCCCGGCGTCCCCGTGAAACAGCAGGGGCAGGTGCGTCGCTTCCAGGCCTGAGGGGCCGGCGGTGACCAGGGTGGCGAAGCTGTGCACCCGCATGAGCGCGTGCAACGTGGCCGTATCGTCTTCGCGGTAGTGGTCGGGGCGGTACATGGGCAGCTCTCCGGGGTGGCGCCAAGGGCTCACTGCTGAACCCGGTCCAGCCTAGTATGCCGTGGCAAGTGGATATTGAAAAGGACTACTATGTGGCATTCCAGTAGTACCACTTCTCCCGCCTCCAGGCCCGCGCGGCAGGAGGATATCCTTCGATACCGGGTATTTGGCCGGTCGGCCAAGTTTGACACGCCCCCCGGCGAGCCCTAGACTTAGCGCCGTTCATCCTATGGTGCGGCTCGGCCCGCGGGCCGCCCACCCTGCCCGAAGGGATCAGTACATGCTTGAGTCGGTCGACGCCATTCTGGACGCCCTGCGCGGCCAGGACTACATCCCTTCCACCAACATCGCCACGGTGGTCTACCTGGCGGACCGCATGCAGAAGCCCATCCTGGTGGAGGGGCCGGCGGGGGTGGGCAAGACGGACCTGGCCAAGATGACCGCCCAGGCCCTGGGCCGGCAGCTGATCCGGCTCCAGTGCTATGAGGGCCTGGACGAGTGCAAGGCGCTGTACGAGTGGGAGTACGCCAAGCAGATCCTGTACACGCAGATCCTCAAGGAGAAGATCTCCGAGGTGCTCGGCGGAGCCACCACGCTGACCGAAGCCGTGCGCCTCATCGAAGAGGAGCAGGACGACGTGTTCTTCTCCGAGAACTTCCTGCTGCCGCGCCCGCTGCTGCAGGCCATCCAGTCGGACGCACCCTGTGTGCTGCTGATCGACGAGGTGGACAAGTCGGATCCGGAGTTCGAGGCGTTCCTGCTGGAGCTGCTGAGCGACTGGCAGGTGAGCGTGCCGGAATTGGGCACGATTACCGCGAAGCACCTGCCCCTGGTGTTCCTCACGTCGAACAACGAGCGCGAGATGACCAATGCGCTCAAGCGCCGGTGCCTCCACCTCTATATCGACTTTCCGGACACGGCGCGGGAAACGGAGATCGTCCGGCTGAAGGTGCCGGGCGTCAGCCAGCAACTGGCGGAGGCCGTGGTGCAGTTCGTGCAGAGCATCCGCGAGCTGGATTTGAAGAAGCAGCCGAGCATCAGCGAGACGTTGGACTGGGCCCAGGCGCTGGTCATCCTGAACGCCGCCGAATTGGAGAAGGACGTGGTGGAGCGGACGCTGAACCTGTTGCTCAAGTATGAAGGGGACATCAGCAAAGTACGGCCGAACATCCCCAACCTGCTCACCCCCGCCGACCAGGGTTCGCTCAACTAGCCATGGAATCCACGCTCATCCGCTTCATCGGCGCGCTGCGCGTGGGCGGCGTGCGGGTGTCCCTCAGCGAGAATCTGGACTGCTTTGAGGCCGTGGGCACCATGGGGATTAACGAGAAGAGCGTGTTCCGCGCCACCCTCGCCGCCACGCTCGTCAAGCAGACGGGCGACATGCCGATTTTCGACAAGTTGTTCGATCTGTACTTCACGGACTTGAAGTCGATCACGGACCGCCTGCAACAGGACCCGGACGCGCCGGAGAACCGCTTCGGGGACATGGGGATGCAGGAGTTTCTCGAGCAGTTCATGCGCGAGCATCCCGAGACGTTCGAGCGGCTCCAAGAGTTCCTGGCGAACATCGAGCCCGGCCGGTTCCAACTGTTCATGCAGGAGCAGATGGACGCGACCGGCTTCAACCAGATCCAGAACCCGCTGCAGGTGGGGTTCTACACGCGGAAGATCCGCGAGAATCTGGACTGGGGGACGCTGGAAGAGGAGTTGCAACGGTTGGCCGAGGAACTGCGCGGCGAGGGCCTGACGGACCACGAAATCGAGCGAGTGCTGCAGTACCTCGAGCGGCAGATGCAACGGTTCCTGGAGGCCACCAAGAACGTCATCCGCATGGAGTTGGACAAGAACGAGGTGAAAACCCTCGACATCTCGACGGCGGACGACATCCTGAACAAGACCTTCTACCAGCTCAACCAGCGCGAGATGGCCGTGCTGCGCGAGATCGTCACGAAACTCGGCCGGAAGCTGCGGGACAAGCTGATCCTGCGGCACAAGCGGCTGGCGCGCGGCACGCTCAACGTGCGCAAGACCATCCGCGAGAACATGCAGTACGGCAGTGTACCTATCGACCTGCACTTCAAGCAGAAGCGGCGGGAGAAGCCGCAGGTCATGGCGCTGGTGGACATCTCCGATTCCGTCAGCCACGTAGCCCGCTTCATGCTCCAGTTCGTGTACGCCATCCAGGATTTCTTCGCCCAAGTGCGCACCTTCGTGTTCGTCTCGCAACTGGGTGAGGTGACGGAGCTGTTCCACGAGCACGAGCTTCAGGAAGCCATCGAGCTGGCGCTGCACAGCAAGAGCGTGGACTACTACGGGCACAGCAACTTCGGGCAGGCGTTCTACACGTTCCACGAGAAGTTTCTCGACGCCGTCACGGCCAAGACTACGGTCATCATCATCGGCGACGCGCGGAACAACCGGAACGACCCGAAGGCATGGTGCGTCAAGCGGCTGCAAGAGCGCGCCAAACGCGTCATCTGGCTGAACCCGGAGGCCCGCTCCGCGTGGCGCCTCGGCGACAGCGTCATGTACGACTACGAACCCTACTGCGACGAAGTCCACGAGTGCCGCAACGCCAAGCAACTGCTGGAAGTCGTCGACATCATCGTCGCGAAGTAGGCTGGCGCAGTGGGCACCGTGCGGGTGCCGGTGGGGGGAGCGCATCCATGAACTTCCAATTCACGGACGATCAGCAGGCCATCCGCGCGCAGGCGCGGGAGTTCGCAGAGAAGGAGATCATGCCCCGCGCGCGGGAGTATGACCTCACGTGTGAGCCGCCGCTGGACTTGATCCAGAAGATGAAGGACCTGGGCTACCTGGGCGGCGTGGTGCCGGAGGAGTACGGCGGCGCGGGGCTAGACTACATCAGCTACGGCTGCCTGGTGGAAGAGATCGGCCGCGCCTGCTCCGCCATGCGCACGATCATCTCCGTGCAGTGCTCCCTCGTGCAGAGCCCGATCATGAAGTGGGCCACGGAGGAGCAGAAGCAGCACTACTTACCGAAGCTGTGCAGCGGCGAATGGCTCGGCTGTTTCGCGCTGACGGAACCGGACAGCGGCAGCGACGCCGCGGCGCTGAAGACGAGTTGCGTGCGCGACGGCGACGACTGGATCATTAACGGCACGAAGATGTGGATCTCCAACGGTTCGCTCGCCCAAGTGGCGCTCGTCCTGGCCACCGGAGATCCGAGCAAGGGGCACCGCGGCATCACCGCGTTCCTCGTGGATACGAGCACCCCGGGTTTTTCCGCGAACATGATCCACGGCAAGCTGGGCCTGCGCGGCGCGGATACGAGCGAGCTGGTGTTCACGGACCTGCGCGTGCCGGATGCGTGCCGCCTCGGGCCGGAGGGCAAGGGCTTCAGCGTGGCGCTCTCCGCCATCGAGAACGGGCGCTACAGCGTGGCCTGCGGCTGCGTCGGCATCTGCCAGGGCGCGACCGACGCGGCGATCGCGTACGCCAAGGAGCGCCACGCGTTCGGGCGGCCCATCGCGGGGTTCCAGCTCGTGCAGGACTTGATCGCAGACAATCTCGTGGATACGGACGCCGCCCGCCTGCTCGTGTTCCGCGCGGGCGACTTGAAGCAGAAGAAGCTTCCCAACGGACAGGAGACCTCCATCGCGAAACTGTTTGCGTCCGAAGCGGCGTTCCGCTGCGCGAACCGCGCGCTCCAGGTGCACGGCGGCTACGGGTTCAGCAACGAGTATCCCGTGGAGCGGTACCTGCGCGACGCGCGCGTGACGAGCCTGTACGAGGGCACCACGCAGATTCAGAAGTTGCTCATCGCCGGCGAAGCCACCGGCATCCGCGCGTTCACCTGAGCCGCCGGCCAAACCCCGCACGGCAACGCCCCCGACCGCGCCGGCGACCGGGGGCGTTGGTATGCCTATCGGGGCCCGGGCTATCGAGGCCCGAAGACCCGATCAAAGTACGCTTTGCGCGCGCTCAGAGGCACATCGATGGTGAGGAAGTCGCGCGCCTCGGCCTCGGTAATCGGTCCCGTCGGCCGGCCGGGCACCCAGGAGGGACGCAGGCGGGGTTCACCAGGCGCCGCCGCGGGGTCCGCCGCCTCCGCATCGGCCTCCGCAGCCTGGTCCGCGTCGGCGGGAGGCGCCGAGTCGGATTCGGGCTCGGAGTCGGTCTCCAGGAGATCCTCCACCCATTCCTCGATGTGCTCCATGATCATTTCGGCCAGGTGGGCCTGTTGCTCGGCCGCGCTCGCGTGCAGGATGACGTGCTTGTTCAGCGGGAACGAGGTGCCGGCAAAGACCAACAGAAACTCCTGACAGCGGGGACACGGCGCGACGATCATGGCGCCCACGCGCGGAGTCACGATCTTGCCGCGCGTGTTGCAGAAGGGGCATTTCACGGGAATGACGGTTTTCATGACACTCATCTTGGCCGCGGTGACCATCCTCGTGCACGGTCTGCCACCGTCGGCCGGCGGCGATCCGTCCACTTCTGCCAGCGTAACAACATTCCCCCGGAACGCTATACCGACGGCCGGTCCAGGGTGCTCCGGAGCCGGCCGGGCCCGCGACGCGAACATGCCCCGGTCGCTACCACGCTGGGGGCGCAT
>CBDUXP010000052.1:0-27921 GCA_965371225.1 uncultured bacterium | reverse complement strand
GCGTGTCCGCCCTCTTCCGCGACCCGCCCTTGCTGTTCGGGCGGACACGCAGGTCCGCCCCTACGCAAGACGGCGGGCGCTCACGCCAGGGATTGGGATCCCTGGCTTTCATTGTTGGGGTGTGTCCTTGGTGTCTTGGTGGTTCACATTCCCATGCTCCGTGTTCCTTGGCGTGCTTGGCGCCTTGGCGGTTCAATGTCCTCGTGGGCCGGGGTTCTGTCCCGGGTTGCCCTTTCGCATTGCGACGGGGCCCTGGGCGTGATATGATTCGCCGCTTGTTCGCCTTCGCCCAAGGGCGTTTATAGAGGACATGACTGCGAAGAGTTTTGCGGAAGCCCGTACCCTCATGGTCGAGCAGCAGCTCGTGGCCCGGGGCATCCGGGATTCCCGAGTGCTGGCGGCCATGGAGGCCGTGCCGCGCGAGGATTTCCTGCCGGTGGAGTACGTGGACCGCGCCTATCACGACGGGGCGGTGGCCATCGGCTGCGACCAGACCATCTCCCAGCCCTACATGGTGGCCGTGATGACTCAGGCGCTGGGGGTGGGCCCGGCGTCCCACGTGCTGGAGGTGGGGACGGGCTCGGCCTATCAGGCCGCGGTGCTCGCCCACGTGGCGGAGGATGTCATCTCGATCGAGCGCATCCGCGACTTGGCCACCAATGCCCGCGCGCGCCTGGAGCGGCTGGGCATGCACAACGTTACCGTAGTGGAGGGGGACGGCAGTTGCGGCTGGCCCGACGGCGCCCCGTATGATGGCATCATCGTCACCGCCGCCGCCCCCGAGGTGCCACAGGTACTGATAGATCAGTTGGCCGAGGGCGGGCGCCTGGTGATTCCCGTGGGTACGCGGCGCAAGCAGTTGTGCATGGTCGTGACGCGCCGCGGGGAGGAGGTCGAGATTCAGGAATCGATCGCTTGCGTGTTCGTGCCGCTCATCGGCGCGCACGGGTGGCGGAAGTAGCCGTGTCCGGCCAGCGCATCGTCATTCGCGGCGCCCGCGAGCACAACCTCAAGAACCTGGACCTCACCATCCCGCGCGACCAACTGGTCGTGATTACCGGCCTCAGCGGATCGGGCAAGTCCTCGCTCGCGTTCGACACGCTCTATGCCGAGGGGCAGCGCCGGTACGTGGAGAGTCTCTCGGCCTACGCGCGGCAGTTCCTCGACCAGATGGAGAAGCCGGACGTGGAGTACATCGAGGGGCTGTCTCCCGCCATCTCCATCGAGCAGAAGAGCACCAGCCGCAACCCGCGCTCCACCGTCGGGACCGTGACGGAGATTTACGATTACCTGCGGCTCCTGTTCGCGCGCATCGGCACGCCCCACTGCCCCCAGTGCGGACGCGAGATTGCGGCCCAGAGCGCGCAGGAGATTACGGAACGCCTCCTCGCCCTGCCCGAGGGGACCCGCGTGCACCTGCTCGCGCCGCTGGTGCGCGGCCGCAAGGGGGAGTACCGCCAGGTGTTCGACCAGGTGCGCAGGGCCGGGTACGTGCGCGTGCGGGTGGACGGCGAGGTGCGCGACCTGAGCGAGGAGATCACCCTCGCCAAAACCAAGCGGCACGACATCGACGTGGTGGTCGACCGGCTGGTGATCAAGGACGGCCTGCGCAGCCGGCTCACGGATTCCGTCGAGACCACCTTGCGGCTCGGCCAGGGGCTCATCCGCGTCACGCACCAAGCGACCGCGCGCGCGCGCGAGCAGGAGATCCTCTACAGCGAGCAGTTCGCGTGCGTCACCTGCGGCGTCAGCATCGAGGAGCTGGTGCCGCGCATGTTCTCGTTCAACAGTCCCCACGGCGCCTGTCAGACCTGCACGGGCCTCGGCGCCACGCGGGACTTGGACCCGGACCTGGTGATTCGGGACGCGAGCTTGAGCATTCGCGACGGCGCGATCGCCCCGATCAAGGGCATCATGGGCGGGTCCCACCACATGGCGGTGCTGCGCAACGTAGCGCGGCACTACGACTTCTCCCTCGACACCCCCTGGAAGAAGCTGCCCAAGCGCATCCGCGACATCGTGCTCCACGGGTCGGGCGAAGAGGCGATCGAGTTCCGGTTCAAGGGGAAGCGCAGCGAGTGGACCTTCGAGGACACGTTCATGGGCATCCTGCGGCGGCTCATGCGGCGTTACGACGGGACCGATTCGGAGAAGGTGCGCGACTTCATTCAGGACTTCATGACGAACGCGCCGTGCCCCGACTGCGGCGGCGCGCGCCTGCGGCCCGAGAGCCTGGCGGTACGCCTGGGCGGGCACAACATCGTCCACGTGACCAGCCTCTCCGTGCTCGATGCCGCGCGGTTCTTCGATGAGCTGGAGCTGACCAACACGCAGCACTTGATCGCCGACCGCGTCCTGAAGGAGATCCGCGAGCGGCTGCATTTCCTGCTCAACGTGGGCCTGGAATACCTGACCCTCGACCGCGCGGCGGGCACGCTCTCCGGCGGGGAGGCGCAGCGCATCCGCCTCGCCACCCAGATCGGCTCCGGCCTCGTGGGCGTGCTCTACATCCTGGACGAACCGAGCATCGGCCTGCACCAGCGGGACAACCGGAAGCTGCTCGATACGCTCTGCCGGCTGCGCGACCTGGGCAATACGGTCATCGTCGTCGAGCACGACCGCGACACGATTGAAACGGCGGACCACGTGATCGACCTCGGCCCGGGCGCCGGGGTGCAGGGCGGCGAGGTGGTGGCCCAGGGCACGCCGGGGGAAATCACCAAGGTTGCGCGCTCGCTCACCGGCCAGTACCTGTCGGGCGCGTTGGAGATCCCGGTACCCGAGGCGCGACGCGGCGCCACGGGGAAAAAGCTCGGGGTGCGGGGTGCGCGGCTGCACAATCTGCAGGGTATCAATGTGGATTTCCCGCTGGGCTGTTTCGTCTGCGTGACCGGGGTGTCCGGCAGCGGCAAGTCGTCCCTGGTCAATTACACCCTGTATCCCGCGCTGGCGCAGCACCTGTATAAATCGCGCGCCAAGCCCGGGCCATTTAAACGCCTCACGGGATTGCAGCACCTCGATAAGGTCATCGACATCGACCAATCGCCCATCGGCCGGACCCCCCGGTCGAACCCGGCCACGTACACGGGGCTGTTCACCCACGTGCGCGACATCTTCACGCGCCTGCCGGAGGCGCGGGTGCGCGGGTACAAGCCCGGGCGGTTCAGCTTCAATGTGAAGGGCGGGCGCTGCGACGCGTGCCAGGGCGATGGGCTCCTGAAGATCGAGATGCACTTCCTGCCCGACGTGTATGTCACGTGCGAGACCTGTCGCGGCAAACGTTATAACCGGGAGACCCTGGAGGTGCGCTACAAGGGCAAGAGCATCGCGGACGTGCTGGACATGCCCGTGCAGGAGGCGCGGGAGTTCTTCCGCAACGTGCCGAAGATCGCCTCGAAGCTTCGGACGCTCGATGAAGTCGGGCTCGGGTACATTCGACTCGGGCAGTCCTCCACCACCCTCTCCGGCGGCGAGGCGCAGCGGGTGAAACTCGCCACCGAATTGAGCAAGCGGAGCACCGGCCGCACGGTCTACATCCTCGATGAACCCACCACTGGGCTGCACTTCGACGACGTAAAGAAGCTGCTCGCAATTCTGCACCAGCTCGTCGAGTCGGGGAACACCGTCATCGTCATCGAGCACAATCTCGACGTGATCAAAACCGCCGACTGGATCATCGACCTCGGCCCCGAAGGCGGAAACGGCGGCGGGGCCCTGGTGGCGGAAGGGCCCCCTGAAACCGTGGCGACCGTGAAAAGCTCCTACACGGGCCAGTTCCTCCGGCAGTTCTTCGCCGCCGGGGGCGCGAACGGCCGGGTCCGGCGTCCGAAGCGGCCCGCACCGAAGAAACGGACGCGCCGGGCAACAAACTCCAAGCCGAACGCCAAACGGCGCGGCAAAGCCGCCACGTCGTCCTAGACCCGCGCGCGCACCGCGGCGGGTTACGGGACCGCGGTCGGTGGCTCGCTTGACGGGGGCGTGTGCACTTCGATGTGGCGGTCCAGGTACATCCCGTACTGGTGCGGGAGATGGTCCTTATCTCGCAGGACCAGCACCAGCTTCGCTTCCACGTCGTACCCAGATGACGCTCGGGGTCTAAGGTAAAGGTACGATCCCTTGGCGTCGATATCCTGCGAACGCCACGCGCCCCGTGAGTCGCTCGGGCACCGGAACATGGTCAGGTCGGTGACGTAGGTGGGATACAGATTGCCGAGTCGCTCGGGATAGTGCCCGTCATGCTCCCGGGCGTACCGCGCGAGGGCGGCAATCAACTGTCCGAGCCGGCGTTTACACCCGTTGCGTTGGATCCCCTGGCTGAAGTGCTGCGTGTACCCGCCGTGGGGAGTGAAGATGGTGCGGTCCCCGCGCCAAGCGCGGTAAAGGTGGTCGGCTTGCACGACCGCCTCGGGACTGAGTTCCGCGAGCAGCGCGTCGGCTTCTTTCACGGCCTCGTCCCGGCCCTGCCGCGCGCTGAGCGCGAACCAGGCCAGCGCATGCACCTCGTCCTGGGGCACGCCGCGGCCGGTGAGATACATCCGGCCGAGCGCAAAGGTGGCATCCCGGTGCCCCTGCGCCGCGGCGGCGACGCGAAACCAGTGCTCCGCCTGGGAAAGGTCTGGCAGTGCGCCATCGAAATACAGCGCCCCCAGACGATACATGGACTCCGTGTCGCCCTGTTCGGCGGCGGCGCGGTACCATTTGCCCGCCTCCACGGGATCCACCGGCACGCCGTCGCCCCGCGCGTACAGCGCGCCGAGCCAGAACTGGCTTCCGCGGTACCCGCGCTCCCCACTCACGCGAAACCAGTACACCGCCCGCTGAAGATCGCGGGGCACGCCCTCCCCCTGGTGATACCGCCAGGCAATAATGTATTGTGCGTGTTCGTAGCCGCCCTCAGCCGCCTTCTCGTACCACCGGTTGGCCGTCACCGTGTCTTGCAGGACGCCCTTTCCCTTGTCGTACAAGAGTCCCAGGAAGTATTGGGAAGTAGGATCGCCGGCCTCGGCCAGCGGTCTCCACGTGGCGAGCGCAGTCGCGTAGTCTCCGCGCTGGTAGGCTTTCAGGCCCGGCGGGACATACACTTCCGCGCGTGCCGGCGAGGCGAGCAACCCGGCTGCTACACAGGCCGCAAAGTGCCATGCTTGCCGCGGTATTCCTCGTCGCACGCGTGCCCCGAGTCCAAGTGTAATGGCCGTACGGTCCGGCCGCCACGGTCGCAGCCGCCCCGGCGTGGCGGCGGGCCCGGGGCAATGGGGAAACATAGCGCGAATCGGCGTGCAAAACTCGCGGCAGTCGAGTAAACCTTTTCCGGCAGTTGCGCGTTACTATTCGAGAGGGCTTCGGGCATCGCCCGGGCTCCCGGGGCCGGCCCAACCCGGCCGGACCCAGCAGGAGGAAGCCACATGCCACGTTTCGCCCGTAGTCTCCAACTCGCATTGCTCGCTGCCGGCCTCGCGCTGGCGCCCGGCGGCGCGCAGGCGCGCACCAAGCTCGTTACTTTGCCCGAGCGGGATAGCGCTCACCTGCGCTTGGACCATCAGCAATTCGTCCTCGTCCAGGAGGAACGCACGGTGGCGCTCCAGCGCGGGCGCAACCAGATCGATTTCTCGTGGCAGAACGTGAACATCGATGCCGGGTCCATCCAGTTTCAGGCGTTGAGCGAGCCGGCGAAGGTGAGTGTCCTCAGCGTCAGCTTCCCGCCGCAGGGGAACTCCCTGGTGTGGGAGGTGGACAGTGTGAAGGTGGGGGCCGAGCGCATCCGCATTTCGTACCTCATCTCCGGTTTTCAGCGGGAGGTGGCCTACCGGGCCATCGCGGACAACGCCGAGAAGTTCATGACGTTCCGGTCGTACCTCAAGGTGCGCAACGGCAGCGGCGAGCCTTTCGAGGACGCGCACATTGCCGCGGGCTATGGGGAGGACTTCACGAAGTCGATCGACAACGGGGAGGCGAAGGAAATGCTGTCGTACGCGCTCAACCGGGTGCCGGTGCGCAAGACGTTCAGCTATGACTTTGCCCGAACGCAGGAGCGCGTCGCGCTCCACTACGTGATTCCGAACACGGCCGCGGTGGGGCTCGGTGAGTTCGCCCTGCGGCGCGGGAAGGCGCGGCTCTTCCAGGAGGACAGCCAGGGCACCACCGCGTTTCTCGGCGAGGATTGGGTGGCGTACACCCCCGTCGGGGATGAGCTGGAACTCTACGTGGGCGATTCCCGGGACGTGGTGGTGAAGCGCCACCGGATGAGCGAGCAGCGGCTCAATGAGCGCCGCAACCGCCATGGGCAGGTCGTCATGTACGACCTGGAAGAGCGCTTCAAGCTTGAGATCGAGAATTTCCGTCCCATGCCGGTCCAGTTGCGGGTGGTGGAGCACCTCACGGATGACTGGTCGATCACCCAGCACTCGCACCCGTATGAAATCGAGAACTCCGAGACCGTGGAATTCACCGTCGCCGCCCCGGCCGAAGGCGAGAAGGTCTTACTCGAGTTCACCGTGGTGCGAAAGAACCTGCAGTAGGAGGTTCAACCATGAAAACGTTTCGCCGCTTCGCCCTGACGCTTGCTCTCACCCTGGCCCTCACGCCGGCCGTGTTCGCCTACGTGGAGCTGGTCACCCTGCCCCCCCGGGACACGGTACAACTCACCATTTATAACAGCGCGGACCTCACGCTGGTGCGCGAGCGCCGCCACCTGACCCTGCAAACGGGCGAGAACCGCCTGCAGTTCTCCTGGGCCGGCACGCTCATCGACCCCACGTCGGTCGAGCTGCGCCCGGTCTCGCACGCGCACCAGGTGGCCGTGCTGGACACCACGTTCCCCCCGAACCTGCCGAACAATCTCGTGTGGCACATCTCCAGCGAGGTGGAGGGCGACGTGCAGGTGGAGATCATCTACTTCACCAGCGGCATCTCCTGGGCGGCGGACTACGTGATCGAGGCGGACCCGAACGAGGAGCGCATGTCCCTCACGGGTTACGTGACCGTGCACAACCGCAGCGGGGAGGACTACCCGAACGCGGAGACGCGCCTGGTGGTGGGGAAGATCAACCTGGTCGAGCCCATCGCGGACCTGGCCCGCGGGCGGCGCGATGAGATGCGCCGGATGCAGGAGGCCGTCGCGGCGTACGACATGAGTAGCGCGCAGGTGGGCGCGAGTCTAGCTGCCCGGGCGGCTCCCACCGCGCCGAAGCAGATCATGAAGGAGGGACTCTCGGAGTACTTTCTGTATTCGGTGGAGGGCCGCGAGACCATTCCGGACCAGTGGGCGAAGCGCCTGCGGTCGTTCCACGTGGCGGACGTGCCCCTGTCGGTAGACTACCGCGTAGATCCGCAGGAGTGGCACACGAACGCCGTGCAGAAATTCTTCACGGTCGAGAACACGGAAGAGAACGAGCTGGGCAAGGAGCCGCTGCCGAACGGCCGGGTCATGGCCTTCCGGCGCTTGCCGGAGAGCGACCGCGTGCTGTTCGCCGGGCAGAGCAGGGTCGAGTACGTGCCTATCGGCGAGGACATCGAGGTGAACCTGGGCGCCGCGCCGGGGGTGAGCATCGAGATGGACCGCATGCGTTTCCGCAAGGAGAACATCCGATTCAACAACGCGGGCAACGTGGTGGGCTACGACACCATCGAAACGTTCCGGCTCCGCCTTCGTAATGGAACGACCCGCCCGACCACCTGGGAGATCCGCCGATATCACCACAACGACTGGACGTGGAAAGGGCGTGGGCCCATTGAACGGGAGAATGTCACCACGCTCTTGGTTGAACCTACGGTGCCCGCGCACAAGACTGAGGACATTACCTACACGATCACGACCACCGTCGGCGACGGTAGGGGCCGCCCGCGGCCCGTCCGCTAGCGGCGGTGCCGAGCGCGCGGGACGTCGCGCACCGCGTGCTATACTCGCGCGCATGTTACGCCTACCCGCCTCGCGCCGCGCACCGGCGGTGTGTCTGTTCGCGATCGCCCTGCTGCTTGCGCCGACGCCGGCGCTAGGCATGGGCCTGACGCAACAAGAGCAGCTCGTCGTCGACGCCATTGCGCAGGATGAGCCGCGGGCCGTCCAACTGCTCACCGCGCTGGTGGAGGTGAACAGCGGCAGCCGCAACGCCGACGGCATCCGGGCCGTGGCCGCCATGTGCGCCACGGAACTGGAGCCCCTGGGCTTTCTCCTACAGGAGGTCCCCGGCGATACGATCGCCTCGATCGGGTGCCCACACAACCCCGACCCACCCGTGGAGACTGCGCCGCACCTGATCGCCCGACACATTGGCACAAGCGGCAAGCGGCTGTTGCTGTCCGCACACCTGGATACGGTGTTCGAACCGGACAGCGGCTTCCTCTCCGTGACGCGCGAGGGGGATCGCCTGTTCGGCCCCGGGGTGGTGGATTGCAAGGGCGGCGTAGCCATGTTGGTCACAATCCTGCGGGCGCTGCACTGGGCCGGCGTGCTGGACGAGGCGACGCTGACGATCGTCCTCAACAGCGACGAGGAACTCGGCTCGCTCACGTCCCGTCCCGTGCTCGAGGCCGAGGCGCAGCGGCACGACGCCGCCATCGTCTTCGAGGGCGGGCAGGTGCAGAACGGGGCGACCACGATCACGACCCGCCGCAAGGGGTTGGGCCAGTTTCGCGTGGTGGTCGAAGGGCGGGCCGCGCACGCCGGCGTCCACCACGACCAGGGCGCGAACGCGCTCGAAGAGATGGCCGGCCACATTCTGTCCATGCAGGCCATGACGGATTACGACACGGGGACCACCGTCAATGTGGGCGACGTGGTTTGCCCGGGCTGCAAGCGAAATATCGTCCCGGGGTGCGTCGAGGCCGCGGTGGACGTGCGATATGTGCGCGCCGACGCGGGCGGGGCCATCGAGCGCTTCTTCGGCAGCTTGGGCGCGACGCCGGCGGTGCGCGCGCGCACGGACGGTACCCCGACGCGCACGCGGGCTGCCGGAGTGCTGCATCGGCCGCCCTGGACCCCGACGCCCGAGTCCGAAGCGCTGCGGGACCTGTTCTTTCGCGTGGGGGACGACTTGGGGCAGCGGCTCGTACAGCGGCACAGCGGCGGGGGGAGCGACGCAAATTTGATCGGCGCGCGCGGCTGTCCGGCGGTCGACGGGGTCGGCCCCGTGGGTGGCGGCTTCCACACCCACCGGGAATGGCTGGATATTCCCAGTCTGACCGCGCGCGCACAACTCACAGCAGTGGCGATCATGCGCTTACTGGACCAGACGCAACCCGCGGGTACCCTGGCGCCGCGTGCCCCCACCCCGTGAAACCGCTCCACCCCTCCCGAATGCGGCGTTGTTTGCGATGAAAGTAGGACGGGCAAATCCGGAGAAGCGTCCGGCACCGGGCGGGCAATTCACAGGGTAATGGCAAAGAAAACCACATCACCCGGCGAGGCGCGCATGGAGGAGATCGTCTCCCTGTGCAAGCGGCGCGGCTTCGTGTTCCCCAGTAGCGAAGTGTACGGCGGCATCGGTAGTTGCTGGGACTACGGTCCGCTCGGTGTGGAACTCAAGCGGAACATTAAGCAGGCCTGGTGGCGCGCGATGACGTACGAACGCGACGACATCGAGGGCCTGGAAGCGTCGATTCTCATGCATCCGCGCGTGTGGGAGGCCAGCGGACACGTAGCGAGTTTCGCCGATCCGCTGGTGGACTGCCGCGCGTGCAAGCAGCGGTTCCGCGAAGATCACGTGGAGACCCCCGGCGTCTGTCCCGCCTGCGGGGGGGAGCTGACGGAGGCCCGGCAATTCAACCTCATGTTCAAGACGTACATGGGCCCCGTGGAAGACGCGGCGCACGTGGTGTACTTGCGGCCGGAGACCGCGCAGGGGAGCTACGTCAACTTCGGGAACGTGCTCGGCCCGTCGCGGCAAAAGCTGCCTTTCGGCATTGCGCAAATCGGCAAGGCGTTCCGCAACGAGATCACCCCGGGGAATTTTATTTTCCGCACCCGCGAGTTCGAGCAGATGGAGATGCAGTTCTTCGTCACGCCCGAGTCCGCGGGCGAGTGGTTCGACGCCTGGCGGGAGCTGCGTTGGCAGTGGTACGACACCATCGGCCTTACGCGCGCGAAATTGCGCTGGGCGGAACACGGCCCGGACGAACTGGCGCACTATGCCAAGAAGGCGTTCGACATCCAGTACCAGTTTCCATTTGGCTGGCAGGAGCTGGAGGGGATTCACAATCGGGGCGACTTCGACCTGACGCAACACCAGGAGTACTCCGGGAAAAAGACGGACCTGACGTACTTCGATCCGGAGACGAAAGAACGTTTCACGCCGTGGATCGTCGAGACGGCCATCGGCTGTGACCGGTGCGTCCTGGCTGTGCTGGCGGATGCGTACGCCGTGGAGAATCCGGAAGACCAGAAAGAGCGCCGCGTGGTCATGCGATTCCATCCGCGGGTCGCGCCCATCAAGGTGGCCGTGCTGCCCCTCGTCAACAAGGCGGGCATGCCCGAGCTGGCCCAAGAGATCGCGCAAGAGTTCCGTGGCGCCATGAAAGTGTTTTACGACGCGAAGGGGGCCATCGGCCGGCGGTACCGGCGGCAAGACGAGGCGGGGACGCCCTTCTGCGTGACCGTAGACGGCCAGACCCTCGAGGATCGGACCGTGACCCTGCGTGAGCGCGACAGCATGGAACAGCGCCGGATCCCCATCGACGAATTGCGCGGGGTGATCTTGCCCGCGGTCAGCTTCTAGGCCAGACTGAACCTGGCGTGGCGAAGTACGAACGGCACATATTCGTCTGTGAGAACGAGCGTCCGGCGGACGACCCCCGCGGCTGCTGCAAGGACAAGGGCGGGGTGGAGCTGCGCGCCGCGTTCAAGGCCGCGCTCGAACGCCACCGGCTGCGCGGGGCAGTGCGCGCCAACAAGGCCGGCTGCCTGGACGCATGTCCCTACGGCGCGACCGTAGTGGTCTACCCCGAGGCCGTGTGGTATGGCGGCGTAACCGTGGACGACGTGGAAGAGATCATCCAGTCGCACATCATCGGTGGCAATCCGGTCGAACGCCTGCGTATTACCCGCGCGGACTACCGCTGGGGACCTGACGGTCCGCCCAAGGCCGCCGCTGCCGACTAGATGCTGCGACAAATCGGCCGTGTCGTTCCGGTATCGCGAACGTGCACCAGCGGGCGGGATCACTTAGGCGGCCGTTCGGTTGGCCCGACCGTAGGCCACGTCTCCAGGCGCGCCACGTACTCGGGGCTGAACCGGAAGTGCCGCGCCCCGGCAATGATCTTCCGCAGGTACCATGGGGACGGCCGCAGACCCGTACCGGTGAACTCGGCTACGTAGGTCAGCGCCTCCACGGCGGCCTCCCCATCCACTACGACGGGCACCGTGGTGCGCCGGTAATGCCCCGACCGCGCGCCCTCGTACCAGTCCAGATTCGCCAGCCCCGCCTCGTCCACGTCGAACACAACCCCCAACACGCAGTCGCGGCGCGCGGGCACAATGTTCGCCCGCCCTTCCCCGGGGACCGCGTTCAGGGTGGCTACCTTATTAAAGGTCAGCTTCCAGTCGGGCAACTGCGCGCGGCGCGGGTTGGAGAACGCCACCTCGCGATCCGCTAACTGGGCGGGATCCAGGTTCGAGCCGTACGCGAAGTACTGCGGCACCACCGTATTATAGAGACGCTTCGCGGTTGACCCGCTGCGGCGTGCTTGCCATACTGATTCGCCCCCGACGCTAGGAGTACCGTTGTGGCCGCGCATCACCTCCCCTTCACGCACCATCCCGGCCGCCACTGCGGCTCGACCGCGCTGCACAACGCCATGGTGTATCACGGGCTGGACTACAG
The DNA here is from genome assembly GCA_965371225.1 of uncultured bacterium. Lineage (GTDB taxonomy): Bacteria > Abyssobacteria > SURF-5 > CBDUXP01 > CBDUXP01 > CBDUXP01. The sequence goes on along the minus strand of CBDUXP010000052.1, from coordinate 16,108 downwards.
CGAAGCGCTGTGCTTCGGCCTCGCCTGCGGCCTCGGGTTCTTCTACGCGAAGCTCGACGGCACGCCGCTGCCCCGCGTCATCAACGGCCGGTCCCGCATGCTCGAAACCGACTTCTTCGAGACGATCCAGCAGCCCTGGACCTGGAACCTGGAGACCGACAGCGACCAGGCGTGGCAACACGTGGCGGCGTGGGTGGACCGGGACGTGCCGGTCATGCTGCGCTCGGACATCTTCTACTTGGACTACTACAACTCGTCCACCCACTTCGCCGGCCACACCATTCTGCTCGTGGGCTACGACGACGAGCACGCGTACCTATCGGACACCCAGTTCGACAGCGTGCAGCACGTGACCCTGGCGCGGTTGGACGAGGCGCGGTCCGCCGCCCAGTTGCCCATGCCCTTGGAGTATCACTGGCATCAGCTCGAGAAGCCGGGCCCCGTGCCGGCCATGCGCGCGATGATGCTGCACACCATGCGGCGCAACGCGGAGGCCCTGCTCGACCCGGACCCGGCAATGCCCATCGCGTTTCAGGGAGTGGCCGGGATGCGCACGCTCGCGCAAGAGCTGCCAGACTGGCCGGATGCGTTGGCGGGGGACTGGAGCTGGACCACGCGCTTCGCGTATCAGATCATCGAGCGGCGTGGTACGGGCGGGGGCCACTTCCGGTATCTGTACGCGGATTTTCTGCGCGAGGTCGAGGCCGAGGTACCCGAACTGGCGGGCGCGGGCTTGAGCGCCGAGATGCACGCCATCGGCGAGCAATGGACCGCCCTCTCGGATACGTTCAAGACGCTGTCGGAGAATGCCGAGGCGGCGCACTTGTTCCAGACCGCGGGGACGCAGGCACAGGCGCTGGCTGACGCGGAGTACGCGTTTTACGAGCGCGTGCTGCACGAAACCCCTGAGCCGTAAGGCCGCGCGGCGGTCGCGAGCCAAGGTTGCCCGGCTCCCCTCCGAGGGGATAGGGTGACGGACTGCGGGGCGGCGCGCCCTCACGGGTGTAGCGGGCGCGCCTCACAAGTCGGAGGGGACCATGCTGCAGACTGACACGGCGACCAAGGTATCCGAACTGCGTGCGAAGCTGGATCATCCTATTATTGATGGGGACGGGCACCTGATCGAACCCTTTGGCCTGTTTCTGGGGTACGTGGACAAGGTGGGCGGTGAAGGAGCCGCCGATCGCCTGCGGGACACCATGCGCGCGCATCCGCTCAATTCCATGGGCGACGCCGACCGCGGCGACCAGCGGGGCGCGTGGTGGGGCACCACAAACGACGCGCGCGACCTAGCCACGGTGATGATTCCCGACCTGCTGGCCGAGCGGCTGGAAGAAATCGGGATGGACTATGCGGTGTTGTATCCCACCTTGGGCCTCGCCCTCCCGACCATGCCGGACGATGAGATGCGCCGGCTCGCTTGCCGCGCGATCAACACCATGAACGCGGAACTCATGGCGCCGCACACGGATCGACTGACCGTGTCTGCGGTGTTGCCCATGCACACGCCCGAAGAGGCGATGGCAGAGCTGGAACACTGTGTGAAGACGCTCGGGTACAAGGTGGCCATGGTCCCGCCCGGCGTGGCGCGGCCCTGGCCCGCGCATCCCGACGCGTTCCCTGCCGCGGCGCAGGTGGACCGCTTTGGGATCGACAGCGCGCACGATTACGATCCGCTGTGGCAAACTTTCTGCGACTTGGGTGTCGCGGTCACCTCCCATGGCGCGATCGGCCTGCGATACCTGGATTCCGGCCGCCGCTCGCCGACCAACTACATGTTCAACCACATCATGGGCCACGCCTATCAACAGGGAGAATTCGCCAAGTCGCTGGTGATGGGCGGCGTGACGCGCCGCTTCCCGCAGTTGCGTTTCGGCTTCCTCGAATGCGGCGCGGGCTGGGCGGCGGACCTGCTGCATTCGCTGGAGGAGCATTGGGAGAAGCGGAACGCCGAGGGCCTAAAGCAATTCGACCCCACCCATCTGGACCGGGCGGAGCTGTTCGGGCTGGTCGAGCAGTACGGGCTGAACGAGAAAATCGGGCGGCCGGTGCTGGCTGGGATGGGCAGCATGCGCGACGGGGTGCGCGGCAGCGAAGGGGGCGCGCCGCCCGCGTGGGCGCGCGACGAGTTTGAGGCGGCCGGCTTTCAGGAAGAGCAGGAGATCGCGGACGTGTTCGACCGGCAGTTCTTCTTTGGGTGCGAGGCGGACGACCGGAGCGTCTACCGGGCGCTCGACGGGCGGGGCAATCCGTTTGGGCTGCGACTGAAGGCGTTCTTCTCGTCCGACATCGGCCATTGGGACGTGCCTGACATCAAGGAAGTGGTATTGGTGAGCCGGTGCCTGGTGGACAGAGGGCTGCTCACTGACGCGGACTACCGGGACTTCGTGTGTACCTATCCCGTGCTCCTCCACGGGGGCATGAACCCGGCGTTCTTCGACGGCACGGTGGTCGAAGAGACGGCGCGGAAGATCCTCGCGAATGCCTGAGGCGGCAGTAGCGCTGGAGGTGGTCCCCACCGGCGGGCCCCTCGGCGCGGAAGTGCACGGTGTGGACCTGGCGCGGGACCAGCCCGGCGCCGTCGTCTACGGCATCCTGCAGGCGTTCGCGGACTATCAAGTGCTGATTTTCCGCGACCAGGACCTCACCCGCGAGCGGCAATTGGCCGTCAGCGAATGGTTCGGCCCCACGTATGTTCCGCCTGCTGACATTCCGGTGCTCGGCGACGCATCGCAGCCGCCCGTGGTGCCCGTTTCAAACGTGGTGGAAGGCGGTGTCCTGGGGAAGGGGGCGATTGCGCCCCATTCCGACCTGCAGTACATGCCCGTGCCGCTGCTCGGCGCTATGCTGCATGCGGTCGAAGTGCCGGCAGAGGGTGGCGACACGTCGTGGGCGAACCTATATATGGCCTACGAGGAGCTGGACGCGGCGACCAAGGCCCAGGTGGCGGATTTGCAAGTGTGGGCGTTCAATCCGTACGCGGGCCGGTTCGCGAAGCTGGACGTGGCCGGGCCCAACCAGAAGGTCACGGACGCGGAGGTGCCGCGCTTTCACCATCCCGTCGTGCGGACCCATCCGGTGACCGGCCGGAAGGTCCTCTACGTCAGCTCACTCTCCCTCGGCCTCGCCGGCTTGCCCGACCCGAGCCAGGAGCGCGCCTTCCTGCAGCAATTGCGGCGACACGCGGACCAGCCTCACCTCTATTACACGCACCGATGGCGCCCCGGCGACGTGGTGGTGTGGGACAACCGCTGCACGAACCACAAGCGCGCCGACTTTGATGCCACGCAGCGGCGCGTCATGTACCGCACCCAGATCGCCGGCACCCGCCCGTTCTGATCTCGTCGGCGGCCGCTAGGGGGGTAGGCCGGGCCTCTCGCTACGGCGCTGGTGGTTCCGGAGTTTCCCCCCGGCGTGCTGCGAGCTGCTGCATGATGTCCTCGTAGACCGCGCGGGTGATGGGGTAGCGGGTGAAGATCAGCGCGGCGGCCACGCAAATCAGAATGGGGGTCCCGGCGTACATGAACCGCAGCCCGAGCACTGCGCCGTCCGTTTGCACCGCCTTGGGAACGAAGCCGATGAGGTCGAGCAGGAAACCCATCGTGAGCAGCGCGACGCCGCTGCCCGCTTTCTGGACGAATGACCAGATACCGTAGAACCCGCCCTCGTGCCGGTCGCCGTGGTGCAGTTCCTCCCACTCGATGCAATCGGGGCCGATGGCTTGCGGCAACGTCCAGAGGCCGAGCGCACCGGCGCCCACCAGCAGATTGAGCAGCGGGAAGAGGAAGCCCAGGTGCCGGGGAATGAAAAAGGCGAAGCTGACCATGCATCCGAGGTAGAGAAACGCGAAGATATACGCAGGCTTTTTGTCCCGGAAACGCATGGCGCGGGCCCAGATGGGCGCGGAGAGGAACACGCCCGTGAAGTAGCACAAGAGGACGGCCATATCGAGGAAGTTCTTGCGGCCCATGCCTTCGATGAGCGGGCCCAGGGCGGTCGTTTCCAACCCGGTCTCGAGAAACACGAACTCATTAAGGAATTTGAAGCTGGCCACGGGCATGGCGGTGGAAAAGACCGCACACGCATAGCAGATGATGAGAATCCCCGCGGGCCGATTGCGGATCGGGAAGAGAAAGATAGCCTTCATGTTCTTCACGAAGGGCTGTTTCGGCAGGTGATCGACCTTGGTGCGTTCCCGCGTCCCCAACAGGGCGGCGCCGGCTGTCACCACCACGATGATCCCCACGATCGACGCGCTGATCGCATACCCACGCTGGTCGCTCAGGTGCAGGAACCCTAGCAACAGCACGGGCAGCATGGCGCCGATCAAATCGCCCATGTTGCCGATCGTGGCGCGATACGTGGCGAGCCGCGTCCGTTCCGCGTAGTCCTTGGTCAGGTCGGGAATCATGGCTTGGTACGGGGTTTCGTACACCGTCCGCGACGCGTACACCCCCAGGTACATCAGGAGGAACCAGGGGATCACCGCCGCGCCGCTCAATCCGGGGGTCGGCCGGAAAAGCAGCCACAGCGTGAGCCCCAGGAAGGGGGCTCCGAGCACGAAGAAGGGCCGCCGCCGGCCCACGCGCCACCGCGTGTTGTCCGTCACGTGCCCCATGAGCGGGTCGGTGAACGCGTCCCAGAGCTTGCCCGCAAGCATGATCCACCCGAACGCGGCGCCCGACACCTCCAACGTGTTCATATAGAAGATGGGGAGCGACGTGTTCATGAGCGTGTTCAACGCGCTCAGGCCGAACTGGGCGGTGCAGTACGACAGCATCACCGTGGCCCCCAGGCGTTCCGTCGCGGGAGTGGCCGCGAGGGGGGCGGGGGAGGCTGCGGTGCTCACGAGTCGGTCGGCGGCGCCGCGGAATCCAATTTGCGCATCATGTCCGCGTAGACGGCGCGGCTGATCGGGTACCACGTGAACAGGATCACGCCGATACCCATGAAGGCCCACGGATACACCGCGATCATGGACAGCATCGCGTACAACACTTCCCACGACTGCGCCCCGTCGGGGGCCCACCCCACGTAATCGAGGGTGAGGCCGACGATCCATGGGCTCACGCCCCCCGCCAGCTTCGACATGAACGACCACGTGCCGTAGAACCCGCCTTCGTTGGTGTGTTCCCGGTGGGCCCGGTGCCACTCGATGACGTCCGGCGACAGCGCATTCGGCAACATCCAGATGCCGGTCCCAAAGAACCCTGAGGCCGCCATGGCGCAGAGAAACAGCACCCGGCTGTCGTTCGTGCAATACAGGACGACGAGCCCCACCGCCATGTAGCCCAGGATCGCCGCTTGGTAGGTGTGCTTCTTGTTGTAGCGGCGGGTTGTCCAGGTCCAGAAGGGCACCGCCGCCAGGCCCATGACCTGGTACGCAATCATGATGTACAGGTCCAGCCCCGGATCGTGGAAGTAATACTTGCTCAGGTAGCGGAACGAGGTGTACGGGAACCCCGTGCCGATGACCACCATCCCGAAGGTCACGATTAGAATGAGGGCCGGGGGACTCCAGATCGGCGCCACGACCGCCCGCAGGCCGCGCAGCGGCACGCGCCACGTGAGTTCAAGCCAGCCGGCCTGCGGCGCGTCCGGCGGGAAAAACACCGCCCGCAACGCTCCGCTCCAGGAGGGGGCTCCCGGTGCCCGCACGACCGCAACCGTTGTCTCGAAGGTGCCCCAGCGCCCTACCGCCCCGCAGACGACGGCAATTGTGGCCATGATCCCACACGCGACGGTGAAGGCCGGACGCTGCGCGCCCAGCGTCATGAGCAGCGCGATGGGCAGCAGCCCCCCCATCATGTCCCCGATGAGCATGAGCCCGACGCGCCAGCCCGCTAGGCGCGACCGCTCGTCGTAGTGTTTCGTCAGGTCCGGCGCGAGCGCGTTGTAGGGAACGTTCAGCACCGTGCGGCCGGTGCAGAAGGCGATGTACAGGGCGAGCATGTACCAGAAGAGCCCGCTGTTGGTCAGATTCGCGGGCGGCATGAACAGGAGCCCGTAGAAGATCCCCATGCAGGCGGCGCCGGGGATGAAGAACGGGCGGCGCCGTCCACCCTTCCACGCGACGCGGTCGCTGATGTACCCCATGAGGGGGTCGGTCACGCCGTCCCACACGTGGCCGAGCAGGAGCACGAGGCCCGCGCGGCTCGGGCTGAGCCGCAGCACGTCCGTGTAGAAAAACATCAGGTGCACCAGGCAGGTGGTGCTGACGGCGTTGATCCCCAGCTGAATCGCGCCGTAGGACGCGAGGGTCTTGACGCGAAGTCGCTCGCCGGTGGGGGGCGCAACGGTTGCGGCGCTCACGGCCTCCCGCTCCCCAGCCGCCGCGCGCGGTTCACTGCTCTGATTCCCACCCCCACGCGCTCAGTCTATACCGGACGGAACAGGGGGAGCGTGACCCCGTCGTCGTGATCCTCGTAGACGACCGCCACGGGCATGTCCATGCGAATGGCTTCGGGATTGGCCTCCACCTGGACGAGGTTGGTAAACATGCGCACCCCTTCGTCCAGTTCCACGATGGCCGTGACGTAGGGGCATTCGTCCGGGGCGAACCCCGGGCCCGGCACGTGCGAGATGATGTAGCTGTAGAGCACGCCGGTGCCGCTGACCGGCTCCCAGTGGAGGCTCGTTCCGAAACAGAACGGGCAGAGGTTCCGCGGATAGAAGACCCACTTCCCGCAGTCGGCGCAGTGCTGCACGCGCATGGCATGCGCCTTGCACGAATCGAAGAAGGGCTGCGTAATTGGATCCGGTTCCGGCAAAGTGCGCTTCGGCATGGTTACTCCCGCGCGAGGATGACGGTGGCCGCGGAACTCAGGTTGCCGCCCGTGCCGTGACACAGCGCGATGTTCGCATCCCGCACCTGCCGTTCCGGCGTGTCCGCGTACGTGTGGCGCAGTTGCCGCGTCCCCTCGATCAGCGTGAAGATCCCGAACATGCCCGGATGGGTGTAGCTCAGCCCGCCGCCCTGCGTGTTCAGCGGGAAGTCGCCCCCCGGCGCCGTCCGCTGGCCGCTCACGAAGGCGCCCCCTTCCCCTTTGGCGCAGAACCCCAGGTCTTCCAATGTCACCAGGACGGTATACGTGAACGAGTCGTATAGCTCTGTCACGTCGATGTCGTTGTGCGTCACGCCGGCCATGGCGAACGCCTCGCGGCCGCTCGTTGTGGCGCTGAAACTCGTGAGGCTGGGCATCTGCGTCATGAGCGAATGATCCGCGCTCTCACCCATGCCGATGATCTGCACGACGGGCTGTGGCAAGTCGCGCGCCCGTTCGGTAGACGTGAGCACCACGGCGCCGCCCGCGTCCGTTACCAGGCAGCAGTCCAACAAGTGAAACGGATACGCGATCCAGCGGGAGTTGAGCACGTCGTCAATCGAGAGGGGATCGCGGTAGAGGGCCTTCGGGTTCAGCGCCGCCCACTTGCGCGTCGCGACGGCAATTTCCGCGAGCTGTTCGTGCGTGGTGCCGAATTCGTGCATGTGGCGGTGACAGGCCATGCCGTAATCCATCGGCGGGCCCGCGTGTCCATACGGCAGTTGAAACTGGTTGCGCAGGCCCATCGCCCGCCGCCGCCGGCCGCCACCACGCGTGCCGGTGCGCTTGCGGTCGGAATAGCCCGCCTCGCCGTGGCTGATCAGGGCGACCTCGCAGCGGCCCGTGGCGATGGCGGCGGCCGCGTGTGCCACGTGCATGACGAACGAGGAGCCGCCGACGGAGGTGCCGTCCAGAAAGCGTGGGAAGATCTGCAGGTACTCGCACACCTCGAGGGGCGATTCACCGGCGCAGAGCACCGCGTCCACGTCGTCCCGCGTCAGGCCCGCATCGGCCAGCGCGTTCCGCGCCGCCTGAGCGTGCAGTTCCAGGTTGGTCTTCCCCCCGCACTTGCCCATGTCGTCGGACTCGGCTACGCCGACAATCGCGGCGGCGCCCGAAAGTACTGCCATCCCCCTCCTCCTCCAGGTAGGTCCGGGCCTCGCGGCGGCACAGTATAGCTTGTGGTCTGTCTCGGTGCAGTGGGCCCGGCACCACCCGGGACCCCGGTCAGTCGCTAGGCCGGGTCGAGCTGGAGGAAGGTCGGCCGCTTCCAGTTCGCGTCGTCGGGCGCCGGATAGTCCAGCGTGTAGTGCAGTCCTCGGCTCTCCCGGCGCTGCCGCGCGCAGGCGACGATGCATTCGGCGACGGTGGCGAGGTTGCGCAGCTCGATCAGGTCCGGAGCCAGCCGGAAATTCCAGTAGTACTCGTTAATCTCGTCCTGCAGATTCCGGATGCGGGCGGCCGCGCGCGCCATCCGCCGGTCGGTACGGACGATGCCCACGTAATCCCACATGCACCGGCGCAACTCGTCCCAGTTGTGCGTGATGACCACGTGTTCGTCCAGGTCTTCCACCTCGCCGCTCTGCCACGCGGGGATCCCTTCCGGTACCGGCGGCAAGTCGCGTAGCAGCGTCACGGCCCGTTGCGCTGCGTGATGCCCCACCACGACGCACTCCAAAAGCGAGTTACTCGCCAGCCGGTTCGCGCCGTGCAGCCCCGTGTAGGCCACCTCACCGCAGGCGAGCAGGCCTGACACAGAAGTCTGGCCCTGCAAGTCGGTCACGATGCCGCCGCACGAGTAATGGGCCGCGGGCACGATGGGCAGGGGTTCCTTCGTCATATCGAACCCGAATTGCAGGCACCGCTCGTAAATATTGGGGAACCGTTCCATGATGAAGCGCGCAGGCAGATGCGTTGTGTCTAGCAGCATGTGGTCTGCGCCGGCCTTTTTCATCTCGGCGTCGATGGCGCGCGCGACGATATCGCGCGTGGCCAGGTCGCCGCGCTCGTCGTACTCCTCCATGAATGGGGAGCCGTCCGGGCGCACGAGGACGGCGCCTTCCCCGCGTACCGCTTCCGAGATGAGAAAGTTCTTTGCTTCCGGCGAATAGAGGCACGTGGGGTGGAACTGCACGAACTCCATATTCGCGATCCGACAGCCGGCGCGATACGCCATGGCGAGTCCGTCGCCGCTCGCGATGTCCGGGTTGGAGGTGTAGAGATACACCTTTCCGAGGCCGCCCGTCGCCAGGAGTGTCACGGGGGCCAGGTACCGTTCCACCGCGTCCGTGGCCGCGTTGTAGGCGTACACGCCCACGCACCGGTGCGCAGGGCCCGGCTCCACCGGTTTGGTGGTAATCAGATTCACCGCGACGTGATTCTCCAGCAGCGTGATGTTGGGATGGGTCTCCGCGGCCGCGAGCAATGCCCGCTCCAACTCCTGGCCGGTGAAATCGGCGGCGTGGACTACGCGCGGGTGCGAATGCCCGCCCTCGCGGCCCAGGTCGAACTCCGCCGACCCGTCCTCCCCGCGGGCGAACCGTACTCCCAGGTCCATGAGATCGTGAATCCGCGCCGGACCTTCCCGGACGATGGCCTCCACCACTGCCTCGTCGCACAGACCAGCGCCGGCCCCCAGCGTGTCGGCCACGTGCGCCTCCACCGAGTCCGTGTGGCTCAGCACCGCCGCGATCCCGCCCTGCGCGCGGTTCGTGCTCGAGTCGGCCCGCTGCTTTTTTGTCAGCAGGGTCACCGTTCCGTGCGGCGCGAAGTTCAGCGCACTGAAGAGGCCGGCGATCCCGCTGCCAATGATCAGAAGGTCGGACGAGTGCGGCATGGCGAGGCCCTAGTCTACCAACGGATGACCTCGCTCGCGCGCTGGGGTATATTCCCGCCGTGACCAAACGTTGCTGGAGAACCGCGAGGGACCTGTCCCGCACCGCGACGTTGGTGGTGACAACGCGCACCCCACCGGCGGCCCGCCCATGACCCGTGGGCGGCCGAGCGGAGCCGGTGCGTGGCGGGCGTGTCTCGCACACCCGCACCGGTCACTGACGGTGCTCGTTCTGCTGGCCCTCGGGCCGGGGGTCGGCGGCTACTTCTTCGACGACGCGTTCGGCATTGTGGTGTGGGCACAAGAGACTACGCTGCAAGACCTCTGGGCCCTACGCACTTCCGCAGCGTTGTTTCGCGCCGTTGCCGTAACGGGCATGTGGCTCCAGGTGCAGCTGTTTGGCACGTGGGCGGCGGGGTACCTGCTCCTGGGTCTGGTCGTGTATGCCGCCATCATCCTGCTCGTGTATCAGTGCATGCGCCGGTGTGGCGCGGAGGCGGGGCCCGCGTTGCTCGGCGCTGCCGCCTTTGCGTTGCTGCCGCTCCACCACATCCGCTGGGTGTATTACATCGTGCAACCGCTCAACGCGTTGTGGGGGGTGCTGACGGTGTGGTGTTTTACGCACCCCTCGTATCCGCACCGGTGGTGGCCGGGGGTCGCGGGCACTGGCAGCCTGCTCTTCGCGCTCTTTTCCTACGAACAGAACCTGGCCATCGGCGCGGCCGTCTACGCCGTGGCGATCCTGATGGCAGTGCGCACGCCCCCCGTGCAGCTCCGCACCCTGCTATGGCGCCTTGGGCCGGTCACAGTCCTCACCGCGCTCTACGCCTGGGTGCGGTTCGGCTGGGCGGGCAATCTCTCCTTCTACTACGACGTGACCGGTGCGGCGCAGACGGTGCTGGCCGAGGGACCCGCCGGGTTTCTGCGCCAGTTTCCCGTGACGATGGCGCTCGCCCTCGCGTCGCACACCCATCTGCTGCGGTATTGGGACTACCCCGTCCTGTCGTGGATCACGGCCATTGCGCCCGCTGCCGCCCTCGTCCTCTGCCTGGGACCGGGGCGGTCGCCGCGAGGCCGGCTGGTGGGCGCCGTGCTGGTGCTCTGGTGGGCGGCGACACTAGTGCCCTCGGTGGATGCAGTGCGCCGCGTCGATGCGGAATCGCACTATCTGTTTTACGCGGGCTGGGCGTTGACCACCGCCCTCGCCCTGTACGCCCCCGCGCCGGGTGGCGCGCGGCGGGCGACGGCACTTTGGGCCCTGGTGTTCGGCGTCCTGGTGGTAGCCTCTTACGTCGAAGTGGTGCAGTGGCTGCGGTTGGCCCACTATGCACGCACGGTGGTGACGTCATTCGCGTCCTTCGTACCGGCGACGGGGGAAGCGCGGCGCTACTACTTGCTGGACCCACCCGGTTCGCGATTCGGCGAGTACCCCTTCGCGGCGTTGTCGACCGCCGTCACGTTGCCCGTGCCCCCGTCGCGGCGCGCGGACATTGCCGTGCACCTGGTGCGCGACCTGCCGCACGATCCGCCGCTGGACGTGGGGGCGACGGTGCCTGACGTGGACACCTGGCCAGTGGTGGTCTTGCGCTGGCGCGACGCGACATGGGTGGCAGAGCCGGTGCCCGCGTGGGCGCGGCCCGCGGTCCCCGGCGCGCCCGACCTCGGGGCTTGGAGCGGACCGCGCTCGTGGGCCGCCCAGGGTTGGCAGGCGAATCCGCACTTGGTGCGCGTCCGGCGCGATGCGACGGGGGAGTGGTTTCGGACGGCGAGCCGGTTCTCTCTGCTGACCGGCCCCGCCCTGCACCCTGGAGCGGTTCCGTTGGCCTGGGCCGAGGTCACCATGGCGGTCCGCGCAACCCGGCTTGATGCGTATGGCGATTTCATGTTCGTCACCGAGGCTGACACCGCATGGGACGCACGCAAAGTCGTCCGCTTCCGGATTCGCGCGGACGGGGCGCCACACACGTACGCCGTTCCGATTCTGGCTCATACTCGTGCGCTCTTGGGGGGACCCGTGACGCGGGTTGCCCTGCGCCCCACCGGCGAGCCGGAGGCGCTCGTGCGCATCGACCGTATTCGCCTCGTGCCGCTGCGCGCCGCGCCGGCGCCGTAGCACTCGGGCGGCGTGCTATATTGGGCCCGAGGTCAGGGTGGGGCCCATTTCAGATACGCACGATCGACCGTATGCGCGGGTGCGCACGTTGGTGGATGGCGGGGACCACCGCCGGCAGGCGGCCGAACCAAAAGCCGAGCAGTTCGAGAAGCTTGGGGTGGTGCTCGATGTGGGCACGCCGGGGGCGCCGGACTCGCGCGCCGCCGACGTGGCGTCCGTAGTGCGGCGCGATGACCGGCTTCGGCTGTGGTACACGGCGTTCGACGGCCACACCGCCGGCCTGTACTGCATCGAGAGTAGCGACCCCGCCGACTGGAGCGGACCGCGGCGGCCGGTGCTCGGGGAAGGGCCTCCGGGGGGCGCGGGCGGAGCGCGGGACCCCTACGCGCTCTATCATCAGCACCTGTGGTACCTCTGGTATAGCGCGGTCGAGACTCCCGAGCTGGACGCCGCCCGCCACGCGAGCGTCTGGTGTTCCATCTCCTCGGACGCCGACCGCTGGTTGGGCCACTCGGTCACGCTGGAACCGGCGGGGGCGGCGCAACGGGTCGCCGTGGCCGAACCCGCCATCGTGCGCGATCCAAAGCGCAACCTGTGGCTGATGGTGTACGCGGCATCGAACGGCACCACGTGGCGCATCGGGCTGGCGCAATCGATCGACCTCCAGAACTGGTCCCGCGTCGGCATCATTATGGAAGCGTGGTTGCCGGCCGTGGGCGCGTGCCGCTACCCCCGCCTGCTCTGGCTCGGCGACCGATGGCTGCTGATCTTCACGGCAGAGGTGGACGGCCGCTGGTGCGTGTACGGTTCCGCGTCCCGGGATACCGTGTGGTGGCAGACCCCCCGGCGGTTGCTGGAATCCACTCTGGCCAGTGAACGGGACGGCCAGCGCGCCGCGTTTCCCTTGCGCGTCGGCGACGACCTGTACCTGTATTACGGAGCGCAGGCGGACGGCCGGTGGCGCACGCACCTTGCCGTCGCCCGCGACCTGCTTCCGGCCGCCCGGACCTAAGCGGGCATCCTGCCGTTGACTGGACGAGCGGCCCGCGGCGCCGATCAGCTTCGGGACGTGTGGCGCTGGGCGGGAACGCATCCGCGCATCGTGCTGACCGTGGCCGTGCTCGCCTGGTTCGGCCCGGGGCTCACGGGCGACTTCATGCACGACACATTTCGGCTGATCCCGGAATTGCAGCCCATGTCGCCCGCGGCGATGTTCCACCGCATCCTGCATCCGAACAACGTGTGGCGCGCCGCGTGGTGGGTGACCGTCTACGCCCAGGTACAGGCTTTCGGCGCGAACCCCATGGGATCCCTCGCGGTGGGGATCGGGGTACACCTCCTCTTGGTCGTATTGGTGTATGAGGTCAGCGCGCGCGTCACCGTTACCTCCAGTGCCGCGTTGGCCGCCACCCTGCTGTTCGCGCTGCTGCCGCAACATTTCAGCCGCGTCTATTTCATCGGCCGCTCGCTGGATCACGTGTATCTGGTATTGGCTGTGTGGTGTCTTACGCATCCCGACTACCCGCGCCGGCGGTGGCTCGTCCTGCTCGGCGGTGTGGCGCTCCTTTGCACGTTCATGTCGTACGAGCCCAACCTGATCGTCGGCGCGCCGGTGGTCGTCGTGAGTCTGTACCTCGCGCGCGGCGTGCCCTGGCGGCAGCGGCTGCCCGACCTGGCCGCCCGCATCCTCCCCGTCGTCGTCGCCACCGGGGCGTACGTGCTCGTGCGGTTCGTCATCATGCAAAGCGCGGGCCTGACGACGCTGACCGGGGAGCCGCGCGGCGTGTTCAGTGAAGTGGGGATCGGTGTCCTGCGTAGCATGGGCGCCGGCCTGTACTACGGCACCACGTCGCAACTCACACTGCTCGATGTCCGCCACCATCCCCTCCTCGAACACGTTGCCTGGCTGTATCCCGCGCTCCTGGTCCTGCTGTTGGGGACCGGCGGCCGGTGGCGCAGCACTTGGCCCGCCGTCGCGTGGCTCGCCGCTTGGTGGGTTGGGGCGCTCGTGCCGATCGTCGATTTCCTGAATGCGCGGAATCCCGAATCGTGGTACCTGTTCTGGCCCGGGTGGCCCCTTGCGCTGGCGGTGGCCGTGGCGGCGGCGGACCCCGCGGGCACGCGGCGCGGCGCGGTGCTCTGGACGCTGCTCGTGGCGGCGGTGGCCGTCTCTTCCGCGGCGGAAAGCCTGCAATGGCGATCGCGATTCGCCAAGACGCGCGCGGTGGTGCACACATTCTCCGAGAGTCTGCCGCCACCCGAGGAGGCTACCGGCGTGTATCTGCTGAACCCACCCAACCGGTTCGGCGACTTCGGCATGTTCACGCCACTCTCCGCCGCGCTGCTGCTCCCCTACACCCCGGAGGCACGAGACCAGTTGCACTTGTGGGAACAGCGCGAACACCCGCACGCGGCGTGGCCGGTGCCGGACCACGTCCCCGGACAGCCGGTGCAACACATCGAGGTCCGACGGTGGGACGGCGAGGCGTTGCACTGGTGGGCGGAGCCGCTGCCGGCGTGGGCGCATCCGCAAGACCCCCGCGCGCCGGACCTGGCGGTGTGGGAGGGGCCCGGCCACTGGGACCGGCAGGGCTGGTCGCCGAATCTGCATTTGATCGCGGCGCCGCGATCCGCGGGGGAGCACGCGTGGGTAACCCAGAGCCCGTTCGCGCTCTTCTTCAGTCCGCCGCTGGACTTCGGGGACGTGCCGCTGGCCTACGCCGAAGTCACCATGGCGGTCCGGTCGCCCAGCCCCATCACCTATGCGGAATGGCTGTTCCGGACGCCGGGCCGGCAGACGTTCGACGGGGACAGCGTGTACCGCTTCGCGATCGAAGCGGACGGCGAGGCCCACGCGTACGCCGTCCCCATCTTCCACATTCCCCGGAGCATGATGGCGGGACCGATCGTGCAACTCGCGCTGCGCCCGGCGGGAACCCAAGGCGCCCTCGTGCGCATCGATCGCATCCGGCTCGTGCCGTGGAAACGGCCCCCGCCCGCAGCAGGTGACGGGACCGCGCGCTGACGGCGCTTACCGTTTCGCCCGTTTACGCCCAGTGCGAAACCGGCCGAGCTTCAGATAGTGCGCCACGTTCGCGGTCTTCGTGATCTTGGGGGTGATCTTGCCCGTGGCCGACGTGAAGAGCGTGGCGACACCGGGCCCGTGGCCCGCGATGACGCACGCGCTGTGCACGATGACGCCGACGGTGATGGCGCCGGTGCGATAGAGCCGCCCGTAGGTGCTGTCGGCGTTCTCGATGGCGACGAGATCCCCGAAGCGCAGCGTCTCCAGGTGGTACTCCTCCACGATGGCCCGATCGAACATCTGAATGTCGTAATCGCCTTGGAGCGCGTGCGTCTTGCCCAACCCGGAGCCCATGACCGCTGCCGGGACGCGGTGGGTCACGGGTACGGTCAGCACGCCGCGCTTTCGATCCTCCGTGATGGGGATCTTCTTGAGCAGGCCCGGGTCCAGGTTCATCACGGCGATGTCCGGGTAGTCCATCAGTTGCAGCCGCATCCCGAACGCCTTCACCTGAATCTTGTCGCCGATGACCAGTTTCTCCAGCGTCGCCTGCGGGAAGTCGATCATCACGTGTTCAATCCCGCCGTGCTTGCCGATGACCGTGCCCCGCGCGCCCTTGGCGTCGCCGTTCACCACGCGCGCCCCGTTGCCCACCTGGCTGAGCAGGTTGTACGCGTTGTTGCGCACCCCGTCCGGGTTGCGGCTGCTCACGCCCGGCTCGATGTGGTCCACTTCCCAGCCGCAGGCCGGATCGCCCACCTGAATGTTGTACGTGATCCCGCCGACGCCGGGCATGATCACCGGCTCGCCATCCGCCGTAACCCGGTAGGGATTCGGCCCGTACACGGGGCTCGCCACTTCGCCGATGACGGACAGCATGGCGAGTCGGTCGGCATTGGTACGCAGCATGGGGGCAGTCCTTTCGCGCGGAGGGTGGCGGGCAGTCTAGACCGGACCCGCGCCCCACACCAAGCCCCGGCGCTCCGCCCGCCGCGGATGCGCCGCGGGGTTCGGTATGATTGGGGCAGGTCGGCCCGGGCGGGCCGAGCGCGAGGGGGACGCCGGCATGGACTGCCCGGCTTGTGGACACGGCAATCGGGACGCGGCGGGCTTCTGCGGCAAGTGCGGCGCGGACTTGGCGGGGCCGCGCGCCTGCCCGCAGTGCGGTGCGGAGAATCCCGCCGACCTGAACTTCTGTGACTCCTGCGGGCACCGGCTGGGGAGCGCCGCGCCCGCGCAACCCGCCCCTCGCACCTATGCGCCGCCGGCGCATCTGGCGGACAAGATTCTGCATAGCCGCGGCGCGATCGAGG
>CBDUXP010000051.1:0-29032 GCA_965371225.1 uncultured bacterium | reverse complement strand
ATCGCGGAAGACCTGCGCGGAGGAATGGATGCTTACAACGCGGGACGTCTCATCATTCGCAAAAACCTGCATCTGGGGGTGGGGCTGCTCGCGGCGACGAGCGGCATCACAGGGCCGGGCCGGTTGTGCTTCAGGCGAGTCGGGACGCCTTCGGGCGAACTCTCGATCCTCGAGTCGGGCACCGGCCCGCCGGTTATCCTGATCCATGGGCTGGGAGCGACCAAGGTATCGCTTCTGCCAACGGTCGTCGCCCTGGCCGACCGCTTCCGGATGGTCGCGCTGGATCTTCCAGGGTTCGGCGACTCAGTCAAGCCCCTGCGCGCGCCCTACCACGCGCCTTTCTTCGCCCGCGCCGTGCTCCACTTGATGGACGCCCTCGAGGTCCGCCGTGCCCATGTGATTGGCAACAGCCTGGGGGCGCGCGCGGCGCTGGAGCTCGGTCTGTGCCATCCTGAGCGAGTAGGCCGGCTGGTCTTGCTCGCCCCGTCGCTGGCCTGGCTGCGAGAACGGCGGTTTGCGGCGCTGGTCCGGCTCCTTCGCCCAGAGCTCGCCCTCACGCGGGTAATACCGCGTCGCGTCGTCGAGCGCGTGGTCCGCCGGATGATTCCCGGGGCGGAGAGCAATTGGGTGCAGGCGGGGGTGGACGAGTTCCTACGCGTCTACCTCACACGGCGCGGGTGCATGGCCTTTTACGCGGCTGCGCGTCAGATCTACCTCGAAGAGCCGCATGGGCCGAAGGGCCTTTGGACACGCCTGCCGCGGCTTGAGCCCGAGGCGCTCTTCATCTGGGGCAAGCAGGACCGGCTGGTCCCCATCGAATTCGCGTCACACGTGCGGCGCGCGTTGCCGGCTGCCCATCACCTGGAGCTCGATTGCGGGCACGTGCCACAACTCCAGCGTTCGGCAGAGACGCACGCAATGATCGCCGACTTCCTGAGCGAGAAGACCCTCGCCGGCGCCAACCCGCCTCGGTGATGCGGACCAGCGCCCGCGACTACGACCGCCTGCTCAGGGACGCCGGTTGCGCCGTATGCGCAGAGGCAGGCTGTCGGGCCTGGCGCCTAGAAGAACCGCCCGCACCATCGCCGACCTCGCCCCCGCCGACACCATCGACCAAACCCACATCGCCGAAGCCATCCAGTATCGGTCATTGGACAGGAATTTGTGGTTGTAGTGGAGGCGATTGATGCCAGAACAAGAACATACCCTAAAGGCTGTACCACTCATCGAGAATCACAATTCCCGACGTTATGTTGTGCATTTCGATTTGTTAGGCATGAAGAATGCCATCGTACGAGACGAGATGGAGGCGTGGGGTGCCCTTTGCGATCTCAATGCGTGTCGAAAAGAGGCATCTGCAATTGTGATGCAGATTCAAAGCACGGGAAAACTCATCTCTGACCGAGTACGCACATTCATCTTCTCGGACACGGTTATCATGTTTTCCTACGGCGATGAGGAAGTCGACTTGTGGGCCACTCTTGTGCTTGCTAGCGAGCTATTCGGAAAAGCATTTAACAGTTGTGTTCCCATTCGAGGGGGCGTCGCACTCGGCGACTTCCGCTTCAACTTGGACGAGAACTTATTTGCCGGAAGCGCCCATGTGCGGGCGTATGAACTCGCGGAAACGGCTCAATGGCTTGGGATCGTGGTCGATGAACAAGTGGGCGAGTTGGCCGGGCATTTGCCCTTGGGGAATAAGATCATACGGCACGATGTGCCCCTGAAGAACGGGCAGTCGTTGAATCAAGCTGTAATTGATTGGCCAGTTATTTTCGCCAACAATTGGAAGGCGTCACCACCAATTACGATGCCCCAGTTCTATCAGGCTTTCGAGCCCTTGTTTGGCCCATATGCATCCCTACCTGTCGATGCGAAGAGAAAGTGGGAAAACACGCTTGATTTCGTTAATGCTCGTCTAGAATCACTTGCGACCTCTCCCCCAGAAGGCAAGAACTTGCCAGCGCGTAGCGCGGACGGTGGAGATGGGTATTCGGACTCAACTGTTGAGGAGCCAAGCGAGTCAGAACGCCAGAACGAAGAACATGGCGATAAACAGGGATCACAGTTGGAAGAGGGTAGGAACACGTTACACCTAACGGAACAAGGTAGTTCAGCGGACGCAGACTCATCCCTTCAGATATTCTTGTCTACGTTGAGGCATGTAACTGACCTCGAATACAGGCGCATAAGTGCGCTGGATTTGTTTTCCGGGCCGGGGATTATTCTCGTGACCGCCTATCTATCTGCGGTGTGGTATGTCTGGCAGGGTACAACTAGCATCATGGAGACCTTGAAGGCGGATAGATTTGCAGAAGTCGAAGGATTATTGGTGGGCGTGACGATAGCAGGCGTGCTAGGGCTCGCAGCACTATTGTTTCTGTTGGCGAGCATCGGGCAACATACGGTGTTCCGCCTAACGACAATGCCCAAGCCTACCGAGGCGGCATTGAAAGAGCCCTCATCTAAGACAACCAGGGAGCTACTGAGATGGTACCAAGAAGAACTCGATAGAGTGTCGAGAGCTCGTCGACTGCGCGGGGCTGGGACATGGGTGGCGTACCTTGCGCTCATTACTGGGCTAGCCTTGTTGGCTTATTGCTTCGTCTGGTTTACAGAGCTCAAGGTTCTGTATTCCGGGTAGCGTGCATGTCGTACCGAAAGTTCTGGCTATAGGTTGGCGACTGGTGCAGCAGGCGCCCGGCCTCCTCTTCGCCAAGCAGCGTTCTTTTGACTTTTGTTCGCGTGTCTGATACAAATAGGCCACTGTGAATACAAGCAACCCTCAACCTCGTGGAGGTTAATCATGAAAAACCTTTTGGTTGCCCCCACCATGCGCAGCTGAAGCACCGGCTGAGACTCTGCCCTGAAGGGGTTGTGTTGTGGAGATACAGGGGAAGCGGCTTATTCGTCGGTTAGCGAGAGCTAACGAAGGCGGACCCCGCCGCAGGTGTGTGCTTACACCTGTGGTCCCGGACCGATTTCGATCCAGGGATACTCTCAAAGTGCACGGGTGGGCAGGGGCGTTCTGCGGCTGACCCCCGGATGGGGGACAATCTTCTCGCGGACGCACGCAGGGCCCGTGCTCGCCTCCACGTTTCTTTAAGTACGGAGAAGCGATGATACGTGGATTCCAACATGATGTAATTCCTACAGATCGGAAAACTGGTCATGAGCAAAGGCAGAGATAGAACGGTCTACCGGCAGCCTAACGGTAAATGGGCTAATAAGAGAAACGATGCGAGCCGAGCATCTAGCGTACACGAGACGCAGAAGGAAGCTAACGATACCGCAAGGCACATGTTGCAGAATCAAGGTGGTGGGGAGTTAACCACCCAAGCACGCGATGGAAAATTCAGAAGCAAAGACACTATCGTGCCCGGTAATGATCCGAACCCGCCAAAGGACCGCGAACACTGAAGCAGATCGCCGGGCTACATGTCCGGCCGTCACGGACTCTTAGTGGGCGCTGCGCGGACTATCCTGATGTATGGCCATAGGTAAGAAAAGGGAGGTGAAAGATGCCTGCCCTTGCTGTTGAACTTACCGAAGCTGAAGGCGAGTTGTTTGCCCTGATCAACTTCTACCCGGCTCATACGCCGCACGATTATCACGCGGCGCTTGCAAGCGGAGAGGCAGCGCGCGAACTGACCACATCTCTATTGCAGCGAAATGCTATTCCGGAGGTGCGCATTCTGTACTTCACGCATCCCGAACTCAACATCGGTCGTACCAAATCCTCGCGAAAGGAGATATTTGAAAAGAACGGCTGCAGTGGAGATGAGATTCTAAGGCATCCGCACTTCGTAAAGTACCTGCGGTACTTTATCTTCGGCGCCGATCTAAAGGAGGCCATTGTCGAAGCGTTCGATCGGAAGGTTGCGGCTTGTGGTCCGGTAACGTCTGGGGATTACGAGACACTTGCTGTTTACGCGAAACATCAGGTGCGCCTACATCATCTAGTGTCCCGTGACGCGGCGGAAGAGTTCTACAAGTTGGCGCTCGATTGCGGCCTCGATGATCAGGTTGCCCGCTACATACGGGACGCAGTCAAGAGAATGCGGTGACTTGCACGCTTACCCGAAAAGTGTTCTTGGACACCTGTGTTGTCAACCGCTTGTCTGATTTCGGCGAGTACGTGTTTGACAACTGTCTTTGCGGTGAAGCGCAGAGCGAGTATCTACGCCGGCCGATTGAAGATCAAGAAGACATCGAGGCGTTGCGCGACATTGTTCAAGTGTTCCGACGTGTTTGTATGCCCCTGTACATCACTCCTACGACAATTGAAGAAATTGGGCGGGCTAATAGACACTTCTTGGAGAACTACACTCTGGAAATATTCCACCATTGGTGGGACTGGGGTGATCCGCAAAATCGCAACATTCTCTCAAGCGAGAACTTCCAAGCAAGAGTCACTGCCGTCGCTTCTACTCTCACCTGTTTCCCCGACGAGCCGGACCGGAAGCTAATAGCGGAGGCTGTCGTCGTGGAGTGTGACATCTTCCTCACAGTGGATCGCCGCTCCATATGGAGGCATAGGGACAAGGTCAAGATAGAAGCGTTGCAGATCCTTCGACCGAGTGAGCTGTGGTCGGAACTCGGCCCATGGGCTGCTCTTGTGAATTGAAAATGAGGAGCAAACGCTAGGGGTCGGACTTACACCTCGCAACATGGCGTCAAGTCTTGCATTGCCGTATCTGAGCGGGCCGGCTGCGGTCCATGGCGCGGCCGTTGCGGCTGGAGTTTGCGGGGGCGGTGTACCACGTGACGGCGCGGGGTGAAACCGCGGATGCACGCGGATGAACGCAGATTGACGTCCTTATAGCCGCCCCACCCGGCATCCTGCCTCTGCGCCTGCGGCGCAACCGGCCGCCGTTCAAGCCACCAAGAACGCAGAGTGTAAGGCCGCCGGGAATGGGACGGGCGGGTTGTTGTCGCCGCCGAGCCCGGCATCCCGCTCTGCGCTTCGCGCATCCGCTTTCCCCTAGACCCGCCCCTACACAGAAAGACCATTGCCCCGTGCCGTACGTGGGCGCGATGTATCGCGCCCCTACGCACGCGCGACTCGCGGTCGAGGGCGTAGACGAGCATTGTCCCGGGGCGGCATCTGCGGCGGGCGCTTCAGTGAGTGTGTCGTGTGTCACTGGCCGGGTAATCCCCTGGGTCCACCTGCCTGTGCAGGGCTATCAGAAATATGTATAATAGCGATATTAGCAGTATCTGCGTACTTGCGAAACGAGCACGCGGGAGGACCAGGTGCGCGCAGAGACCAGGGAGCGCATATGAGTACGGCCCAACAGCCTCCACGGGAGCAGTTGCGCCTTCCGGACTTTGTGGTCTGGGTCGTGGTGGCTATCTGCGTCGCCCCGTTGTTGCTCAATCTCGCTGGCGTCGACTTCGGTTCCAAGGCCCCCCCGCTTGACCTGACCGGCGCGCAGGACCTGCCTGCCGGTGAACAGGTCAACGCCGTGTTTCACGGCCTCCGGGGCGCGTTCACGCACACCCTTCTGGAATGGAGTGCGTTCTCGGCCGCGTTGTTTACGGTCGTGCTCGCCCTCATCCACTTTGGCATCAAGCGCGATGCGGTGACACCGATTATTGGCGTGGCCCTGTTCTACGCCGGGTGCATGGACGCGTTTCATACGTTGGCGGCGAATCGCCTGATTGATGCGATGGCCGACAACCGGAACCTGATCCCGTTTACGTGGGCGCTCTGCCGGCTGTTCAATGTCCTCATCACCGTCGCCGGGGTGGGCCTGGTGATGAGCACGAAGGCGATGCGCACGCGCGCTGATGCCCGTCTCGTCACCGGCGTGAGTCTGGCGTTCGGGGTGACGGCCTATCTCATCATCCACGTGTGCGCCACGAGCCGCCAGCTTCCGCAGACCATGTACCCGACCTCGCTGATCACCCGGCCGTATGATGTTGGCCCGTTGGTGCTGTTCATGCTTGCCGGCGCCTTCGTGTATCGGCCCCTGCATCGGGCCCACCCCAGCCTGTTCTCGCATGCGCTGCTGGTGAGTGTGATTCCGGACGTGGCCACCCAGGCCTACATGGCTTTTGGATCCACGGCCCTCTTCGACAACGCGTTCAATGTCGCGCACTTTCTCAAGATCGTGGCGTACCTCGTCCCCCTGACCGGCCTTGCCCTGGACTACGTGCACACGTACCGGCAAGAGGAACTCGCGGTGGTCCGCCTGAATGCAGCACGGGCAGATCTCGACGAAAAGGAGCAACGCCTCCGGACGATCATGGATGGGACACTCGATGCCATCATTGCGATCAACGACCGGGGCATCGTGGAGTCCTGCAACCCCGCTGCGGAGGCGATGTTTGGGTATTCGACCGAAGAGATGCTGGGCCAGAACGTGTCCAGGCTTATGCCCGCGCCGCATGCCGATGCATGCGATGGCTATCTCGCGCGGTATTTTGAGACGGGAGAGGCGCACCTCGTCGGCACGTCGCGCGAATTCGCCGGTCTGCGCAAGGACGGAACAACGTTTCCGATAGAACTGGCCGTGAGTGAAGTCCGCCTGCAGGGAAGGCCCTTGTTCATCGGTATGGTCCACGACATCACGGAGCGCAAGCGCGCGGAGGAGGAGCGCCTGTTCTTGGAGCGGCGGGTGCAGCACGCGCAGAAGCTCGAAAGCCTGGGGGTGCTGGCCGGCGGCATCGCGCACGACTTCAACAACCTGCTTACGGGCATCCTCGGTGGCGCAGACCTCGTGTTGCTGGATCTGCCGCCCGAGGCGACTGTGCGCGAGCAGGTCGAGGATATCCGCCAGTCCGCACTCCACGCCGCCGACCTCACCAAGCAGATGCTTGCGTATTCGGGCAAGGGCTCCTTCATCGTCGAGGCGCTCGACCTGGGGCGCCTCGTGCGGGAGATTGCGCATTTGCTGGAGGCGACGCTGAGCAAGGGGGTCGTGCTGGAGACGCAGTTTGCACCCGACCTGCCGGCGATCGAGGCGGATGCCGCGCAGATGAAGCAGGTGATCATGAACCTGATCATCAACGCGGGCGAGGCGATCGGTACACGCAACGGGACCGTGACCGTGTCCACGGGCGTTGTGGCGGTGGATGCGGCGTACCTGGCCGAGCGCGATTTGACCGACGACCTCGCGCCGGGCGACGTCGTGTACCTCGAAGTCGCGGATACCGGGACGGGTATGGACGCCGAGACGGTCGCGAGAATGTTCGATCCCTTCTTCACGACCAAGTTCCAGGGACGCGGCTTAGGGCTCGCCGCGGTGCAGGGAATCGTGCGGGGGCATCACGGCGCGCTCACGGTCGACTCCGAACCGGGGCGGGGCACCACGTTCACCATGTTGCTCCCCGCGGCGGCGCCGGCGGCGGGTACGCGGGATCCGGGCGGGACGGTAGAGAGTGAGACGTGGCATGGCAGCGGGACCGTCCTCGTCGTAGACGATGAGGAGCAGGTGCGGCAGCATGCCAAACGCGTCCTCACCCGGTACGGGTTCACGGTCCTGACGGCCGATGATGGGCGGGCGGGGGTGGAGGTGTTTCGCGCGCGTGCGGAGGAGATCGTGTTGGTGCTCCTGGACCTGACCATGCCGCACCTGGGCGGGGCGGCCGCCTTCCGCGAGATGCGACGCATCCAGCCGGACGTGCGGGTGATCCTGTGCAGCGGGTACAACGAGCAGGACGCGACCGACGTGTTCGCGGACACGGACCTGGCCGGCTTCGTGCAGAAGCCTTACCGCCTCCAGACGCTCACCGCCGCCCTCCGTACGGCGTTGGACACGTAGCGTTCGCACTCTGCCGCCCCACGGTCAAACGTGTGGGCCTGGTAGGATAATTGCCTGTGTTCCGGTGAGAAATTCTACCTGGCGATCGCGGGCTAACAGATGGAAAACGAAGCGCTGGTGCTCGACCTTCTGGAATGGATTGCGGCTGAGCCGAGACGGTACACGGACGTGATGGAGGCGTGGCGGACGTCCTGCCCCCGCCTCCCGATCTGGGAAGACGCGGTGGACGCGCGCTTCGTGCAGCGGCGGGAGCGGATGGTGCACATCACGGAGCAGGGACTCGGGTTTCTCAAGACGCACGCACGCATCGCCTGAGCGAGCGCCCGCGCCTGCGCGCACGACCCCCGGAATCCGCGAGCAATCTGGAAGGCGTCTCCCTGGACTAGTCGACGTATACTGGTCCCTGCACAGTCGTTGGAGGGATATGTCCTATGCTTGACATCGCGTTTCTTATTCGAGTTGAGGGCGACGTGGAGGTCGTGTACCGCCGGGTCGCCACGCTCGCTGGCATTGCCGCATGGTTTACGCGAGCGAGCGCGGAAGAGTACGCGCCGGGGCATATCCTGACGCTGCATTTCCCCGAGGGCTCCACGCGTTTCGACGTAACGACGATGACATCCAACTCAGAAATTGTCTGGCGCTGCATCAGTGACGAGGGTATATGGGCGCAAACGGAAATCCGCTTTGCCTTCGAACGGTGTGAGTCGAAGACCATTGTTCGCTTCGATCACTCCGGCTGGTCCGAGGCGACCGACATTTACCGCGATTGTGGGATGAGCTGGGCCTACTTCTTGGAAAGCCTACGGCTGCTTGTTGAAACGGGACGGGGAACTCCGGAAGCCGTTGCTCCACCGTGTGAACTCGAAACGTAAGGGCCACGCGAGCCGGCGCACATCCCGTGGGGGCGCAATGGGGAGGGCCCTGATTGCCATCCGTGCCCTACGTGGGCGCGATGAATCGCGCCCCTACTGGGTGGCGGCGGGCTGCGACCCGAGAGGGGTCTGCATCAGGCTGCCGCGCACCGGTCGCGAGAGGAACGTGCGCTTCACGAGAGCGAGGGACAACGGTTCGTCGCGATTCCACGGCAGGAGCGATACGACGCGCGCCATCGTGCAATAGCCAACTGAGACGAGCGCCCACGTGCCGATCGTGGGAATCCAGTACAGCAGGCGGAGCGGCTCGGCATAGGCGACGACCAGCAGAAGCAAGTACGCGGCCCGCACCTGCACCGGGAACGCGGTCACGCTCCCGTTACGCAGGACGAAGTGCACGAGGTGGACGACGGTGAGGCCGATCGCGATTTGGAACGCGATGGGGTTGCCCAGCACGCCGGCCGTTAACAGCAGCACGGTGAGGAACCAGTACCGCCACCCCACGTCTTTATAGTCGATCATGAACATGGTGCGGTCTCCTACCGGTCATTCTACAGGCAAGCCTTTCGGCGAAGAAGCGGGACCGCGGTTGGCCCCCTGGGCCAGAGCGGGATGCCGGGCCGGGCGGCTCCAAGATTGAAACCACGGATGAACACAGATGAACACGGATTACCTGAACCGCCAAGGCGCCAAGAACGCGGAGTGAATAACCGGCAAGAACGGGCGGGGCCTGGGTAGGGGCGGACCTGTGTGTCCGCCCGCGGCGGGCCCGGCGGGCGGGGCGATCAGGCGGCGCGCGGTTCCAGGACGAGCACGGGAATCCGGCGCTCGGTGCTCGCTTGATAGTCATTGTACGGCGGATACAACTCCGCCATCTGGTTCCACAACGTGTCCCGTTCGTCGCCGGTGGTGTCCCGCGCCTTGACCTGCAATTGCTCCGTGCCCACTTGAATCGTGATCTCCGGGTGGGCCATGAGGTTCAGGTACCACCCGGGATGCTGCGGGGCGCCGCCGCGGCTCGCCACGATCACGTACCCGCCGTCGGTCTCGCCATAGAGCAGGGGCAGGGTGGTCGTCTTGCCCGTCTTGCGCCCCTTGGCCGCAATCAGGAGGCACGGCAACACGCCGGGGCCGCCCAGGGCCGACGAATCCCACATGTGGCCCTCAGTGCCGCCGCTGTCCAGGTAGAGCTTGACGTGGTCGGCAATCCAGTCGGGTAAGTGTGTCGGCACGCTGAATTCGCTCATGAGTCTCTCCTTGTAGTCGCCCGGCCGGACAGCCTGCCTCTGCGCCTGCGGCGCAACCGGCCGCCTTGCGGGTGCCACAGGCTATCATGCCGCCGCCGTCACCCGCCGTCGGTGCGGCGCGCGACGGTGAGCCGGCAACCGTACGGGCGTTCGACGGTGCCGCCGGGCTGCGCGCTGATGCGGTCGTGGATCGCGGCGTAGAGCCGGCGCTTGGGTTCCCGGTCCATGATCCGGTGCCCGGAGAAGGTGTCGAGCAGGGCGAGGTAGTCGTCCGCGTCCAGGCGGATCGCGAACGGATACGCGCGCTCGGTCACGTTCTCGAAGGCGCCGCAGGCCGCGAGTTCGGCGGGGAGGTCGGGCATGTTCGGCGTGGGAACGTCCGGCGGTGACCAGCGCGCGTAGAATGGTTGGACCTGGGACCAGAACGCATCGCCTTCGACGTCGTGCCAACTGGTGACGATGGCCAGCGCCCCCGCGGCGCGAAGGCGCGCGGCGCAGCGCGTCGCCCGGTGCGCGGGGTCGAGCCAGTGGTAGGCCGTCGCCGCGAACACCGCATCGAAGGTGCGCGGATCGGCCCACTGATCGAAGTCGGCGGTGACGATCTCCACGTCGGGCAGGTCCGCGAGTTCGCGCCGGGCGCCCGCCGCGAGCCGCTCGCCGAGTTCAACCGCGACCACGCGCCAGCGCCGTGCCAGGTCGCGGGTCGCTTGCCCGGTGCCACACCCGATCTCGAGCACGCGTGCGTCGCGCGAGAGCCCGCCCAGTTCGGCCAGGCCATCGAAGAGCGCCGGCGGGTAGCCCGGGCGCACCCGGGCGTACGCGTCGGCCGCGTCATCGAAGCTGCGCCGGAGCGCGTCGTGTTCTGCGTGGCTCAAGCTGCCGAGCCTATCGCGGGCGGCCTGACCCGGGCAACCAGCCCATACCCGCGCGCTCAGGCAGGCAGTGGGGGTGGGCGATTCGGTCGCGCTAGGCGGATGCGGCTTGGCGCGGGACCACGAAGACGCCGCTGAACCGGGCGCAGACTTCGCCGTTCACGGCCGCCGTCGCCTCCACGGCCGCGCTTCGACTGCGGAGTTCGGTCACCTTGGCAACGAGGCGCATCGGTTCCATGGGCGCGGGACGGAGGAATTGGATCGTGAACTCCTTGGTGACTCCAAACGCGTACATGCCGTCGCGTTCCGAAAGCGCGTGAGCCCCCATCGCCGCTGCATGGCAATCCAGAATGCTACCCAGCACGCCGCCGCACACGGCACCCCCACCGTTCGTGTGTTCCGGCCGGGGGGTCCAGTCGCACACCATCTCACCATCACCAGTCGGGAAGCTTTCGATTGACAGTCCTGCGGCGTTCTTCGGCCCGCAGCCGAAGCACTCGCCGTCCGGAAAGAATTGTTGCTGAAAGCTCAAACGTCGCTCCATGATCTTCCTCCGGATCAAAGGGTATCCACCGGCCACCGGTGCGGGCAAGCAGCCTGCCTCAAGCGGTGAATCCGTTTACACAAGGCAATGGCCGTGGGTGGGCGGATACACTGTCCCGATGCAATACGGATACATCATTCCCAATTTCGGGATCGGGGGAGACGCGCGCGCCCTCGCCGACCTGGCGCGCGACGCGGAAGTGGCCGGATGGGACGGGTTCTTCCTGTGGGACCACATCGAAATCTTCCGGCGCAGCGAACCCACCGCGGATCCCTGGGTCGCGCTGGCGGCCATGGCCATGCAAACGGAACGCCTGCGCATCGGCACGATGGTGACGCCCGTCCCGCGCCGCCGCATCGCAAAGCTCGCGCGGGAGACCGCCACGCTCGATCATCTGTCGGGTGGCCGGTTGATCTTCGGCGCCGGGGCCGGCTACCCCGGCATCCCGGAGTACACCGCGTTCGGCGACGAGGGCGATCCGAAAGTGCGCGGCGCCATGCTCGACGAAGGACTCACCCTGCTCGATGCGCTCTGGAGCGGCGAGCCCGTCGAGCACAAGGGCGACCACTACACCGCTGCGACGGAAGGGTTCGGTCCGCCCGTGCAACGCCCCCGCATTCCCATCTGGGTGGCGGGCACCTGGCCGTTCAAGAAACCCTTCCGCCGGGCGGCGCGGTGGGACGGCGTGGTGCCCATGGCGAAGGACCCCTTGGAGGGCGGTACGATTTCGCCGGACGAATTCCGCGACTTGGTGGCGTACGTGAACGAGCACCGGGAAGGCGACGGCCTGTTCGAGTTCGTCCAATGCGGAATGACGACCGATGGTCAAGACATGGCCATGCCGAACGCCTATGCCGAGGTCGGCGCGACCTGGTGGGTCGAGTCCTGTATGCCGTGGGGCGTTACCCTCGACGACGCCCGCGCCCGCCTCCGCAAAGGCCCACCCCGGGGCTGATCCCGACCGCGCGCCCGAAAGAAATCCCCGCTCGGTCGCAGCGGACTCAGGGACAATCCCCCCAGGGGACCTCGGGCCCGCCTTGTGCCATCGGGGCGCCCCCTCGGACGGTCGCATACAGCGGGGTGGACGGAAACCGCGTGTTCGACCGGGTGTACCGCACAAAGTCCACATGCCCATCCAGGTACAGGATGTTCTGTCCCGCGGGCAGGTGCGCAAAGTCCCGCAGGTTCGTCGAGATCAAGTCCCACAGGACCGGGACCGTGGACGCGGCCTCGCCGCTCAACCCACCGCCGGCGCCAACTTGGGCCACGTTCATGTCTGACAGGAGCAACCGGTCAACCCCACTGCTCAACCGATAGAGAATATCCCCATCCGCGTTGCCCGAGCCCGTGAAGCCGTAGGATGCCAGGTTGCCGGAGAAGTGTCGCCACGCATTGACCGGCCGCCCGAACGCGCTCACGACGTAGTTGTTCGACCACTCCAGGCCGCCGATCTGAAGGGCCTCAAATCCCGCGATCATGTTCGAATTACTGAGGACGACCGAGGCGGAATACGAATACGACACCATCGTGACGCAATCGGGGTGCGGATCGCCAAGCTGCATACCCGCATGCCACTCCGTGGGGCCTGAGGCCAAGCGGAAGCTCTGTCTGGGATCGAACCCCGGCGAGGACGGGCACCCCAGCACGTTCACGTTCGACAAGAACTCCGGGAAGATCGCGCTGCCGTCGAGCATGTAATTGTTCGGCCGGTCGTCCAGGGTGGGATAGCGGTCGCGGTTTTCGTTCGCGTAGAGGTGCAGGACGACCCCAAGCTGCCGCAGGTTGCTCACGCACGCCGACCGGCGCGCATTCTCCCGCGCCTTGGTCAACGCCGTCAAGAGAAACGCCGCCAGGATGCCGAAAATGGCGATCACCACCAGGAGTTCAACCAGTGTGAACCCCCACGGTCGGTGTGCCCGCATGCGCCCTCCTCCGGGCCAGCCCACTCAGGGCCAGAACGCCCCGCAGCGCCCTCCATACTAGGGATTTCATCGTCCCGTGCAAAATGCCTGCACCATTCCCCGCCCCGCCCTGCATGCTGCGCGGCCTAGGCGACTACGACGGGAAGCAACGGCCAAAGGCGAGCAGCAGCTTGGGGGAGCCCTTCAGCCGAATCTTGCGGCGGATGATGGCCCACGCGATGTTGCGTTCCTTAGCGAGGAACTTGAGCCAGGTGTGCGTATCGGCCGTCACGTGGAGGTCCGCTTTCCCGATGTGCCCCTGCTGGACGTCCATGTGTTTGTCCCGGATGACGACGGTGCCGGCATACTCTTCTGCACCCGTGAACGTGAAGTGATAAGTGGCGTTCAGCCCCGCGCTCTTGTGCCGGTTGAAGACGAGGGGCAGGGCCCCGAAAAACCCGGCCGCCGACTTGGCGCGCAGGCCGCTCCCGACCTGTCGGATAGTTTTGTGTGGAAACCGTTTCCGTACGTGCGCTTCCGCGTCGCTGTCCGGAATCACGTACACGGGCTCCTCCTTTTTCTGGAGCGGCGTCACCACGTCGGTGAGAAATTGCTTTCGGTTTTCGAGAAACGGCCCGATCACGTCTGCCCCGGCGGGGCAGACCGCCATGCAGTAGGCCGCCTTGTAGTTGGAGCCCCAGGCCAGGCTCTGCCATATGGACACCGTCTCGCTGTCCGAGACGCGGGCGCGGTACTCGGCCCGGCTCCCGCTCTCCGCGATGTTCTCCACCCAGTCGCCGAACCCGCCCATGAACTCGCGGTAATTGTGCGTGTAACACGCCGCGAAGTCGAAGTGGCCGTCGGAGCCGATGGCGCCGACGGGACACGCAGCAATGCAGAGTTTGCATTCGAGACAGGGGTTGTAGTCCAGGGGGGCGGCCCGTTCCGTGACGGCGCGGTCGAGCACCACCGTGCCGAGCAGGATGAAGTTGCCGAACGTCGGATGGATCACGTTCCGGTGAATCCCCATGACGCCCAGCCCCGCCGCAATGGCGACCGGCTTATGCGCGATGACCCACATCCGCTCCGGCCAGCGGTCCGCCTCCATGGGAAAGCCCATCGCGTTGTACGCGGCGCGCACGTCGTGTCCCTCCAAGGTGCGGCAGATATCGCGGGCCACCTCATTCACGTCGGAGTGGTGGAACTCCAGGTTCGCCAGCGAGCGCGCCGGGTGGCGGATATTCTCGCGGTTCATGCGGCGCACAAAGCTGATGAGCGTGCGCGCATAGGGGAACGCCTTCCGGATGTTCGCCCCTTCCGCCCCCAGGTCCGGGCTGTCGATATCCACGAAGCCCACGTCATCCGCCCCAGCCTCTAGGCAGAGGGTGCGCAGCCACGCCGCGTCGAGTGGTTGCCGTCCCCGGTGCGCGTCGGGCGCGTCCGTGTGTCGTTCCCGGTATCCACGAACCGTGGGATGTTCAGCGAGGGTGGGCATGAGGCGGCTCCTTAGATAGTTGTATATACATATGTATGGGCAAACGCATCATGCGCTCGCCCCCGCGCCCCGCCGCACGGTGGTGGCGAGATCCTTGACGGCCTGCGCACCATCCGGACCCAAGAGGGCATGTGCTTGTTCCTGTGCGCCCTGCCACGCGGGGAAGAGGCGGGTCACCAGCGCCTTGCCTTTTCTCGTCAGCCGGAGGGTGTGCGCGCGCCCGTCTGCCTCGGGCCGGGTCTCGATCCAGCCCCGGACGCGCATGCGTTCCACATTGCGGCTGACGGTCGACGCATCCATGTGCAGCCAGTCGGCGAGGCGCGTCGGGGTGGTCGATTTGCGGCGGGAGATGAACACCAGGATGTTGGCCTGACTCGTTTTCACCCCCAGCGGACGCAGGGCGCTGTCATAGATCCCACACACGGCGCGATTCAGGAAACGGACGCGCGTCGCCAGGCAGTGCTGGGCGATCACGTCTGCAGGATCGCTGGGGGTGTCGTCGCGCATCTGATGTAATTGTATATACAAGTATCTCAGATGTCAAGCGCCTTCTTCAGTGGGGGAGGCGGGGCCGCAAACCCGGCCCCTGCCCGGCGCGACACGGGCCGGCTGTCGGCGGTTGGGCGCAGCCCAGAGGTGGGAGGTGGTCGGTCCGGAGGACCGGAGCGGGATACCGGGGTGGGCGGTTACAAGAATGCCCGCCGTGGGGCGTCACCCTCCACGACGCCCGCGTCCGCCTGCGCAAAGGCCCGCCGCGCGCCTGATCCTGACCGCCCGCCAGCGACCCCATCACCCAGGAAAGCATGGGCGAGGCGATTCAGTCTCGGTCACCGGATCGGAATCTGTGGGTTTAGGTGAACGGGTCTCAAGGCTAGTGATGCTGCAGATGAATTGTCCGGAACGTGGTAATGCGAGGCCTTATCTCACACACCCTCCCCCCTGCCTTGCCTCCGTTAGCCTGTACGCACTACAGTGCCCATCTGGCCCGCTATGAATGGCATCCAGCTTTTGGCGGTACTGGTCCTCATCGATACTCTTGTCGTTTGCGGCTACTTGGGGATTTACACGCCCCAAATGGGCATGGTCCGGGTGCTCGGGCTTGGTGCGCTCGGGTTCATCGCGGCGGCGGTGCTGTACATGCTCCCCAGAATCACGCGCGTTAAAACACCGGCAGGCGAACTGTTTGCGGAACAGGAGCGGCAGGTGAACGCGAGTGTTGAGCGCGTGGTGGCTTTGGAGGCTACAGCGGGGCAACACGCCGCGTTCATCGCGTCCACGGCCAGAGATGCTGGTGATGCACACGAGAAGATTGCCGATTTACAGACGCTGCTGGACGCTGCCGAAGCGCGAGCGGCAGCACTTGAAGCCACTATGACAGAAGCGCAGGACCAACTGCAGGTTCAGCAAGAACTCACAGTTTTTCATGAACGGGTGCTACGCGCAAATAATGACGATCGGTGGGCCTTTGAAGATCTTATGGAAGCCCGCACCGAAGGCCCGTTTCAAGTGATGGCGATCGCGGCAACGAATACGATCATAGCGGATAAGCACCCCTTCTTAGACATTAGAATCCTGCCTAACGTGGCATGGAAACGCGCCGGTATCGATCCGAACACGACAACTCTAGAGGGGTTTCGAAGGCTTTATCCCACCACCACCTATGCCGCAAAAGAAGACTTCCTGGTAACGGTCTGGGATCAGGCCCGCTTTTCACTGTATGAGAGACTGGCCTTCATGTTCTGGATACTGGAGAAGGACGACAGCCTCCGCGGTGTCCAGCGCGCCCTAGTCCTGATCGACCAAGAGGCCAAGATTGAGCGCCCCTTCTTGGATAATCGTGAGGCCTTCTTTCGTTGGTGGAACGCGCACAAAGACGCGTACCGCTCGACGGGCGGAACCGAAGACTCGTCAGAGAAGTCGACGACGGACCAGCCCTCCGGCAACGGGTAAGCGGAGCCATGTGTTGAACGACGATAGGCCCGGACACGTGCGGGGGCAGGCGCCCCGGCCTACCACCGCCTGGTAAGAGTCGCCCGTACCATCGCCGACCTCGCCGCCACCGACACCATCGACCAAGAGCACATCTAGAGTCTCGCCTCCGTTCCTAGAAAGTCTCGTGAGATTGAGTAAAGTGATATGTTCTGTTGCTTAGCTAACTCTCTTGCGGGACGACTAAAGTCATATAGGCTCACGAGGATGGCGTCGTCCACTTGCGGAAATGATGCCATAGATCCGATGAGTTCTCGGACCGCCGACACTCCGACAGCCTTCTTGTGAGATTTGCATTGAACTGCAATAGTCTTGCCGTCACGTTCTAAGAATAGGTCCACACCCTGATCGCTGGAGCGCGGCGTATGAGCGACTGTGTAACCCTGTCGGTGAAACACCTCCGCAACAGCATTCTCGAAACTTACCCCATCGAATTGAGCCCAGACTTCTAAGCTCGCCAGGGCAGCACTTAGCTTTTCGGCTGCACGCTCGCGGAGACGTGCTTTGGCCGCAGAGACTTCGGCCAATCGTTCTTGATCCTGGCCTCGTCTGGTAAACACAGCGATTGCTATCGCTAATGCGAGAAGTGCCCCGCCTAGCATACGGTCCTCAAATACATAGATCAGTCCAATTAATCCTGTTAGGAAGCTGGTCCAATGAGGTCCTCTGGCGCCTAAGTATTCGTCCTCTTCCTTCGTGTGGCCCTCTGCTGGCGATAGGTCAATTCGCTGTTCTAACGGCGCGGTGGGATCCGACGTCTTCTGCGGCAAGTGATGAACATTCCAGTGTCTGATAATCCGAAAACTGGACTGCGTCGCTTCAATCTCCACTCGGTACGGCGTTGCCTCCAATTTTGTCGCTGCCCGAATGCGATGGGCGCCTTCTCGAGAAAGAGTCATGTCCCTATTGAGGGGTATGACAATAGGCCTATTCAGATCAATGCTGCGTGGAAGCGTGACCGCGTTCGCCGGGGCGTTTCCAAGGTGGTAGAAAGGGCGTTTAGCAACTAGCTTTCCGCTTGATTCGTACCGCCATACTTCCCATACTTCCAGTTTTGCAGCCATCCCACTGTGCCTCCAATAGAGCCATTTAGATTTTACATGAGACAACATTATGCAGTGGAAGGTGGCGTGCGGCCAGGGTTTAGGCGGACCGTACCCGTTACCTATTAACACCTTCGTCGTGGTCGAGGGGGCGGGGGCGTGGAACACTGTGCGTATGTCTGCGCCGAGGGATACGCGGGTGGAGTGTGCCGAGGGGCTGTGGGTCGAGCTGCTGGCGGAGTTGGTGTGCGCGCCCGCGGACGGCTCTGACTTTGTAGCCGCCGAGCCCGGCATCCCGCTCCGCGCCACGCGCGACCGCTTTCCCCTGGTCTCCTCCGAGCGCCTGCAATACCTGATGCTGCTGGATGATGTGCGGGACCTGGCGATCCTGACGGCGGCAATGGCGCACCACGAGGAGCCGCGCGACCTGAAGCTGCTGACCGAGGCAAAATTGAAGATCAAGGCGCGCCTGGGGCTGCCGCCCGCCCGCCCGCGGTCGGCACCGGCTGGGGACGGGGGCGCGGCGGCGGATGAGGCGGAGGCACAGGAGACGCCGGAGATGGACGCGGCGCTCCGGCGCGCGGCCCGGCGGGTGCTGAATGTGCCGACGCTGGATCGAACGGCGGAGGACTATGGGATAACCGCCAAGTCGCCAAGGACGCGGAGAACGAACGAGGAGAGCTGGGACGCGGACCTGGATGATGGCATTGCGGACAATTTTGGCCTCACCACCAAGGCACGAAGTACAGCAAGAGGGAGTCAGAGAACGGCAGGGGATTTTGGATTCACCGCCAAGGCGCCAAGGACGCCGAGAGGGAGTGAGACAACTGCGGGGAATTTTGGAAGGGGTCCACGAAGGGCACGAAGAATACTAAGAACGAGAAAGCTGATCGCGGAGTCTGGCGCAGCCGGCGACGCGGCTGATTCTTCTACCCGCCCGGCCCGGGATCCGGCTCTGGGCTTCGCCCAACCGCCTCCCGCTTCCCCTGCGCTGGCGGGAGTACCCGGCGAGTGGGGCGTCAGCGGCCGCCGGCAACGCGAAGGATGGCGCCGGTCACGTAGCCGGCGGCGTCGGAGAGTAACCACAGGACGGGCTCCGCGACCTCCTCCGGGCTAGCGGCGCGGCCGAGCGGAATGCCGGGAGCCATGCGCGCGACGCGCCCGGGTTCGCCGGTGGAGAGTGCGTGCAGTTCGGTGTCGGTCAGGCCGGGCGCGACGGCGTTGACGCGGATGCCCTGAGTGGCCACTTCGGTGGCGAGGCCGAGGGTCATGGTGTCCACGGCGGCTTTGCTCGCGGCGTACCAGACGAATTCGCCCGCGCTGCCGAGCGTCGCCGCGCCGGAGGAGATGGTGACGATAGCGCCGCCGGCGCCGCCGCGCGCGGTGGACATGCGCCGCACGGCTTCGCGCGCGCACAGCAACGGGCCCATCACGTTGACGTCGATGGTCTCCTGCACGACGGCTGGGGGCGCGTCGGCCAGGGGCGAAGCGCGGCCGGTGATGCCTGCGCTATTGACGAGCGCGGTGACCGGGCCGAGCGCGGCCTCGGCGGCGTCGAACAGCGCGGCGACTTCGTCCGCGCGGCGGACGTCCGCCTGGATCGCGACGGCGCGTTGGTGTGCGGCTTCCACGTCGGCGACCACCGCTTGCGCGCGCGCGGCGTCGTGCCGGAAGTTGACCGCGACGTCGTACCCGCGCGCCGCGCCCACGCGACACACTGCCGCGCCGATGCCGCGGCCGCCGCCCGTCACCAGCAGCACCTTACTCATGGGTTACGGTCCGTTTCTTCAGAAGATGGTGTGCGCGAGCCGCCCTCGCGCGGGGCGAGATGTTACCCGACACGCCGGCATCCCCGCAACGGGGCGCCGCGCAGGTGATACGCTGCCGCTGCGGAGAGGGGGCACGCTGACGTGAGGGGGGAGACGCGTACCAGCGAGCTGTGGGCGCTGCTGCGGCTCGGCACGCCCATCGCGATGGCGCAGGCGCTGCAGGTGGGTATGCAGGTGGTGGACACGGTAATGACCGGCCGCTACGCGCCCACGGACCTGGCGGGCATTGCGCTTGGCGGTAGCCTCATCATGCCGCTTCACGTGCTGACTATGGGCATTCTGCACGCGCTGACGCCCATCGTCGCGCAGTTGCACGGCGCGGGCCGCGATGCAGAGATCGGCGCCGTCGTGCGGCAGGGTGTGTGGCTCGCGTTGGGCGTGAGTCTCACGATGATGCTGATTGTGGCGAACGCCGGTCGGGCACTGCCGCTGTTCGGCGTCACCCCGGCCGCCGCGACCGTGGCGACCGGCTACTTGCGCGCGCTGCTCTGGGGTTATCCCGGGCTCGCGCTCTTCTTGGTGTTCCGCATGACGTGCGAAGGACTGGGGAACACGCGGCCACCCATGATCATCGCGGGCGTGTTGCTGCTCGCGAACGTGCCGCTGAACTACGCGTTCATCTACGGCAAATTCGGCGCGCCGGAGTTGGGCGGGGTCGGCGTCGGTGTCGCCACGGCGATCATCCGGTGGTTACAGTTCACGCTCATCCTGTTCGTTATCACGCGGCCCGTCTACGCGCGCACGCGGATCTTCGCACGTGATTGGCGCCCCGATGTGGCTGAGTTTCGCCGCTTCGCCCGCATTGGTATTCCGATCGGTCTCAAGATCTTTGGCGTCGTCAGCCTGTTCGCGCTCTGCACGCTCCTCCTCGCCCCGTTCGGTGAACTCGCCGTCGCCGCGGGCAACATCGGCGGGAACGTTACCACGCTCATCTTCATGGTGGCGGGGGGGCTTGGGATGGCCGCCACCATTCGCGTCGGGCATGCCGTGGGCGCAAAGGATTACGCGCAGGCGAGGGTGACGGGCCAGACCGCCGTCATGCTCGCCGTTGGCTACGCCGCGATGATGGCGCTTGCGCTAGTGGTGTTCCGCGGCGCGATCGCATCGCTCTACACCCAATCGCCGGATCTGATTACGATGATCGCCAAGCTCCTCCTCGTGGTCGCGGTCTATCAGTTCGTGGACTGCACGCAGGAAGCGGCGCTCGGCGCGCTGCGCGGCTACAAGGACACGCGCGTGCCCATGCTGTACGGCCTCGCCGGCTATTGGGTCGTGGGTTTCCCCGTGGCGCTCGGGCTCGGGTACGGCTGGTTCCTACCCGAGCCGTGGAGCGTGTACGGATTCTGGATGGGTTTCGCGGCGGCTGAGGCGTTCGTCGCGGTCACCCTCAATGTGCGGCGTATCCGCCTGAGCCTGGATCACACGCGCATCGAACACCTCGCGCGCGACGGGGCGGCCCGGTGAGGCTTTCAGCGGCCGCACTCACACGCGCATCGGGCGGTCCGCGGCGTTACCCGTGTTGCCAGGGATCGTACGTTCCGAAGTTCCAGACATGCCCTTGCGGATCGCGGCACGTGTACGTGCGCCCGCCGTGGTCCTGGTCCGCAATGTCCATCACGATCTCGGCGCCAGCGGCCGTCGCCTGCGCGTAGTGCGCGTCCGCATCCTCGACGATAATGTACGGCGCTTGCGTTTCCACCCCGCCCACGTCTGCCGGTTGTTGAATCAGCCGGTCATATTCGCCGTCGCGGATGGAGCCGAGCATGATCATGCCGTTGCCGAACGTGAGTTGCGCGTGCACGATCGTGCCGTTCTCGCCGGGCACGACGAAATGTTTCTCGAAGCCAAACGCTTCACACAGCCAGTCAATGGCCACCGCGGCGTCGCGATACCGCATCCCCGGGATGACGGTCGCCGTGGTCTGTGTCGGTCCTGCAGTCATGATCTCCCCTCCCATGGTGATGTGGATACTCCACCTGCCCTAGAATGTGCGATACACCCCAATTCCGCAAGCCCGGAGACCCGTCCGCTGTCCGCCGCCTGGCGGTAGTCTCACGATCGGCCTGCACGGGCGGCATCTGAACAGCGACGGGGAGGCGAACGCAATGGCTTTTGCGATATCGGTGTGGTTCACCGCTGAAGGTGAGACGCAAGTGCGCACGCTCTGGAAGGCGTTGCATGACGCCGGCCTCTCTTCGTACATGCATACCGGTCCGTATCGACCGCACATCACGCTTGCCGTTTGTGGGCAATTGGACTTGAAAGCGTTTGCCCCGGCCCTGTGTGAGGCGGTGCGGTTGGTCGCCCCCTTCTCGGTGGAGTGCCCGAGCCTGGGAGTCTTCCCGAACGATCCGCCCGTGCTCTTCATCGGTGTCGCGGTTGCGCCGCAGTTGCTTGAACTCCACCGAACGGCGGTAGTCCTCGCGACTGAGTACGGCGCCGACCTGGACGCGTACTGTATGCCGGATCGTTGGGTGCCTCACTGTACGCTCGCGCCCGAGTTGGCTCCCGGCGTGGTGGGGGACGCCCTGACATTGTGCGTCGATCGCGGGTACCCGACGAGCGTCGTAGTCGACCGGATCGGTATCATCGATACCCCCGCGGAAGTGGAAATCGAGATCGTAAGTCTGACGATGCCTGCCTGAACGTGCGTGGCATGGAGTTGGCGTACGAGGAGCGCGGGACGGGCGCGCCGCTCGTGTGGGCGCACGGGATGACGTGCAGCCGCGCAGACGACAACGCCCCCGCGCGAGCAGGTGGTCGGCATTATCCAGCCCGCGTTGATCCTCGCCTGGGCAACGGATCCCGCTCATCCGGTGTCCACGGCGGAGACCTTGGCCGAGGTGATGCCGAACGCCACGCTCTCCCTCGCCGAGTCGCTGGCGGATATCCGCACGTAGCCGGGTCGCGTGCAGGACTTCCTGGCTGCCGTGTAAGCCGCGAGCGAAAAACCTGCGCCCCTACGGTCCAGCGTCCGGTGTACGCGAGACCCACGCGGTCGCCCGGGGTGGAGAGGCATAAGGCCTGCTCACACGAGGAGCGACGCGCAATCGACCGTTACCTACGGCGCCGCAGCCAATTCCCGGGCGATTTCCGTCCCGAGCCACTCGCTGAAGCGAACCGCGCCTTGCTCGTGCAGGTGGTTGAAATCGAAGAACGCGTCGCGCGGCATCGCATCCCGCGCGTTGACGAACGCGATACCCGCTGCAGCGCATGCGCGGTCCAATGTGGCAATCCACGCGGCCCCGTGTGCCGCGTCCCAGTGCGCGTCCGCCGCGCCGGTCTGCTCCGGAAAGTAGACCACTACCGGCCGGATGCCCTGCTCCCGGCACCAGGCCGCCCACCGGTGCAGTTCGTCGAGTTGCGGATTGTTTGCCGTCGGCGTGTTCTCGCCGTCGAAGTGCGTCGCCTGCGCGGCGTGCAGCGGCTGTTCCCTCATCCCCGACGGCGGGGGCACGTCCGGCAGGAAGGCGTGAAACACGCGGGTTTGCAGCCGCCGCGTCCGAAACGCGGGCCACACGGTCGCGACCCCGCGTTCCAACCGGCGGGCGGGCGAACCCCCGGCCAGCGCGGGCACGTCGAGGGTGCTGCGGTCAAAGATGTTCGCGACGAGGGTGGTGCGCGGATC
Source organism: uncultured bacterium (assembly GCA_965371225.1). Classification (GTDB taxonomy): domain Bacteria; phylum Abyssobacteria; class SURF-5; order CBDUXP01; family CBDUXP01; genus CBDUXP01. The sequence continues at coordinate 5,843 of CBDUXP010000051.1, read as the reverse complement.
CACCCCGACGGAAAAGTCGCGGGGATGCACGCCGGCGACGACCGTGTGCACGGGGGCCGCCGCGTGCGCGAGTTGGGTGAGCGCGGAGGCATCGGTGAACACGGCGCGGGGTGTCGCGAGGGTCCGCACGTTCGGCGGGCGCTCCACGGTTGCGACCGCGCGTTCGAAGGATTCGGGAATGACGTCGTACAACACTATCGAGCTGCCGACGAAGAGCCACCGGGGTTCGGTCACTCGGGGCAGCTCGTGCAACGCGCGCCCAATGCGCAGCGCTTCCGGCCAGAATTCCTCCACGTCGAAGTGGTACTCCGCGAGGCGCCAGATGCCGCGCCCGCCGACTGTCGCCGCGCTGGCGAGCGCCAGGCCCAGCGTCGCCGTGCACACAGTGATTGCGAACCGGGAGACGGTGGCGGCGGGATGTGGTGATTCAGAAGACAAAGTAAATGAAGCTCTGGAGGTCGGAGGGACTGGCGATGATGACGACCTCGACCGCTACCGTCCACAGCACGCCGCGGAGAACGGGGCCGATCGGGACATCACGATCGCACCATACACGGACAGATGGGCCGACGGTTTCCATGACCATGCCGACCGCGCAGAAGCACAGTGCAGCGACCGCTGCGGGGGAGAGCGTCAGGGGCCCCGTGGGCAGCAGTGCGGTGACGTACGCCGCCATGTCGGCCGGGGTATTTGCCCGGAAGAGCATCCAGCCCACGAGCGTTGCGAGGAACATGAGCGGCCACGCGATGCCCGCGGCCATGCGCCGCCCGCGGTCGGTCCACAGGCGGTGCAGGCAGAGGAGCGCACCGTGATACGCGCCCCAGAGCAGGAACATCCAGCTTGCGCCGTGCCACAAGCCGCCGAGCAGCATCGTGAGCAGCAGGTTCCGGTACAGCCGTGCTTGTGAGCCGCGGTTGCCGCCGAGCGGTATATAGAGGTAGTCGCGCAGCCAGGTGGACAGGGAGATATGCCAGCGTTGCCAAAACTCGCGCGGCGACCGGCTGAGGTACGGCCGCTCGAAATTGCCGCGGATGTGGAAGCCGAACAGGCGCGCGGAGCCGATGGCGATGTCCGTGTAGCCCGAGAAGTCCCAGTAAATCTGGCCGTAGAACGCGATGAGAGCGACCCAGGCGTGGACCGTGCCCGTCGCGCCCGGCGCCGCGAACACCGCGTCCACGAACGGCGCGAGGTTGTCCGCGAGCACCGCCTTCTTCACCACTCCAAGCAGGATGCGGTCCACACCCTCCTGGAGATCCCCCGCGGCCAGCCGCTTACGCTCGGCCAACTGGGGCAGGAAGTCGCGCGCGCGCACGATGGGCCCGGCCACCAACTGCGGGAAGAACGCGACGAACGTGGCGAACTCCAGCAGGCTGCGCGTGGGCTGGAGGCGCCCGCGGTAGAGGTCGATGGTGTAGCTCATGGACTGGAACGTATAGAAGGAGATGCCGAGCGGGAGGATGATGTCCCACGACCGCGCGTTCGCTTGGATGCCTGCACTCTGCAGCAGCGCGACGAAGCTGTCGACGAAGAACCCGCAATACTTGAACACGCCAAGGACGCCGAGATTGGCCACGAGCGAGGCGATGAGCCAGCGTTTCCGGCGCGCGGGGTCGGTGGCGGCCGCGATGGCGTGGCCGGCGACGAAATCCACGCCGGTAGAGAACAGCAGGAGCCCCACGAGCCGCGGGTTCCAACTCATGTAAAAGAGGTACGACGCCGCGAGTAGCAACGCGATGCGCCCGCGACGCCACGGCAGCGCCCAGTACCCGACCCACGTGGCGAGCAGCAAGGTCGCGTATGGCAGGGAGACGAAGAGCATCAGCGGGGCGCGCGGGCGGGAAGTCGCGGTATCTTAGTGGAGCGGTCTGTGCAGTGTCACGGCGCCGCGGCGGGCGGCCCCGGTACAATCGATGGGGGCAGTCGCGGGCTGCGGCGTGCCGGCCCACTATGATCGAAATCACTCCCCACATTCATATTCCCGACCAGGACCTGGTGGTGCAGTACGCTCGGAGCGGCGGTCCCGGCGGCCAGAACGTGAACAAGGTCGCTACCAAGGTGGAGCTGCGGCTGCAATTGACGACCTCGGAGACATTGAGCGCCGGCGTGAAGCAGCGGCTGCGTGAGGCCTACCCCGGCCACGTGACCAAGGGGGGGGAACTGCTCGTGACCAGTTCGCGCCATCGCACCCAGGCGCGCAACCGCCAAGATGCGGAGGCCCGCCTGGCGGAGATGGTGCGCAGCGTGTTGTACCCGCCGCGGCGGCGGAAACCCATGCGGGTATCGCGTACGGCCAAGCGCCGGCGTGTCGAGAGCAAACGCCGGCGGGGCGACCTCAAGCGTGGCCGCCGCGCACCCGCGGGTGACGAATGGTAGGCGGCGCGGCGCCGCCCCCGGGCGAACCGGCGCCGGTTCGCATGCCGGGCGGTGCCGTCCGGTGTGTCGCCGGCATAGCGGTGCTGATGTGCGCGCTGTTGCCCCTGCGCTCCGCCGACGCGCCGCCGGGCAAGCTGGCGTGGGTGACCGCCATGGCCGGGGTGGCCGCGGGGCTGCTCCTGCTGCGGGTCGCCTGGGGCCAGTTTCGTGACGTGCGCCAGCCTCCCGCGCGCCGGAGCGTGTGGGTCGCCCTCCACGCCATCGGCGCAGGGTTGGTGGCCGCCCTGGTGGGAGAAGCGCGTGAACTGGTCGGCCAACCCCACCTGTTCTTCTTGCTGAGCGTGTTCGGCGGTGCCGCGTTCGGTGCGGTGCTCGATTGGCGCGCTGTACCGGTATGGCCGGCGGAAGCGACAGCGCGGCGCCTGCGGTACGCCCACATCGTGGGTCTGAACGTGTGGATCTCTTGGGCGGTGCTGGAAGTTATCGTGCGGCTGTTCGTTGCGGTGAGCGGACAACAGTGGGTCGCCGTAACGGGGCCGGCCGCGCTGCCGCCGCACCAGCCTATCCACACGGGCTATCGCACGAACGCGCTCGGGTTTTACGACGCGGAATTTCCCACGGAGCGCGAGCCCGACACCACCTACGTGCTTGCGCTCGGCGACAGCTTCGCGTTTGGCGTGGTGCCGCCGCCGGAGAATTTCCTGATGCTGCTCGAAACCCTGTGGACCGAGCGGTGGGGGCGGCAGGTCGAAGTCCTCAACTGCGGGGTGCCCGGCGCCGGGCCGGAGGATTACCTTCAGGTGCTCGAAACCCTCGCGCCGCGTCTGCCCGTGGATGCGGTGCTCCTGACGTTCTTCGTGGGGAATGACATCACGGAATGGCATCCCCACCGCCCGTTTCCCGCGCTCCGGCATAACTACGCGGTCACGGCTCTGCGCCGGTTCGGGCCGGTGCTCACCGCCGGTGTGTACCGGGGAACGACGCCGGAAGCTGTGCGGTTTACCGACGAGGAGTATCGGGCCGTCGTGCAGCGGCGCCTGGCCGTGTGCGCGCCGGAAGGGGGAGCGGTCGATACGGCGTATGCGCGGGCGCAGGACCTGATGTCCGCGTTCTTCGATGCGTGTACGGAACGTGCGCTGCCCGTGGCGGTCGTGCTGGCCCCCGACGAATTTCAGGTGAGTGATCGGGTGCGCGCAGCCGTCGGCGGCGCGGCCGGGGATGCGCTCGACCTGAACCGCCCGCAACGGCGCGTGGCCAACTGGGCCAGTGGATACGGGGTAGGGGTCGTGGACCTTCTGACGCCGCTGCAGATGGCGGACCGGGACGCGCGCACGTACGTGCCGAACAACACGCACTGGAACCCGCGGGGCAATCGCGTGGCCGCGGAGACGATTGCCGGGCAGCTTCCAACGCCGCACACTTTTCGGATTCCGGAACAACACGACGCTGCCGGCGGCGCTGGTGGCAGTGAGCCGCCGCCCGCACCGGCGCCGTCAGCGCCCGCGCGCTAAGCGGCGAGGGGATTGTCCGCGTCGATCGCGGGCGCCGTCTTCCGATTCACGAGCGTCGCGTACTGCCGCAGATACTCGTACGTGTCGCCAAGCGCGTCCACGATGGCGTCGTCCAGCAGGCCCACGTACTTGAGGTTCAGGAACAGCTTGATAAACGGGTCGCCCCAATCCGGCTCCCGTTGGCCCGCGACGATTTCCATCCCCCGCAGCGTCTGGACCTCCTGCATTTCCTCGATGATACGCGCCCGTATCCCCACCGGATCGGCCACCCCAGCCTTGGCCAGGTCGTCCGCGAGTGTGGGACGGTTCGTGCGGGTGAACATGTTGATGTAGTCCAGCGCCTCGCGGGCGAATTCGGTGCGCGCGTCCGGGTCCAGCGTCGCCACGTGCGCCTTGATGTAGTGCAGGCCGAACGCCATGTGCCGCGATTCATCGCGGATCACCAGCTCGAAGATGCGCTTGAGCAGGGGATTGGCCGCGTGCACGGCCAACCGCTTGAACAGGCCGAACCCAACGCTTTCCAGAATGAGTTGCTCGCGCAGGGTGAGCGTCGTTGCGTCCTCGGCGTCGATCGCCATGTCGAACATGCGCTCCAGCCCCTCGGACACGTAGTACTCCGTCCCGCCGCACTTCTCGAGAAACCGCTCGTACACCACGTGGTGCCGCGCCTCGTCCAGGGCTTGGGCGCTCGCGTGGTTGCGCCAGTCCTCCCGGTCGAACACCAGCGTCTGTTTGGCGCACACGACCTGCGCGACGCTCTCCCCAATACTGAGAAGCCGCACGGTGCGCAACGTGTCCTCGCGCGCGACGACTGCGTGCTGTTCCGGGGCCAACGCCTGCCACGTGGGCGCCTGGTGGCACCAGAGGGCGGTGGGGGCGATCAACGGATCGTCGGGCGCTACCTCAATAGACCAGTCCAAGTCCCGGTCGATATCCCAGATGAGAGTGTGGGCTTTGGAAAAGAGGCTGGCGTACGAACGCTGCCCCGTGCTTTCCAGTTGTGCGAGTTCGGCAGTACGCATGGCGCAGATCCTTGGGTTCGGGTATGCCCGGGCGCTCTGAGTCTAGCGCCTGAGCCCTCGTGGCGCCAAGGTGAACTCTGTCGCGGGGCGGTGAAGCTGTGCTTTCTGCTAGGACGCGTTGGGGCGTGGCGGCAGCCCCTACCATTCCTTGCGGTGTTGTGTACAATAGCGCGCAGCACCCCGCCGGGCGCGATAGAAGAGGTCATCATGGCAGGAAATGGGTTCCTCGTAGATTTGCCGGTCTTACCGGCCACCGATACGGACGATCCCCGATGCAGCGAGTGTGCGCACTGTTGCACGTACATCGCCATCCCGATCGACCGGCCGACCGATCGGGACACCTGTAGCAGCATCCTCTGGTACCTGTACCACGGCAACGTCCGCGTGTATCAGGATGACGCACATGATTGGTACGTGCAGTTCTGGACGCAGTGCGAGGCCCTGCGGCCCGACGGCTTGTGTGGCGTCTATGAGGCGCGGCCGGACCTCTGCGAGGAGTTCACCCCGAACGACTGTGAAGTGACGAATGACGATTACGGCGAGGTCTGTGGCTTCGATACCGCGCACGAATTCCTCGCGTGGCTGAAGCAGCATCAGCCGCGCCTGTACCACAAGGCCCTCAAGGGCAGTGCGCGCCGGCGCAACCTGGCCCGCGCGCCGGAAGATCAAAAGGCCGCCGAGAACAGTCCGCTCCGTCTGACCGCGAACGGGAAAGCCCAACCAAACACTAGAAAGCGGAAACGGAAAGCGCTCGCGCGGTAAGGCGGCGGCCGTCTTGGGCAGCCACCTGGGTTGCCCCTATAGCGAGACGCGGTAGTGGAAGGGGGTGCCGCGTGCAGGGACGGGGCGGACCGGCGTGTCCGCCCGCGGCACGGATTCGCGTTCTTGTATCCGCCCCACCCGGAATCCGGCTCTGCGCTTCGCGCAACCGCCTCCC
>CBDUXP010000050.1:0-29328 GCA_965371225.1 uncultured bacterium | reverse complement strand
CCCCGCACCGACCCCCAGGCCCCCCTGGCACCCCAGCCCCGGGGCCCACCCCGCCGCCCCCGCGCCCCCGCTCCCGGTGGGCGCGCCCCCGCTCCCGGGGGGCGCGCCGCCGCCGCGGCCGCCCGCCGTGGTCGGCGAGCGGCGGCCGGCGCCCATGGCGATCGCCCGCCGCGCCGCGCGCTGGGTAGTGTTCGGCGCGCTCGCGCTCCTGCTGTGGCGCGTCTCGGTAACGCCCCCGCCCGCGGGCCTGACGCCGGAGGGGCAGCGCGCCATCGGCGTGTTCGTCGTGTGCGTCGTGCTCTGGGTCACGCACCAGCTGCCGTTGATGATCACCGGGCTCCTCGCGCTCGTGCTCCTGCCGCTGCTCCAGATCGTGCCCGCCGGCGACGCGTTCGCGGTGCTGGGCAATCCGGCTGTGCTCTTCATCCTCGGCGCGTTCATGCTCGCGTCGGCGACGGTGCAGAGCGGGCTGAGCGAACGGCTAGCGCTGGGCATCCTCACCGCCATGGGCGGCTCCCCGCAGCGCCTGACGCTCGGCATTCTGCTCGGCGCGGCGTTTCTCAGCTTCTGGATGCCGGAACACGCGGTGGCCGCCATCCTCTTCCCGATCGTGCTGCAAATCGCCCAGACACTGAAGCTGCGGCGCGGCGCGTCACCCTACGCGCGCCAACTGTTCCTCGCCCTCGCGTGGGGCGCAGTCATCGGCGGCGTCGCGACGTTGCTCGGCGGCGCCCGTGCCCCCTTGGCCATCGCGGTGCTGCACGATTACACGGCGACGGCCGACGCGCCGCCGCAGACCATCAGCTTCGTGGGGTGGATGCTGCCCGTGCTGCCCGTAGTCCTCGGCATGCTCGCCGTGGCCGCCGCCCTGTTGCGCGCGTTCGCGTGCGAGATCACCACCGCCGAGCCCGCGCGCCAGGCGTTGCGCGACGCCATCCGGAAACGGGGGCCCATGGGCTGGCGCGAGCGGGGCGTGGGGATCATCCTCCTGGGCACCATCCTCTGCTGGATCACGCTGGGGGATCAGATCGGTCTGGCGCAGATCGCCCTGGGCGGCGTGGTCGCGTTGTTCATCCTGCGGTTGGTCACGTGGGAATCGGTGGAGGCGTACGTGAACTGGGGCATCATCCTCATGTACGGCGGCGCGATCGCCCTCGGCAGCGCCCTCGCGGATACCGGGGCGGCGGCGTGGCTCGTCGAGCGGGCGTTGGGCCACACGACCCTATCGCCGTTCCTGCTGCTGGCCGCCCTGGCGGGGGTGGCGAAAGTGCTCACCGAGGGGATCAGCAACACGGCCGTCGTGGCGCTGCTCCTGCCCATCGCGCTGACGGTGGGCGACCAGGCGGGCGTCCCGTTGGCGCTCATTGTCTTCAGCGTCGCCACGCCCGCCGGCCTCGCGTTCTGCCTGCCCATGGGGTCGCCGCCGAACGCGATCGCGTTCGCGAGCGGCTACCTCCGGCTGCGGGACGTGGTGCTGCCCGGCCTCGTGCTCAACGTGGTGTCCTGGGCGCTCTTCCTCGCGGCGGCGAAATGGTATTGGCCGCTGCTGGGCCTGGAGGTCGGTCCGTGAGCACGGTACTCCTCCTCCTCGCACCGGACCGCCATTCTCCCGCAGCCCTCGCCGAGGCGCTGGACCTGGCGGTGCAAAGCGACGCCGAACTGTGCGCGGTGTACATCATCGATCCGGACGCGGCCGCGCGCGTGTCGACCACCGTGGGGCAGACGGGGTTCGTGCCCGAGACCACCTGCGAAGCGCTGTGCGCGTCCATCCAGGATAGCTACGAACAGCGGGGACGCGAGGTGCTCGCCGTCGTGGAGGCCGCCGCCCTGGCCCGCGGCCGCGTCGTCTCGCGCACCATCGCGACGGGCTCGTTCGTGGACATCGCGCTGGGGCACATCGCCCAGGCGCAACCGACCCACGTGCTCGTGGCGCGCCGGCCCGGGTCGCGACTCCGCCGGTTCGTGCGGGGGTCCGACGTGGACGCCCTGCAAGACTGTGCGCCATGCCCGATCATCGTGTTCGACGCCGCGCCGGGGGGCGCGCCGGCGGACGAAGGAGGCATTCAGCATGACGAGTGAACTGGCCGCCGCGAACGCGGCGCTCGCCCACAAGCAACCCGTGGAGATCGTGCGCTGGGCCGTGGACCACGCGGACGGGCGCGCCATGGTCTCGACCAACTTCCGGCCGCACGAGGCCGTCATCCTCCACCTCTGCATGCAGGTGCAACCGGACATGCCCGTCTTGTGGGTGGATACCGGGTACAACACGGCGGCCACGTACCGGCACGCGGCGGACCTGATCGCGCGGCTGCGCCTGAACGTGCACCTCTTCGGTCCCCGCCGCACCGAGGCGCACCGGACCGCCGTGGACGGGCCCGTCCCGGACCTGACGGACTTGGACGCGCACGCGGCGTTCACCGAGGAGGTGAAGCTGGAACCCTTCCGCCGGGGGCTGGCCGCGCTCGAGCCCACCGTGTGGGTGACCGCGCTGCGCCGCGAGCAGACGGAGTTCCGCGCGGGACTCGACATCGTCTCGCAGGAGCCCGGCAGCCCGGTGAAAGTGTGCCCCGTGCTCGACTGGACGGAGGCGGACATGGACGCGTATCTCCGCGCGCACGACCTGCCGAACGAGCCCGATTACTTTGACCCGACGAAGGTGCTGGACAAGCGCGAGTGCGGTCTGCACCCGGGTTTCTTCGACAGGGAGCAGCCCACGCAGGCTTGACCGCCACGCTGTACCGTTCCATGCCGCCCACCGTGAGTACACGCCGGTTGACCCACCTCCAGGCCCTGGAGGCGGAGAGTATCCACATCATCCGCGAGGTCGCGGCGGAGTTCGAGAATCCGGTGATGCTGTACTCCATCGGGAAGGATTCGTCCGTCATGGTGCGGCTGGCCATGAAAGCGTTCCACCCCGGCCCGCTGCCGTTCCCGCTGCTGCACGTGGACACCACGTGGAAATTCAAGGAGATGATCACCTTCCGCGACCAGTTCACCGCGGAACATGGCCTGGACCTGATCGTCTACACGAATGAAGACGGGCGGGCGCGGAACATCAACCCCTTCGATCACGGCAGCAAGAAGTACACGGACATCATGAAGACGGAGGCGCTGCTGCAAGTGCTGACCCAGGGCGGCTACGACGCGGCGTTCGGCGGCGCGCGCCGGGACGAGGAGAAATCCCGCGCGAAAGAACGCGTGTACTCCTTCCGCGATCGGTTCCACCGCTGGGACCCGAAGAACCAGCGGCCCGAATTGTGGAATCTGTACAACAGCCGCCTCAACACGGGCGAGAGCATCCGCGTCTTTCCCCTCTCGAACTGGACCGAGCTGGACGTGTGGCTGTACATCCACCTGGAGAACATCCCCATCGTGCCGCTGTACCTCGCGGCCGAACGCCCCGTCGTCCACCGCGACGGCAATCTCATCATGGTGGACGATGACCGCATGCGGCTCCTGGATGGGGAAGAGCCCGAGTGGAAAACCGTCCGGTTCCGGACGCTAGGGTGTTATCCCCTGACCGGCGCGATCGCGTCCACCGCCACCACGCTGCCCGAGATCATCCAGGAAATGCTGCTCGCGAAGAATTCCGAACGGGAGGGCCGCGTCATCGACTACGACGAGGCGGGGTCCATGGAAGAGAAGAAGCGGGAAGGGTACTTTTAGGCGTGTCCCACCAGTCGGCCCTCATCGGCACCGATATCGATGCCTACCTGGCGCAGCACGAACAGAAGGAAATGCTGCGGTTCCTCACGTGCGGCAGCGTGGACGACGGGAAGAGCACGCTGATCGGCCGGCTGTTGCACGACTCGAAGCTCATCTACGAGGACCAGTTGGCGGCGGTGATCCGCGACAGCGAGAAGATGGGCACCACGGGCGGCGACGTGGACTTGGCGTTGCTGGTGGACGGCCTCAAGGCCGAGCGCGAGCAGGGGATCACCATCGACGTGGCCTACCGCTACTTCTCCACCGCCCAGCGCAAGTTCATCATCGCGGACACGCCCGGGCACGAACAGTACACCCGCAACATGGCCACCGGGGCCTCCACGTGCGACCTGGCGATCATCCTCATCGACGCGCAGAACGGCATTACGACCCAAACCAAACGCCACAGCTTCATCGTGTCGCTCCTCGGGATCCGGCACGTGATCGTCGCCGTCAACAAGATGGACCTGGTGGGCTACGCGCAAGACGCCTATGACGCGATCGTGGCGGAGTACACCGCGTTCGCGGGGCCACTCGATGTCCACGATCTGCGGTTCGTTCCCCTCTCCGCGCTCCGCGGGGACAACGTGGTAGATCCGAGCGACCGGATGCCCTGGTATCCCGGCGTGCCGCTCATGCAGCTGTTAGAAGCCATCGAGATCGCGGCGGACCGCAACCTGACCGACCTGCGCTTCCCTGTCCAGCTCGTCCAACGGCCCAGCGCGGACTTCCGCGGCTACAGCGGCACCATCGCCTCGGGCGTGCTCCGCCGCGGCGATGAGGTCGTGGTGCTCCCGTCGGGCAAGCGGACCAGCGTGCAGTCCATCGTCACGTACGACGGCGACCTGGACGAGGCCTTCGCCCCCATGGCGGTGACCGTCACCTTGGAAGACGAACTGGACATCAGCCGCGGGGACCTGCTGGTCAGCCCCACCGACCAGCCGCGGTGGGCCACCCCCATCGAGGCGATGGTCGTCTGGATGGCCGAGGAGCCCATGCTGCCCGGCAAACCCTACCTGTTCAAGCACACCTCCCGCCTGATTCCCGGCACGATTTCCACCCTGACCTATCGGGTGGACGTCAATACGCTGGACCGCACGCATGCGCCGACGCTGGAGCTGAACGAGATCGGGCGCTGCACGGTGGCGCTCAACCAGACGATCGCCTCCGACCCCTACACGCGCAACCGCGCGACGGGCAGCTTCATCATCATCGACCGGCTCACCAACAACACGGTCGGCGCCGGCATGATCATCGATCCCACCCGGCGCGAGGACGCCTTCGCCTGGGATCACTGGGACGGCTCGGTGCGCACCGCCACCCCCGTAGGCGACGTCGGCCGCGTCAACCGGCAGGAGCGCTCGGCGCGCTACGGACAGCGCCCCGGCACGATCCTGCTTACCGGCCTCACCGGCTCCGGGAAGACCACCATCGCGTACGCCGTGGAGCGCCGGCTCTTTGACCTCGGCCGCGCCACCACGGTGCTCGACGGCCAGAACCTGCGCCAGGGCATTAACACGGACCTGGGGTTCTCCGCGGAGGACCGCGCCGAGAACCTGCGGCGTGCCGCGGAGATCGCGCGGGCACTGAATAACGCCGGCCTGATGTGCATCGCCGCCCTCGTGGCACCCAGCAAGGAGGCCCGCAAACGGGCCGGCGAACTCATCGGCGAGGAGCGGTTCATGGAGGTGTACCTCGACGCCCCGCTCGAGGTCTGCAAGGCGCGCGATACGCAGGGCATGTACGAGCGCGCGGAGCGGGGCGTGTACCCCAACTTCCCGGGCGTCACCGCGCCCTACGAGCCACCGCCCGATCCGCAGCTCACCCTGCCCACCGACACCCTCTCCGTCGACGAATGCGTGGACCGCATCCTGGCGGTGCTGGAGGCCATGGGCTGGCTCTCCGCCGAACGCCCCCGCGAGGACTATAGTATTTAGCGCTGGCGGTCGCGGCTGCGCGCCCGGCCGCCGCCGTGCCCCATGCCCGCCACCCTGATCCGCCGCCTCCCCACTGCGCTCGCCAATAAGATCGCCGCCGGCGAGGTGGTCGAGCGCCCCGCCTCCGTCCTCAAGGAGCTGATCGAGAACGCGCTCGACGCGGGGGCGACGCGGCTGACCCTGGCGTTGCAGGCGGGCGGCCGGCGCCTCGTGCGCGTCACCGACGACGGCACGGGCATGGCGCCGGACGATGCGCTGCTCTGTCTGGAACGGCACGCGACGAGCAAGATCGCCGTGCACGAGGACCTGGAACGCCTCGGCACCTTCGGGTTCCGGGGCGAGGCGCTGCCCAGCATCGCCGCCGTGAGCAAGCTGGAGTTGGTCACCCGGCCGGGCGACGCGCTCGCGGGGACCCGCGTGCTGGTGGAGGGCGGGACGATTCAGGACGTGAGCGAAATCGGCGCGCCGCCGGGTACCACGATGGCGGTGCGCCAGCTCTTCTTCAACGTGCCCGCCCGCGCCAAGTTTCTCAAAAGCCGCGAGACCGAACTGAGCCACTGCCTGACCCTCGCCCAGCAGGCGGCGCTGGCGCATCCCGGGGTGGCCATCAAACTGGATCATAACGGGCGGCTCGCGCTGAACCTGCCGGCGACGGACGACCGCCTGTCCCGCGTGAGCCAACTCTGGGGCGCGGAGATGGCGCAACACCTCCGCCCCGTGGCGGCGACCGGCATCGGTTTTCAACTGAGCGGTTACGTGGCCGGACCGGACGTCACGCGCGCGAACCGGAGCCTGCAACTGGTGTTCATCAACGGCCGCCCGGTGTCGAACGCCACCATTGCCCACGCCATCTCCGAGGCGTATCACGGCCGCCTTATGGTGGGGCGGTATCCCGTCGTGTTCCTCTTCCTGGCCATGGACCCGACGCTGGTGGACGTGAATGTGCACCCCACCAAGCGCGAAGTCCGCTTCCGCCGCAGCGAACCGGTGCACCGCGCCGTCATCGACGCGATTCGCGAGGCGTTCGGCACGCTCGGGCCGGCGCCCGTGCCGCGCCTCGATGGCGCGACGCCGGCGCCGTCTCACGCCAGCGGTCCATCGGACGCGCCGCCGGCCACAGAGACGTGGGACTTCCCCAGCTTGACGGGCGGACCCATGGGCGCGACGCTCCGACCGCACCCGGAACCGGCGGGCGCCCCCGCCCCGCCGCGCGCCGCCTGCGATATGGGCCAGCCGGGGGGCCCCATGCCCCCACCTCGCGACCAGCTCGGCGCGCCCCTGCAGCTAGACGCGGACTTCACCGCGCAGATTCCCCCGTACACGTTCCTCAGTCAAATTTTCCAGACGTACCTGTTGTGCACCTACGAAGAGCAGCTCGTGGTCATCGACCAACACGCGCTGCACGAACGCATGGTGTACGAGGCGCTGGTCGAAGGCGTCGCGAAGGCAGAGTGGCAACCGCAGCGCCTGCTGCTGCCGCGCGTGCTGGAGTTTGCGCCGGACCACGCGGCGGTACTGGGCGAACACCTGGACGTCTTTCACCGGCTCGGGCTCGAGATCGAACCGTTCGGCGAACGCGCCTTCGCCATCACCGCCGTCTCCCAGTTACACAGCGACTCCTACCTGGAACGGCTGGTGCGCGACGGCGTGGAGGAACTGCGGCAGGGGGCCGCGCTGCGGGCGCCGCAGGAACTTCTGGACCGGCTGCTCACCATGTCCGCGTGCAAGAACGCCATCAAGGCCGGCCAGAGTCTCGCGGTGGCCGAGGTCCAAGTGTTGATCGACGGCCTGCGCGCGCTGCCGCCCCCGCCCACCTGCCTGCACGGGCGGCCGCTGGTGCTGGCCATCTCCAAAACGGAGCTGGACCGGCGCTTCGGGCGGCTGGGCACGGTGCACTAGCGCGTGCCCGTCCCCATCCTCGTCATCTGCGGCGCGACCGCCACGGGGAAGAGCGCCCTCGCCGCCGCCGTGGCGCAGCACTTGGGCAGCGAGGTGGTGAACGCCGACTCCATGCAGGTGTACCGGGGTCTGGACATCGGCACGGGCAAACCCGGCGCGGCCCTGCTCGCGCGAGCGCCGCACCACGGCATCGGGCACGTGGCACTGACCGACCAGTACTCGGCCGCCGCATTCAAGGTGGATATGGATCCCGTGCTCGACCGCCTGCTTGCCCGAGGTGTGTCGCCCGTCGTCTGCGGCGGGTCGGGCCTGTACCTGCGCGCGCTCATCGAGGGCCTCTTCCCCGGCCCGCCCCGGGACGCCGAGCTGCGCATGGAGTTGCAAGCCCGCGCCGCGCTGCTGGGCGTGCCGGCGCTGCACGCCGAACTCACGGCCGTGGACGCCGCCGCTGCGGAACGGATTGCGGAGAACGATGAACACCGTGTCATCCGCGCGCTCGAGGTCTACCGGTTGACGGGTATCCCGATCAGCGAACACCACGCAGCCCGCACGCAGGGTACCGCGCGGGCCAACACCCGCTGGTTCGGCGTGGCCTGCGAGCGCGAAGACGTGCGCGCCCGCATTGCGGCGCGGACTCGTGCCATATTCGCCGCGGGACTCGTTGACGAAGTGCGCGCCCTCTGCGCCGCCGGCGCGGAGCCGGACCTGCGGCGGCTGCGGCCGCTCGGCTACACGGAAATCGTGGACGCCTTGGCCCAGGGCACGGCCGACGCCCGGCGCGAGGCCGAAGCCCTCACCATCGTCCACACACAGCAGTTCGCGAAACGGCAGGGAACCTGGTTCCGAAATCAACACGCCATGGAATGGCTGCAGCTGGCGCCCGGAGAATCCGCCGAACGGTGGGGCGATCGAGTCGCCGCCGCGGCGCGCGCGCCGCACGGCGCTACACCGAGTCCAGGCCCCAGATAAAGAGCGGTAGCGGGAGACCGCGCTCCAGTTGGGCGCACACCGCCGGCGGCGCGTCCAGCAGCTCGGTCGCGCGGCGCGGGCCGAGCAGGAGCGCGCTGAAGTCGCCCGTGGTGATGGGGCCCACGGTGGTCTCGCCCACGTGCAGCAGCCATCCCTCCCCGGCCGGCTCCAGCCCTACGCTGCACCCGAGTCGCGGTTCCACCATCGGCCGCACGGCGTCGAGGGTACCCACCGGATCCAGGCACCGGAACATCCCCAGGTCCGTGCGAATGTGCGGCGCCCCCCGCTCTTGCAGCGTCGTGTTGAGCGGCCCCGCATCATCGGGAGTGAGCAGGATGACCTCCCGGCGTCGCGACTGCACGGCCGCGTGTTCCAGCAGGCGAATCACGTCGTCCGCGTCGCCAGCCCACTCGTGACAACAGTTGCGAAAGTCCTCGCCCTTCCCCACCACGATGTAGGCGACGCACCGGCCGCCGCGACGCGCCACCCACACCTGCATTTTGGGAATGCCGAGGAGCGCCTGCCACTCGGCGCGCGACCGGTGCGTGTACGGCCGCACCGCCGCGCGCAAGGTGGCCACTTCGTCCAGGTCCGCCGGCGTGTAGGCCGCAGTTTCCGCACCGGCACCGCCGCTCCTCAGAGAGTGGGAGGACAAGCGATAGAGCAGTTCAGCCCCGAGCAACGCGAAGCCCAACCGCTGGTAGAACGCGTGCACTTCAGTCCACAGCACGGCGAAGTGGCAGCCGCGCCGCTGCAGATCGGCGCAACACGCCTCCACGAGACGCGACGCGTAGCCGCGATGGCGGGCGTTCGGCTCCGTGGCGACGGAACTTACGCCGCCCAACCGAAGCGTCACGCGGTCGTCCAGGGTCATCGCGCTCGCGTACGTCCCGGCGTGGCTGACGACGCGATCGTCCAGCGTCATGATCCACAGCTGCGCGGCGTTCGCCGACGCGAGCACGAGCGGATACTCCTCCGCAATCGTCGGCGGCCCGTTGGGGCGCAGGACGCGGTTGCAGAGCGCGAGCGTCTCGGCGAACTCGGCGGGGCGGACGGCGCGGGGCCCATCCACCACCGCATGGCGAATCACCCGGTGTGCTCCAGCGCGGCAAGATTCCGCCGGGCGTCCGCATGACTCGGCTCAAGCGCGAGCACCTGCCGGAACGCCGCGGCCGCACCGGTGCGATCTCCGGCTTGGGCGCGTATCACCCCTAGATTGTTCCACAAAACCGCGTCGGGCGGTACCGCCGCGGCGGCCCGCTCCAGCGTTGCCGCGGCCTCCCCATTGAGGCGAAGGCACGCATACGCCGCGCTGAGTTGCCGCAAAATGCCCATGTGCGCGGGATAGGCACGGTGCAGCCCCTCCAGCAACGGCCGTGCCTCCTGATGTTTGCCCAGCTTGAGCTGCACCCCGGCGAGCTGCAACCGCGCATGCACGTGCATCGGCGCCAGCCGCAGCGCTGCCTGAAAGGCCGCTTCGGCCGCCGGCAGGTCGCCCGCCTGGTGACACACCATGCCGAGCGCATAGTGCGGCAGGGGGTCGTCCGGCCAGCGCGCCGCCATCTGGCCGCCCAGGTGCTTCGCTTCCGCATGCCGGCCCAGCGTCAGGTACGTCGCCATCAATTCCCGCCACGCCGGTTGATGGGCCGGGGCGAGGTCCAGCGCCTGCCGCAACGGCGCTACCGCTTCGGCCGCGGCGTCGCAGAATTCGCGGCGAATGATTCCAACGTTCGTCAGGTGCTCCGCCGTCGCGCGGCCTTCGGCGATCTCCTGCTCCATCAACTGCAGATACCGGCGCTGCTTGGCCGCCACGTGCTCCCACCCGTGCCGCTCTTGCAGGTGGTGAATGCAGAAGGGCGCATCCGCGATCGCCCCATCGGCGGCGTGCAGGGACTGGTCCACGGTTTCGTGTACGCGACCGGCAAACTGGTAACCCCGCCCGTTGCGGAACAGCCGCACCACGCGGCCCGGGACCCAACCGCTCCAACCGTGCCCTTCCGGGGCCACGCCGTCATTGGGAATCCAGTCCCCGCCGCTCGTGTGGTTCGTGTAACTTCTGTACGGCACCACGAACGCATCCGCGTCCGTGCGCAGGCACGCGGCCAAGTGGTCATAGGCGTCGGCGTCGAGCCGCTCGTCCGCATCCAGCACCAGGATCCACGGGTGCGTCGCGTAGGCGAGCGCCGCGTTGCGTGCCGCGCTGAAATCGTCGCACCACGCGAAGTCATACACCGCCGCGCCCGCGGCCCGGGCGACGGCCGCCGTCTGGTCCACGGACCCCGTGTCGACCACCACCATCTGCGCGAACCAACCGGCCACGCACGCCAGGCACGCCTGCAAATCCTCCGCGCCGTCCCGCACGATCATGCACAGGGAGATGGGCAGCGGCGCGCGGGACATCAGACGGCCACCGCAGCGAACAGGTCCAGCCACTCGCCGGCGATGCGATCCCATGCGTACTCGGTCAGTACGCGCGCGCGCGCCTGCTCGCTGAACGTCTGCCACTGCACCTCGTCGCACAGCAACCCCACCACCGCATCGACGAACGCCGCTTGATACGCCGGACTGTGCGCGTCACCGGGCAGGCACCACCCCGCTTCCCCGTGGCGCACCGTCTCCGGCAGGGCGCCCAGCGCGCTGGTCACCACCGGACAGCCGGCCGCCTGCGCCTCGAGCGCGGCGATGCAGCTGGTCTCGGCGAAATGATTCGGATACGCGAGCAGCCCCGCGCCGAGCAGGGCTTCGGCGAGCGCCGCCTTCGGCACGCTGCCGAGCAGGCGCACGCCGGGCTGATCCGCCTTGGCATAGAGCGGACCGTATTCCGCGCGGTCCGCATCGCCGGCCACGCCGTACACCGCCATGCTCGTGTACAGGTCCAGGGTCGCCTCCGGCACGGCCGCACGAATGCGCGGAAACAGGTCGAGCAACACATCCAACCCACGGAACGGCGTGCTCGTGTAGACGAGTTTGTACCGGTCGCGATCCGCCCGCGGAGTTGCGAAGAGCGACGGGTCTACCCCGTTCCGCGTCTGCGTCCACAAATGCTCCGCGATGCCGAACGTCTTCACGTACAGGTTCACCTGCCACGCGCTGATCCCCAGGTAGCGATCGATGTTCGCGCGCGCCGCCGGATCGGCCAGCCCCTGCACCGCCGGCTGGTCCGCCGCGTCTTGCGCCCAGTACACCCGCTGGGTGCCTTCCGGCGCCAGCGCCAGCCCGCTCCACGCGCGCACGGCGACCAGGGCGGTGGGCGGCGCCTCGGCCAATGCGGCCGCGCAGGCACCCACCGGACGATACTGCACGCCGTGCTCGTCACCTGGGGCGTCGCAGCGATTGAACACCGTCACCCGGCATCCCCGGCGGGCCAGCGCCTCCGCCACGTACACCACCGCGGACTCCGTGCCCCCAAGCCCCCGCTCGCGCAGCGTCGCGCCCGTAAAGGGTACGCCCTGATGGAAGAATGCCACGTGCGGTCCCGACGCGACCTCGATGCGCGCAGGCTCGGGGCGGGTCACGCGCGCGGCGATGTCGGGATACGTCGCGGAGAGTTGCTCCCAGTTGCGCGCGCCGGGCGCGTACTCCGGATCCGCCTGGACCGCGCCGTACGTGGCGGCCAGCGCCGGCTCGATCTGGCCCAACTGGTACCGCGCCACCCCCAGGTTGGTCCACACGATCGCGTCCCCGTCGTAGAGCGCCGTCGCGCGCTCCCCACACTCGGCCGCCCCGGTCCAGTTCTGCGCCCGCAGGTGCACCAGCGCCAGCGCGGCGTGGGCCGGTGCGTGCTGTGGAAAGCGCGCGCAGGCCGCTTCCAGTTGCGCCTGCGCCGCGGGGTACTGCCTGGCGCGCTCCAGCAGGTTGCCCAGATTCACGTGCGCCTGCACGTAGTCGGGGTTGACCGCGATCGCCTGGCGATACAGCGCTTCCGCGCCGCGCAAATCTCCGCTCTGCGCCAGGTGCGCGGCCAAGTTGTTCAAGATCACCGGGTTCTCGGGATTCAACCGCCGCGCCGCTTCGAACGCTGCGGCCGCATCCGCCGGGCGATCCAGTTTGACCAACGCGGCGCCGAGGTTGACAAGCGCCGGCAGGTACGCGGGATCCAGAGCCAACGCCCGACGGTACGCCGTTTCCGCCTCGGGCACGCGGTCGCGGCGCTCGATCACTGCGCCGAGATCGCTCCACCCCTTCACGAGCGCCGCATCGGCCTCGACGGCCAGCGTCAGCTCCGCTTCCGCCTGGTCGAGCAGGCCGAGTTCCGCATACTGCAGGCCGAGTTCGTAATGGGCGACCGCCGAGCCGGTGCGCGCGCGCTTGCGTTCGCCAAGCGTGCGATACAGGTCCGCCTTGGCCGCCATCCGGTCGTCATCGCGCAGCTTGCCGTAATGGTGGATCGAAATGGCCGTCTCCTCGATTCGCCCGCCGTGCGCGTGAATGCTCTCGTCCACCGCCTCGTGCACTTCGCCATCGAACCGGATGCGCGCATCGCGGCGGAACAGGCGCGTAATCCGTGCGGGGAACCATCCCGGCACGCCGCGCGCTTCGGGACAGGCGGGTTCGGTGCGCTGCCACTGGGCCGTGGTCTGATCCGCGGTGTAGTTGCGCTGGATGAGGATGTACCCCCACACGTCCGGCGGCGCGCTGAGCAATCTCCGGATGGCGGCGTGGTCGCGGGCGGCAATGACCTCGTCCGCGTCGAGAATCAGGATCCAGTCTCCCGTCGCCGCTTCGAGGGACGCGTTCCGCGCCGTGCTGAAGCTGTTCGGCCACGCCATGTGCTCGACCCGAGCCCCGGCTGCTTGCGCGATGGCGACCGTCTCATCCGCCGAGCCCGTGTCCAACACCACCACCTCATCCGCCAGCCCGCGCAGGCTGGCCAGGCAGTCGCCCAGACAGTCGGCTTCATCCTTCACGATCAGACACGCGCTCAACCGCAGGCGTGCCGCCGCCGTCCGGTTCTTTGCCCGGCCGCGGCGCTGCGTGCGCTGCTTCTTCCGCTTCCGACTCATGCCGTCCCGGCGAGCGCCGCGTGGCCCTGCCGGGCGCCGGTGAAGGCGGGGTCCAGGTGCAGGGCCACGTCGTACGCGCGGCCCGCCTCGGCGGGATGTCCCAGCAGACGCAGGCAATCCCCGAGTCGCGTGAGGGCCTTCACGTCGTCGGGCTGTTCCGTGAGAAAGCGCCGGTAGCTGTCCAGCGCGGGGCCGTACTCTGCTTCGGCGAACTGGAGGTCGGCGAGATACACGCGCAAGTTCGCTGCGTCCGGATACGCGGCCAGCGCGGTGTCGAGGCGTGCCCGTGCGGTCGGTCGGTCATCCCGGGCCATCGCAACCGCACACGCGTTCTCCTGCGCCGGACGAAAACTCGGGTCCACGTCGAGCGCTGCGGTGTAAAACGTGTCGGCCGCGTCGAACCGCTGCTGGTTGAACGCGATGTTGCCGCGTTGAACCAGGGCCGGTACGTAGTGCGGGTGCGCGTCCAAGACGCGCGCGTACCCGGCGTCGGCCGCGGCGAACTGGCCCGCGTCCCAGTTGACGTTCGCCGTCTCGAACAGGGCGTCCGGGTCTTCCGGACTGGCGTGAAGCACCGCAGCGAGTTCGCGCAACGCATCGCCCTGCCGGCCCGCGTGGCGGTAGCAGAGCCCCAGCAGGTAGCGCCGGCGCCGTTCGAGGGCTTCCAAGTTGACCGGCACCGCGCCGGGCCGCACGGTGTCCGTGAGAATCCCCTCGAGCACCGCGAGCGCCTCGGCCCACTGTTCCACGTGGGTGAGGGCGTGCGCGTAACTCACCCGGGCGGCCGCGTCGTCAGGCGCCTGCTCATACCACGCGCGCGCCAACTCGAGCCACGCCTGCGGCTGACCGGTTTCTTCGGCAAGCGAGGTGCGGAACGCCAACGCCTGGGCGCGCAGAGCATCGGTCAGGCCGCTCGACAAGAGCCGAACCAGGCGCGCGTCCGCGGCAGCCCGGTCGTCCAGGGCCCGTTCGTTCTGCGCGAGTTGCAGCTCCAACCGGACATCGTCCGGGTGTTCCGCCAGTTGGAGTTCCAGCAGCCGCCGATTGCGGTGGAGCTTGCGTGCCAGCGTTTTGGGGTCCGCGTAGCCAAGATGCTGGATGACCAGATCGAAGCAATCCACGATGGGCAATGCCGCCGCGTGGCAGGACTCGACCAAGTCTTCATGTACGCGCCCCTGCCACCGCACGCCGTGCCCCGCCGGGAAGACGCGCAGGGACAGCGCCGTCACCCCGCCGCCGGCGAGGGTCGAGCACACCGGCAAGCGCACGGCCTGCGGCGGCATGCCGGCCAGTACCCGCCGGAGGCCCGCCAGCGGGGCGGGCTCCACGCGATCGTCCGCATCCAGCCACAACACCCAGCGGCCGCGGGATTCGGCAAGGCCGGTGTTGCGCGCGGCGGCGAAATCGTCCGCCCACTCCGTGTGCAGCACCCGCGCGCCATGCGCCTCTGCAACGGCCACCGTGTCATCCACGGACCCCGTGTCGACGACCACCAGTTCGTCCACCACGTCCGCGACCTGGGGCAACAACTGCCGGAGATTCTCCGCCTCATCGCGCACGATCATGCAAAGGGACAGCAGGACCTCCGGGTCGGCGGTTGCGTCCGCGGACGCGAGAGCCGCCTGCGTGCGTTGGGCGATCTGCAAATCGTCCGGCGCCAGTTCCCGCGCGCGGCGCGCCGCCCGCTGGGCGTCCGGCCCGCGGCCCAGCGCCAGCAGGGCATCCGCCTGGTTGGCGTGGATCACCGCGACGTGGGGACTCTCCTCCAGCGCCTGTTCGAAAAACGCGAGCGCCTGAGCGGGCTGGCCAGCCGACTGGGCGATGCGACCGAGAATGTTTAACGCGCCCGCGCGCAACGCGGGCATGGGGAGGGGGATGTCACTCAGGGGCATGTGGGCGCGCGCCACGTTGTGCAGGTACGGCGTGGCGGCTTGCACATCGCCCGCTTGCCACAACAGCTCCCCAAGAAGGTATTCGGCGGGCGGATAGTGCGGCACGATCGCCAGCGCCCCGGTCAGCACCTCCGTCGCCCGCGCCGTGTCCTCATCGCGCACGGCCAGTTGCGCGAGCCGGACCCGCGCCTGGAGGCCAAAGTACCGTTCGTCGCCGTCCAGGGGCTCCATCGCCAGGAGGCGTTCGCATGCCGCGACCGCCTCGTCGCGCCGGCCGAGCAGGGCGTACATCTGCGACAGGTGATGCCAGACGGTGGCACTGTCCGGCGTGTCCTCGCGCGCCAATTCCAACAGGCGCACGTTCCGTTCGTGCTTGCGCTGGAGAGTGACCTCATCGCGATAGCCGGTGTGCACCACCACCACGTTCTCAGCGGCGTCTATCGGGAGGCCTGCAGCCCGCACGGCGGACGTGACCTCTTCGTGAATCCGGCCGGTCCACCGCACGTCCGCCCGTCGGGGAAACTGCCGCAGCTGCAGGAAGCGCACGGGCTCGCGCGCGCCCGACTGGGATTCGATGCACCACTGCACCGCGTGATCCGGCGGCTGCCGCAGCGCGGACGCCAAGGCGGACAGCGAGGTTTCCGGAAGCCGGTCGTCCGCGTCCAGCCAGACAATCCAGTCGCCGGTCGCGCGTTCGAGGCCGGCGTTGCGGGCTGCCGCGAAATCGTCGCACCAGGGAAAGTCCACGACCTGGGCGCCGAGAGATTCGGCCAAGGCGACGGTCCCGTCGGTGGAGCCGGTATCCACGATCACGATCTCGTGCACGAGGGGGACGAGGGGCGCCACCGCCGCGTGCAGGTTCGCTTCCTCGTCCCGCACGATCATGCAGAGCGACACGCGAGGACCGGTCGGGCCGGCCGCGGCGCGCTCGGCCAGGCGGTCGAGATTCTGCCGCGCCTCGGCATTGGCGGGGTCCACGCGGAGGGCTTCGCGCCACACCGCTTCGGCCTCGGCGTCCCGGCCGACATGACCGAACACCGCACCGAGATTGTTCCAGCCCCGCGCGTCCCGCGGATGGTGCTCGGTGACGGCGCGCAAGACGCGTTCGGCCTCGTCCTGCCGGCCGGCGCGAAGGGCCAACACGCCCAGGTTCAGGCCCGCGCTGAGGTGCGTCGGATCCAACGCGAGGGTGCGGTGGTAGGCCGCGATCGCTTCCGCCCAATCCTCCAACCGTTCACACACGAACCCCAGTTCGTACTGGCTGAGCGCCCAGTCATCCTTCAACTGGAGCGACCGATCCAGGACGACCCGGGCCTCAGCGAACTCGCCGCCGGAGTGCAGGATGACGGCCAACTCGTAGTGGGCCTTGAAGTCGTCCGGCGCGTCCGCCACCTTGCGTTCGGCCACGCGCCGCTGCATAGCCAGCTTGCTCCCGTCCGTGTCCTGCTGCTCGACGAACCCGTAGTGGTGCACGGGCACGTCAAGGAATTCGATCCGGCCACCGCCCTCGCGGATGCTGGCGTCCACCACTTCGTGAATCGCGCCGCGGAAACGCACGTGCGGCACGCCGCGGAAGAGGCGGACCTTGTCCGACGGCACCCAGGCGGGGAAACCTTCTCCTTCCGGCGGCGGGTCCGGGTTCTGCACCGCGTCGGCCATGGAGAGGTCGGCCACGTAATTGCGCGTGCGCATGCGAAAGCCGGTCACCCGGGCGTCCGTCATGGCGTCGCGGATCGCACCGTGATCCTGCGGACTGAGCACTTCATCCGCGTCGAGCACGAGCAGCCAGTGGCCCGTGGCCGCGGCCAGACTCATGTTCCGCGGCGCGCTGTAGTCGTCCGTCCAGGGCTCGTGCAGAACGCGCGCCCCGAAGGACTTCGCGATGGCGACCGTGTCGTCGGTGGAGCCGGTGTCCACGATCACCATCTCGTCGACGAGGTCGCGCACGCTTGTGAGACAGCGCCCGAGGCACGCGGCCTCGTTCTTCACGATCATGCAGAGGCTGAGCGGGGGGGCGTCGGCCATGGCGGGCTCCTTGGCGGGTGGCATCGGTGGCTTGCTATTCGGCCTCGCACATGGCGAGGAGCTGCTGTCCCGCTTCCCACGCGGGATGGAGCGCGAGCGCGGCTTCGACCCGCTCCCGCGCGCCGCGCGCCTTGCCCTCGGGCACGGCCGCCGCGACGTAGTTCTCCAGCGCGTCCGCGTGCAGTGGGTCGCGATCGAGCGCCGCGGTGAAGCAGCCGAGGGCGGCATCCACCTCTCCGGCTTCCCAGGCCAACACGCCCAGGTTGCTGTGCGGATCGGCGGCCTGTTCGTCCAGGGTGCTGGCGCGCTCGAAGGACGTGCGCGCTTCTTCCGTGTGGCCCAGGTGATGGGCAACCAGGCCCAATCCGTTCCACGCGCCCGCCACGTCATCGCGAATGCTGAGGGCGGACCGAAACGCGTTCACCGCCGTGTCCCATTCCTGCACGCACACGGCCAGTTCGCCGGCGAGCACGAGGACCATCTCGCGGACCCCGTCGGGCAGGAACGGCTGGTTCAGCAGGAACTCCACCTGGCGGCCGGCGTCCATCGGACGTTCGAGCCGATGGTACACGTTGGCCAACTGGAGGTGGGACCGCCAGTGGAGCGGCCGGAGTTCGCACAACTGTTCGAGCACGCGCGCCGTGTCCGCCCAGCGCCGCACGCGCCCGAGGGTCACCGCCAGGTTCGAGTAGGGATCGGAATACTGCGGGTTCTCCGCAATCGCGCGTTCGAAGTGGGCGATTGCGCCGTCGAAGTCTCCGACCTGGAACGCCTCGATACCTTGGCACGTGGCATCGTCCGCCCATTTCTGTTTGAACACCTCGCGATTCGTGTCCATCTGCGCGGTGTAGTCGATGCCGGCGGCTCGGAAGGTGACACTGCACTGGTGGTGGATCACCACATCGTGCACCGCAAGCAGCCGCAAGCCGGCCATGGCCACGCGCTTGCAGTAGTCGTTGTCCTCGAACATGCCGATACCGAACCGCTCGTCCATCGGCCCGATCAGGTCGTAGGTCGCACGCGTCAGCATCCAGCAGAAGCCGGAGAGGATGGGGAGATCCTCGCACGCGCCCGGCCGCTCGGCGGCGCGAGCCGCGGCATGCGCCCGCAGACCCTCGTCGTCGGTGTACGTGCAGCCGCCGTCCATCTGCCACCCGCCGACGCGATTGGCCAAGGGGCCCACCAGCCCCACCTCGGAATGCGTGGTGAGGGCCGCGATGAGGGGAGTCGTCCAGCCCGGGGTCACAACCGTGTCGTTGTTCAGCAGGACCAGGTAGTCCCCACTGGCAGCGGCCATGCCCTGATTGCACGCGGGGCCGAAGCCGAGATTTTCCGGATTGGTGATGGTGTGGACATCCGCTTGGGCGGCCAACCACTCGCCGGTGCCGTCCGTGCTGCCGTTATCCACCACGATCAACTCCACGGATTCCGGGGTGCGTTCGCGCACGCTCTGCACGCACAGCTGGGTGTAGTGCAACTGATTCCAGACGGGAATGATGACGCTGACGGTCGGCCGGGCCACGCGGGCGTCGCCGTTCCGCGCGGGGACCGGCTGGGGGACCGGCGCGCTGGTGCCGTTGCTGGGGTGACGCATTTCCACCTCCTGCGGTTCGGGCTGGACGGCGTCGGCCTCGGGCCGGGCTTGGCCGTTGAGCGGCTTCGGCTTGCGGCAGATGGCCAGCGCGTACTCGTCGGCGAACCGGTCGAGCACCATCGGGACGTTCGTTGTTTCGCTAAACGAGCCGCCCCGCTGGTATTGCATTTCCACACTGTCGAAAAACTCTCCCAACATGGGACCGAAATCGGCGCGGTTGTAGTGGGCGAAGTGGTAGGGGTTACCGTCTTCGCTGCCGAGGGGGGTAGAGATGAGCAGCGTCCCGTCGGGCGTCAAGAGCCGCTGGAACTCGGCGAGCACCTGTCGGCCCTCGACCACGTGTTCGATGGTCTCGAAGCTGGTGATGAGGTCGAACGACCGGTCGGCCAGGGGCAGGGTGCGCACGTCCCCGACCCCAAAGTGCAGGTTCCCGTGCGGCGCCTTGGTCTGGGCGTAGGCGGCGGTCGCGCCGTCAATGTCCCACCCGGTCACCAGCGCCGCGACCTCCGCCAAGTGCGCGCTGCCGTAGCCGGTCCCGCAGGCGGCGTCGAGCACGCGCTTGCCCCGGGCGTACGGTTGCGCCAGTTCGTACCGCGCCCAATGCTCGACCATAATGTCCTGCCGCATGTTCGGCGAGTGGGGATTGGCCCGTTCGCCGGTGAATTCGTCTTCGCGAAACTGTGAGGGCAGGTGCCAGGGCAGCTCGATGAGTTCCGGCCACGTGGGCACCTGGCCCTTGCCAAAGCGCGCTTCCAATTTCGCGTAGAGCACGTCCGTGCTTTCCTGAATGTAGCGCGCCCGCACCGCGTCGGACAGCGTCTTGAAACTCTGCATGCCCTTGTGCAAGACGAACGTGTCGAGCGCCACGAGCAACCGGTAGCCGGCCCACTGCAGGCGCAGCGAGAAATCCACGTCATCGTTGCCGATGAACAGGTCTTCATCCAGCAGGCCCACTTCATCGAACACGCGCTTGGGCACGCACAGACAGAACCCGGTGAGCAATTTCGTCTCGCGGCTCTGGCCGGGGTACCACGCGGCCATCTTGCGCGCGATGTCCCCCACTTGCTGCTCGCCCGTCAGCTTCTCCTTCAGCCACATTTCCAGGCGCTGCCAGCCGCAGCAGGAGGCGCCATTCGCCACCGGACCCACGGCGCCGACGGCCGGCTCCGAGGCCTGGGCGATCAGGCGCGCGTCCCACCCGTCGGTCACGACGGTGTCCGGGTTGAGCAGGATGCAGTACGTGCCACGCGCCTCCCGAAGCCCCTGATTCGCGGCCACGCTATAGCCGCGGTTCGAGTCGTTGTAGATGGACTGCACGTCCGTCCGCCCGCGCAGCCAATCCGGCGTCCCGTCGGTCGAGTCGTTGTCGATGACGATGATCTCGTACCGCGTGCGGGAGTGGGCCGCGATGGAATCCAGGCAGGGCTCAAGGTCGGCGCGGGAGTTGTAGCTCACAATGATGATGCTGGTCTCGGGCGCGGCCGTGTCCTCCGTCGCGGCCGCGACGGCCGCCGCCGGAGCGGGCGCCGGTGCGGCGGCGGCGGATGGGGCCAGGGTGCCGACCCCGGCGATGCGAACCGGCTTCACTGTCCGCTCGGGCGGCGTCCACGCGGCGATCTTGTCCACCCGCAGCGTCCAGATGTACATCTCCAAGTCCGCCAGGAATTCCGGCGTGGCGAGGCCGGTGTCCTGCAGCGCCTGCCGCATACGCAGCACCTCGGCGGGGGTATCCCAGAACTTGTGCCCGCGCAGGGTGCCCACGCGGAAGCCGGTTGCTTCAAACATGCGCACGATCTCGCCGCGCGTGAAGAACCGGTAGTGGGTCGCGTCGAGCTGGCCGGAGGCCTGGTATTCCCAGCGGCCCTGCAAGAGGTCCAGGAGCACGCTGTAGTGCTGCACGTTGGGGAGCAGCGCCACCACGGTCCCGTCGTCCGCCAGCATGGCGCGATGGTCGTACAACACGAACCACGGGTCGCGCATGTGCTCGAGCACGCCGGAATACACGATGCAGTCGAAGTAGCCGGCCGGATAGTCGAACGCCACGGCTTCCACGTCGCCCGTGTACACCACGTCCAGCACCTCGCGCGCCTGGTCCGCCGCGGGGGCGAAGTGCTCGATCCCGACGACCTCACACGCACCCCGTTCTTTCAACTTGCGGCCGAGCCACCCGCGGCCGCAGCCCACGTCCAACACGCGCGCCGCGGACTCGGGCACGAGATCCAACGTGAAGTCGGGACTCTGCCCTTCGTAGTACGCCAACTCCTGGGGCGGCACGATCGAGACGGGCTTCTCGTGCGGCGCGACGGTGCGGGAGCGGATACGACCAGGATGTTCGGGCGGGGTGTGGGAGGCGGGCATGGGGCTAGTCCTTGGGGTCGGGGCTCGGGTGAGTTGGCCGGCACATGGGAGGGATCACAGAGAAATTTCCTGCCCCGGCGATCCTGCCGGCGCCGCGCCTGAGGCATCGGCGGGGACGGCGTCCAGCAGGCGCAACACCCGGAGCTTGAGCGCCTCGGCGATATCGTCGAGGGCCTGCTGAATGGTGGGATCTTCCAGCAACTTCCCGCTGAGCGCCTGGCCCGCGTCCGCGCCGGCCTGGCGGCGGATGAGCGTGTGCCGCACCGCGGCCAGGCTCTGATGCTCCTCAGAGACGCGGCGGTGTACCTCGCGGATCACGGACAGGTGCCCGTCGTCGTAACGCCTTTGTCCGCCTGGGGTTCTGTAAGGCTGCAGCATCGGCTGAAGGGCTTTTTCCCAGAAGCGGAGTGTGTGCGCCGGCACACCGGTCAGCTCGCTGACCTCGCGAATGCTGTAACGGGTTGTTGACGGCTCGTCCACGATGCTAGGCCTTTCCGGGGTGATTGCCCTAACTATCGGCGGCGCGTGGGGAAACTTGAGGCCGCGCCTCAGCTTTCCGCACAGCCTTTGGCAGTAATAGGATTCTGAGAGCCCGCGGCGCCGAGGGCCAGGTCTGGCGGGCATTCCGGGCTAAAGGCCCCCCACGATATGCCGATAGTGATAGAGCCGTTATGTGCTCTGTCAGGTTGAGTTATCGCCACGCGCCATCAGGGGTGCGCTTCCCACCGGGAACCGGGTGTCCAAACCCCGCGTCCACGAGGGGAGCGTGCGCCCAGGGGCGGTGGCGGCAGCCGGGTGGCAGCGGCGCAGGCCGGCGCTTCGGGCATGGCGCCCCC
This sequence comes from uncultured bacterium, assembly GCA_965371225.1. GTDB lineage: Bacteria > Abyssobacteria > SURF-5 > CBDUXP01 > CBDUXP01 > CBDUXP01. The sequence continues at coordinate 7,110 of CBDUXP010000050.1, read as the reverse complement.
CCGAATCTTTTCTGGGGCGCAGGGGCGGCTTCCGGCCTTTCCCACGGAAGCAACGCGGCATGGATGCCGCGGCAAACCCACTGGCCGGCGTATGCCATACGCCGGTTCACATCATGGAGGATGTAATTCATGGGCTTGCGTATTAACACCAACATTACCGCGATCAACGCGCAACGGAATCTGGCGAACTCCGACAATCGGTTGTTTCGGTCGGTTCAGCGGTTGTCTTCAGGTCTGAAGATCAACAGCTCCGCCGACAGTCCAGCCGGATTGGCGATCAGTGAGCAGCTCCGTGCGCAGATTGCGGGGTTGAACGCCGCGATTGTCAACTCGGAACGGGCGATCAACCTTGTACAAACCGCGGAAGGTGCGCTGAATGAGGTCAACTCCCTCTTGATCAGCATCCGCGAACTGGCTCTGGATGCCGCCAACTCCGGCGTGCAGGATGCCAATTCGCTGGCGGCTGACCAGGCGGAGGTGTCCAACGCCATCCAGACCATCACGCGGATCTCGGACAACACCCAGTTCGGGATCCGGACCGTGCTCGACGGCTCGAATGCGAACGTCGTCACGTCCAGTGCTGCGGATCTGGTCGGCATCACGGCGCTCCAAAATTCGAACCTGCGAACCGGGACCTTCAACCTGGCGATTACAAACATCGTTCAGGCCACGGCCACCATTACGTCCACAGCACCCACCACCAACGTGGGGCTGTACGACGACTTGGTGAACCCGCCCGGACAGCCGGATGGTCTGTCAAGTGGGAATCATACGATCACCGTCGTGGGCGCCACTGGCGCACGCGTGTCGTCGTCTGATTCGACGACGCTTGACGGCATCGGGACCATCGCGATGGGTACCACCTTCGCGATTGCGACCGCTTCCGGCCCGCTGGTTGTCACGTTCGATTCGACCGTGAGCAACACCGTGGCGAATGTGGTCGCGGAGATCAATGACGACGCGGAGGCCACGCTCGGGGCTGATCAGCTGCAAGCGATCAACAACGGCGATGGCACCTTCTCCGTGGTCATCGATTCGGCCAACACCTCCCTCGGGGCCGGGCAGACGCTGACCGTCGCCTTCGTGGATGTGCTCACGGCGAACTCGTTCGGGTTCTCCGGCAGCGCCACGCAGGCGACCGACATCTCGGGCTTGAACGCCCGGGTGCGGCTGGACGACGGCGACTTCATCGACCTGGATCCGCTGGACGCGACCTTCGTCCTGTCGGATCAGGCAGGCGGGTCGCTGGTGCTCAGTCTGGAAGTCGGCGCTGCCGCGTTCCAGAGCGACTTCGATGCCAGCACGCTGAATGTGGTGGTGACCTCCGCCACGTTTGACGTGCAGCTTGGCAGCGGGTCGATTGTGCGGTTCGACGCCGACGAGACACACACCGTGTCCGCCGGCACTAGTGCGAACGGCACGCAACTCGGCACGGTGGACATCACCTTCGGGGCCTTCAATATCCCGACGGCGGCGACCACCATCAGCCTGACAGCCGTAGACAACTCGCTGCAGTTCCAGGTGGGCGCGAATGCGAACCAGACGGTGAACATCGCGATCCGGGACATCAGCGCGGATACGCTGGCCTTGGGCATCCAGAACACGTCAAACTTCAGAAATTTGGCGGAGATCGACATTACGTCGACCCAGGGTGCCAATGATGCCATCGGGCTGATTGACGCGGCCATTAATGAGGTGACCTCGTTGCGGGCCACGCTGGGGGCATTCCAGAAGAACACGCTGGAATCGAACCTGCAGGCCTTGCGGATCACGTCGGAGAACCTCGCCGCCTCCGAATCGACGATTCGGGACGTGGATATCTCCAAGGAGATCACCGAGTTCACCCGAAACCAGATCCTCCTCTCTGCGGGCGTGTCGGTGTTGGCGCAGGCCAATGCGATACCGCAGACGGTGCTCCAGCTGTTGGGTTAAGTCGCCTCGCGACTTCTTTTCGGTAGGAAGCTTACCCGTGTGTAGAAACACCATAACGCGACTCAGCCACCGGCCGAGCTGCGTACGGCTACAGCGGGGGCTACCACCGGGAGGTTGGCATGATGGGTATACGACTTGATCAGGCTGCGACTCTGGGACTCGCTGAGTCTACAGGGCGCGCGTCTGCTCAGAGTGCGCCCCGTCGACCAACGCACGGCCCGCCAGCGGCCCAACAGGCTTCGTCTGTGGGTCCGGCACCCGTCGTTCAGGCGGCTGCTTTACCCTCGACCGAGGCCCTTCGGGTCGCGATTGAGGAGATCAATCAAAACCTGCAGGATCTCCAAACCTCGCTGGACGTCATCCACGATGAAGCCAGCGGCCGGAGTGCGGTCGTTGTCCGCAACTCCGAAGGCAAAGTGATCCGGCAGTTACCGCCTCAGGCGGTGTTAGACGCGTTTGCGCGCGTACGTCAGATCGTCGGCGTCCTCGTGGACGAGACGGGCTGACCGCGGAGGAAGTACCGATGGGTGGCAGATTCTCGTTCAGTGGACTGAGCACGGGGATTGATTTTCAATCCCTCGTGAATTCCGTTGTTGCCTTCGAATCCCGCCGGATCGATCTGATTCGCACCCGGCAGGCCCAGCAGGCGGTGCGGCTCGCGGCGCTCCAGTCCTTCAATGCGTTGCTCGTGAATCTTCAGAGTCAGGCCGGCACGCTGGCCGACCCCGGAGACTTCGATGTGCGCGCGGCGACGAGCAGTAATTCTGCCGCCGTTACGGCAACCCTCACCGGAAACGCGGCCTTAGGTACACAATCGATCGTGGTTAATGCCCTGGCTCAGGCGGCGCAAGTCGCGAGCCAGGGCATTGCCGCGCTCGATACCACGGTCGGGACCGGGACGGTGGAACTCACCGTCGGCGGGACCATCACCACGGTCACCCTGGACAGTACGAACAACACGCTCAGCGGCCTCCGGGACGCCATCAACGAGAGCGACGCCAATGTCATCGCCACCATCATCAACGATGGGTCCGGCACGAACCCCTTCCGCCTGCTCGTGTCCGGCACCGAGAGCGGAGCGGCCAACGGCATCTCGGTCTCCACGAGTCTCACCGGCGGCTTCCAAGTTCCGGACTTCACCAATGCCGTCATCGACGCTGCGGAGGCGGACGCGAATAACAACGCGGCATTCACCGGGATCGCGCAGAGCGGCGGCACGTATACCGGCGGCCAGAACACCAAGTTCATCGTCGAGATCCTCGGGGACGGTGGCGTGGGCGTCGCCACGTTCCGCTTCAGCGCGGACGGCGGCCAAACGTTCGACGACAACGGCGGCATGGGGTTCACCACGAGCACGATTCCCGTCGCATTGCAGGACGGCGTCACGGTCAGCTTTACGGACAGCGGCACCCTGACGGCCGGCGACCGCTTTACCATCGATGTCTTTACGCCCCAGGTGCAGCAGGCGCGCGACGCCTCCGTCACGCTGGGCTCCGCAAGCGGCGGCGGCGCGCCAATCACCATCGCGAGCGCGTCAAACACCATCACGGACCTCATTCCCGGCGTGACCCTCACCCTGACCGAAGCCTCGGCCAGCGCGGTCAACATTACGGTGAGCGCCGACGATGCGTCGGTCATCGCGGCGATCAACGCCTTCGTGGATCAATACAACGACGTGCTCGACTTCCTCGATACCCAACTGGACTTCGACGCGGAGAGGGAGACGGGCGGGATCCTCCTCGGCGATACGGTCTTGGTCAGCGTGCAGAATCGACTGCGCCGGCTCGTCACGAACACGGTGCCCGGCCTGCCGAGCAACCTGAACCGGCTGTCGGCCATCGGCATCACCACGAACATCGAAACCGGCCGCCTGCAGGTGGACAGCACCATCCTGAGTAGCGCGATCCAGGACGATCTGAACGCGGTGGAAGCGATCTTCTCCACCAGCTTCTCCTCCAGTTCGGCCAATATCCGCATCGTGTCCAGCACCCCGAAGACGGCCACCATCGCCGGCGGCTTCGAAGTCGATATCACGCAAGCGGCGACCCAAGGCACCTTCACGGGCACCGCGCTCGGCGCGTTTCCGATTACGCTGACCGGGACGAACAACGAAGTGGTTCTCATCGTGGACGGCGAGGAATCCGGCGTCGTCACCCTCGACGCGCGGTCGTACGCTACGGCGCAGGAACTCGCGCTCGAATTAGAGACGCAGATCAACCAGGATCCGACCCTCGGCGCGCGGGACATCGGCGTGTCGGTCGCGGGCGGGGCGCTCGTGCTCACCTCCCGCACGCTGGGCTCGAATTCCGAAGTCCGCCTCGGCACCGCCCCGGCCAACAGCGCGTTTGGCGTCCTGGGCCTCACGGGCGGCACGGCCATCGCGGGCTTCGATGTGGCGGGCACCATCAACGGTGAATCCGCGACCGGCAGCGGGCAATTGCTGACGGGCGACGCCGGGAACGCCACCTCCGACGGCCTCACCATCCAGGTGCTCCTGTCCAGCGCCCAACTCAATCCCGGCGGACCCGAGGCCACCGTCTCGGTCACCGAGGGGATCGCGCGTCAGCTGCGGGACGAACTCTCGAACCTGACCGACGCAGTGGACGGCCGGATCTCCCGGCGGGAAGACGCGATCACCGCGGTGCTCGATGACCTCAGCGCGCAGATTGCACGTCAGGAGGAACTGCTCGCCCTGCGGCGGGACTCGCTGCTCCTCAAGTTCGCCCGGCTGGAGGCGTCGCTCTCCCAGCTCACCTCCCAGGGCGACCTGCTGGTGCAGCAACTGGCGAATCTCCCCCGCATCGACACGCTGACCAACCGCAACAGCAACAATTAGTGGAAAGGGACCGGCCCCCATGCCCCACGACGACCTGCCCGCCCCCACGGTTTCCGCTCACGCGGTCGCGCGCTACCGCGAAGAACAGGTGAACAACCTCAGCCAAAAGGACCTCATCCTCATGCTGTATGACGGCGCGATCCGCTTTTGCGATGAAGCGCGCACCGCCATCGAAGCGGATGACGTGTCCACGAGCTACGAGAAGCTGGTGCGGGTCCGCGCCATCGTGACCGAGCTGTTCTCGATCCTCAACCCCGACGTGGACGTGGAACCGGTGCGCAACCTGCGCCGCTTATACGACTTTTGCATCTATGGCGTCACCCAGGTCAATTTCAGCAAGGACCTCACCATGTTGGATGGCGTGGTCGACGTCCTGACCGGCCTGCGCGACACGTGGGCGGAGATTGATTTCCAAGCGGCGGTGCGCGAACTCGTCGACGATCCGCTTCCGAGCAACGGCGATGGGATCCCCCCCGAGACGGACGACGCGAACGGAAACGGAAACGGCGACGTCGCCACGTCGGGCATCTCGCTCACCGCCTAAGGCGCAATCCGCCGCTTACTCATGCGTCCCGGCGCGTAAACGGCCGGTACAGCACCCAACTCTCCAGGCCTTCGGCCACGATGCGCTCCGGCGTAAAGGGGGCCGGCGCGAGCGGCAAAAAGCGCATCAATTTGAGAAAGGGCGCCGCCCCCAGCCACGCGCGCGTGTCCGCATCGTCGCGAAGCGGGCGCGTCCACCCGCCCCCCCGCCGCCAGTCCCACGGGTCCGCCGCGAGGGTGGCCTCGACCCCGGCCGCCTCCAGCGCCGGCAGCGCCGTGGCGAGCCGGTCCCGCACCTGCGAAAGCCACGGGCCTTTCAGGATGAGCGCATAAACCACGTAGTGCCCCCACCAAAACAGCGTGCGCATGGCCAGAAACTCCTCACGGCTGAAGTGCCGGGGGAAGTCCAGCACCACGTAGGGGAGACCGCGATAGTCCTCGCCACCGGTCAACTGGCCGGCCGTCACATCGACGGCCCCCGCGCAGAGCCACCCGTCCCCCGCCACCTCGGGCCGGAGCGCCTCCCGCAATGCCGCAAAACTGCTGCGGATGCGCGTGGTCGCGGTCCCCTTGAGGGCGAAAAAGCGCGTATCGGCGAGCGCATCGAACTCCTCGGCGGAGAACGGCTCTATCTGCGGCACAGCCCAACTCCCACGGAGCGCCTACTATATATAGAGCAGGATTGCCGGAGCCCGATCCATCCCACCGCCCCCATGCACCCCACCCTCGCACCCCTGGCCGTGGCGAGCGCGATGGTGTGTCCAGCCACCCACCACCCCATGCGCGCGGCATGTAACTTTTCCCCCGGGGCCGGCCGTCATACTCAGTGAAGGAACGGCGCGTGGACAGGAGTGAACGTGCCCTGATCCGCGACGCGGCCCGGGGGGACGAAGGGGCCTTCGCCGCCCTGATGCGGGAGCATCGGGACCGCGTCTACCGGGTCGCGCGCCGGGTCGTCGGCACGCACGAAACGGCGGAGGACATCGCCCAACAGGTTTTCATCACCATGCACCGGAAGCTCCACACGTTTCGCGGCGACAGCCGGCTGAGCACTTGGCTCTACCGCGTCACCACCAACGCGTGCTACGACCACCTGCGGCGCCAGCGGCCGACAGCAGAGCTGGACTTCGACCGGGTGCCCACCCGCGAGGCCGGCCCCCGGTCGCGCCTCGCCACGCAAGAAGCCCTCGGCACGATTACCGACCAGATCCAAACGCTGCCCCCGAAGCAGCGGTTGACCGTGACGCTGCGATTGTGCGAAGACTTCTCCTTCAAGGAAGTCGCGCACGCCATGGACTGCACCGTCAACGCCGCCAAGGTGAATTACTTTCACGGCATTCGGCGCCTCCGCGCGCTGTTGGACCAACAGGGAGAACCGGATCGTGCAGTGCGCGCAGTGTAGCCCCCGCCTCTTCGAGTACCTCGAAGGCGAACTGCGGGCCCCGGCCGCCGCCCGCGTGCGCGCCCACGTGGCCGCCTGCGCGGCCTGCCGCACCGAACTGGCGCACTGCGAGCAACTGCGGGCGGCGATCGCGGCCGCTCCTCTGCCTGGCGGCGCGCCGGACGCGCCCAACTGGGACGTGTTCGAAGCCCGCGTCCTCGCGCACACGCGGGAGCACGGCACCGCGCGCCGCGGCGTGCTCGGGCAATGGCTGCAACCGACCGCCGCCGCCGCCGCCCTGGCCGGCCTAGTGTTGCTGCTCGGTGGCAGAGCCGCCACCCCGCCGCTGCACACCGACGCGGACCCGATGGTCGCGGCCATGGACGCGGAGGACGCCGCGGCACTCGCCGCTGAACTG
>CBDUXP010000049.1:0-29562 GCA_965371225.1 uncultured bacterium | reverse complement strand
CGGTAAGCGTCTGCAGCTTCTTGAGCGGCGTCTCCTTCGGATCGACGACGACGTTTTCCTCTAAGTAGATCACCTTCTCCAGAGACCGCACGATGAGGTCCAGCAGATTGCCGATGGTGCTCGGGGTGGTTTTGAAGAACCAGATGTGGGACACGGGGGAGGCGAGGGAGATGTGGCCCATGCGGTCGCGCCGCACCTTGGCCTCGGTGATCTCGACGCCGCAGCGGTCGCACACGATGCCCCGGTGCTTGACCTTCTTGTACTTGCCGCACGAGCACTCCCAGTCCTTCACCGGGCCGAAGATGCGCTCGCAGAACAGGCCATCCTTTTCCGGCTTGAACGTGCGGTAGTTGATCGTTTCCGGCTTCCGCACCTCGCCGTGAGACCACCCGCGAATCTGTTCCGGACTGGCCAGCTTGATCTGGATGGCGTCGAAGTTATTGTCGCGTGTCGCGATGTATTGACCCACGGGGATGCCTCCGGCGGTGGTGCGCCGCCTAGCCCTTCTCGGCGCGGCGGGCGGCGGCCGCCGCCGCCAACATGAGATCCAGCTTGGATTGGGGCGCGCTGTCGACGTCCTCCGCGGGCACGGCGGCTTCCTGGGCGGCCAGCTCATCGTCCTCGACCCACCGGAGCTTGGACACGTCGAGGCAGAGACTCTGCATCTCCTTGAGCAGCACGTTGAACGACTCCGGCGTGCCGCACCGGAGCATTTCCATGTCGCCCTTGACGATGGCTTCGTACGCTTTGGTGCGCCCGGCCACGTCGTCGGACTTGATGGTGAGCAGCTCCTGCAACAGGTGAGCGGCGCCGTACGCCTCCAGGGCCCACACTTCCATCTCGCCGAACCGTTGCCCGCCGAACTGGGCCTTGCCGCCGAGCGGTTGCTGCGTGACGAGGGAGTAGGGGCCGATCGACCGGGCGTGGATCTTGTCGTCCACCAGGTGCGCGAGCTTCATCATATAGATGTAGCCCACGGTCACGGGGAGGTCCATGGGTTTGCCGGTGCGGCCGTCGTACAGCGTCGTTTTTCCGGATTCCGGCAGGTCCGCCTTGCGCAAATACGCGCGGATCTCTTCTTCGCTCGCGCCGTTGAACACGGGCGTGGATGCCTCGATGCCGAGTTCGTGCAGGGCCCAGCCCAGGTGGGTCTCCAGAATCTGCCCCACGTTCATGCGCGAGGGCACGCCGAGCGGGTTGAGCACGATATCCACCGGGGTCCCGTTCGGGAGGAACGGCATGTCCTCTTGCGGCAGGATCTTCGCGACCACCCCCTTGTTCCCGTGGCGCCCGGCCATCTTGTCGCCGACCTGGAGTTTGCGCTTCGTGGCGACGTAGACCTTCACGAGCTTGATGACGCCGGGCGGCAACTCGTCCCCGCGCCGCATCATCTCGATCGCTTGCTCCTTCTTATTCAGGAGCACCTGCTCTTGCTCCTGAATGATCATGAGCGACTTCTGCAGCTTGTTCTGGATCGAGCGGTCCGCCAGTTCCAGCCGCCGCACGGCGTCCATCGGCGCGGCCGTCAGGTCCTTCTCCTTCACCGTCTGCCGCGCCTTGAAGATCAAGGTGTCGGTTTCGCCGTCCACCACGTCGCCGATGACCCGCGCGCCGATCAACAGGGCTTTGAGCCCCGCTTTGGCCTGCTTGTGCAGTTGGAGCAGCTCGGTGTCGTACGCTTGCTGGATACTCTCGACTTCGCGCTTTTCCGCCGCCTTGCCCTTCTTGTCCTGGGCCCGTTCGCGACGGCTGAAGACCTTCACGTCCACCACGATGCCCTCGACCCCGGGCGGCACGCGCAGGGAGCTGTCGCGCACGTTCTCGGCCTTCTCCCCGAAGATGGCGCGGAGTAATTTCTCCTCCGGCGCCCATTCGGTCTCCCCCTTCGGCGTCACCTTCCCGCAGAGGATGTCGCCGTGGCGCGCCTCGGCGCCGATACGCACGATCCCGTCCTCATCCAGATCCTTCAGCGCTTCCTCGCCCACGTTCGGAATGTCGCGGGTAATTTCTTCTTTGCCGAGCTTCGTGTCCCGCGACTCGGTCTCGAACTCATCGATGTGGATCGAGGTGAACACATCGTCGCGCAGCACGCGTTCGCTGATGAGGATGGCGTCCTCGAAGTTGTAGCCCTCCCACGGCATGAAGGCGACGAGCACGTTCCGGCCGAGCGCCAGTTCGCCCAGTTGCGTGGCCGGCCCGTCGGCGATGACATCCCCCACTTTCACGCGCTGGCCCTCGCCCACGATGGGGCGCTGGTTGATGCAGGTGCCCTGGTTGGACCGCTGGAACTTCTGCAGGTCGTAGACCTCCGTGTCCGTGCCGAGCAGGGATTCCAGTTCGCTCGGGGCGCGCCGCTTGATGATGATGCGGTCCGCGTCCACGGACGTGACGCTCCCGGTGTGCTTGGCGAGCATGACGGCCCCGGAGTTGCGCGCGGTGAGCCCCTCCATGCCGGTGCCCACCAACGGCCGCTCGGTTTCGATCAGCGGCACGGCTTGGCGCTGCATGTTCGAGCCCATGAGCGCGCGGTTCGCGTCGTCGTGCTCCAGGAAGGGCACCAGCGCGGCCGCCACGGACACGAGCTGTTTGGGAGACACGTCCATGTAATCGATCTCGCTGGGGTGCAGCTTCTTGAAGTCGCCATAGTGGCGGCAGAGCACCTGATCCCGCTCGAACCGCCCCCGGCTGTCCAGGGGCGCGTTCGCCTGGGCGATGACGTAGCGGTCCTCTTCGTACGCCGACAGGTACACGATCGTCTCCGTGACGCCCCCGTCTTCCACCTTGCGGTACGGCGTCTCCAGAAACCCGAATTCGTTGATGCGCGCATAGGTGCTTAACGACGCCATCAGCCCGATGTTCGGGCCTTCCGGCGTCTCGATGGGGCAGATGCGCCCATAGTGGGTCGGGTGCACGTCGCGCACCTCGAAGCCCGCCCTCTCCCGGCTCAGGCCGCCCGGCCCCAGAGCGCTCAGCCGCCGCTTGTGCGTCAGCTCCGCCAGGGGATTGGTCTGGTCCATGAAATGGCTGAGCTGACTGCGGCCGAAGAAGTCTTTGATCACCGCGGTCACCGGCTTGGGATTGATGAGCTGTTGCGGCGTCAGCGCTTCCAGTTCCTGAAAGTTCATCCGCTCTTTAATGGTGCGCTCCATGCGGACCAGGCCGATGCGAATCTGGTTCGCGAGCAGCTCGCCGACGCTCCGGACGCGGCGGTTCCCCAAGTGGTCGATATCGTCCAGCTGCCCGTCGCCGTTGCGGAGCCCCAGCAGGTACCGCAACGTCTCGACGATGTCCTCCTTGGTCAGCGTCTGTTGCTCGGGGGAAATATCCACGTCGAGCTTGCGGTTGATCTTGTACCGGCCGACCTCGGAGAGGTTGTAGCGCGCGGGATCGAAGAATGATTTCTCGAACATGGTGCGCGCCGTGCTGACCGTGGCCGGGTCGCCGGGGCGAATGCGCCGGTAAATTTCGATGAACGCCTCGTCCGCGTTCTTCGTGTGGTCCATCTCGAGGGACTTGAGCAGCGTGGTGGATTCGTTGGGCCGCAGGCCGATCACGTGGACTTCCTTGACGCCGGCCTCCGCGGTGGTCTCTAGCAGCTTCTTGGTGATCCGCTCGCGGCAGGGGGCCAGGACCTCACCCGTCCGCGGGTCGACCACGTCCCGGCCGAGGAAGCGGCCTTGCACATTCTCCAGGGGGAACTCGTTGTCCCCCACCCGGGCGGTGTCGCCCTCCAGGCGGACGGTGATGATGTTGTAGAACAGCTCGATGATCTGTTCGTCGGTTTCGTACCCGAGCGCGCGCAGGATCGTGGTGGCCACCAAGCGCGACCGGCGATCCATGTGCATGTAGATGACATCGTTGATGTCAAACTCGAATTCGAGCCAGGCCCCCCGGTAGGGGATCAAGCGGGCATTCAGCAGCTTGCGGCCGCTCGGGTGCGCCTTCTCCTCAAAGCAGACCCCCGGGCTCCGGTGCAACTGGCTTACGATGACCCGCTCCGCCCCATTAATAATGAACGTGCCGCGCTCGGTCATCAGGGGCAGCTCGCCGATGAACACGTCCTGCTCCTTGATGGCGACGGTCTGGCGCACCTTGGTGTCCGGGTCTTCCTGCCGGATCACCAGGCGGATCTTCGCCTTGAGCGCGGCGGCAAAGGTCATGCCCCGCCGCTGGCATTCCGCCACGTCGTACTTGGGCGGGCTTAGGGCGTACTCGACGAACTCGAGACTGCTCAGTTCATCCGGGGCCCAAATGGGAAAGATATCGCGGAAGACGGCCTGGAGGCCGGAGTTGGTCCGCTCCGAGGCCAGATTGTTCCGCTGGAGAAACTGGTCATAGGACTCCCGCTGCACCTCGATGAGGGAGGGAAGCTCCATGATTTCCGGAATCTTGCCAAAGCTGTAGCGTTCTTGAGCGGTCTCCACGGAAGCCATAGGACTCCTTACAGAAAGAGAGGGCGAGCTGAGGCGTGCGACAGCGTAGCGCTAGGCCGTCGACCTGCAGCATGGGACGAACCGAGGACAGGAGAGAGCACCAAATCCGGCCAGAGGGTAAGCGCGGAGTTTAACTCCACGCGCGAGGCCGTGTCAAGGGTGCTCCAAGCGGAGCGGCGAGGTGCCAGCCGGCGGCGCGCAACAATGCTGAAACTGCTACTTCACGTCCACTTGTGCGCCGACGGCTTCGAGCTGCTCCTTGAGCTTCTCCGCCTCGGCCTTGTCCACGCCTTCCTTGACGGCCTTGGGCGCCTCATCCACCAGCGCCTTGGCTTCCTTGAGGCCCAGGCCGGTGATGGCCCGGACTTCCTTGATGACCTGGATCTTCTTGTCCCCGTGGCTCAGCAGCATAATGGTGAACTCGGTCTGCTCCTCGGCCGCCCCATCGCCCCCGCCCGCGGCCGGCGCGACCGCGACGGGGGCCGCGGCCGTCACGCCGAACGTCTCCTCGATGACCGTGATCAGCTCGCTGAGCTGGAGCACACTCATCTCCTTGACGGCTCCGATGATGTCTTCGTTAGTCAACGCCATGGTGGTATCTCCTACGCGCGGGCGTCAGCCGGCGCTCTCCGCTTTCTGGTCGCGTACGCCCGCCAGGGCGTACGCCAAATTCGTGGGAATGGCTTTCAGCAGCCGGGCCAACTGGGTGATCGGCGCCTGGAGGGTGCCGACGAACTGCGAGAGCAAGATGTTCCGGGGCGGAATCGCAGCTAGGCGTTCCATACCGGCCTGGTCCAACACCGCGCCCTCGAGCAAGCCCCCCTTCAACTCCAGGGTGGGCGCGTCCTTGGAAAACTCCTTGATCACCCGGGCCGGGGCCGTGGGATCGTCCCCGTGGAAGGCGAAGGCCGTCGGGCCGACGAAATACGCGGCCGCGTCCTCCAGGTCCAACTCGCGGGCGGCGAGCCTGGCCAGGGTGTTTTTCCGCACCACGAACTCCACCCCGGCGTCGCGGCACTTCGCCCGCAATTGGCCGATGGTGAGGACGTTCAGCCCCTGGTAGTGGACAAACGCCGTGGCGGCGGAGCCGTGGAATTTTTCTTTCAGCGATGCGACGATCGCTTCTTTTTCGGGACGGGCCATTAGGCGCCTCCTCAGTGCCGAACGCCGCGCGGGCCGGGGGCCCAAAACGCCGAACGCCGGCGACCCTCCTCAGGCGCCGGCACCCGCGGCCTGCTCAGAAACCGCGTGCGACGGCCGCGCTGCGAAGGGGCGTTTGCGCCGCCGATGTGGGGGCGGCGACCTCCGGTCTCGGACGCGGACGTCTCGAAGCGCGCAGTATGCCAACGGCCCCCTGGGCTGTCAAGGCCGGGGCGGTGGTGCCCGCGTGACGGGCGGAACCGAGCCCGCGGATGGGTGAGCGACGCCGCTAGGGGGAAGACAGGGACGCGACCCGAGCGGGGGTGGCTGCGGGCGCGCCTTCGGGCATATACGTGCCGGCGGAGATGATGAGCTTCATGGCGTCCTCGACGCTCATGTCGAGCAGGCGCAGGTCGCGCTTGGGCACGTAGAGTAGGAAGCCGCTCGTGGGATTCGGGGTGGTGGGCAGGAAGACGGCGACCACGTCCGGGGCGGATTTCGTCTGAATCTCGCCCGCTTCCTCGCTGGTCAGGAACGCCAAGCAATACAGCTCCCGCCGGGGGTATTCGATCAACACCACCTGCTGAAAGAAGGCGCGCTTCTGCCCGAGGATCGCATTGCCCACTTGCTGGGCGGCGCGGTAGATGCGGCTGACGACCGGAATCCGCCCCACCAGCGCTTCGCCCCAGCGGATAAGGCCCCGGCCGATGTAGTTCGAGGCGAACCACCCGACCCCGATGATGATCACGAGCCCCGCGACGAACCCCAGCCCGGGAATGTACCGTTCGTAAGAGCTGAACAGGCCGGCGAACCGGTTCTCCAGCGCCAGGTACACGCTCGTCAGCACCCACAGGGTCACGGCCACGGGGGCCATCACGAGGATGCCAGTAATGAAGTAGCGCCGTAACGACGCCCCAGCGTGGCGCAAGCCCCGCCGGCCATGTTCCCGAACGGTATCCACAGGCGTCACGCTTGCGTCTCCTCTGGGTTGGGCAGCCGGCGCACGCGCACGCGCTGCACGGCCCGCTCCGTCGCCGCGACCACGGTGAACTGCACCTGGGGGGTGACGATGGTTTCGCCGACGGCGGGAATGCGGCCTTGCAGGTGGACCAGAAAGCCGCCGACGGTTTCGACAACGCCAGGATCCGGGAGCGCAAGCTGCAACTCCGCATTGGCCTTGTCCAGATTCATGGTGGCGGCGATCAGGTAACTTCCGTCCGGCAGGCGGCGGAACTCCGGGGCCTGCTCCCCATCGTACTCATCGTGAATCTCGCCGACGATCTCCTCAATGAGATCCTCCAGCGTGAGCAAGCCCGCCATCCCCCCGTGTTCGTCCACCACGATGACCACCGTCCGCTGCTTCATCCGCATCTCGCGCAGCAGGTCGTCCAGCCGCATGCTGTCCGGCACGTGCAGCACGGGCCGGATGATGTCCGTGATCGGCACGGATTCCTCATACGCGCCCCCCAGGAGGTCGCGGGCGTACACCATGCCGACGACCGTGTCCACGTGATCGGCGTAAATGGGGATGCGGCTGTGGCCTTCCCGTTCGATGACGTCGTACAGCTCGCCACAGGTGGCCGTCGCCTTCGCCATCTTCACCTGCGGGCGCGGGAGCATCACCTCCCCGGCGGAGCGGTAGCCGAGGTCGATAATGCCCTGGATCATGTCGTGCTCGTCCGCCTCCAGGCTCCCCCCGGCCTCGCCCTGAGCAAACAGGCGCAGGAGTTCCTCCCGCGACACGAGGGGCTGGGTCTCCGCATCGGCCCCCGCCACCCCGCGGACGATGGCGCGCGTGGCGACCACGAGCACGTGGCCCACGGGCGCGGACAGGAACCGGAACCCCGCCAGGAGCGGCGCCATGTACCGCGTCAAGCGGATCGGCCGCATGCGGAACAGACTCTTGGGCAGGATCTCGCAGCCGAACAGAATGACCGGGGTCAGCAGGAACGGGGTCAGGAGTTGGGCGAGCCGCTGGGGCTGCCCGCCCGCCCAGTCCATGCGCATCAGCCCGCGCTCCAGCAGGGAGACGGATGCCACCGTCGCGAGCACCAGGGCCAGGTTGTTGCCGATGAGGACCGCCACCAGCGTCTGCTCCCGGTGGTCCAGCAGGCGCGCGAGCAGGCGCGTGCCCCGCTGCCCTTCCTCCACCAGGTGGCGCAAGCGCAGGGGATTGATCGAGATGAGGCCCGTTTCACTCCCGCTGAAAAGGAAGCTGGCGGCGAGCGAGCCCAACAGGAGCACGACCAGCACGTTGAGGGGGAACGCCGTCATGCGCGCTCCTCCTGCGCGCCGTGGGGGCCCGGCGTGCCGGCATCGGCGTGCGGGATCGCGGCGCCCTTCAGCGGAAAGTCGACCAGGATGCGTTGCAGCCGATTCTCCGCCACCTTCTCGACCGTGTACGTAATGCCGTCGCGCTCCACCGCCTCGCCCGCGTATGGAAAGCGGCCGAACAACTCCAGCACGAGGCCGCCGAGCGTGTCGTACTCCGTCTGGGGGGTCAGGGTCTGGCCCCAGGCGTCCTCCAGATCCCCGAGGGACACGTTCCCCTCCACCCGCCAGCGGCGCGCGTCCAGGCGCACGATGGGCGACTCGTAATCGTCATACTCATCGAAAATGTCGCCGACGATCTGCTCCACGAGATCCTCAAGCGTGACAATGCCGGCCGTGCCGCCGTACTCGTCCACCACTACCGCCAGGTGGGTGCGCTGCCGGCGGAACTCGCGCAGGCAGTCGTCCAACCGTTTCGTGTCGGGCACGATGACGATGCGCCGCAGCAGATCGGCGACGGGATGGTCGAGTTTCCCCTGCCGCACGTAGGGAATCAGGTCCTTCACGTGGCAGATGCCGCGGATGTCGTCGATGGTATCGCCGATCACCGGGATACGCGCGTGGCCGTACTCCGAGGACACCGCGAGCACGTCCCGCACGGTCGCGTCCAGACCCACCCGCACCACGTCCGGCCGGGGCACGAACACTTCCCGCACGAGGGTATCCCCCAGGTCGAAGACGCGACCGATCATCTCGCGTTCGTCCCGTTCCAGGAGCCCCTCCTGCTCGCTCACGGAGACGAGCGTTTTCAACTCCTCTTCCGTCACCTGCGCGGCCAGGGGCCCGTCGACGCCCAGGCCGTGCAAGACCCACCCCGTGGCGCCGGCGAAGGCGCTGATCACCGGCGCCAGCACACTATCCAAGAGCAACAAGGGGCGCGCCATGACCTTGGCCAACGCGACGGGCACCTGGAGGGCGATGGTCTTCGGCCCGATTTCGCCGACGATCAACAGCAGCCCCGTGGCCGTCAACACGGACGCCGCGACCGTCCCGACCGGGGACCACCCCCACTGGCCGGCGCCTTCGGCCACCAGATGCTGCGCCAACTCGGCCGCGGCAATATTCACCACATTGTTGCCGAGCAGCAGCAGCACCAGCAGGTGGTGCGGCCGCGCCAACAACTCGCGCACCCGGTCGCTGCGCCGGTCATCGTCCTTGAGGCCGGACTTGTGCCGGGCGGCCAGGGAGAACAGCGCCGTCTCAGAACTGGAAAAGCAGAAGCTCCCGGCGAGCATGATCCCGAGGAGGAGCAGTTGGATGATGAGCGCGGCACTCATAGGACGCGGGTGCCGCGGAAGGGCGCCGGGGGGCGCCGGCGTGCGTGCGGTGGGGGCGGCCCGGTGGGCCGCCTACTTGACGGCAAGGGATCGTCAGGGGACATAGCGCGCGACGAGCGCGTTCATTCTCCTTTCGGCGGCGGGGGTGGCGTGATCGTGACCGAGCAGATGCAGCGTCCCGTGGACCGCGAGGCGCGTCACTTCCGCGTTGAGCCCCAGGCCATGCGCCCGCGCCTGCCGCTCGGCGACGCCGACGGCGATGCAGACATCGCCCAACAGCGCGTGGCCGCCGGGGTGGGGCGGGGCCGGACCGTCTTCCTGGGGAAACGCCAGCACGTCCGTCGGCCGGTCTTCGCTCCGGTAGCGCCGGTTCAGGCGGCGCATGGTGCGGTCGTCCAGCAACGTAACGTCCAGAAGGGCCTCGGCCCGGTGCGCGTCAGCGAGCACGCGTTCAAGCGCTCTTTGCAGGGGCCGGAATCGCAAGCCCCTCCGTCGACTCGGGTTGTGAATCTCCACCGGCAACTTTCTGCTTGATCTCCTTCGGCGTCTGTTCCGCCGGGTACGCGACCCGGGTGTGCAGCATAGCGGCGAGCACGCGGGTGAAGGCGGCGCAGATGCGGTTGAGGTCGCGCAGGGTCAAGTCGCAATCGTCCAACTGGCCGTCGAGGAATTTCCCGTTCGCAATCTTATACACCATGGACTGGATGCGGGCGGGCGTCGGTTCCTGAAGCGTGCGGGATGCGGCCTCCACGGAATCGGCCACCATGCAGATGGCGGTCTCCTTCGACTGCGACCGCGGTCCGGGATACCGGTAATCGTTCTCGTCCACCGTGGTGCCCTCGGGCGCCTGTTCCAACGCCTTCTTATAGAAGTGCACCATGATGGCCGTGCCCTGGTGTTCCGGAATGAACGCGAGGATGGGCTCCGCCAGGCCGTGCTGGCGGCCCAGCTCCATGCCTTCTTTGACGTGCGCGGTCAGAATGAGCGCCGACATCTGCGGCGTAATTTTATCGTGCGCGTTCTCGCCGTACTGGTTCTCGGCAAAATACTCCGGCTTTACCATCTTCCCGATGTCATGGAAGTAGCACCCGACCCGGGCCAAAAGCGGGTTCGCGCCGATCGCCTCCGCCGCGGCCTCGGACAGGGTCGCCATGGTAAGGCTGTGGTGGAACGTGCCCGGCGCCTCCTGCTGCATGCGCACGAGCAGGGGGTGTTTCAGGTCGCCGAACTCGAGCAGCGTGACGTCAGTGGTCACGCGGGCCAGCCGTTCGAGCGGGGTCAACAGGCCGGGCGCCACGAACGCGACGATCAGGCCGTTCGCCAACCCAAAGCCGAACACCAGGGCGAGCGTCTGGGGCCCGGCGTCCTGGACGAGCCCCGTGGCGACGCTCATGGCGGCGCACGTGGTGCCGACACTGATGCCGGGCCGGAGAAAATCGATCCGCTTCCGCACCCGGCCGATGGTCGTCACGCCGATCACCGCGCTGACGATGGCTTGCAGCATGAACGCGCTCCCGTACTCCGGCATGCGCGCCACCGCCAACGCCGTGAACACCGCCACGGTGAGCGCCACCCGCCAATTCAGCAGCACCGTCAGGATGACCGCGGCGGGGGCGACCGGGACCAGGACGCGGTATTCAGGACCCAGGCTGGCCATCACCAGGATGCGGGCGACGCCGACCACCACCAGGCCCACCACGGTCAACAGCCACACCTGCCGGCCGGACGCCAGCACGTCGGGCTCCGCGATCCGCAGCAGCGCGATCCCGCCCAGGAGCAGAAGGAAGACGCTCAGGGCGTGCCCCACATACGTGGTCAACTGGCTTCCCTCGCGAATGGCGCGGGCGTAGGCGCGCAACTCGGTGACGTCTTGCGGCGTCACCCGGTGACCGGCCTGCACGATCAATTCGTTGCGGTGAATCGTGCGCATGACGCGCGGCACGGCTTGGCGGGCGGCGGCCTGCAGCGCTTTGGTTCCCGGTTCGTCGAACTGCACCGTGGAGCCCAGCGCGAAACTGGCCAACTCGAAGAGCGCGGCCGCCCGGATAGCGTTGTCGCCCGCCTCGGCGCGGCAGGCTTCCTCCAGGTCGCGCGTCACCCGCGCCAGCCGCGGCACGTTCTCCCGCGCCAGCGCTTCCCGGTCGCCGTTGACGTGCACCAGCTCGACTTGGGCGGACAGCAGCGGCTGATCCGTGAACACGCCGCGTTCGAGGGTCTGCGTGACCAGGCCCATGGTCTCGTTGCGCAGGGCCGCCAGGTTCTCCGGCTGGATCAAGAGCCCCGCGGTCACCTCGCTGAGCGTCGGTTTCACGGAGATGGTCAGCAACCGCCGCCGCTCGTCCGGCGAGAGCACCGCTTTTTCGACAATCTGCTCGACCGCGTCGAAGACGCCGACCAGGGCGCTCAACCGCTCGTCCACCAGCTCGGAATCCACCAGGTAGAGGTAGGGTGCCGCGTTGGCGGCGCGGCGCCGGGCATTCTCCGTGGCCGCCAGATTTTCCACCTCGAACGCCACCTCCGCGATGACGGACTCGCCAGCGAAGGCGCCCTCCTGGTGCGCCACCGGCTGGAGGGCCCGCGGGGGCGCCACCGCCAGCAGCGTGAGGAGGAACAGGATGACCGCCGCGAACCGGCGACCGCCGTGCGGGGACTGTTTGGGCTGGGTGCGGCGGCGGGAACTGTTCTTCCCATTCCCGGCCGGGGGCTTGGCGCGGGTCGTGGGCCCCTCCGGTACGGCGGCGGCGGGGCGGAGAGATTCCGTCATGCGCCGGCCCCCCCGTCTGGAGACCGGGCGGCGTCCCGCTGCTCGTAGGCATTAATGATCTCTTGCACGAGCCGGTGGCGCACCACGTCGCTCCGGTCCAGGTGCACGAACCCCAGGCCCGGGATGGTGCGCAGGAGGGTCTCCGCCTCCACCAGGCCGGAGCGCCGGGGATCCGCCAGGTCGATCTGCGTCACGTCGCCGGTGATCACGGCGCGGCTCCGGCGCCCCAGCCGCGTGAGGAACATGCGCATCTGCTCGCTGGTGGTGTTCTGCGCCTCGTCCAGAATCACGAAACAGTTGTTCAGGGTGCGGCCACGCATGTAGGCGAGGGGGGCCACTTCGATCTGGCCGGTGGCTTGCAGGCGGGTGGCCGCTTCGCAGGACATCATGTCATGCAGCGCGTCGTAGAGCGGGCGCAGATAGGGGAAGACCTTCTGCTGCAAGTCGCCCGGCAGGAAGCCGAGTTCCTCGCCCGCCTCGACCGCCGGCCGGCACAACACGAGGCGCTCCACTTGCTTGGCGAGGTACGCGTGGACCGCCATGGCCACGGCGAGATACGTTTTCCCCGTCCCGGCGGGCCCAATGCTGAACGTGATGTCGTGCTCGGCCATGGCGCGCATGTAGCGCTGCTGGCCGCGCGTCTTGGTGCGGACCGGCGGCTTGGACGGCGCCACCGGCACCTCGTCGTACAACAACATCCCCGGGTCGGGCGGGGCGCCCGTCCGCGCCTGCTCCAGCACGTAGCGCATTTCGTCCGGCCCGACCACGCCGCCCTCGCGCACGACGGTCAGCAGAGCCTCCACGGCCCGGCGCAGGGCATCGACCACCGGCGCGGCGCCGGTCAGGCGTAACTCCGCGCCGCGCGCCACGACCTGGACGTCGCCGGGCGCCTGGATGAGGCGGACGAGTTCGTGTTCGCGGCCGAGCAGACGCTGGGCCTCGTGCACGTCTTCAAAAGTGATGGTAACGGTCTCCGTGGCGGAGAGCGTGGGAGCGTGAGCCACGATGTGCTCTACCGGGGGATGATCAGCTGCAGGCCGGGCTGCAGGCGCTGGGGGTCGGCCAGTTGATGGCGGTTGGCCTCGTGGATCCGCTTCCACAGGCGGCCGTCGCCGTAAATGTCCTGCCGTTGCGCAATGGTGTAGAGCGTGTCGCCCTCCTGCACGCGATAGACGCGGGTTTTCTCGGTGTCTTCCACTTGCGGCACCGTGAGGATGGCCTGCAACTTGGCCTGAAGCGTGGTGAGTTCGGCCTGGGTCTTCGCAAGGGCCTCCTCCAAGGCGGCCACCTGGGCCTGCTGGCGGGCGTTCTCCTCGCGCAGCGCCTGCATTTCTCTACCCGTCGTCCGCCGGCGGCGACGCTCCGGGCGGGGCGGCGGAGCCTCCTTCGCCTCGACCGCGGGGTTGGCCGGGGCCGCTTCCTCGGGTGCGGGAGCGCTGGCGGGGGTGGTGTCCGGGGTCTTGGCCGGCTTTTTATAGAAGACGAACCCACCGGCCGACACGGGGGCCTGCTGCGCGGAGGCTGTGCCACCCCACCACAGGCACGCCAGCACGCCACACGCCAGACCGGTCTTCCATGTGGGCCGGGCAGTGTGGGGGGGGCGGGTCAGAAAGATGCGTCTCCGCGCCGGGTACGGCGTACCGCGGGGCGGACTGTCGGACATGCTGAAAGCACCATAGCAAAGGGGTATAGGCATGTCAACGCGGCACAGCCTCCCCGATAATCCCGCCGCAAAGTGTCAAATCACCCACATAACACGCTGCCGTTTGGCCCGGTGTGACGGCCCGCTGGGGGGCGTCAAAGCGGACCTGAACTGCGTGGTCGCCCACCGGCTCGAGCAGCCCCGGGACCGGCCGGTGCTGGTGGCGAATCTTCACCTGGACACGCCTCGGCTCCGTGGGGGCCGCCTCACTGACCCACACCACCTGCTCCAGGGTCATGGCCGGGGCCGCCCCCTCACCCGCGTGACCAACCAGCACCGTATCCGTGCTCGGCTCCAGGCCAACTACGTACCACGGTTCCCGACCGCCTCCCAGGCCCAGCCCATGGCGCTGGCCGATGGTGAAATTGGCCAGGCCCGGGTGTTCACCCAGGATGCGGCCGGTCCCCCCGTCGCGAATCGGGCCCGGCCGACGGCTCTCGGGCGCATGCTGGGCCACGAACGCGCGGTAGTCCCGATCGGGAATGAAGCAGATTTCCTGGCTGTCCGGCTTGCGCGCCACGGGCAAGCCGCGGGCGGCGGCCTCGGCGCGGACCGCATCCTTCACAGTATCGCCCAAGGGGAAGACGCTCGCGGCCAGTTGCGCCTGGGTAAGGCGAGAGAGCACGTAGGTCTGATCTTTGACCGGATCCGCCGCCCGGCGCAGGGTCCACCGGCCCGCCACCGCATCCCACTGGACGCGGGCGTAGTGCCCCGTGGCGACCCGGTCCGCACCCAGGGCGCGGGCCCGCTCGAGCAGCGTGCCGAACTTCACGGCGGTGTTGCAGCTCACGCAGGGGTTCGGCGTGCGGCCGTGCAAGTAGGCGCGTATGAACGGCTGGATGACCGCAGCGGCGAACTCGTCGGTGAGGTCGACCACGTAATGGGGGATGTCCAGATGCCGAGCGACGCGGCGGGCATCGTCCACGTCCTGCAGGCCGCAGCACCCCTGCTGACCGCGCGGACCCGCCACCGCATCAGCGGTCTTCATGGTGAGGCCGATGACCACGGCCCCGGCGTCCACCAAACGGGCGGCAGCGACGGCGCTATCCACCCCGCCGCTGAGGGCGACCACGACGGGAGTACGCATGGGAATGGTACGTGTGTGGAGCGGTCGTCCGCGCCAATCCGGAAGCGCGAAGTGGAGCTTAGGCGCCGGCCGGAACGGACTTGCGGGGCTGCTCGGTCTTGCTCTCGACCTTGGGCCGGTCCTTGTCCGCTCGGTCCAGCGACGGGGCCTGCATCTTCATCTTGCCGCCTTTGCCGCTGCGCATGGTGCAGCGGCCTTCGAAGATGACGCCTTCAGCGACGATGAACCGCGAGGGAGCCGTCTCGACGTCGCCATACATGCGCCCCGTGCTCAAGATCTCCAACCGGTCTTCGGCGATCACGTTGCCGTGGACCGTCCCGCCGACGATGACCTGCTGGGCGGTCAGGGTCGCGTTCGCCACGCCCTTCTCGCCGAGGATAATGGTGCTCTCCGACGTGATGTTGCCTTCCACCGTCCCGTCGATGCGCAGCGTGCCCTTGCTATGCAGGTCTCCCTTGATGTTGGAGTTGGGCCCGATGATGGTGTCGATCTTGTTCGAATCGATCATTTTGGACTCCCCAGGCTTGGCGCCGTCCTCGCCAGCCCGCTTAGTGAAGATGTTGTCCATGCGTCGTGACCTCGCGGTTATTCGATGATATACCGATAAGGGTTGACGAGTTTCCCACCCAGCCGAACTTCATAGTGCAGGTGCGCCCCCGTACTCCGCCCGGTGCTGCCCAGCGCTGCTATCCGCTGCCCGCGGACGACCGTCTCGCCCTTCTTCACCCACAGCCGGTCACAGTGCGCATACTCGGTCTCGAAGCCGAAGCCATGCTTGATGACCACCAATTTCCCCAGGCCTGCCTTCCATCCGGCGTACGTCACGGTCCCGTTGGCGGGCGCGAGGATGGTGGCCCCGCGCGGGGCCACCACATCCAGCCCCTCATGGAAGCGGCGCTTCCCGGTGAAGGGATCGGTCCGGTATCCGTACCGGGAACTGATCCACGCGTCAATATGGTCTACCGGGTTAATGAGCGGGGTGCTGTCCAGGCGAGAGGATTCTTCCTGAAGGGCGCCCTCGATGGCCTCGTAGCTCGTGGCGAGCAAGCTGAATTCGGCCAGCAGTTCGGGGACGGACGCCTCGGCCCAGTCGGGCAGGGGGGGCAGATTCAATTCGGCGGGGTCCAATCGCTCAACCGCATCGCTCACGTCCGGATGCGAGCCGCGTCCGCCTTGGCCGCCCATCGGGACTTCCGCGTCCCGGTACCGGGGCGACAGCCCGGCAATCGCCCGCATCTTGTTTTCCGACTCCAACAACGGCACCATGGAATCGCGCACCATCTGCAGCGACGTCTGTGCTTCCTCGAGTCCCCCCTGCATTGCCGCACGGTCCGCGTTCAGCATCGCCTCCAGGCGCACCACCTCCGCCCGGTGGGCTTCCTCGGCGATGCGCAGCGACCGGGACCAGCCGATGATGGTCAGCCCCATCACCAGGAGCACGCCCAGGACGCTCCCCCGGACCATCAACCGGGTGACATTAAACGTGAAGGGGACGGAGTTCGCCGACTGTGGCACCACCATGACGTTCCAACGGTGGGTCACGTCTGCGGTCGCCTTCCGCAGTAGTTCGCGCAGCAAGTGGGCCACAGCGTTTAGCTTAGTCTGATCCAACGACCGGCTCCCCGGCCCTCCCGCGACGCTAGCACGGGTTCCGCAACCCAATGGACACGAGGCCATGCTCCCCCGTTAGTACTGGGCTGGGATCCAACACACTCTCCCTAGCAAGTCGCCGCAGTATACCACGCAAGTATGCCATGGTCAAAGCACTATTATCAGTAATGTGTTCTTTAGCATTCCTATTTTGTTTGTAATTAGTACCTTTCATTACCATTCCGTACTCTGCTGATGTGCTTCATTCACGCTGGTTGCCAGAGCGCCGCCCCCCGAATGTGTCTCGCTATCTCACGCTGCCACACCGGCACGCGGCGCGCGGGGCGGGAGCCTTGGCTTCCTGCGGGCCAGCGGCCGGCACACCCTCGGTCGGCATCCCGGCGCCATGACGCAGTGCGTAACGTCTGCCGGCGGACCGCATCCTCCACGCCGTGCACCATACCGCTTATCGACGGCGCGCGCGCGTTCTGTAGAGCGGAAGGCACGCGGGAGCGGGCGGGCGCGGTGCGGTAGCTCTGCTGCGGCACCGTTGGTAGACTGCGGCTCATGCCCGTGGAAACCGTGAGCTGGGACGATGGCCGCCTGCGCATCATCGACCAGACGCGTCTCCCGAACGAGCACACCGTCATCACGCTAGAGTCAGTGGAGGCGGTGTGGAACGCGATTCGGCAATTGCGGGTGCGCGGCGCGCCGGCCATCGGCATCGCCGCGGCGTTGGGTGTGGTGGTCGCGGCGAAACAGGCGGACGCCACCGATGGCGCGAACGTGCGGCGCGCCGTGCGGGAGGCCGCCAAGTACCTGGCGACCTCTCGGCCGACGGCGGTCAACCTGTTTTGGGCGCTCGACCGCATGCGCGCATGCCTGGATGCCCACGCGGAGACCAGCGGGCCGGAGGTGTGCGCCGCCCTGGAAGCCGAAGCCGTCGCCATTCTGGAGGAGGACAAGGCCACGTGCCGCGCCATCGGCGCCGCGGGAGCACCGCTCATCACGGATGGCGCGGGCATCCTCACCCACTGCAACGCGGGCGCACTCGCGACCGCCGACTATGGCACCGCCCTCGCAGTGCTGTACACGGCGCAGGCGCAGGGCCGCAGCTTCCGCGTGTATGCCGACGAAACGCGGCCGCTGCTCCAGGGCGCCCGGCTCACCACGTGGGAACTGATGCAGGCGGGCATCGACGTGACCCTCATCTGCGATAGCACCGCGGCGCATCTCATGCAGCAAGGCAAGGTCGACCTCGTCATCACCGGCGCGGACCGCATCGCCGCCAACGGGGACGCGGCGAACAAGATCGGCACGTACGGCGTCGCGCTGCTGGCCAACGCGCACGCCATCCCCTTCTACATCGCCGCGCCGCTGAGCACGTTCGATTTCGATATCCCCGACGGCGCCGGCATCCCCATCGAAGAACGCGCGGCGGAAGAAGTCACCGAGGGCTTCGGCACGCGCACCGCCCCCGCCGGGGTCCAGGTCTACAGCCCCGCGTTCGATGTCACCCCGCACCATCTCATCCACGGCCTCATCACCGACCGCGGCCTCATCCGTCCGCCCTATGCGGAGACCCTGATCCCCTTCAAAGCCGCGGACGTGCGTTCGTCAGGCGTTTCTGATTCGCGGGCATGAGCCGACCCCCCGTTACCGTGACGGTCGACGGCCCGGCGGGCGCGGGCAAGAGCACCGTCGCCAAGGCCGCCGCGCAGCGCCTGGGCTACCTTTATATAGACACGGGCGCGCTGTACCGGGCCGTGGCCTGGCGCGCGGCGCAACAGGGGCTGGGGCCGGAGGACGGGGAAGCGGTCGACCGGATGGTGGCCGGCATGGACCTGCGCGTCGAGTCGGGCGCCGGGGGCGTGCGGGTCTGGGTGGACGGGACGGAGGTGACCGCCGACCTGCGCACGCCCACCATCACCCAACTCGCGTCCAGCCTCTCCGCGTTGCCCGGGGTCCGGGCCCGGTTGGTGGAGCGCCAGCGGGCGTTCGGGCGGGATCAGAGCATCGTCATCGAAGGGCGGGACACGGGCACGGTCATCTTCCCGGCGGCCGCGTGCAAGATCTACCTGGACGCCACCCTGGAGGAGCGCGCCCGGCGGCGGGTGGGTGACTTGCGCGGGGCCGGACTCGAGACGACAATAGAGGAGGTAGCGGACGACCTACAACGCCGCGATGAGCGGGATATGGCGCGCACGCACGCCCCCCTGCAGGCTGCGGCCGATGCCCACCACATCGACTGCACGACCCTGAAGGCGGACGAGGTGGTGGACCGCATCGTCGCGCTCGCCCAGGCGGCCGAGGAGCAGCAACCGTGAAGCGACAGATCATCCTGGCGGAGTCCCTGGGCTACTGCTTCGGCGTGCGCCGCGCCGTGAAGCTGGTGGAAGACGCGCATGCGGCCGGCGGCCCGGTCAGCACCCTGGGGCCCATCATCCACAACACCCAAAAGGTGGAACAGCTCGAGGCGCAGGGCGTCTCGGTGGTGACCGATCCCTGCCACGTGACGGCGGGCACGCTCGTGGTTCGCGCCCATGGCATTCCCGTTGACATGGAAGCCCGCGCGAACGCCCAGGGCATCGGCCTCGTGGACGGCACGTGTCCGTTTGTGACCAACCTGCAGAATGAAGCGCGCGACATGCGCCAGGCCGGATACAAGATCGTGTTGATCGCCGATCCGAAGCATCCGGAAACGGTCGGCGTCCTCAGCTACGTAGATGGCGAGGCCACCGTCTGTAAGACGCTCGACGACCTGCCGCGCTTCGGGCCGAAGGACAAGGTCGCCGTGCTGGCCCAGACGACCATGCAGTCCGAAGTCTTCGCCGCGGCGGTGCAGAAGATCGCGACCATGGCCCACGAGGTGCGGGCGTTCAATACGATCTGCTTCGAGACCGAGGATCGCCAAGCGGCGGCCCACAAGCTCGCGGCGGAAGTGGATGCCGTGGTCGTGGTGGGAGGCATCACGAGCAAGAATACGGAACACCTCGCGAAAATCTGCCGGGATCACGGCGTGAAGACCGTGAAGGTGGAGACCGCGGCCGAATTGGAACCCGCATTCTTCGATGGGGCCGCGAAGGTCGGGATCACCGCCGGCGCGAGCACGCCGGACGAACAGATTGAAGAAGTGGTGTCCTGGCTGCGCGCCTTGGACGCGTGACTCCGCCGCTCCGTCCGCGCGCACGCCGGCACGCAACCGGACCACCCGTGGTTGCTGCGCCTGACGCCCTAGACCTTCTGCACTACAAAGAAGAGCAGCCCGTGGTCTGAGAACTTCTCAATCCAGTCATCCCGCTCGGCGTCGGTCCCGAGTTCCGGCCAGCCGCGGACGTCCACCTCCGCTCCGCCGAACTTCTTGAAGGTGAGGTGGTCTGCGGCCACCACATGGTCCAGATCGCTGGGCGGGGTCGAGGACTGCGAGCCGTTCGACCAGGTGTGCGGGGCGGACTTGGAGAGCACGCGCATCTGGCGAAACTGCGTCCGCCGCTCGAGTTCGCCAATTTCCTGCGGGCCGGAGATGTCGTGTTGTTTGCCGATATAGTCGAGCCCCATCGTGTTCAGGTCGCCGATGAACAGGTAATTAGCCGAACCGGCGGCCCCTTCCACCTTATTGAGTGTCTTCCGGAAATCGAGCGCGCGGCGCATCATGTCGTCCCGCAGGCCGAACCCCTTGGGGTCGGGCGCACTCTTGAGATGCAGAAAGACCATGGGGTAGAAGGCGCCATCTACCAGCACCGACACGAGCACCCCAGGCCGCAGGGTGGACTGGCCGGACTGGAAGGTCAGTTTCTGGGTGACGTAGGCGCTGACCCCATGTTTGACGCCCACAAGGATCTCCTGCATCTGGGGACCCTCCGTAATGTGGAACTGGTAATTCGGCATGGCCGCCACGAGGGGGCGAAACACCACACGGCTCCGGACCTCGTACACGGCGACGACGTCGGCCTTCTGCTGGGCCAGGAAGTCGATGATCGGTGCAATGGGTTTCTTCGGTGTCTTGTTCTTGCTGCTCGTGGGCGCCCCGAAATGTTCAACGTTCCACGACGCAACGGAGAATGCCTTAGCCATGATGCGCCCCCTCCCCCTTTGGTGGCCCTGCGGCAGCCGCGCCGACCCCTCGGTGCCTACGGCGCCCAAGTTCCTAGTTAATTCCAGGGTATATCCAACCCTTGTTGTTGTTTATTATACCCTAGCTTCCGGCCTTCGGTCGAACATTTTCCGCGCTCCTGCATGCTCGCGGCACGGCCCCCCTCCTCCCCGTAGCGCCGCCCTTTGGTAAGATTCGCAGCCATGACGGACGCGCGCTGGGTGGTGCGAACCCCCGATAAGGCGGTGGTGGCGGAGCTGGCCCAGAGGTTGGAGGTGGCGCCGCCCATCGCCGCGGTCCTGGCCAATCGCGGAATCGCGACGTCCACTGAGGCGGAAGCGTACTGGCACCCGGACCCCGCCACCCTGCATCCGCCCGACGCGTTCGCGGACATGGGCGCGGCGGTGGACCGCATCGAGCGGGCGATGGTCGACGGCGAACGCATCCGTGTCTACGGCGATTACGACGTGGACGGCATCAGCGGCACGACGCTCCTGATCAAACAGTTGCGCCGCCGCGGGGCGACTGTGGACTTCGGCGTGCCCAACCGCTTCACGGACGGGTATGGCATCAAGCCCCCGGCGGTCGAGCACGCCGCGGCCGCGGACGTGCGCGTGCTGATCACCGTGGACAATGGCTCGACTGCGTACGACGCGCACGCGGCGGCGCGGGCGGCCGGCATCGACGTGATCGTGTGCGACCACCACACCCTGGGCCCGGAGCGGCCCGACGTGCTCGCGCACCTGAATCCGAAAGCGCCGGAAGCGGGGTACCCCTTCCCCGACCTGTGCGGCGCGGGCATCGCGTGGAAGCTCGCCCAGGGGCTCGGCGCCGCGCAGGAAGAGCTGACGCACTATGCTGTGCTCGGCACCATCGCCGACATCGTCCCGCTGCACGGGGAGAACCGCGTGATCGCCGCCATGGGCCTGCCCCGCCTGACCAAGGCCATCGCGGCGGGCGACCCGGGGCTGCGCGCGCTGGCCACCGTGGGCGGGATCCTCAACAAGCCCATCACCGGCGGCCACGTGGGCTTCCAGCTCGCACCCCGGCTGAACGCGGCCGGCCGCATGCACGACGCGGGTCTCGGCGTGCAACTCCTGCTGTCCGATGCGGCGCCGAACGCCCAGCGCCTGGCCGCGGTGCTCGACGACGCCAACCGCGAGCGGCGCGGCTTGCAAGAGCGCATCTTCCGGGAGGCGCTGGCGCAGGTGGAGGCGGACTTCGATCTCGCGGACGACTTCGGATTCGTGCTGGCCGATCCCGATTGGCATCCCGGCGTGATCGGCATCGTGGCATCGAAGATCGTGGACACGTACGGGCGGCCGACCATTCTGATCGGCATCGGCGAGGACGGCGTGGGCAAGGGCAGCGGCCGCAGCATCGCCGGGTTCGACCTCCACGCCGCCCTCACGGAATGCGGCGGGATGCTCGAGGCCTACGGCGGTCACGTGATGGCCGCCGGCCTGACCATCGCCGAGGAAAACATCCTGGACTTCCGCGACGCGTTCAAGTCCGTCTGCCAGACGGCGCTCACCCCCGACGACGTGGTACGGCGCGTGACGTGCGACGCGGAGCTGCCCCTGGGCGAGCTGGACATGCGCTTTGCGGAAGTCCTGGACCGCGGCGCCCCCTACGGCGCCGGCAACCCCACGCCGCAGTTTCTCGTGCGCGCCGCGGCATTGGACGGGGACCTCCGCGTGCTGAAAGGGCAGCATCTGAAATTCCGCGCGCGGCAGGACGGCAGCCGCAGTATCGACTGCATTGCGTTTTCCATGAGCGAACACGCGGACGTGCTCCGTGGCGGCCACCCGTTCGATCTGGCTGCGCGCGCCGAGATTAACGAGTGGCAGGGCCGCCGCTCCGTCCAACTGCAAGTCCGCGCCCTCCGCCGAACGCCCGGCGAATAAACCCGCGCCGATGGCCACCGGGCCATTGCCCCCGGCCGCGCGGCGCCGCAGAGTATAGGGTATCGCTCCCACGAGGCCGC
Source organism: uncultured bacterium (assembly GCA_965371225.1). GTDB lineage: Bacteria > Abyssobacteria > SURF-5 > CBDUXP01 > CBDUXP01 > CBDUXP01. Next base: position 7,158 of record CBDUXP010000049.1, on the reverse strand, counting down.
GGGGCGGAGCGAGGGGAGGACCTGATGGAAATCGCGATTCTGTTATTCGATCGCTTGACCGCGCTGGACGCGATCGGGCCGTACGAGGTGCTCAGCCGCCTGCCCGATGCGGAAGTCAAGTTCGTCGCCCGCCGGCCGGGCGCGCTCCGCACGGGCAACCGGCAGCTCACGCTGGTGGCGAACTACTCCTTCGCGGAACTGCCCGCACCGGACATCCTGGTGGTGCCGGGGGGCGTCGGGGAAGTGGCGGTGCGCGAGGATGAGCACGTGCTGAATTGGATTCGCGCGGTGCACGATACCACCACGTGGACCACGTCCGTGTGCACGGGCGCGTTGGTGCTCGGTGCTGCGGGGCTGCTGGACGGCCTCGAAGCGACCACGCACTGGTGCGCCATGGACCTGCTCGAACAGTTTGGCGCGCGGCCCACGGCGCGGCGCGTGGTGGAGCAGGGCAAGATCATCACCGCCGCGGGCGTGTCCGCCGGCATCGACATGGGGTTACGGCTCGCGGAACTGGTCGCCGGGAAAGACGTCGCCCAGGCCATCCAACTGAGCATGGAATACGATCCCCAGCCGCCGTTCGACGCCGGTTCGCCCGAGCGGGCACCAGCGCCCATCGTGGACCTAGTGCGCGAACGCGCGGCCGCCTGGCGCCAGCCGGGCGCGGCGAGTCCCGTCTAGGACGGCCGGGCACGGGGCCAGTCCTACCGTGGGCCCGCCGGATTGGGCATAATTGACGCATGTCCGTGGCGGCGGTCGATAGCGTAGTCCCGCTCAAGGAGCTGACGCGCGGGGTCCGCGGGTACAACCGCTGGGCGAACGTGCGCGGGATCGAGGCGGCCTACGCGTTCGCCGAGAAGGTCCACCGCGGCCAGGTGCGCGCGTCGGGCGCCCCAGTCCTGGCGCACCCCACGAACGTGGCCGCCATCCTGGTGGAACTGCGCATGGACGCCGCCACGATCACGGCGGGGCTCCTGCACGACGCGCTGGAAGATACGGCCACCACCTACCGGGACCTGCAGGAGGCCTTTGGCGATGAAGTCGCGGAGTTGGTCGAGGGCGTCACCAAGATCAGCCAAGTCAAGCACCGCACCTCCGCCGAGGCGCAGGCGGAGAACCTCCGGAAGATGATCGTGGCCACCGCGCGGGACATTCGCGTGCTGATCATCAAGCTGTCCGACCGGCTGCACAACATGCGCACCATCGAGCACCTGCCGATCGAAAAGATTCAGCGCATCAGCGGGCAATCGCTGGACATTTACGCGCCGCTGGCACACCGCCTCGGGATGGGCCAGATCAAAAGCGAACTGGAAGACCTCGCGTTTCAGCAACTCGATCCCAAGGGGCATCGCGAGTTGAACGCCTTGATCGCGCTGGACGCGCAAGGGCGCGAGGCGCTGGTCACGGAATACTGCGACCGCTGCACGAAGGCGCTACGGAAGGCGGGGGTGCGGGCGGAGGTGAGCGGCCGGCCGAAGCACCTGTACTCGATTCACGAGAAGATGCTGCGCCAGCGAAAAGCCTTCGAGGACATCGCCGACCTCCACGGGCTGCGCGTGCTGGTGTCGAACATCCAGGACTGCTACCACGCCCTCGGCACGCTCCACACCATCTGGACCCCCGTGCCGGGGCGGTTCAAGGACTACATCGCCGTCCCGAAGATGAACATGTACCAGTCCCTGCACACGACTGTCGTCGTGGAGGGCGGCAATCGCCTGGAAGTGCAGATCCGCACCCACGACATGAACCGCACGTCCGACCTGGGCATCGCCGCGCACTGGCGCTACAAGGAGGGGCGCGCAGGCGAGGAAGACGAATTCGACCGGCGGATGCAGTGGCTCCGCCAACTCCTGGAGTGGCAGCAGGAAGCCCGCGACCCGCGCGAGTTCATGGAGCAGCTCAAGACCGACCTGTTTCTCTCATCGGTCTACACCTTTACCCCCAAGGGCCGCGTGGTCGAACTCCCCTACGGCGCCACCCCCATCGACTTTGCGTTCGGCATCCATACCGAAGTCGGCCTGCACTGCACCGGCGCGAAGGTCAACGGCCGCCTGGTGCCGCTGCGCACCGTGCTCAACCAGGGGGACGAGGTGGAAATCCTCACCAGCCAGAAGCAGCACCCCAAACACGACTGGCTCGAGTGGGCGAAGACCAGCAGCGCGCGGAGCAAGATTCGCCGGTACCTGCGCCACCAGCAAGAGCGGGAGCACCCGGTGAGCGAGCCGCAACCCAGCGCCCCGCACGAGGCGGCACCGGAGCCGGGGGAGACCGACCTGCTTCCCGTCATCCGCCCGCGGCGCCAGCGGGACCGGGACGAGGGCCGCGGCGTCGTAGTCGACGGTGCGGAGGGCTTCCTCGTCCGCTTCGCCAAGTGCTGCAATGCGCTGCCCGGCGAGCGCATCGTCGGGTACGTGACGCGCAACCGGGGCGTCAGCGTTCACCGGGAGAATTGCCGGGCGCTCATCGAGTTGCACAAGGGCGAAGGGGAGGCCCGGCTGATTCCCGTCTCCTGGACGGGTGACGGGGAACAGTTCTACGAAGTAGCGGTGCGCGTGCGCGGGCACGACCGGCCGAACCTGCTCGCGGACGTCCTCAGCCTGGTGGGCGAGCGGAACATGAATATCACCGCGTGCAATGCGTTTCGCGATAAACACGCGTACGATGCCACGTTCGACCTGCTCGTGGAACTGGAAGACCAAGCCCAGCTCCAGCATCTCATCGAGGCTATCCGCCGCGTGCCCGGCGTCACCAGCGCCGAGCGCAGCAGCACCGTGCACGCCCACCCCTCGCAGAATTAGCGCGGCTCGCGCGACCCGTCCTGCTGAGGGAGGCCCTACTCCAGCCCGAAGAGTTCGGCGAAGTTCCCCGAGTAGAACCGGTCCTTGGCCGCGGCGCCGGTGCCGGCCTCCGCGAAGGTGGTCTCGAACTTGCCCACCGGATCGCGGCTGCCTTCCGGATGCGGGAAGTCCGAGGAGAAGAGGAACAGGTCTTCCCCCGCCTGTGCGATCAGCGCACCCGCGTCTTCGAAACAGAACGGCGTGAACTTCATCGCCCGGCGGATGTACTCCGAAGGCGTAAGCGTTAATGCCTCGAGTTGCGGTTCGAACTTGCGGAACGACCGTGCCGCGTGGTCGAGGCGGTGCAACATGTCCGGCACCCAGCCGGCACCCAGCTCGATGGCGCCGCCGCGCAGCGTCGGGTGCCGCTCGAACACGCCGTCCAGCACCAGGCAGGTGATGAACCGCTCGGGGGCCTGGTGCAGCACGGCGTAATCCTTGGACCGCAGGTTCTCGCCCCCGCCGAGGAAATCCTTCGGCCGCTCGCGCCCATTGTTGTGGAACGCCTTCGGCATGCGGCTGATGCCGCCGCCGATGTGGAGCACGAAGGGCACGCCCGCCTCGGACAGGCGCGCCCATACTCCATCCAGGTCCGGATGCGCCGGGGAGAACTCCCCCGCCGGCGGCACGTACGGCACCCAAACGGCCTTGCAGCCGAGCGCGATGGCCTCGTCAATCTCCCGTTCCGCGCGCGCGGGCACGGATAACGGCACGACGCCGACACCCAGCATGCGGTCGTCGTCGGAGCACCACGCCGCGATGGCGCGGTTGTGCGCGCGGGTGCCGCCGTAGAGCACGTCCATGTCTTCGGAGAATCCGAACTGCGTCTGCGCGAACGTGGAGAAGACCAGTTGCTTGTGGAACCCGAGCAAGTCCAGCGCGCGGCTGCGCTCGGCGGAGGCCATGGCCCCGTAGGCCCACCAGCCCTTCGGCCCGCCCATGACGTTTTGCTCCAGCTCGGCGGTCGCGGCGGCATCCGCCATGCGGACTTCCGCCTGGCGGATCATGTCGGCGGTCGCGGTGCCCGCCGCGGCCAGGACCATCTCGCCCAGGCGCTCGCGAATGTCCGGATCGGCGTGCGGCGCGAGCCAGTCGCCGGTCTCCATGATGTGGCTATCCGCGTCGTAGAACGTCCGGCCTTCGGCGTATGGCATCGGTGTCTGCCTCCAAGCAGTGGGGCGAGGTATCCCAGTCGGCGCACGTCCCCCCTCGCGCAGTTCGACCAGCAATGTATGCCCCGACCGGGCGTGCGTCAAGGAAACACGACGCGGCGGCGCGGTACGGCCTGGCACCCCTTGTAGGGCAGGAATGCCCATGCCCGCCGCGTCCGCGAGCTTTCGTGCGTAGGGGGCGGACCGGTGTGTCCGCCCGCGGCACGGATTCGTATCCGTGCCCTACAAGATTTTCTTATCCGCGCTTATCCGTGCTCATCTGTGGTTTCGAAATTGGCCAGCGCGTCGCGGACGGCGGCGGCGGGGGGACGGTCCGCGGGCGATTTGGCGAGCAATTGCAGGGTGAGGGCGTCGAGGGCCGGCGGTACGTTCCCATTGTGCTGCGACGGCGCGTCGGGCCTGGCGTGTTTGTGCTGGTCGAGGATGGCGGCGGGTTGGCCCGCGAACGGCAGGCGGCCGGTGAGCATTTCGTAGAGCACCACCCCGAGCGCGTACAGGTCGCTCGTGGGTGCCAGCTCTTCGCCGCGTGCTTGCTCGGGTGCCATGTACGCGACGGTGCCCACCACCGCGCCTTCCTCCGTGATGCGCGACTCCTCCTGCGCCAGCGCCAACCCGAAGTCGCCCAGCTTGACGCGACTATCTTCCGTGAACCACACATTGCCGGGCTTGATATCCCGATGCACAATGTTCGTCTTGTGCGCCGCCATGAGCGCGTCGCATAGTTCGCTCGCGATGCGCACTGCATCGGGCACGGGCAACGGTCCTCCGTCGAGCCGGTCTTCCAGACTGCCGCCGGGCATGTACTCGTTCACGATGTACAACTCCCCCGCGTCCTCGCCGATGTCGTGCACGGTCACGATGTGCGGCTGGCTGCCCAGGCGCGCCATGGCCTGGGCCTCGCGTTCGATGCGTTTGCGCCCGGCGTCGGACAATCGTTCGGGCCGGATCATGGCGAGCGCCACGTCCCGTTGCAGCCGCGTGTCCCGCGCCAGGAACACCCGCTTGAACCCGCCCTCCCCCAGCAACCGTTCCGCCACAAACCGCCCGCCCGCCACACTCGGCAGCGGGATCTCCTGCGTGGTGCCGACGGACACAGGCTGCGTGGCGCCGGCCCCATCTGGATCACTGCTGCGTTCGCGCAGTTCGGCCACGTCCAGCGCCTGCACCGCCTGGTGCGACAGTTCGCGCAACAACTCCAATTCCGCGGGGTCGAACACGTCGCCGGACACGTGCGGCCCCACTGCCAGCCCGCCGATGACCTTGCCGTTGCGCTCGATGGGCAGCAGCACGCTGGCGTTCAGGCGGTCCATGCACGCGCGGGAATCCTGCGAGATCTTGGCGAAGCGCGGGTCCACGCGCAGGCTTTCCCGCTTGATGGTCTCCCGACCGGCCACCAGGGTCTGTACCAGCGGTTCTTCGCTGAGGTCGTGCAGCGCCGACACGTCCGACTCCCCGTTGCCGCTGATGAGCTCCCGGTCACCGGTCACGCCGGGCAAGAGGAACGCCACACCACTGTCCGTGTCGCACACCCGCCCCGGCGCACCAGCCAACACGTGCAACACGTCCTTCCGCGTGGTGCAGGCCAACAACTCGTCGCCGATCGTGCGCCGCAGCTCCGGAAACCCGGCCCGCCGCGGGTACAGCAACGCATTCAGCCGGGCATGGAAGCGCGGCGCCAGGTAGAGCACGGGCAAGAGCAACACCGCCGCGAACAGCGTAGAGGCTTGCCCCCCTGCCCACACGAGCCCCACGGCCGCCGCGCCGGCCAGCACGTATGCTCCCGCGCGACGGACCGCGATCCGCGCGTCGAACATGTCGTTGCGCACCATGGCGTAGCCGAGCGCGAGGGGGAACGCGAGTATGGCGAATAACATGACATGCCCGTCCACAGCCAGCAACCGCCCGAACGCCGTCTGGAGGATGACCCCGCTGGTACCCGGGAGAAAGGCGGCGGCGTAGCCCACGAGGAGGAGCCGCGCCCGCTGCTGGATGGTGCGGTCCCGCCGGCCCACGGCCCAGACGCACTGCCGGCCCACAAACAGGCAGACGCCGAGCAGCACCAGGCCCATTCCGGCACCTCTGAAGGTGCCCGTCAAATTGTGGAGTCCACGATCTGTTGCGACGACAGCCCCCAGCCAGAGGGCGGCAACCGGCAACGCGCCGACATAGAGCCACCCGGCCAGACGCGGACCGCGCTGCAACGTCCGATGCGGGACGGGGAACGCGAGCGCAGCATGGTACGTGCTCACGGTGGCGAGGCCCATGAGGCCGCTGGACACCACGTTGAATAAGTTTACGCCGGGTAACCAGGTGAGATGCTTGGACACCGACGCGCCAAAGAACGATCCGATGCATAAGAGCGCCCAGCTTGGAGCTTCGTATGGGCGCAGGAGGAAAAACAGGAGGCCGGTGAGGAACAACAGGGTCCCGACGATGATGTGCGAACGAAAGCTAAACCAGATGTCTCCCCAGGTTCTCTTCGTAACGGGGAGCGTCAGCACCAGGCTCGCACCCCTCGGCTGGTGGATCGTCAGGACGTTTTCTGCGCCGATCTCGTGGTGGAGGAGCGTCTGACCCTCGGAGCCATGCAGGTCGGCCGCGGGCTCCCCGTTCACGATTTCCCACTGGCTGCCGAAGACGAGGCCCATCTCCGCCACGTCCGCACGGCCGGGGAAGAGCACGTCGGGAGGTGCAGGGCTTGCCAGCCACTCGAAGCCCACGTCCGGGAGCCCCACGGTCTGCGAGCGCATGCGCATTTCCACCCCAGCCGACAAAACAAACACGCCGACGATCAGGCCGAACAACGCCTTCTGCCGAGCCGTCCCCTCTCCGAAGCGCATGACAGGGATAGTCTACCGGACCTGCCGCGTCAGGCACGGTGCTGCAACGCATCGATCTTGCGCGCTACTCGGCCGGGCCTTCTTCACACGCGCGTTTCTCCGGGCCGGTCTCGGGGAAGCCGGTTGCGCGTAGCGCAGAAGTCGGGGACCGCGGTTGGGCGAAGCCCAGAGCCGGGTCCGGGGTCGGGGCGGTCCAATGCGCCGGGCTCGGCGGCGACAAGGGGAAAGCGGTTGCGCGAAGCGCAGAGCGGGATGCCGGGCTCGGCGGCGACAAGGGGAAAGCGGTTGCGCGAAGCGCAGAGCGGGATG
>CBDUXP010000048.1:0-30613 GCA_965371225.1 uncultured bacterium | reverse complement strand
GCGGCTCCCCTCGGCCGCGATGGCCACGTCCGCCGCGAGCGCGAGTTCGAGCCCCCGCGTGAAGCAGCGGCCGTGGGTGGCCCCTACGAGCGGTTTGGTGCGCCGCTCGTTGATCACGCCCCAGGGATCCACCTGCCCCTCCTGGAACGGCCACTCGCCATCCAGCCAGGCCTGGGCGACGTTCGCGAATTCGAGCCCCGTGGTGAAATCCGGCCCCTCGGCCGTGAGCAACACGCAGCGCACGGCGGGGTCGGCCTCCGCGCGGGCAAACGCGTCGCCGATGCTCCGGAACATATCGACCGTGAAGGCGTTGCGCTTCTCCGGCCGGTTGAGGGTGATCCGCGCAACATGGTCGCGGACGTCATAGGTAATACGCATCTGCGTGGTCTCGGTCTCTGGTGGCATGGAGGAAGCATACCGCGGCTGATTCCGCCAGAAAAGGGCCATACCCGCCATTCTTGGGGCCATTTCCGCCCCGTGGCTCACCCCTCAGCTGTAACGGATGTCCTGGCAACAGGTGGAAACCATGTCCTGACACCTGACACACGTGGGTCGGCCCCTACATGGAAATATTCAGGAGCGTCTCGCGGACGGTGGCGGCGGTCGCCGGGCGGTCGGCGGGGGCTTTGGCGAGGAGTTGCAAGATGAGGGCGTCCAATTCGGGGGCCAATGCACCGTTGTGTTGCGACGGCGGATCGGGCGTGGCGTGTTTGTGCTGGTCGAGGATGGCGGCGGTCGCGCCGGTGAACGGCAAGCGGCCGGTGAGCATTTCGTAGAGCACCACCCCGAGCGCGTACAGGTCGCTTTGCGGCACGGGGGTTTCGCCCCGCACCTGTTCGGGGGACATGTACGCCACGGTCCCCACTACCGCGCCTTCTTCGGTGATGCGGGATTCTTGCTGCGCCAGCGCCAACCCGAAGTCGCCGAGCTTGGCAGAGTGGGTAGAGGTAAACCACACATTGCCCGGCTTCAGGTCCCGGTGCACGATGCCTTCGGCGTGGGCGGCCCCCAGCGCGTCGCACAGTTCGCTCGCGATGCGCAGGGCGTCGGGAACTGGCAACGGGCCCGCGTTGAGCCGGTCTTCCAGACTGCCGCCGGGCATGTACTCACTCACGATGTACAGTTGCCCCGCGTCCTCGCCAATGTCGTGGACGGCGACGATGTGCGCATGCGTCCCAAACCGCGCCATGGCCTGCGCTTCGCGCTCGATGCGCGTACGCCCCGCCTCGGATAGCCGCTCGGGGCGGATCATGGCGAGCGCTACATCACGTTGCAGCCGCGTGTCCCGCGCCAGGTATACCCGCTTGAACCCGCCCTCGCCCAACAAGCGCTCGGCCACGAACCGCCCGCCCGCGACCCTCGGCAGCCGGATCTCTTCCGTACCACCCGCAGGAATCGGCTGCGTGGCGCCGGCCCCATCTGGATCGCTGCTCCGCTCACGCAGCTGTGCGACTTCCAGCGCGCGCACCGCTTCATGCGACAACTCGCGCAGCAATTCCAGTTCCGCGGGGTCGAACACGTCGCCGGACACGTGCGGCCCGACGGCCAGCCCGCCGATGACTTTGCCGTCGCGCTCGATGGGTAGCAGTACCGACGCGTGCAGCCGGTCCATGCACGCGCGGGCTTCCTGCGAGATCTTTGCAAAGCGCGAGTCCACGCGCAGGCTCTCCCGCTTGATGAGTTCCCGGCTGGCCACCAGCGTCTGCACCAGGGGTTCCTCGCTAAGATCGCGCAGCGCCGACACGTTGGAATCGCCGCTGCCGCTGATGTGTTCCCGCTCGTCCGTCGCGCCCGGCAACAGGAACGCTGCGCCGCTCGACGTGTCGCACACGCGCCCCGGCGCGCTCGCCAACACGTGCACCACGTCCTCCCGCGTCGCGCTGCCCAGCAGTTCATCCCCGATGGTGCGGCGCAAGTCCGGAAAGCCCGCCCGCCGCGGGTACAGCCACCCGTTTACCCGCGCGTTGAAAAGCGGCAGTACCACAAACACCGGCAGCAGTACGCCCGCAGCCAGCACGGGCGAGAGCGCGCCCGCTCCCCACACGACGCCGAGGACGAGACCACCCGCCAGCGTGTACGCCACCGCCCGCCGCACGGCCAGGCGCGCGTTGATCAGGTCCTGCCTGATGGCCAAATATCCCACCGCAAGAAGCTGGAGATACAGGGGTAAGACGAGGTACCGCGCGTCAGGCAAGACTTGAACGTCGAGCAAAAACGCCCCAACAAAGAGGGCCACGAAGGGGGCTACTCCGAAGACGGCGGCCAGCAAGAGTATGCGGGAACGTTGTTGCGCTAACGCATCCGCACCGCGCCGGAGAAACACGAGACACCGCGCTACGAGCAGGAACCCGGCCAGGAAGCTGACCACTATCATGTACGGCACAACGGTAACCCCCGTCACCATGGGCCGTGGGGACCAATCTGACAACTGCAGCGCTATTGCGGGAATGCCGGCCGCGTAGATGCCGTACACGATATTCGGCCGGCGCGTGAACAGTGGATGCACCACAGGGAACACGAAGCCGAGATACAGGTAGTTGGATGGGACGAGGCCGCTGCCGAAGACGCTATACGCGACGAACCAGCGGCTCGTAGTCGGTTCAAGCAGGCCAAAGACGGTACATATGCCCGCGAACAGACATGTAGCCGTCAAGACTGCCCAGCTTCCCGGTTCGTATGGCCGCAAGAGGAACGCGCCCAGCCCGACCAGGACACCCACCCAGCCCAGAGGAAGAAAGAACGCATCGCGGGTGAGGGCGTCCCCCCACCTGAAGCCTGTCACGGGGAGGACCACATCCGCCGTCGTTCCGTCGAGATGGCGCACCGTCAGCCGGTTGACGGCGCCAATGTCGCGCGTCAACAGGTCGAGGGCGTCGTACTGCGTGTGTGTGGTGAGCTGGGTGCCATTGATCGCCAAGGGGCGGCTGATCCACTCAAGCCCTGCCGGCGCGGCGTCAGCCCGGGCGGGAAGAAGTCCAAGGGCGGCGACGCTGAAACCCGGGTGCGGCTCGCCAATGCGCGAAGCGGTGTCCACCAACCAGATACCCACGCCCAGCAGAGAGAAGCCCACCAGCGCAGCAAACAGCGCCTTCTGGCGTGGTGTCCCGTCTCGGAGGCGCATCGCGCGGTAGTGTACCGGACTTGCCGCGTCAGGCACCCTGCCGCAGCGCACCGATCTTTCGCGCTGGTTGGCCGGGGCGTATTCACGCACGCGTTTCTGCGGGCCGGTCTAGCGGAAGCCGGTTGCGCGAAGCGCAGAGGCGGAGGCCGGGTCTGGCGGCCGCAAGAACCGGCCCCTACCGCGGATCAATCGTAGGGGCGATCCTTGTGATCGCCCATCTGCACCGCGGCACGGATTCGCATCCGTGCCCTACAAGGTTTTCTTATTTGCGTGTATCGGCGTGCATCGGCGGTTTCTCTTCCGCGCCGGGGTCGCGCAGGCCGACACATGGGTCGGCCCCTACGGAGGGGAATGTGGGACGACAGATTTGGTGGGCGGACCCGTGTGTCCCCTTGCCGCGGGCTACTCGTGGATCGCGGGATTCGCTTCGAGAATGGCCATCGCCACGTCCCACACGTCCGGGAGCTGCTCCAGCACCTGCGCACTGCGGTGCTGGAGATCGGCGGGGGAGGTGATGCCGAGATCACCCAACAGGTGCTCGTAGCCCGGACGAAACCGCTCCTGCATCTCCGCGGGCGCATCCTGGGCGAGCACGATCAGACAGCGGGAATACGTGGCGACGATCCAGAACACCGCCTCGCGATGGTAGCCGCGCTCGATCAGGTCCCGGGTACCGTCAATCGCGATCGGTCTCGCGCCGGCGCCCAGGTCGCTCGCGAAAAAGAACGGCGTGGTGACCACCGGTGTGGTGGCGTCGAACACCTCGGTGAGCGTGGCGAGGTGCCGTTCGACGCGCGCCGGGCTCAGTTCGGCGCACCCCAAAAGCTGCAACAGGGTCTCGTGGAAGTCGAGGCGCCCGAACTGAGCCAGGAGTTCGTGTACCGCCTCATACCGCCGCCGCACCGTCGGGTTCTGCAGCCCCGCCACGAGTAACACGTGCGTCGTCACGCCGGTCGGGAAGAGCCAGGTGATCACCTGCTCGTGGAAGCGCGCCGCCGGGCTCACCCATTGCAGCCGTTCAATGATCTTGTCACGCGCGTGTTCGCAACGAGTCGTCACCCACCGGCGCTTGGCGTAGTCCTCGGCCACCGCGGCCTGGAGCGGGGTCAGCCAGCCCGAGGGATCCGCAATGATGTTCGGCCGGTGAAAACTGCCGGCCAGGTTGTACTGCCCCAAGACCGCGTCGGCGGACGGCAGTTGATCGCGTGGCAGGTAGGACACCTCGAGCAGCACGTCCCGGTAGAGGAACTTCCCCAGCTTGTCCGGTGGGTCGGCCCCGTCGAGGACGACCATGACATCCACGTCCGACGTGGCGGGAAGGGTGGCGTCATCGGAGAGCCAATTGATGGACCCGTGGAAGAAGGCGCCCGAGAAGCCGGGTGCGCCGGCGGCCTCGTCCATGACCCAGCGGCGCGCCACCTCCTTCGCATCCTTGACTAACACGTACGCGCCCGATCTTCGCAGGGGCGGACCCATGTGTCCGCGCGACGCCCCTACAGCAGCGGCAGGACCTCGGCGCCGATGCGCTCGACCGCGGCGCAAGCGGTGTCGGCGTCGGGCTGGAGCGTCTCGAACACGTAGTGCGTGAAGCCCATGCCTTCGAGAGTGCGCAAACTCTCGGCCAGGTGTTCGACCGGCCCCTGGAACCGGCCGCGCGGTTCGTCGCGAATGATCAGCGGCCCGCGGACGCTGAGTTCCAGTTCGTCGATGTCGCGGCTTTCCGCGTCGCAGCACCGCGCCAGCTCGTCGCGCATCCGTTCGAGTTCCTCGTTGCTGCGGTACGTGGCGTGCCACCCGTGGCCGTACTTGGCGGTGCGCCGCAGCGCGGGCTTCACGTGCCCGCCGACCCAGATGGGCAGCGGGGACTGCACCGGCTTCGGTTCGAACTTCAGTGGCTTGAAGCTGTACGTCTCGCCGGAATACTGGGGCGTGTCCTCCGTGAAGCACGCCTGGAAGATTTCGAGCCACTCGTTCGTGGCCTTGCCGCGCCTGTGAAAATCCGCCCCGAGCGCGTCGAACTCCTCTTCCATCCAGCCGCTGCCGACGCCGAGGATCATGCGGCCGCCCGTGAGTTGATCGAGCGTGCTGAAGAACTTCGCCGTGAAGATGGGGTTGCGGTACGGCAGGATCAGCACGCTGGTGCCCAGGCGAATCCGCGACGTGCAGCCCGCCAGCGCGCCGAGGGCCGCGAGCGGTTCGTGGAACGGGGCGGCGGCCGGGTTGGGGAAGTCCCCGGTCTTGGAGTACGGGTACTTCGACTCCATGTCCTCGAAGAACACGATGTGATCGCTGACGAAGGCGGACGCGAGGCCGGCGGCTTCCGCCGTCTGCGCCAGGCGGCAGAGCATGTTCGAGGGATCGCGGGGCGGCAACGACACGCCAAGTTGCATACGGCACTCCTCCTCCGCGCGGTCAGGCCCCCGCGCGCCGGAGCATTGTATGCGCGAACGGCGCCGGGTGCGAACGGGGCGGGCGATGTATGCGTCGCGTGTACGGGGATGCCATTGGCCGTAGGGGCGCAATTCATTGCGCCCATCCACGCGGGCGCGATGAATCGCACCCTTACGCACGCGGTAGTCCCCGCTGCGTCTGGAGGGCGGCTGCGATATAGTGCGCGGCCGGGGAGGTGCTCGTGCGAGGTCGCATCCATATCCAGCACGTACTCGGCGTGCTGATCATCCTGATCCTGCTCGCGGGGGGCTGGGTGCGCCAGCGGACGCGCGACCGGCACCCCGGCTACGTGCTGGACTTGCACGTGCCGGCGCCCGCCACCCCCGGGCCGCTGCGCGCCGGGTTCGCCGCCGTTCCCATTACGCCGCAGGTGGTGGACACCTGGACGGACGTGAACGACGACGCGCGGTACCAACCCAAAGACGGCGATACGTATGACGACCGGAACGGGAACGGGCGCTTCGATCCCTACTGGCTGGCGGGGTATCACGCGGGCCGGCCGGCGACGGGCGTCCACGACGACCTGTGGGCGCGGGCCATGGTGCTCGACGACGGGCAGACGCGCGTGGCGATCGTGGTCCTGGATGCCATCGGTTTCATGCACGATGACGTGCTCGAAGTGCGGCGGCAGATTGCGGCGCGCGCCGAGGTGGATTACACCATTGTGTGCAGCACGCACACGCACGAGGCGCCGGACTTGCTCGGCCTCTGGGGCCGCACGTTCACCTCCGGTGGGGTGAACCCGCAGTATCTCGGCCTCGTCCGGGCGCGCACGGCCGATGCGGTGGTGCAGGCGGTGGCGGCGTTGGAGCCGGCCACCCTGCGGTTCGCGCAAGCGCTGGACGCGGCGCACGACTTGCTCGGCGACGGGCGCGATCCGCAAGTGTTCGACCCCGGCATTCGCCTGATCCAGGCCGTCGCGCCCGACACGGGACGCACCCTCGGCGTGCTTTTCGCGTGGGCGAATCACCCGGAGACGTTGGGGTCGCACAATCTGGAGATCACGTCGGACTTTCCCCACTACGTGCGCGAGAGTCTGGAGCAGGGCGTGTACGACGGGGAGCGGGAGGTGGTGCCCGGCCTCGGCGGGATTGCGGTCTACGTGAACGGCGCCATCGGCGGACTGCTGTCCACCGGGTCGAGCGTGACCATCACCGATCCGGTCACCGGCGAGGCATATGCGGAGGCCACCTTCCTGAAGGCGCAGGCGCAGGGGCGGCGGCTCGCCATGCTGGGGATGGAGGCGTTGCGCGGCGACGGCGTGGTCGAGGTGTCGGATGCCGGCATTCGCCTGCGCGCGCGGACGATCGAGCTGCCGCTGGGCAACCGGCTTTGGCGCCTGGGCGTGGTCTTGAGGTTGTTCGAACGGGGCTACACGCGCTGGGGGTATCTCCGCACGGAGATCGCCTCGGTGCATGTGGGGCCGGCGCAGTTCATGGCGGTGCCGGGCGAAATTTATCCGGAGATCGTCAACGGCGGGATCGAGGCGCCGGCGGGGCGGGACTTCGCCGTGGCGCCGATGGAAGTGCCGCCCTTGCGCGACCTGATGACGGGGGAGTTCCAGTTTGTGCTCGGGCTGGCGAATGACGAAATCGGGTACATCATTCCGAAGAGCGAGTGGGACACCAAGGCGCCGTTCCTCTACGAGGCGGAGGAGTCGCCGTATGGCGAGATCAATTCGCCGGGCCCTGAGACGGGTCCGGTGATCTACGACGCGCTGGCGACACTACTGCGCGAACCGTAGCCCGCGTGTGGCAGGGATTTGCATCCCCGCCCTACACGGTGGTCGTGGTCTTGTAGGGCACGGATGCGAATCCGTGCCGCAAGTGAAAGCGCGCGAACGCGCGACGCATGCGTCGCCCCTACGCAGGACGCTACCTTCGGTAGGGGCTGACCCGTGTCGGCCCGGTGCGGGCTAGATGGAAAATTCCGTGGGCAGCGTGCGCCGGGCGGCGGGGGCGGCGTCGGGCCGGACCGTGGTGGCCTCCTGCGCGGAGTAGCCGACTTTGGAGTTCGGCGGCACGGAGCTGGTGAGCCAGACGTTGGCGCCGATGATCGAACCCCGGCCGATCACGGTGTCGCCGCCCAGGATTGTGGCGTTCGCATAGATCGTCACGTTGTCTTCCACGGTGGGGTGCCGCTTGCCCGAGGTGGTCACGTGGCCCCCCGCGTTCGTGTCCAGGCTCAGCGCTCCCAGCGTGACGCCCTGATAAATCTTCGCGTGATCGCCGATCTCGGCTGTTTCGCCGACCACGACGCCGGTGCCGTGATCGATGAAGCAGAAGCGCCCGATCACCGCGCCCGGGTTGATGTCGATGCCGGTGACAGTGTGCGCGCGTTCGCTCATGACCCGCGGCAGCATGGGCACGCCGGCGTTGTGCAGGAAGTGGGCGATCCGGTGCACGAGCAGCGCGGTGATGGACGGGTACGCGATGGCCACCTGGTCGTGCGAGTGGGCGGCCGGATCCCCGCGCATGGACGCTTCCACGTCCTCGCGCATGCGCAGGCGCAGTTCCGGCAGGTACAGCACGAAGTCGCGCACGAGAATCGCGGCTTGCTCCCGAAGCTGCTGCACGGGCATCTCTCCCGCGTGGCGGTACCCCAGGCACCGCGTCACCTGCTCCGTGAGGCGGTTGATGATGACCACCAGTTCCTCGTGCAGGATGCCCGTGATGTTCTCGCGGGTGATCGGCTCGCGATCCAGGTGCACGGGGAAGACGACCGCACGCAGGCGGCGGATGAGGTCCACCACGCTCTGGTGGCTGGGCAGGTGCGTCCGTTCCAGGTCCGCCATCACCCCCGTCTCGTCGTAACTGGCGACGAGGCGCTCGATGACCTCGTGCACTTCATCGGGTTCAAAGCTCTGTGCGTACATGGGGCTGGTGTCCCGGTCCTACACCCGGCTCGTGCGGCCGCGCACGTAATCGCGCATGACCGCGCTGCCGAGGGTGTGGGGCGTCGTGAAGAAGGCGCGGCCGCGGTTGATCTCGGTCAGCCGCTGCACGAACGCCTCCAGGTAGTAATCCTGGCGCAGCATGAAGGTGTTGATGCGGATGTGTTGGCGCGTACAACGCCGCGCCTCCTTCAGCGCCGCCGCACACGGGTCCTCCACCTCCGGGTAGGAGAGGACCAGATGTTGGCCGGTGATGTACGCCGTGGGCTGGCCGTCGGTGATCATGATGATCTGCTTCGTCCGGGCTTGCGCGCGCGCGAGCAGCTGCCGGGAGATGCGCAGGCCTTCCTGCACGTTGGTGAAATCCATGGGGATCGCATCGGGTTGCTCGCGGGCGTAGGCGAGCGGGATGGATTCATTCACCCACACCACCCCCTGCCGCGGCTTTTCGCGCAGGTGCGGCAGTTGCGTGACGGCCACCTGCTGGGCCAGCGTGTGGAAGCCGACCACATACAGTTCATCCCGCGGGAAGCGCTGGCGAATCAGCTCGAGGAGCGCGAAGGCCACGCGCTTGGCGGCGGCGAAGCGGCCGAGGCGCTCCATGGACGAACTCTGGTCCACCAGCAGCACCGTCGCGCACCGGGCCTGGAACTCCAGCTCTTGAATCTCGAAGTCGTCGAACCGCAGGTCCAGCGGCACGGCGCCGCCGCTGCGGAGCAGGGCGTTGAAGACCGTGCGGGGCACGTCCACGTTCATGGGCAGGCCATAGGCGTACGGCCGCGTCTCCCCGCTGGGGGTGCCCGCGTCGCGCCCGGTCCGGCCCTGATGGCGGCCCACGATGGTCTTCTCGATCTGCGAGAAGATTTCCTGTAGCGCGTGGGTACCCAGCCGCCGGACCGCCCGCGTGGTGAGCCGCCAGCCGCCCGGCGTGCGCTTCAGGTACCGCGCCTCCTCCAGCCGCTTCGCCAGGTCCTGCAGCTCGCGCAGCATGCGCCCGCCCTCGGGGCCCAGCGCGTCCTCGGCCAGCTCCGTCTCCAGCTCGTCGAAGAATCCCCGCCACATGGCCCGGTCGAGCCGGGACTCGAACTGGTCGAGCGCGTGCAGGCGGTCGATGGTGTGCATCGCCTCATCCAGGGACAGGGGGTGCTGGCCCGCGAAGTCGTAAGCCGCCGCATCGCCGGGCGCGAGTTGCATGATGAGTTCGGTGAACTCGCGCATGGCGTCCCGCAGCCCGTCGTCCAGAAACGACCAGTCCAGCAGCCCCTGCAGTTCCGCCAGGTCTTCCGGGCTGAGGCTGGACATGAGCCCCTGGAGTTCCGCGGCCTGCTGCGCCAGCATGGCCAGGAAATCCTCGAACGGCATGTCCGGGTTCCCGGCGAACATCTGCGGGTACTTCTCCTTGAACGCGCCGTACGCTTTGTCGATCGGCTCACCCGCGAAGTGCAGGCGCAGCAGCTCGGTCAGGTCGTGCAGCATCTGCCGCAGGAGCGCCTGATCGGTGGGGGACATGCCTTCGAGCTGCTCGCGCACATCCTTCAGGTAGTGCCCGAGCATGCGGCGCTGCAGCGTCGCCACCAAGTCGTCGAACGCCTCCTGCGCCTCCTGGTTCGCGAACGTGTAGGACCGCAGCTCCGTCAGGCGGCCGTGGAACGTCTCGGGCAGCACGTTGAGCTTGCGCTCGCACTGCGCCGCGTCGTACCACATGCGCTCGATGGCGCCCTCGGGCCGCGGCTCGTCGCGCGTCACGTTGCGACGCAACCCGTTCACCGCGCGACGGCCCAGCACGCTCGCCGCGTCCGCCTGCTGCTGCGTCAGCGTGTCCCGCTCCATTTCCAGGATGCGTTCCAGCTCCTCGTTGAGCTGATCAAAAATGTGTTCGAGGTTGTGGCGCTGCAGCAGCGCACGCCGCTGCTCGCGGACCCGCTGGCGCAGTTCCTCCGCGCCGACGATGCGCCGCCCGTCCCGCGCCGAGATGCCGCGGCGCAGCAGATCGCGAATGGCCCCGCGCAAGTCCCCGTGGTCCAGCAGGTCGTCGGCGATGGCGCCGAAGATGTCGTCGGCTGCGATGCCGAACGGCTCCTGCGAGTTGTCCCACCTGCTGTAACGATGCTGGGGCATAAGATGCGGTGCTCCCGGGCGCGGAACGTACATACTAGTATGCCAAGCGCCGGCCGCACAGCCAATGGGCATGAGCGCGGTCCGCGGCAGTATTCCCATTACCTCAGGGCGAAAGGGCACTGCGCACCGGCTGGCGCGGATGGATGCGCCGTTCTTTCGCAGGGGCGACGCATGCGGCGCCCGCCCTCCAGTCATTAGGGGCGATCCTCGCGATCGCCCAGCAGATGGGCGAATACAAGATTCGCCCCTACCCCGACATCCTTAATAGAGTATGGGGCCTATGAGCAAACTCCGTCGGCGACGGCTTCTGCACGTCTTTCTCGCGGCGGGCAATGGGAAATTTTCGTTGAACTGTGGATTGCCGCCCGAATCTAACTTCGCGAGGGTCCTGCTATGAGCACACCGGCTTGGATAATATCCGCGCTATTGATTGTTCTGTATGGCGTCCTGCGGGCACTCCAGGGGCGTGGTGCACCTCCGACCGTTCAAGAGGCATGGCTCGAACTGCCGCACTTAGGAAAATCTGCCGCAGCGCGCAAAGTCCCGCTTCCCGGATGCGTGTGGCTCGGCAGGTACTATGAGGGATGGCGGTCGAATCTGCCCTCGATGCGCCAAATCTGCTTATACACCATATTCATTTTGGGTTATTTGGGTTGGGTTCCTGCGATGGCGCATTCCACGATCGGGATAAGTGCTGAGGCGTACTTTGATTTTGTTGATGCGTATAGACCCTACATAGCGAACGGGGCTTTGCTCGCAATGTTCGTCGCTAGAATAACCTTTGCACGATCGCTAGAAGCTAGGAATAAGTGCTCGGTTTCTATCTTCAACGAGCGCGTGTTTGTTACCGATCTCGTCGGTGTTCTAGTCTGTGTAATGTGCACGATTCCAGGTCGAATGGCCTAACTCCTAATATGTGAAATGGGCGGATTGCAGTGAAGCCGAGTCGTGAGGGGGAGTTGTGACGGGATTCGGCCCAGGAATTATGTCCCGCGCCGGATCGGGACAAAGTACCGGAACTGTGGTGAAGCTCCGTCGGCGACGGCTTCTGCACGTCTTTCTCGCGGCGGGCGGGGTCGCCGTGCTCGCGACGGTGGCGGCGGCGCAGCCCGCAGCCGCGCCCGCATCCGCCCCGGCCTCCGCTCCCGCCTCGCTCGCGTTCCCCGGGGAGGGGCATCTGGCGAACGTGCGGCAACTGACGTTCGGCGGTGAGAACGCGGAGGCGTATTTCAACGGCGACGGCACCGCGCTCGTGTTCCAGGCAACGCCGCTGGGGGTGGGATGCGACCGCATTTACCGCATGCACGCGGACGGCAGCGGCGTGGAACAGCTCAGCTCCGGCGCGGGGCGGACCACCTGCGCGTTTGTGCATCCGCGCACGCACGATGTGTACTACGCCAGCACGCACCTGGGTGGCGACGCGTGTCCGCCGCCGCCCGACTTTTCGCGCGGATACGTGTGGGCGCTGTACGAGACCTACGACATTTTCCTGCGCCACGCGGCTACCGGTGCGCTCCGCCGGCTAACCGAAACCCCCGGGTATGACGCGGAAGCGACCGTGAGCCCGGACGGGCGGCTGGTGGCTTTTACGTCGGCGCGCGACGGGGATCTTGAACTGTACGTCATGAACGCGGACGGCACGAACCAGCGGCGAGTCACGCACGCGCCCGGCTACGACGGTGGCGCGTTCTTCAGTCCGGACGGGACCCGCCTGGTGTTCCGCGCCAGCCGCCCCACCGGCGCGGCCTTGGAGGAGTACCGCGCCCTGCTGGCCCAGGGGCTGGTCCGGCCGAGCCGCCTGGAGATTTATACGTGCAGCGTGGACGGCAGCGACGTGCGGCAGGTCACGGCCAACGGCGCCGCCAACTTCTGCCCGTACTTCCATCCGGACGGCCGGCGGATCATCTTCGCGTCGAACCTGCACGATCCGGCGGGACGCAACTTCGACCTGTTCACGATCCGCGACGATGGGACGGGCCTCGAGCAGATCACGTTCAATCCTACCTTCGACGCGTTCCCCATGTTCAACCGCGCCGGCACGCAGCTTGTGTTCGCCTCCAACCGCCACAACGCGCAGCAAGGCGACACGAACATTTTCATTGCCGACTGGGTGGAGTAAGCACAGCCCGCGGCCGCGCGCGCTTGTATACTTGCGCGCATGAGCGAGCCGGAGCCCGCGCGGCCCCCGTGGGCGCGCTGGGAGTGGGCCGCGCTGGCGGCGACAGCCGTCGCGCTCGTGGCGTACGCCGCGTGGCCCATGGCCCGCGCCCGCGCCATGGCGCCAGAGGGTGCCGAGTTCCTGGGCGTCTTGGTGGGCGTTCGGGATGCGCACTTTTACCTGTCGCAGGTCCGGCAAGAGGTGGGCTGGCTTCCCGTGCCGCGCGACGCGTTCGGTGCTGCCGGACGCGACCAGCTCTTCTCGGGCATGTTCTGGTGGGCGCTGGCGCAGGTGCGGCGGGGCACGGGCGCGTCCCCGTTCGCGGTCTACCATGGCGCGCGTTACGCGGGAGCGGTGGCGTGTGTGCTCGCCATTGCCGCCTTCGCCACCGTCTGCGCCCGGGGCCGCCGAGAACGGTGGCTGGCCATCGAGCTGGCCGTGTGGGGGTCGGGCTTCGGCTGGCTGGTGGCGCGCTTCGGGTGGCACGGGGGACAGTCCGCCGACTTGCTCACGTCCGAAATTTCCACCGCCTACACGGTCCTGAGCTTCCCGCACATCACGTGGGCGCTGGCCCTCCTGGTCGCCGGCGGCGCTGCCGTGGTCCGCGCGGGCGAGGGGGGACGCCCATGGCCCTGGGGTGGGGTGGCGGGAGCGTGCGCGTTTCTCCTGGGCTGGTTTCATCCGTTCAATCTGATCGTCCTCCTGGGGGCCTGGGGGTTGTACCTGGCCGTCGTCGCCGCCCGGAACCGCGGGGCGGGTGTGGCCCTGTGGCGCGCCACGTGGCCGCTCGCGGTCGGCGGGCTGCTCCCCGTGGGGTATTTTCTCGGGGTCATGTGGCTGTACCCGTGGGGCCTGCCGCATTCCACCATTCCTCGGCCCGCGTATGGGGACCTGGCCCTGGGGTTCGGGTTCCTCGGCGGCGGCGCGCTTGCGTATGGGTTCGGACGCGTGCGCTACGGGTGGCCGGGCGGCGCGGGGGCCGCCTGGTGTGCGGCGTGGGTGGCGGCGACCCTTGTGCTGTTGCACGGTGCCCCCCTGCTCCGCCACGCCGGCCGCGTGATCCTTGGTCTCCAGGTGCCGCTCGCCATGTGGACGGCGGCGGTCCTCGCCCGGGGCATTGCCAACCTGCCGGGACCCGCGCGTCCCATCGTGGCGGGGCTCGGCCTCCTCGCGTGCATGCCGACCACTGGCACGGTGGTGCGCCAACGCCTGGCGCGCTTGGAGTGGTATCCCAGCCGGTACTACCACCTGACGCCGGAGGCGGTGGGCATGGCGGACCTGGGTGCGCTGGTGTCGCCGGAAGATCGCATTGCGTGCAGCCCCTGGAATGGGTTGGTGCTGAGCGCTCGCGTGCCGGCGCGCGTTTTCGTGGGTCGCTGGGACGTGCCGAACTACGACGCGCGCGTGGCCACGGTGCAACAGTTGTTCGCGGCGGAGACCCCGGCGGATGTGCGGCGCGCCCTGGTGGAGCGGCACGGCATCACGGTGCTGTACATCGCCGAAGCGGAGCGCGGCGCGTTTCCGGAAGCGGGCTTGCGCGCGGCGGTGCGGGAGTTGGGCGCCGAGGTGTTGGTGCGCCAGGGGACCATGCTCGCGGTGCGGGTGGCGCCGCCCCCGCTTTAGAAGCGCACCAGGAACCCCGCATCCTTCGGGCGCAGGCGCTCATAGAAGCCGGCGCGGTACGCCGCGGCGACGTATGCGACGCTCAGCCGTGCGCGCGTCCAGCGTCCGGGCACCTGAATGCGGCCGGGGGCGCGCGTCCACCCGGGGGAGGCGAGGGTGTTGCTCAGGGTCCGAGAGACGAGTGCGAGGCCGCGCGCGTTGAAATGCACCAAGTCGGGGTAGAAGTCCTCCCGCGAAACCAGGTCCGCCAGGTCCAGGTACAGGTGGGGCCGCAGGGCGCGGCGAAACCGCCCCAGCGCTTCCTTGGGCAGATACTCGGGGACGTAGGCGGGGTTGTGCGGGGACAGATAGTAGAGCACGGTCACGCCCCGTTCGGCGCCGTACGCGCGCAGCGTTTCCAGCCGTTGCACGCTGCGGTAGGAGGGGAGCGGTACCCGCGCCGGGAGCGTGCGAATGCCGGCGAAGTACCCCCCCATGGGGATGACGCCCGGGGGCCACAGGTGGACGTCGTCGCTCTGGAGTGCTTCCGCCTGCTCGATCAGCAGGCGTTTGAGTTGCAGGGGCAGGCCGTCCACGTAGCCGAACCCGATGCCCTGGCGGACTTGCTGATCGGCCGGGTTCGGGAGCCACTCCAACTGCAGCGGGGTCTGGCGGGAAGGGCCGTCGGCCAAGTCGGGAAAGCCGTTCCAGATGAGCGGGATGAGCAGGACGTCGGCCGGCGCATAGTCGATGAGGAAACGCGCATGGCTCGTCCGCACATAGATGTCGCCCACCATCGTGCTCGCGTTCAGGACGCGCACGCCGGGCAACCAGTCGTGCGTCGGCAGATGGCGCGAGACGGAGCTGCCCCCGATCAGGATGACGGTTTCCCCGCGCGCCTTGGCCCGCCGGGCGAGGTAGACCGCGTCCAGCACTTCGGTGAGCATGCCCGCGTTCGGGCTGGCCACGACCGTGCGCATCACGTGAGCGAGCGGCGGCAGATTGGACAGGATGCCCACGAAGAACACCACCGCCCACGCGGCCCCGCTCGCCAAAAGCCGCCGCACACCCCGGCCCGCGGCGCGCAGCGGAACCCGACGCGGGGCGGCATGCGGTGGCGCGTCGGGGGTTGTGCTCGGGGACACGCTCGGTATAGTACGTGAGCGTGACCCGTCGTGCGAACGGTGAGGGGGATGGTCCGGCCGTGCAAGCACCCACGTTGACGCATGTCGCCTTGAACTGCGCGGACGTTGCGAGGACGATTGCGTTCTATCGCGCCTACGCGGGCATGCACGTGGTGCACGAGCGGGTGGACGGGGGCGTGCGGGTCGCGTGGCTCGGCCGCGAGCGGGAAGACCCGACGTTCGTGTTGGTCTGCATCGAAAACGCGGGACGGCAGCCGGAGTCCCCGCCGGCGGTGGACCACCTGGGGTTTGCATGCGCCACGCGCGCGGAAGTGGACGCCGTCGCCGCGCGGGCGGAGGCGGCAGGGGTGCCCGTGGTCATGGGCCCCGTCGACTGGCCGCCTCCGGTGGGGTACTTCGTCATCATCGCGGACCCGGACGGCAACCGCGTCGAGTTCTCTTACGGGCAACCCATCAATCCGAAGCAGTTGTAGCGGCAGACGCGTTGACGGCGCATTTCGCGCCGCGTAGGCTGCTCGTATGCCCGACCATCCGGCGCCGCCCTCGCCCGAGGTCGGCATCCGGCGCGTCACCGCGCGCCGCCCCGCGCGCGCCGCGGAGACCGACCCGGCGCGGTGGTTCTGGCGCTGCGTGCTGTCGGCGGGCGCTGTCGCGCTCGCGCTGCTCGTTTGCGGCTTCGCCTTGCATCAACTGGACAGCGTAGACTTCTGGTGGCAGTTGCGGCTCGGGCAGTACATCACCGAGTTGCGCGAAGTTCCCACCACCGATCCGCTGTCGTTCACTGCGCAGGGCAATCCCTACGTGGACTCGCACTGGCTGTTTCAGGTGGCCTTGTGGCGCACGTACCTGGTGGGCGGGATCAACGGCACGCTCCTGACCGTCGCCGGCGTCGCGCTGCTTGCGTGGCTGTGCGTGTGGCTGACGATGGAGTGGCGGGAGGCCGCCGGCGTGGCGCTGCTTGCGGTCGCGCTCGGCGCCGCCGCCGCCTCGGAACGGTACCTGCCCCGCCCGGACCTGCTGAGCCTCCTGTTTCTGGCGCTGACGGGGTTCATCGTGGCCCGCTACCGGCGGACGGGCGGCGCGATCATCCTGCTGCTGCCCGTGCTGCACCTGGTCTGGGTCAACACGCACGGGCTGTGGATTCTCGGGCCCATCGTGATCGGTGCGCACGCGCTCGGCGATGCGCTGGTGTCGCGGCTCCCGGTGCCGGCCGGGTGGAATTACGACGCCATGGCTCCCGCGTGGTGCAAGCGCTTGGGCCGCGTGCTGCTGGTCATGGTGCCCGTCACGTTGCTCACGCCGCAGCCGCTCACGCAGGCGCTCTATCCGTTGACCTTGTTCCGGGAGATTCAATCGGGCACGGACTGGGTCGCGTCGTCCGTGACCGAACTCGGGGCCCCCCTGGCCGACGCGCATTGGCCGGTCGCGACGGTGGCGTTCGTGGCGCTCGCATGCCTCACGGTGTTGGGGTTCGCGGTGCGCGCGCGGCGCCTGGATCCCGTCGGGTTCGTGCTGGTCTGCGCGTTCGGGTACCTGGCGCTCACGGCGCGGCGCAACATGGCCCTGTTCGCCGTCGTGGCGGTCCCGTTCGCGGTGCGCGCGTGGGCGGACGGCCCTGCGGCGACGGGTGCGGCCTGGCTGGAGAGTCTCACCCGCCGCGCGCAACCGGTGCTGGCGGTGCTGGCGGTGTGGATCGCCATGGCCGGCGCGTGGGGCGCCGCCACGAACACGTTTGCGACGCGGGACGGCACGCTCACGCGCTTCGGCCTTGGCCTGAGCGCGACGCACCATCCCGGGCGCGTAGGGGATTTCATCGCCGCGACGCATGCGCCCGGTCCCATCTGGAACACGCCGGAGTTGGGCGGCTATCTCGCCTGGCGGTTCTGGCCGGAGCGGCCGGTGTACATCGACGGCCGGTGGGAGGTGTACGGGCAGCTCTTCCTGGAGCGGTACGGCCGCACCATCCGCGATCCGGTGGCGTGGGAGGAGGCGGCCGCGCAAGATGGGGTGCGCGCGGCGGTGGTGTTCCACCGCATGCCGGACTACGGCCTGCTGTTGCGTCACCTCTATCGTTCGGATCGCTGGGTGCTGTGTTACGTCGACGCGGTGGCGGCATTGTTCGTGCAGCGCACGCCCGAAGCCGCGCCCTACCTCGCCGCCCATGCGGTGCGCCTCACCGCCGCGGCGCTGCCCACGCCGCTGCCCGCTTCACCGGTCGTGGTCTGGGAGGACGGGTACCGGGACCGGCCCCACTTCGCCACGCTCGAGGCGGGACTCCGACGATGGCCGCCGCGGCCGGGGGACGGCAGCGCCGCGGCGCTGGTGGCGAACTTCTGTTTCGTGCTGAAGGAGGATGCTGCCGCGGCGGAGTGGTTCACGCGTGCGCTCGCGGCGGAGCCGGACAACTACGCAGCGCACGTGTCGCTGGCGTACCTGGCCGAGCGCGGGGGCGACCTGGCCGCGGCGCGCGCGCACGCCCGGGCGGCGGCGCGGGCGCGTCCGTGGGCCGCGGGCGCGCAACCCGCTCCGGTAGAGTAGCCGCCCATGCGAACCTCCCGCGCGGCCCGCCAAGGGCTCTGGGTGGCCAACCTCACCCCCTTTCGGCGCGGCGCGGTGGACCCGGACATCGTGGCGCACCACAACCGCTGGCTCGTGAGCCATGGGGTGACCGGCTTCAGCCCCACGGGCCCGGCGGGCGAGTTCCTCTATCTGACGCAGGCGGAGAAGCAGGCCGTCTATGAGGCGCTGACGCCGGCCACGTCCGGGCGGGCGGTGCTGTGGCCGACGGTGTGGGAGCCGCAGGAGCAGATGATCCTGGACACGGTACGCCGGCTGGCGCCGCGCGACGTGACGGGCGTGATCGTGCCGCCGCCGCTCTACTACCGGTTCAGCGAAGAGGAGGTGGTGTGGTACTACCGGCGGCTGGCGGACGGATGTCCGCTGCCGATCATGGCGCTGCACGCGCCGGGGGATACGCACAATCCGCTGACCATCGAGCTGGTGCGCGCGTTGCTGGTGGAGGGGCTGGTCACGGGGGTGGTGGACGGCTCGGGCGATCCGGCCCGGCTGGATCAGCTCAGCGAGGAGTTTGCGACGCAACTCGACATTTTCTGCTGCCATGACGGCTGCATCCGCGAGGCGCGCGCCCGGGGGGCCACGGGGTTCCTCAGCGCGGTGGCCAATGTGTTTCCCGAACTGGTGAAGCAGGTGTGGGACCGGGGGGACGCGGAAGCGCAGGCGCTGGTGGACCGGGTGGTGCACGCGATGGAGCGGTTCGGCGCGCTGCCCAGTCTGAAGTATCTCCTGTTGCGCCGCGGCTTCCGGTTCGGTGCGCGGCCGCCGTTCGGCCGGATCCCGCCGCCCCAGCAGCAGGCGCTGGACGCGGTGTTTCAGGTTATCGAGAGTGAGGGCTTCGCCGAAGCGGTGCGCGTCCGGTAGACGGGCGCGGGCCCACCCTACTCGTCCGGCGCGCCATGCCGGTCCGCCTTACTGAAGTACTGGGTGGAAATTTCCTGTTTCGTCGCCTGGAGTTGGGCGTTGCGGGCCACGTCACCGGTCTTCATGAGTTCCGTCAAGTTCCGCAGGTGTACCTGGTGCTTCACCTTCTCCCGGGCTTCTTCTTCGGTGATGGGATGGGCGAGCAGGTCCTCAACCACCTTCAGCAAGTCGCGGGTGTCGTACGGTTTGGCGAGGAACGCGTCGGCGAGCGTGTCCCGCTGCCAGCGTTCTTCACTGGCGCGGCTGCCGCGGCCCAGGGCGGAGATGATGACGACCGGCATGCGCATGAGCGTGCGCGAGTGTTTCACCTTGTTGCAAATCTCGACGCCGTCCATCTTCGGCATCATGATGTCCAAAATGACGAGGTCGAACCGGCGCTTCTTGAGGTGCTGGAGGGCTTTCTTGCCGTCAGTAACGCCGACGACCTTATAACCGGATCCCTCCAGCAGCAGCTTGAGCATGTCGAGCTGCTCGCGCTGGTCCTCCGCGACCAAGATGGTCTTCCGGCGACTCATGCGTCTCCCGTCCTTCCGACATTGCCCCGGCGGGTGGGCGGTAGGGCACTGCGGACCTTAGCGATGCCGTCCAGCTACCTCCAGCAGATAGTCCAGAGACACGGGTTTGGTAATGAACCCGTCCGCTCCGGCGGCCTCGGCCCTGGCACGCACGTCCCTACCATTATGCCCGGTAAAGACGTAAACCGGAATACCCGCCGTCACGGGGTCCCTTTTGAGCTGGCGGCAAAGTTCCACCCCGTCCGCCTGGGGGAAGCCCACATCCACGAAAACCACTCGGGCGCCTGTAGTTCTGATCTGTGGGAGGACCGCCTCTGGGTCCATGATGGTGTCCACGGGGAGGTTCGCGTCCTCGAAGGCCTGCCGGAGAAACCGCAGCATGTCCAGGTCGTGGTCCACGAACACGATGGGTTCCTCCTCCCGGTCGTCCAGGTCGATATCCGCCGGGTCCAGATCGTCATCCAGGTCGTCCAGCTCCTCCTCCTCCTCCGCGCCGGCCGGTTCGGGCACGCCCTGCACATCCAACCCTGCCGTCCGGTCCACGCGCGGGCGTCCGGTGCGCGCCAGGGGGGTCTCGGTCGAGGTGGGGATCCGGCACCAGAAGGTAGAGCCCGCGCCGGGGGTGCTGTCGACGCCAAGCTGGCCACCGTGCAGTTCGACGATGCGGCGCACCAGGGCGAGGCCGATGCCGAGCCCCTCGTAGTCGCGGGTGTGGGTCCCGTCGGCCTGCTCGAACGGTTCGAACAGCTTCGCGACGCGCTCCGGATCCAACCCGGCGCCGGTGTCGTGCACGTTGAGGCGGATCGCATCGGCGCCGTCGCGCGCTGCACTCAACTCGACGACCCCGCCCGGGCCCGTGAACTTGATGCCGTTGCCGATCAGGTGGGCGAGCGCATCGGCGAGCTTCTCCCAATCCGCATGCAGGGGCGGCAGATCGGCGGGCACCGCGCCGAGCCGGAGGTCCACGCGCTTCTGCTCAGCCAGGAGCAGGGTTTCGGCCCCGCAGTCCCGGAGGAAGTCCGCGACCGGGACCGCTTCGAGGTGCAGCCCCGCATCGCTCAGTTCCAACCGGCTGACGCTCAGCAGGCGCTCGATCTGCGCCAGCAGGACGTCCACGTTTCGCAGGCTGGTGCTGAGCGCGGTGCGCTGCTGGTCGGTGACCGGGCCCAAATTCCCTCCGTGCAGCATCTGGGTGTAGCCGCGGACGGTGACGAGCGGCGTTTTCAGCTCGTGGGTGATGTTGGAGAGGAAGTTCGTCTTGGCCCGGCTCAACCCCTTGAGTTCCGCGTACGCGCGCTTGAGTTCCTCTTCCGCGAGCACCCGTTCGGTCACGTCCCGCGCGAGGATTTGGATGGAGTCGATCGCGTCTTCGCGATGGGTCACGCTGGCGGTGGTCTCAATGTAGACGATCTCGCGGTCGTCCAGCCGCCGCATCCGGAAGATGCGGGTGCGGGCGATGGGTTCCCCGCGCACGAGCCGCTCTGAGGCGTCCACCACGATGTTGACGTCGTCTTCGTGCACAAGGCGCATCATGTTGCGGCCCATGATCTCGCCCGACGTACTGCCCACCATCTCCGCGAAGGCGGAGTTGCAGAGCAGGATGGTGCCCTGCCGATCGACGCGGACGATGCCCTCGGTCACGTTCGCGAAGACCTCGTGATAGCGCTGCTCCGAGGCGATGAGCGCGTTCGTCCGGGCCTGCACCATCTCCTCCAGATTCTGGGCGTACTCCTGGAGTTGCTGCTCCAGGGCGATCTTTTCGGTGATGTCGTTGACGATCGCAAAGGTGCCGCAGAATTTCCCGTCGGGCCCCAGTTGCGGGGACGCGGCCACGTGCAGGGTGCGGGGCGCGCCCTCGGCCCAGGGGATTTCGACCTCGTAGTGGGACCGCACCCCCTCGCGCCGGCGGTCGAACTCGCTCTCCACCTTCCGCGCGCTGCTCATGTCGAGGAACTCGACGATGTCGCGGCCGATGACCTCGTCCCCCACGCCCATCAGGTCCCGGATCGCCTGGTTGGCGAAGGTGATGCGCCGGTCCGCATCCAACACCAGCATGCCTTCGTTGGCCTGCTCGGCGAACGCCCGGAAATCGACCGGGACGCTGCCGGATTCCTGGTCGCCGTTCTGCACCTGTGTCCCCTTGGCCTCCCGCGGCGTCTCGTCCGCTCCGAGCCACCCCACGCGACTCCGGCCACCCGCTCTGCTCGCAGCATAGGAGCGTCGCCGGACCCTGTCAAGCAGATTCCGCCCGGTCAGGCCGCCGCCGGGCGTAAACGTAATTCACTGGGAACAGACGAGTTCCGCATTCTCCCCGGGCCAGGCCGGCGCCCCCTGCGGCCTCGATTCAGGGGGCATCGCGGGGCCCAGAAATTGCCAATTTTCGTCGTTCTGGACAATTTGCGGCTTGGCTGGACCAACTGTTGTCGCATCGGAAACACCAATTACGTTCTCGTGCGGATTATATAGTCATAACTCATTATAAATAAGTCACTTACAAGCTCGTGATCCCACTTACAAGCTCGTGATCCGAGGAGCCCCTGGCATGCCTGTTGCACTAACGTGGGCGAGTTCGATGTTAAGGGACACAGACGGCGGGACGTTCCGCCAAGGCTGGGGGAAGCCATGACGACAGGTAGGCACGCGCAGGAACGGGACGGCGCTCGGGATGCTTGGGGGGGGCACCCCATCTCCGAGCCCAACGTGCTCCGCCTGGAATCATCCCCCTGGCGCCGCCACTACCCGGCATGGGACCGCATGGCCGCCGCGGAAGAGGCGGGTACACACGCGGAGGTGCACGCCGGGTACTAGGTTTTCGATCTCCCGTGGCGGTGGCTCCTCTCCCTCACCGCCTCGTCTCCTGGCCGGTCCGGACCCCCGTCCCCGGGCCGGCCACTTTTTTTGGGTGGGGCACGTATTCATCCCCGTCTTGCTTAAGCCAGCGTGGGATAGAATTACGCCGTGAAACGTTGGCCGTTGCATGCGTTGGAGGCATCTGCCTGGGGGTGGGGGCTGTGGCTGTTCATCGGTCACGTCGTTGCCCCCGTTGGGTTCTGGTGGCTTCTCGTAAAGGTACTGACAGCGACTTTCCTCCTCGTTTGGGCGTGTTTGTTTGTGTACGGGGTTGTCCAGCGACCGGCCCATGCACGGCAACTCTGGAATGGCGCCAAGGGGAGGCGAGCTGCCGGCTGGCTTGTCGGTGTAGGTCTGCTCTTTTTGTTGGGTGGCCACAGCGCGTTAAGCGATGTCATGACTTCTAACACGCTGACCTACTTTGGTTGCGTATGTTTTGTTTTCGCGGGCATCTGGGCTTACAATCTCAGCCTCTTGCTGCTTTCCGAACCGACGCAACACCCGTGGCGACCCTCTATCTAGGGCTTTTCCGGGTCCGTGGAACGAGCCCCCGCCGCGCTCGCTTCGCGTCTGCGATGGTGTCGTAGGGGCGCAATTCATTGCGCCCATGAGGGCTGGGCGCGATGAATCGCGCCCCTACATTTCGAGCCATGCGGAGGCCACCAGATCGCCGTGCCGCGGGGGCACCGGTGGGTGCGCCCCGCCGCCGGTTGCTACACTGAGCGCGCTCGTGCCAGCCAGCGATGAATATCCGGCGCCCGGCGGGGTATCTCCTTCAGAAGCAGCGAGGGAGCAGACCATGGAAGCGTCGGCGGCCGCGGATCGGGCCCTGATCGCGCGCGCGAACCATGGGGATGAGCGCGCGTTCGAGGAGCTGGTGGCCAAGTACATGCAGCGGGCCTACTACATCGCGCTGGGCTTCGTGGGCAACACGGAGGACGCGCGGGACCAGTCCCAGGAGGCCTTCGTGAAGGTCTACCGCAACCTGCACCGCTACAACTCCACGTACCCGTTCTATCCCTGGTTCTACAAGATCCTGCGGAACACCTGCTTTACCTTTCTCAAGGCGCGCAAGCGGCGCCCGGCCACGAGCCTGGACGCGCTGGACGACAGCGGCGTGCAGTTCGCCGACGTGGCGGCGCGGCCGGACGTGTTGGCCACGCGCAACGAGGACATGGATGAGCTGTGGACGGCCATGGGCGAGCTGCGGCCGATCCATCGGGAGGTGCTCGTGCTGAAGCATCTGCACGACATGTCGTACAAGGAAATCGCACGGGCGCTCGACATCCCGGACGGTACCGTGATGTCGCGCCTGTTCAACGCCCGCAAAGCACTGCGCGCAGTGCTCGACCACCGGCTGGCGCCGGCAGAGGCAGCGGAGTGAATCGCGAAGAAGCCGAGGGCCTGATGATGGCCGCGATCGACGGTGAATTGGATGCCGCTGGCCGCAACACGCTGGATGCTTACCTGCTGGAAGACGCCGACGCGCGCGCGGAGTTCGAGGCCATGCGCGAGTTGGCCGAACGCACGGGGCGGTTGCGCCTGGCCGAACCGCCGCCGGAGGTGTGGGACCGGTATATGGACCAACTGCGGCCGCAGCTGGAACGCACGGTGGGCTTCGGGCTCCTGTATGTGGGGATCGGCGGACTGGTGCTGGCGTTCGCGCTCCTGTTCCTGCGCACGCCCGCGATCCCGCCGGGGGTGAAGCTGCTCGGCGGCGCGGCGGTGGCGGGCCTGGCCATGCTCCTGCTCAGCGTGTGGCGCGAGAAACGCCACGTGGGCCGGCGCGAGCGGTACGGGCGGGTGCGGCGATGACGCTCTACACGGTGGATCACCCGACCGATGTGCGGATCGTGCAGACGCTGGGGCTGGTGTACGGGAACAGCGTGCGGGCGGTGAGCACGAGCGCGGACATCGTGGCCAAGCTGAAGAACGCCGTCGGCGGCGAGATCGAGGAATACACCAAGCTCATGGCCGAAGCGCGCGAACAATCCCTCGACCGCATGGCGGCGCACGCCAAAGCCCGCGGCGCCAACGCCATCGTCGGCGTACGCTTCGCCAGCAGCGAAATCGCCACCGGCGCCGCCGAACTCCTCGCCTACGGCACCGCCGTGGTGGTGGCGGACGGCGCAACCGCGGATGCACGCGGATAAACGCAGAAGACGGAATCCGTAGGGGCGATCCTTGTGATCGCCCATGACGCAGACGGATCGCACGCGATGGGCGAATGCAAGATTCGCCCCTACCCAACACCGTGGCCGTGTAGGGGCGGACCTGCGTGTCCGCCCGCGAGTTCGCGCGCGGTCAGGTTGCGTTCGCGTGAGGGCGGACAGTTGGGTCGGCCCCGACGAAAACGCCGTCTTGCGTAGGGGCGCAATTCATTGCGCCCATCGCGCCCATGTCCCTGGGCGCGATCTATTGGCGCGCCGACGCTTCGCGAAACTCACGAGCAGCAGCGACTAGTATCCCGGCGCCCGGAGGCGTGTTGGCGTGGCCTGGTCAAAATATGCTAGATATGGCATACTATGGGCAGTGAAAAGAGGCCCAAGCCCCTGTTCTGGGTCGGCCCCACGCTGGGAACCCTGCGCGCGTTCCCCGACCGCGTGCGTAGGACCGTAGGTTTCGCGCTGTTGCAGGCACAGTTGGGGGCGAAGCATGTGGATGCCAAACCGCTCAAGGGGTTTGGCGGCGCCGGAGTGTTGGAGATCGTCGAGAACCAT
Organism: uncultured bacterium; assembly: GCA_965371225.1. Classification (GTDB taxonomy): domain Bacteria; phylum Abyssobacteria; class SURF-5; order CBDUXP01; family CBDUXP01; genus CBDUXP01. Next base: position 5,542 of record CBDUXP010000048.1, on the reverse strand, counting down.
ACCGGTGACACGTATCGCGCCGTCTATACGGTGAAATTCCCGGGGGCCGTCTATGCCTTGCACGCGTTTCAGAAGAAGGCCACGAAGGGCCGAAAGACGCCAAAGCAGGAGACGGATGTGATTCAGGAACGCTTGCGCGAAGCGCGGAGACATTACGCGGAATGGCGGAAGACGCAAGGGCGGGCGGGACAATGAGGAAACCCAAACAGGTGAAAGCCGGCAGTGCAAATGTGTTTGCCGACCTGGGAGTTGCGCGCCCCCAGGAGGCGCTGGCGAAAGCCGAGTTGGCGGCGCGCATCTGTGATGCGATTCGCGAACGGAAGCTGACCCAGGCGCAAGCCGCCGCCAAGCTCGGCGTGGACCAGCCGAAGATTTCCGCCCTGCAGCGCGGGCGCCTGACCGGGTTTTCCACGGAACGGCTGCTCCGTTTTCTGAACGCGTTGGACCGTGACGTGGACATCGTCATCAAGAAGAAGGGACGCGCCAAACGGCCGGCGCGCATCCGGGTGGTCGCCGGCTGACCGTCGGGGCGACCCTTGTGGTCGCCCACGGCGTAGACGGATCGGCCACCGGTGGGCGAATACGAGATTCGCCCCTACTGAAACCCCTGTCGGCCCCCGCGAAGACACCGTCTTGCGTAGGGGCGCAATTCATTGCGCCCATCGCGCCCACCTCCCCGGGCGCAATAAATTGCGCCCCTACGCGGGCGCGGTTAGCCCCAGGCGAGGGAGACGCGCGCGGTGACGGGGTCGGTGCGGATGGTGGGGGCTTGGGGGAGGCGGTAGCCGTCGTGGTTCGTGCACGCGCCGGTGCGGACGTCGAACTGGTACCCGTGCCACGGACAGCGCACGCAGCCGTTCTCTAACGGGGCGTCGTGCAGCGGGCCGAGCACGTGCGGACACGTGGCGGCGTGCGCGACGAGTTCGCCGCCGATCTCCACGATGCGGTATGGGCGGCCGTCGAAGTCCACGGTGAGTGGCAAGCGGGGGAGGAGCGCGTCGCGCGGCCCCAGGTCGAGCGGCGGCTGCGTGCGCTGTTGCGCCCCCGCCATTGCGTCGAGCGCTTTCTGGCGCTCCACCATCATCCACTCATCCTCGTCGTACAGCGTGGTGTACAACTGCACCATGGTGGCGCCCATTAATTGGATGATGTCCGGGTCCGTGAGGCCGGGAAAATAGAAGTCCACCTCGACCACGATCTCGCGAGGGGCGAGCGCGGTCGCGTACGTCCAGATTTCCCCGCCGGCGGTGCCGCCTTCGAGCACCCGGCTGATCCACCGCCCCTGCGCTTCGTCGAGCAGCAGCTCCATCTTGATATCGCCGGTGTCCGATCCCACCCGTGCGCGCCAGCCCCAGTCGCCCGCTTCGAGACACTCGATGCTCGTGAAGCTGGAACTGTGCAGCCAGGGCAGGTGCTCCCAGTCCAGCGCGTTCTCGTACATGCGCTCGAGGTTGACGGGCATCTGCCGCCGGTAGGAGCCGACGTGCGTCAGCGCCGTCGGGTACTCGCGCTGCGCTACGGGTGGGGCACCGGCCATGGGACGCTCATACTACCGGCGGATGCCACCAATTACGACCCGGCAGCGTCCGACTGCGACGCCTTGGCGAACGCGGTGGTGTCGTCGTCGAAGTCCGCCTTGGTGGGGATGCCCGATTGCAGCATCAGGTCGTCCGCCGCTTCCGGCTCGTACGCCGTGAGCCACAGGCGCAGCAGGTGCCGCTTGCGTTCGGGCTCGTCCCAGTCCTCGTACTCGGTGCGCGCGTGCAGGTTCACCGCGTTCTTGAGGAACTGCATGTCCCCGGGCTCGAAGTCCATCTCCAAATTGAACGCCGGATCCTCCGTAATGTTGTGGATGAGCGCGAGCACTTCTTCCCGTTCCGGCGTCAGCCGCGGCACCTCCGGATGCCGCTGCGCCTGCCGGATGTACCAGTCGACGTAGAACGTGCGCAGCCGGTCGCCCTCGTGGTAGCACAGGGGCAGCGTAAAGAACGGCGGCATGCCCTCGGTCTGCTGGCCGTGGGAATCGAAGTGCCAGGGCTCGTAGAGCAGGTCGATCAGGTCCGGGCGCCGGCGGAGGATCTCGTTGTAGAGCGACACGGAACTCACGATGCGGCTCACGCCCCCGCTCTTGCCTTGCTGCAGACAGAGCAGGCCGATGATGTCCGCCCCGTCCGTGTGGAACCCCAGGTTCACCCGCGTCTTGTACAGCCGCACGGTGGGATCGTCCGCGTCCGCCCCCGTGTCCCGCACGTGACCCAACAGGTCGCCCGCCGAATTCTGCGACACCGGCTCGCCCATGTACAGGCCGATGCCCCAGTACGCGATGGCCGCTTCGTCTTCCGTGTACTGTTCCACGGGCACGCCCCGCACGAGCAGGAACCCGCGGCCGTGTTCCAGAATCGCGTTCCACTCACGAATCGCTTGCCCCAGTGTGGTGATGGGAAAATCCGCCGGCGTCAGGTCGCCGAGCGCCTTGCCCGTGGCCTTCGCGGTCGCCACCGCCGCGTCCAGGTCCGCGATCTCTTCGGGGGTGAGACGGTGCATCCACTCGTCGGTCTGGCGCATCTCCGCGCCCAGCCACGCGGCGGGGGAGTTGAGGGGTTCGCGCAGTATCGGGGTCATGTGCGTGCGTCCTTATATAAGGATGAAACGATCCATCGGGTTGCCGGCGCTAGGGTGCGGCAGTCGCCGGTGCCGCGTCGGCCGTCTCCGCCGCGCCGCATTCGTCCACTCCCTGGCAGCAATTCTCGCTGAGAAATTGCACCAGGTCCTGCATCGCGTCAAAGTTCGCGCCGTACACCAGCGACCGGCCCGCGCGGCGGCACTCCACCAGCCCCGCGTGTTTCAGCTCCTTGAGATGAAACGACAGGGTCGGCGCCGAGACGCCCAGCGCGGCCGCCAGGGTGCCGGGGGTCGCGCCGTCCAGTCCGGCCCGCACGAGCAGGCGATATACGTCCAGCCGGGTCTCCTGCGCCAGCGCGGCCAAGGCTGTCAGGGCGTCGGGCTTCAACATAGTTTGATAATTATATAAATATTAAAATATATGTAAACACCATGCAGCTGCGCCACAGGTATTGGGGACGCAGGGGAGGGGAAACCCCGCGTGTTCACTCGGCCGCCATGCGGCTTGCCCTACAAACACGGCAAATTGTGGTTGATACAGCATGTTTTATTTGTTATGCGTCCTGGACAGACTACCTGTTAGATGGTAGTATTCTACCAATCGGAAGGTAGACACGAAGGAGCAACAACGCATGAGTCCACAGCACACGCGCTCGGCCATCATGGACGCCGCCCAGAGGTTGATTCAGCGTCGGGGCGCCAACGGGTTCAGCTACCAGCACATCAGTGACGAGGTGGGTATCCGCAAGGCGAGCATCCACTATCACTTCCCGACCAAGGAAGACCTGATCGAGGCGTTGCTCGACCGGTTCTCGGCCGGCTTCGACGTGGAACTCCGCACGCTGGACGACGCGCGGGACATGACCGAGGCCGACCGCCTGCGCGCCTACGTGGCGCTGTTCGAGCAGACGTTCTTCGCGGGCGACGCGGTGTGTCTCTACGGGATGCTCGGCGCCGAACTCGCCAGCATGGGCGCCACGTCCGCCTCGCGCATCGGTTCCTTCTACCGGCGCAACATCGATTGGCTCGAACAGACGCTCACCCAGGGGTGCAAGGCGGGCACGCTCCATTTCGAGGGTGAGCCGCAGGCGATGGCGTTCATGATTTTTTCCCTGCTCGAAGGCGGCATGCTGATCGCGCGCGCGGACCAGGGCCCGGAACAGTACCGGGTGCTGACGCGGCAGATCTTGACCTTGCTCGGCATCGCGCAGGATTCCACCCCAACATCCGCTCAGTCGGCCGCGTAAGGCGCGGCGGCGGAGCACGAGGACACACCCCATGACCACTTCCACCGACACCGCCGCGATCAACGGCATCGACACCGAGGCCCTCCGGCAGATGGCGGGCGACGTCTCCAACGATCCCGCCAAAGGCATCGTGAAGTTCCACGTCAACACCGCGTGGCAGGGGGGCACCAAGTCCGCCACCCGCGTCGAATCGTGGGAGCTGGCCGGCGAAGAGCTGGCCAAGGATTTCACGGTCGAGATCGACGAGCCGCGCGAGTTGTGCGGCGCGAACACGGCGCCGAACCCGCAGGAAATGCTCATGGCCGCGTTCAACGCGTGCATGATGGTCGGCTACGTGGCCGGCGCGAGCCTGAACGGGATCGCGCTGGACAGCGTGGAGATCGAAACGCACGGGCAACTGGACCTCCGCGGGTTCCTGGGGCTCGACGCGAACGTGAAGCCCGGGTATGACGAGATTCAGTACACCGTCCGCATCAGCGGCGATGGCACCCCCGAGCAGTTCCAAGAGATACACGAGACCGTGATGGCCACCTCCCCCAATCGGTGGAATATGGCGAACCCCATCCGGCTCCAAAGCACACTCGTCGTCGGGCAGTAGCGGCGACTCACCATCTAACGCAGACCATGCCGTACCGAGGGAGACCGACCATGGCACAGCACTACACCTATGAAGCCTGCTTCAACGCTTCGCTGAAGATCAACTGGGAAATCCAGGACATCATCGGTGGGGACAAGCAGTTGGACTTCACCAAACCGTTCCTGCCGGAATCGCTGGCGCGCGTCGCGCCGCTGGACTTCCTGTCGCCCGACGAACAGCGCGTGTTGAACCAGATCCGGGGCAACGAGTACCTGTTCGTGTTCGGGCTCGTGGAGGAGTTCATCCTCCCCTTCGTGCTCGACCACGCGCGGACCGACGTCATCGACAGCGACAGCATCCGCACGCGGGCGTTCCTGCAGTTCGCGAGCGAAGAGGCGAAGCACATTCATCTCTTCAAGCGGTTCGCCGAGGAGTTCGAAAACGGCTTCGGTACGCACTGCGACGTGATGGGCCCTCGCCGAGCGGTGGCCGACGCAGTGCTGGCGCATCCGCCGCTCGCGGTAGCGCTCACGATCCTGCACATCGAGTGGATGACGCAGGCGCACTACATCGAGAGCGTGCGCGATAACCAAGACCTGGACCCGCAGTTCAAGAGCCTGCTCAAGCATCATTGGCAGGAAGAGGCGCAGCATGCCAAGCTCGACATGCTGATGATCGACTCCATGGTGGAGGGCCTGACCCCGGACGAGATCACCGCGGGCATCGAGGGCTATGCCGCCATCGGCGGTATCCTCGACGAGGGCTTGCAGCAGCAGGTGCAATTCAACCTCGCGGCGTTCCAGGCGCACACCGGCCGCGAGCTGAGCGCGGCCGAACGCGAGCGGTACCTCGAAGTGCAGCGGCAGGCCGTGCGGTGGACCTACCTGGGTTCGGGCATGACGCACGAAAAGCTGCTCGCCACCGTCGACAAGATCCAACCCGGCGCGCGCGCCGTCGTGCAGGAGATGGCGCCGACCTTCTGCTAAATCACACACGCGCCCTGGCGGCGAGTCCGGCGGTCTTCTATCCCCACCCCTGCGCCGGGCTCGCCGCCGCTGTGTTTTAGCGTGACAGCTAGGGGTGGTGTAGGGGCCGG
>CBDUXP010000047.1:0-31302 GCA_965371225.1 uncultured bacterium | reverse complement strand
ATCGCGGGGCTGCTCGGCGCCGGCGCCGTGGCATAACTACCGCTCCCGCCGGACCGACGCCCGGTCCGCATGCGGCGGGAGTGACGAACGCAAGGGAGACGTGGCATGGGATCACATCCGATTCGCTTTGGCATTCAGACCGGGCAGCAGTCCGTGGAGTGGCCGCAGGTGCTGGACTTGTGGCAGAAGGCGGACGCGTGGGGGTACGACACCCTCTGGGCGTTCGATCATTTTTACCCGATCTACGTGGATCCGGAGGGCCCCTGTTACGAGGGGTGGACGCTGCTGAGCGCCCTCGCAAACGGCACCTCGCGCGCGCGCATCGGGCACCTGGTAAACGGCAACACGTACCGCAATCCGTGCGTCACCGCGAAGATGGCCGCGACGGTGGACCACATCAGCGGTGGGCGCCTGAACCTGGGCATCGGGGCCGGATGGTTCGAGCTGGAGCACGAGAATTTCGGCCTGGACTTCAAGACCGTCCTGGGCAGGCTCGAAGCGCTCGAAGAAGCGCTCCAGATCATCAAGGGCATGTTCACCCAGGAGAAGACCACCGTCCACGGCAAGCATTACACCGTGACCGACGCCATGGGTGACCCGAAGCCGCTGCAGGAAGGCGGGTGCCCCATCATGATCGGGGGGAGCGGAAAGAAGATCCTCCTGCGCATCGTCGCGCAGTACGCGGACATGTGGAACGGCAGCGGCTCTTCCGAGGAGATGCAGGGCCTCATCGAGATCATCAAGCGGCACGGCGACACCGTGGGGCGCGATACGGACCAGATCGAGATGACCGCCATGCTGCCGCTGGTGTACAACGCCGTCGACGCGCGCGAGGAATTCTGGACGAACCTGTTCGCCGGCATGCGGGAGACCAGCCCGGAAGCGGCCCGCGGGATGATGATGATGGGCGGGAAGCAGGAGTGCCTGGACCGCATCGAGCAGTACACGGACGCCGGCGTCACGCACTTCATCTTCATGCTCCCGGCGCCGTACTTCCCGGACGAGGTGCAGGCGTTCGCTGAAGAGGTCATCCCCGCCGTCCGGTAGCCCGCCCCCGCTGCACACCCACCAGAGAACAGGAGACACCACCCATGGCTTTGGAGTTCGCATTCACCCTGTCGCACAATCACGATTGGGAACAGTTGGCGACTTTTGCGCAGACCGCGGATCGGCTGGGCATCGACACGATCCTGTTCGACGATCATTTCATCAGCATCCCGCCCACGGAGCCCCACTTGGAAGCCTGGACTACCATCAGCATGATCGCCGGCGCGACCGAGAAGATTCGCGTGGGGCACCAAGTGCTCTGCCATGGGTACCGCAATCCCGCGTTGATGGCGAAGATGGCGGCGAGCCTCGACTATCTGAGCGGGGGCCGGCTGGATTTCGCGATCGGCTGCGGCTGGTTCGAGCTGGAGTACGGCATGTACAACTACCCGTTCCCGCCCATCAAGCAGCGCCTGCAGGAGTTCCGCGAATACTTGGACATCTGCAAGCTCATGTGGACCGAGGAATCCGCTACGTACGCGGGACAGCACTTCGCCGTGACCGATGCCGCGTGCTCACCCAAGCCGATTCAACAGCCGTATCCGCGCGTGGTGATTGGCGGCGCTGGGGAAAAGGTTATGCTGCGCATCGTGGCCGAGCACGCCGACGTGTGGAACAATTTCCAGACGTACTTCGGCGAGGTGGAACACAAGCTGGACATCCTGCAGCGGCATTGCGACACGGCCGGCCGGGACTTCGGGCAGATGAAGGTGGCGCAGCAAACGCAGCTCATGCTCGGCAAGGATGAAGCCGCCGGCAAGGCGCGCCTGCAGGAAGCGCTGTCGGAAATGTACCTGGCGGATCCGGAGACCACCGGTATCTGGGGCCACCCGCAGCGAGTCATCGACGAGATCGGCCGCCACGCCGAGAAGGGGGTGCACATCTTCAACTTCGGGGGGGTGACCGAAGTCGAGGATCTGGAGTGCTTCGCGGCCGAGGTCATGCCCGCCTTCCGATAGGGCAGCCGCGGCCGACCATCGGCGTTACCCGTCCTTGGACCGTTCCTCGCTGAGGTACCGATTCAATTCCGTCCGGGCGTGTGCCTTGGCGCGCCTGACGTGGTCGTCCAACGACGTGCGGCGCTCCTCGCGCATGCGGCGCCACATCCAGAACGTGGGAATGGCCGCTACACAGAGCGCGAGCAAGACGAGAAAGATTGGCCGCATGGAGAAGGTGGGACCGGTTGCCGCGGGGACTGCCAGCCGCCGGCCGCCACTTCTAGGGTAGCTGCCGTTGGAGCCAAGCGCCACGGGGTCGCCCGCGGGTCCTGTGCTCATCAGGCACTCTTCCCATGGGCTCCCCGCGCCCTCTCTGGATTCCGTCAGTCCGGATTCTCTGGGCAGAAGCGAACCTGACTAGCATAAATAGCTAAAACTGTCCGATATTCGTAAGTATCGTGGGTTGCTTCGACCCATGTAGACTGCTAAAATAGCAAAATTAGCTGATTTAGCATCAGCTCGTTGTTTGCCGGTTTCCCCCTAACGCCGGAGTAGTAGCAGCCCCCGTATGGCGACGCCGCGCGTTCTGATTGTCGAAGACGACCCCACCATCCTGGCCCTCCTAGAGGCGCTCGTGACGGACAAGCTGGGTCTGGGGTGCGCCTCGGCCTCCAATGGCCAGGAAGCGCTCAATATTATCGAGACCACGCCGCTCGATATCGTCGTGACCGATCTCAAGATGCCGGTCATGGACGGTATCGCGCTGCTGAAGTTCGTCCGCGCGAACTATCCCCAGATTGATGTGATTGTGATCACAGGGTATTCGGCGGAGTACACCTTCACGCAGATCATCGAGGCCGGGGCGAGTGACTTTTTCGTGAAGCCGTTCCGCGGCGGGGAGTTCGAAGCGAAGCTGCAGCGGGTGATCCGCGAGCGCCGGTTGATGGAGGATCTGCGCACCCAGGTGCGGCAGACCGAAGAGTACGCCGAAGAACTCGTCAAGACGCAGGAAGCGGCCATCTTCGCGTTGGCCAAACTGGCCGAATCGCGCGACCCCGAGACGGGCGGCCACCTGGAACGTATTCAAAATTACACGAAGGTGCTGGCCGAGGAGATGGCCGCGTTTCCCGAATACGATGGCTACATCACGCGCGAGTACATTCAGTCGATTTACATTTCGTCGCCCTTGCACGATATCGGGAAAGTCGGCATTCGCGACGCGATCCTCCTGAAACCCGGCCGCTTGACGGCCGAAGAGTTCGAGGAGATGAAGCTGCACACGGTGATCGGCGGCGCGACGCTGGCAGCCGCCGAGGCGCGTTTGAACCGCCGGAGCTTCCTCGAAGTGGGCAAGGCCATCGCGTACTGCCACCATGAGAAGTGGGACGGGGCCGGCTACCCCCGGGGCCTGCAGGGTGAGGAGATTCCCCTGTCCGCCCGCATCATGGCGCTGGCGGACGTGTACGACGCGCTACGCTCCAAGCGCGTGTACAAGGAAGCGTGGCCCCACGAGCAAGCCCGCCAGACCATCGTGGAAGCGGCCGGGAGCCACTTCGATCCGATGGTGGTGGAAGCGTTCATCCGCTGCGAGCCACAAGTCCTGGAGATTCAACAGCAGTTCGCCCATCTGGAAAACCAGATGGAAGGGATCATCACGCCCCAGTTGGCCTCCTAGGCGCCGGACGCCGTCACCCACTTTCGGGTGGGGCCGGCGGTTCGGAACCAGCGGCCCGCGATCGCCCGCGCCGCCAGCTCCAGGCAATGATGCCGCACCCGAGCGCCCAGGCACCGGCGCCCACGCGAAAGCTCCACGGTTGGTACCGCCACGTAACCGTATGTGCCCCGGCGGAAAGCGCCACCCCCCGCAAGAGAAAGTTGGCGCGCAACCCCGCGCGGCGCTCGCCGTCTACGGACACTTGCCATCCGGGATAGTGCAGTTCGCTCAGCACGAACACGCCCGGAGCGTCCAGCTCCACCCGCCAGGTCTGGCGGTGATGGTCCGCAGCCTGCAGCTCCACCACGGCCGCAACGGGTCCGTCGGCGATGTCCGGTACGCGCGTCCGGTCTTCCGGCAAGAGCACCACGGTGGTCGCGGGATCGAAGTCCGCTGCGGTAACGGAAGCCAGCGCTTGGGCTTCGTCCCGCACCGTGCGCACCCGGCCGGCTACCCATGCATGCGCGTGGTCCAGCTTCTGCATCTGCTGCCCCGCGGTCCCGCTGCACAGGGTCGCCTCGATGTCGAGGAGCCGGTAGCGAGCCACGTTGCGACACTGGCCCACGGCCGGATCGAACGCGTAGCTGGTGTCGCGCACCGGAGCGCAGCCCGCAATACGGCCCAGGTACGCCTGCAAGGTTGCCAGGAGAAACGGGCCGCTCCCGTTCAGATTGCGCTCGCCCGTGATGAGGCTGGACATGGCTCCCCGCCGGCTCGTGGGCTCAAACACCCGGCCGAGCGGCGTGTGCGCCGCCGCGCGTGCCACGGCGTTTGGCGGCTCTTCGAAAACGGCCGGAGACTGCAACCGGTACCCCAGCCCCAAATTCAGCAGCAGACCAGCGGCTAGCATCGCGGGTGCCCCGCGTCGCGGCACCCACCGGGAAACCAGAAGACAGAAGCCCGGCACGATGGCGAGGGACAGCACCGGCGCCCATAGCGCAGCGGCGGACCAAGAGTCCAGCAGGCTCACGCCGGCGTGGGAGCCCGCCGTCTCTACCGAGAAGAGCCGTCCCGTGCGCATGGCGCCGCCCAGCACCCACACCCCGCCGCCGATGGCGGTAAGACTCACCAGACCCACGGCGGCGGCGTGAAGGCGGCGGGCGGAGCCGCGATCAGTGAGCGCATCGGCCCCGCGTCCCGCCAGCAGGGCGAAGCCCCAGAGCGCTAGGAACAGCATGCGTGCGGGAATACGAAATTGGCCGAGCGGCGGCAAGACGGCGATCACCCACCGCAGGAGTGGCGTCTGATGCCCGAGGGCGTAACAGGCGCCAAATACGAGGGCCACGAGTGCGAGGCGCCGGCCGGGCCAACTCCGGGAGCAGGCGCCCACGGCGGCGAAACAGAGCGCCACCGCTCCCAGGAAAGCCCCATGTTCCGCGTGCGGCATCATGAGCGGCGGGCCCGGCGCGGTTCCCGTCACCATCACCTGGGGCCACAGCGTGTGCACCCATCCCGGCAGCGGCCACGCGAGGCCCCCGGCAATGGCGAGGTCGGCCTGGGCGCGCGAGGTGTGGCGCGCCAACTCCGCGAGCGGCAGGAGCTGGGGCGCCGCGAGGAGAAGCCCGGCCGCGCCGGCCGCAACGCTGACTCCCACCCGACTCCAGGTTGAGCGCCATGCACCGCGTGAGGTTGCGCTGGCAGCGGCCAGCGCCAGCACTCCCCACGCGACCGTTCCGTACGTGAAAATCTGGGGATGGCCCGAAAGAAAGAAGCACCCCGCCGCCAGCGCCGCAAGCGCGAAGGCGCGGGCGGGACGCTCCGTCTGCCACAGAGCGAGCCATGCCCAGATGACCACGGGAAACCACATGCCCGTGCGCACCATGTACACGTGGCCGGCGCGCACGTGCTCCCACGGCTGGCCGCTGCATGTGTAGAGCACGCCCGCCACGAACGCCCCGAGCGGCGCCAGGCCCAGCCGCCGACCCACGCCGTACATGGCGAGCGCGCCCAGGATCAGGTGCCACCACCGGTCCACCGCGAAGGCGAGGGTCGTGGGCAACGCTACAAACAGGAGATCCCCGGGGTAGAACACCGAAGGCATGTTGCCGAAGAACGGATGTCCGGCGTAATAGTGCGCGGACCACAGGGGGAGGCCGCCCGCGCGATAGCGCGCGCCCAAGTGGGCAAACAGGTAGAAGTAGTTATCCAGGATGTCGCCGACCGGCACGCGCCACGGGTCAAGCAGATAGCGGCCGTACCAGGCCGTCACCACGAGCGCTAGCGCAACGCAGGCCGCGCGCGTCTGACTCTGCGGCGCGACGCTCCCCTGGCGCACTCAGGACGCCTCGTCCGAGACCGACCCGCAGATGCCCAGAGCGTCCGGGCCGAGCAGGCCCCGTTGCTGCGCGTCTGCACACACGCGACGGGCTTCCGCGGTGCGCCCAGTCTGTCGCAACAGGAACACATACTGGGCAAAAGCCGGCTCGAAGGCCGGCGCGTCCTCATACAGGCGCGCGTACTCGGCGAGCGCTTCGTCGGGACGACCCCCCTGCACATAGATGACTGCCAGATTGAGCGCCGCCTGACTTTCAAAATGCGCCACGAAAGCCGGCGCGAACCAGAAGCGGAACGTCGCGGGATGCGTTGCGATCAGCGCGGCGCCCAGCACTGCACACACGCTCGCCCGTGTCCAACGTCCACGTGAACGAAGCGCGCCCCACCCGTGCAACAACGTCCACGCGGCGAACGGCAACAACAGTGGCACAACCGCGAGGCGGTATCGGCTGAGCAGCAGGAACGGGGCAATGGACGCGTACACGGCCAGGACTAACGCGGCGATGGTGCGCGTCCCCGGCGAGCGCCGCCAGGTGACGCACAGGCCGGCGAGCGCCACAACGGCGACCGGCCAGTACCGGACCACCGGTAGCCGGAGTGCCGGAACGAAGCGCGCTGAAATGGACATGCTGAGGTTGTTCGTCGGTTCATAGCCATGCCAGAACACGAGCGCCTTGCGGAGCTGCACACCCAACCATCGCACCGGCTGAGCCGCGATGGCGGCGCCCACACTGCGGGCCAACACCGCTTCGTCTCCACGCGCCTCGGCCAGGATGCGTTCCGCCGTGGGGGGGATGTGGTAAAAGACGCCGGTGGCGTCCGGCGTGTTCCCGGCGATCAGGTTGACATGCGCCGCTGTTTGACCCGGTTGAACCGTTCGAGGCCGAACGCTGTCCCACACCAGCCATGGTGCCCACGCGATCGTTGTGCCCAACAGCAGGAAGCCGACCAGCGCTGCCCGGCGGCCGCGTGGTGCGCGCGCGTACTGGAAGACCGCGCCTGCCGCGGCGAGGACCAACAGGACATTGCTGACACGCAGCGCGGTCGCGGTTCCCAATGCCGCGCCGACCGCCAGCAACCACACGCGCGCGCCGCGTTCCACGCCCAGCAGCAGCCACCACGCTCCCACGGCCACCGCCGTAGTGACCCAGGCCGCACGCAGCAGCGTCGTCTCGTAATAGCACGCCGGCAGGTACACCGCATATCCAAGCGCCGCCAGGAGCGCAGTCCGTTCCGTAAACAGCGCCCGCCCAATCCCGTACACGCCGTACACCGCGACGAGACCCAGCCCCATCTGTACGGCCGCGACTATGCGCATGTCGGCCCCGATGCATCGATAGATCACGGCCAACAGAGCCGGGTACGTGGGCGAGAACGGCATGTGCGGGCGGGGATCGAATGCCCAGTCGCCCTCCGCTATCGCCCGGGCCCACGCGTCGAAGGCGTACATGTCCTGCGCGGGGAGCCAGCGGCCGAACGTGGGATCGTGGGCGCTCGCCTGCCAGAGAATCACCAGCCGCACGCCGGCAGCGAAGAGCAAGATCCAGCCGATGCGGCGGTGCCTGCGGGGCGGCGTCGGACTGGGGGGCGCGTCCGTGGGCTCGGGCATGAAACCTGCGGGCTCGGCGGCCCAGGGATCCCTCACAGTATAAGACCGCCGGCCGCGGACGCCTGTGCGCCCTCGACCCCGGCCGCCGCCTTCGCTATGCTCGCCCGCATGCCGAGCGAATTAACGCTCCTGCGTCTGCGCCCCGCAGTCTTGTATCGGCTCGACGCGGCGCATCGCATCGTGGTGTGCGCACGACTGCAGATGGGGCCACCGCCGCCCCACTTCTGCCTTTGCCGAACGCCTCACGGCAATATTTGGCGACTGCGCGCCGACATCCCGGACGCGCTGGCCGCGGTGCTCCACGAGTGTTTTGCCGACGAACCCGTCATCCGCGCGTTTGGCGCACCTCCCCGCCATTACGCCCACGTGCGCCATCTCTTGCAGGCGGACGCGCGTGTGCGGCAGGAGCACCGGGGGCCCACATTTGTCTTTCGCACGACCCCCTCATCGCCGGACGACGTGGTGCCCGTCCCACCGAACGGCGCGTCGCTGGTCCGCGACCACTTCCCATGGCTTGCCCTGATTCTCGCCCGAGTCCAACCGTGCTGGGCCGTCATCCGCGACGGGGTCGCCGTGAGCATCTGCTACAGCGCCCGGAATCATCCACGGGCCGCGGAGGCGGGGGTGGAGACCCTGCCGGATTTTCGCTGTCGAGGTTTTGCGACGCGGGTGACGGCCGCGTGGGCCGCCGCCGTGCGCCGGCAAGGTCGTATCGCCCTGTACAGCACGAGCTGGGACAACGCCGCCTCGTTCGCCGTCGCGAGACATCTGGGCGCCCACATGTACGGCGAAGACTGGAGCCTTGGCTAGCCCACAGGGCGGCGGCGCAACCCCGCTTGGTCTTCGCACCCCACCCCGACCCACGCGTGTGGCCGACCCGCCGGCGCGGCGCATGATTGCTCTGTGCCCCTGGGCCGATATACTGGGCCGACTTCCCGACCGAGACCGCCAAGCGCCTGGGCGGTAGCGGCACGGGGCGCCTGCCCACGCGCCTCCGCCGCAAGGAGTGTCCGATGGCAGACTCGCCCGCCCTGTTCGAGATCATGTACACCATGCGTTCCATGCGGCGCCTGAAGCCCGACCCCGTGCCGGACGAGCTGATCGAACAGATCGTTGAGGCGGGCACCATGGCTCCCAGTGGGGGCAACACGCAGGGCTGGTCCTTCATCGTCGTGAAGGAGCCAGCCAAGAAACGCTTCGTCCAAGAGCGATACCACAAGGCCTTTTCCGCGTATGCGCAAGTGCGCATGGCGGAAGCTCAGGCGGCGGCCGACAAGGGGGAGGCGCCGCCACCCGATCCCGCGCAGATGCGGATGGCGAACGCAGCCTTCTACCTCGCCGACCACATGCACGAAGCCCCCGTCCTGCTGTTCGCGTGCATGCAACGCCGGAACTTGAGTTTCGGCTCGGACCCGCAGAGTAGCAGCGACGCCACAGCGGACGGCGCCAGCATCTATCCGGCGGTGCAGAACATGCTCCTCACCTGCCGTGCCCTGGGCCTCGGGACGGTACTCACCACGTTGCACCGAGTCTTCGAAGACGAGATCAAGGCCGAGTTAGGCGTGCCCGAGAACGTGGACCTGTGCGCCTTGCTGCCCATCGGGTATCCCCAGGGGAATTTCGGCCCCGTCAGTCGCCGGCCCGCTCCCACCCTCACGTATTGGGATGCGTGGGGCGCTACGAAAGAGTAGCGCGTCATGACGACCGCGACGGCGAACACCATTCGGCTGCAGGACGCGGCACGCGTCGAGTGGCACGGCCACTGGGCATCGCCCTGGTGCGGCATGTGCCTCGACTACGCGGCAGAGAAGGGCGTACACCTGGACATGGAGAGGCGCGACCGCGGCGAGATCGCGGCCCTCACGGGTCAGCCCCGCATGCCCGCGGTGATCCTGACCCTCGAAGGCGGTGACCGCGTGTGCCTGTCGGAATCCACGCGCATCATCGAGTTGCTCGATCGCAGCTACCCACCGCCGCAATACGCTTCCGGGTGGAGTGACGATCCCGGCCTGCGCGCCCAGCAGGAGCTGATGGAGCACGCCATCGGGGCGATCCATCTCCAACTGCTCGACGTCGCCACACAGGAACTTGGGCCTCAGGGCAGCATGCCCGCCTTGCTGGAGAACATCTTGGCCGAGCAGGGGCGCATCTTCGGCG
This sequence comes from uncultured bacterium, assembly GCA_965371225.1. Taxonomy (GTDB): domain Bacteria; phylum Abyssobacteria; class SURF-5; order CBDUXP01; family CBDUXP01; genus CBDUXP01. The sequence goes on along the minus strand of CBDUXP010000047.1, from coordinate 21,563 downwards.
CCATCAATCAGTTGGCCGAAGGCGCCTCCCCCTTCTTCTTCGGCGCGCTGCCGAGCGTGCTCGACTACCAGATATTCCACGCGGAACCGTTCAACCGCTGTATTGTGGCCGCCATGCGGCTGGGGAAACGCAGCCCGGAGTCATTCCCGCCGTGGGTGCCCAAGATGCCCATCTTGGCGCTCCTCGGAGATCCTGATTTCACGAAGATGCCGGACGTGGACCAGCCGCCGCAGGGCGACGCCTACCTGCAATGGCGGAATGCCGTGGACGACCGGCGGGAAGCCCACGGCTTGCGGCGCGGCACGTTTTGGCAAAAGCAACTGCCCAACCTCGAGGCGACCTGACGCGCCCATGCGCATTCCCGGCGTTCCGGAGGAGCAGGCGCCGTGGTGGGCGCGGGCCTTCCTCTTCCGCTCCCACCGCAGGAAATTCGGCAAGGTCCTGACGCCGGCCACGGTCTACGCCCACTGCCCCCCCATTCTCTTTGGATTCAATGTCATGCAGGCCATGCTCCAGCGGTCGGGCCGCATACCGCCGCCCCTCCGGTCGCTCGTGAATGTCCGCATCGCACAGATGAATGGGTGCCACTTCTGAATTGACATCAACGCGGCGGTCGGCCGCGAGCAGGGCCTCTCGGATGCGAAACTCACCGCCGTCGGTCACTGGAACGAGAGCGACGTGTTCGATGCCCCCGAACGCCTGGCGTTGGAGTATGCGGAGCGCGTGACGCACACGGAGCAGGATGTGGATGATGCGCTCTTCGCCCGGGCACAAGCGAAGTTCGGCGCCGCGGGCGTCGTCGAACTGACGGCCCTCATCGGCTTCGAAAATTTCTCCTCGAAGTTCAACCACACGTTGGACATCGCCGACCAGCACCTCTGCCCCCTCCCGCGAGTGACCCTGGAACAGGGACCGTCGTGAAAGGCGTTTTCCTCCGGCGGTTTCTCGCCAACCCGCGCCGCGTCGGCTCGATCATGCCCAGCAGCCGCCAACTCGCCCGTAGCATGCTCGGCGAGCTGCCGTTCGAAACGGCACACACGGTCGTGGAGTTCGGACCGGGCATCGGCACCTTCACGGCGCACATCAACGAGCGTCTGCCGCCCGACGCGGACTTCTTCGCCGTCGAGATCGATCCCGTTTTCGCCGAGCAACTCCGGGAGCGGTTCCCGCGCCTCCGGGTCATTGAGGACAGCGCCGAATACATCGCAAACCATGTGGCGAAGTTCCCCCACGGCGGAGCCGACATCGTGGTGTCCGGATTGCCGTTCGCGAATCTCCCGCTCGACTTCTGCGCCCGCGTGTTGGACGGCGTTCAGCGCATCCTGCGCCCCGGCGGCCACTTCGTCACTTATCAATACCTGCACGCGCGCGCCTTCTCCAGCCATCTGGAAGACAGCATCTGCGCCGTGTTTCCCGATACGGTTGTGCGGTTCACGCTCGGGAACCTGCCCCCCGCCTTTGTGTTCCACGCCCGCGCGTGACACAGTGGGCGCGTGCCGCCGCTTGATGTCGCCGTTGTCGGTGCCGGCCACAACGGCCTTATAGCCGCCGCCTATCTGGCCCAGGCCGGATTGCGCGTCGCTGTGTTCGAGCGGCGCGCCGTTGTCGGCGGTGCGGCCGCCACCGAAGAGATGGCGCCGGGGGTGTGGGTGGATCGGTGGTACACCGACCTGGGGCTGCTCGCCACCACGCCGATCCCAACCGAACTGGAGCTGGAGGCGCACGGCCTGCACACGCTCAGGGTCGATCCCGCGTTCTACGCGCCGCGCTTGAATGACGCCGGGCTCGTGTTCTGGCAGGATGTGGAGCGCACGGCGGCTGGGATCGGCGCGCGCAATGTGGCCGATGCGCGCGCGTACCGGAAGTTCGTGCGGCAGTGGAGCGATATCTTCACCTGGGCGCAGCCCGCCCTGCTCGGGGAGCCGAACCCGCGCGCCGTGGTGAAGCGCATGGCGCCGACTGTGAGCGAGAAGGTGGCGGCGCTCACGCGGGTGCCCGCCATTCAGCGCGCGCGGAAGGCGTCCGTGCGCCAATGGCTGGACGCGACCTTCGAGGACATGCACCTCAAGGGGGTGTTGGCATTTCTGATCGCGCGCGTCGCCGGCATCGCGCCCGATGCCGCCGGCGGCGCCATGCTGGCCCCCCTGGCCCTGATCCCGCACCTGACCGGCGTGGAGCGTGCGCGCGGGGGCAGTGGCGCGCTCGCCGCCGCGCTGGTCGCGCACGTTGAGGCGCACGGGGGCACGGTGTCCACCAACGCGGCGGTGCGGCGCATCGCGGTTGCGGGTGGGATCGTGCGCGGGCTGGTGCTCGAGGATGGCGCGGAAGTGGACGCGCGCTCGGTGGTCGCCGCGTGCGCACCGCAGACCACGTTCCTGCACCTGTTGGATCATCAGGCGGTGCCCGCCCCGATCCGCGCGGCCATGGAGCGCGTGAAAATTGCCAACGGCTTCGGGCTCAAGGTGGACTATGTGATCGACCGGCTGCCGGAATGGAAATCGCACGGTCAGGTCAGCGCGGAGGAACAGGCACAAGCCGTCACCATCGTGTGTCCCGCGCTCGAGTATTTGGAGGCGGCGTTCGCCGACTACCGCAAGCGCCGCAGTCCCCGCTGGCCGGCCATGGCGGTGCACACGCCGACGGCGCTCGACCCGGACCGAGTGCGCGATGGGCTCCACCTGTTGACCGTCGAGGCGCGGTACTTTCCATACAAATTGGATGGGGGCGTGTCTTGGCATTCCGTGCGTCAACAGGAAGGCGAGCGGCTCTTCACGTTCCTGCACCAGTACGCGCCGAACTTGGAAGGGGCGGAGCAGTTGCGTATCGTGCAGACGCCGGAGGATCTGGAGCGCGACTTGGGACTGCCGCAGGCCCATGCGTGGCACCTGGACGCGACGGAGCGGCAAATGGGTCCACAGCGCCCGATTCCCGGCCTGGCGAACTACCGCACGCCCATTCGCGGCTTGTACTTGACGGGGCCGGGCACCCATCCCGGCGGTGGGCTCTGGGGCGCGCCGGGGCGGAATACGGCGCACGCCATGCTCGCGGACTTCGGCTGAGCCTATGCCGCCGATGCGCCCGGCAGCAGTTCCAGGAGATCGCGCAACGACCGCAATTCGTAGTCGGGCTGTACGCCGGATGCGTTCGCTACGCCGGCGCGATTCAACCACGCCGTGGGCAGCCCCGCCTGCTGCGCACCGAAGACGTCGTTGTGCAGGGAATCGCCCACGTGCAGCAGTTCATGCGGCTGCACGCGCGCTTGCTCGCACGCGGCGTGAAATATGCTCGGGGCCGGCTTGCGTGCACCGTGCGCGTCGGCGAACACCGCGAACGTAAACCAGCCGTCGAGCCCGCACCGGTCGGGGTAGCTGTTGCCGTTCGTCAGCAGGCCGAGCGCGTAGCGGCCGCGCAGCCGTTCGAAGGTGGGCAGCACGTCGCCGTAGAGTTCGATGTCCTCGAAGCGGTGCGCGAAGTAGATGTCGTTGAGCTGCATCGCAAGGGCGGCGTCCGCTACACCGGTCCCGGCGACGACCCGCTGGAAGGATTCCGTGCGGATGTCTTCGAGGGAACGCCCACTGTCCCCCCACTCCAGGTCCACTTGGTTGCGGATGGCGATCATCGCATCGATGGAGACCTCAGCTGCAGCGGTGGGGTGCCGCGTCTGCAGGGCCGCAAGCACGTGCCCCAGCGAGTGGCGCATGACTCGCTCGAAATCCCAGAGGGTGTCGTCGGCGTCGAACGAGACGGCGCGGATGCGCTGCGGCAGATTGGGGTGGGGCACGGGCGGCAGGCATCATACGATACCGCCGGGCCTGTAGAATTCTCCCGCGCCGACACATCCCGCGCACAGGAGCGAGCCATGGGCGATTTCACACCATCGGTAACGTGGACCCGCAACGATCAAGTCGCGACGGTTGGGATTCGCGGCCGGACGCGACTGAACGTCCTCGGCCGGGAAGCGATCGCGGATAGCACGCGCGCGCTGCACGAAGTCGGGCGCAGTGACCTGGTTCGTTGCATCGTCCTTGAAGGGGCCGATGGTGCACCGTTCATCGGCGGGGCGGACATCCGGGAAATGAGTACGCTCACGCCGGACACGGCCCGCACCTTCATCACCGAACTCCACGGCCTCTGTGCCGCAATTACCGACGCGCCCGTGCCGGTCATTGCCAAGGTGCGCGCCTACGCGCTCGGCGGCGGGACGGAGGTGGGCGCGGCGTGCGACATTCGCATTTGCGAGCGCGGCGCAATGTGGGGAATGCCCGAGGTGCGGGTCGGGCTGCCATCGGTCATCGAAGCGGCGCTGCTGCCTCGCCTGGTGGGCTGGGGCCAGACCGCAAACCTGCTCTACCGGGGCGGCATGCTCGACGCGGACGAAGCGCTACGCATCGGGCTGGTGGAAGAAGTGGTCGAACCCGGGCAGCTCGATGCGGCGGTCGACGCCGCCGTGGCGGACATTCTGCGCTGCGGGCCGCGGGCCGTGCGCGCGCAGAAGCGGTTGATGCGCGCGTGGGCGGAACTCCCCTTGAGCCGGTGCATCGAGGTCAGCATCGATGCGTTTGCTGAAACATTCGAAGGCGAGGAGGCGCGGGAGGGGTTGACGGCCTTTCTGGAGAAACGGCCTGCGCGATACGTGAACGACGGCTGAGCGGAGCCGATGCAGCGTGCGGGACCCGTCCCGCTGCGTGCTATGATCTCGCCATGTTGCTCCGGCTGGTGCTGCTGTTTACCCTGCTGCCCTTCGTGGAGCTGTACCTGCTCATGAAAATCGGGTCGGCCATTGGCGCCGCCAGTACCCTCCTGATCGTGATCGTCACGGGCGTCTTTGGTGCCTGGCTCGCGAGGCAGGAAGGGCTCCGGGCGCTCCAGCGCGTACAGGGGGAACTCAACGCGGGCCGCATGCCGGCCGACGCGCTCGTGGATGGGCTCTTGATCCTGGTGGCCGGCATCGTGATGTTGACCCCCGGCTTCCTGACGGATGCCGCCGGCTTGTTCCTCCTCATTCCGCCTACGCGGGCGCTTGTGCGCCGGTGGCTGTCCGCCCGATTTCGCCGCCTCGGGCCGCCCGGCGGGGGCACGGTTATTACTGTGGAAGGGTGGCGAGAGCCGTGAGGCTCCCCCGTCTCCTGGCTCCCTGCGCGCTGGCCCTGGCGGCCGGCTGCGGCAGCCTGCCTCGGGTGACCATCGGCATTCGCGGCGAACCGCAGCCCTGGGATCCTGCCCTGGTGGGACAGTTCGCTCTGGAGATTGAGACGGCCGTGGCCCGTGCCGCTCGGCAATCGGAAGATCAGATTGTGCAGCACGTGGCCACGGAGTTGGAGTTCGGGGAGGAGGAAGTGGATCCGGCTGCAGTCTTGGGGGGGGGCGAGGATCTGATCTATGAGATCCCCAGCCTCGAGGCGTTGCGCCTCGATCCGGCGAAGGTGGTGGGGGCCATCCGCGCTCGCCAACTCCGTGCCGCGGCGCTTCGGGAGTGGAAGCAGCGGGGATGCATCGGCGAGAGGCAGAACGGGAAAGCAGTCCACGTGCCGTGCAATGCGGGGAGGAAGGACGCGGTGCTGGCCGACCGGCTTTCGTTCCTCGTCATCAAGGAAAATCGCAACCGGACGCACGTGTACGACACCCTCTTGCGGGCCAACCGCTGGCGGAGCAGGCGCGGGCAGGAGATTCGCGCCATCTTTGCCGCGGCTATCAGAGACGTGGCCGCGCCCGCGGACCTCTTTCAGGAAGGGGCCGACTGGGTCGCTAAGGATCCGGATGCCGCCACCAGGGAGCGCGCTACCGCGCCACCGGCCCCGCGCCGCGTTCGGCCGCTGCATCGGCCCGAGAGCTGGGAAGATGCGGACGTGCTAGAGCCGGACGGCGATGCCCCGCGGTCGCGCGTCGTGCCCCAGCGCTAGCGCTCGGCGTGCCGGCCGCCCACGCGATCCGTGTCGGTGTGGCTGGCTGGTCGTACGAGGACTGGATCGGTCCCGTGTATCCGGCGCCGCTCCCCCGCTCCGTGGACACCCTGGCGTATCTCGCCGCGTGCTTGGATTGTATTGAGATCAACAGCACCTTCTACCGGCCCCCCTCGCCTGCGGCGGCCGCTTCCTGGGTGCGCCGCACTGAGGCGCTTCCCAACTTTACGTTCACCGTGAAGCTGTGGCAGCGCTTCACTCATGAACGTGCAGCGGAAAACTTCGATCGCGATGTGGGTCGCGTGTTGGAGGGGGTGGCGCCGCTGGCCGAAGCGGGAAAGTGCGGCGCCCTTCTGGTGCAGTTCCCATGGTCGTTCAAGCGGACGCAGGAGAATGCGGCCTGGCTGAAGCGGGTCGCCGAGGCGTTCAGCGACCTTCGCCCCGTGGTGGAAGTCCGGCACGACTCCTGGAACCGCGCCTCGGTGTTGGACTGGCTGGAGCGGCACCACGTCGGCGTCGTCGCGATCGACCAGCCCCTCTTCGCACACTCCATCGCCCCACAGGCCCTGCACACTGGGCCGGTGGGCTACGTGCGGCTGCACGGCCGGAACCGGGAGAATTGGTTTCGCGAGGACGCCGCCACCTTCGAGCGGTATGACTATTTATATAGTGAGGAAGAGCTGGACCCGTGGATCGCCCGGATCCGCGAGATCGCCGGCGATTCGGCGGAGACCTTTGCGATCACGAACAACCATTATCGCGGCCAGGCCGTGGTGAATGCCCTGCAGATACGCGCGGCCCTGCTCGGGGAATCCGTGGCGGCACCCGATGTGCTCCGCCAGGCCTACCCGCAGCTGGAGCGGATTACTCACCCTAGCCCCTTCGCATCCAGCGCAGATCATATTGACGAACTCTTTGATTGATAGCACATTACGACATGTCATGTCGTCGAGTGGCGTGGAGTTGACCGACGCGGCGGTTCAGCAATGTGCTCGGTACTGGGAGTTGCTGTGCCAGTGGAGGCAGGCAGTCAACCTCACGGGCTGCCGCTCGGAGGAGGAATTCGCCAGGACCTTGGTGGCGGGCGCGCTGGCTCCCCTCAGCCTGGGCCTGACCCCGCCGGATACCGGGCCAATTGTAGATGTTGGGAGTGGCGCGGGAAGTCCCGGCCTCCCGCTGGCGTTCTTGTGGCCGGACCGTGAATTTGTCCTCGTGGAGGCCCACCAGCGCAAGGCGAGCTTCCTTCGGCATGTCGTCGGCGAACTCAATTTGTCACATGTCCGGGTGGTTGACGAACGGGCAGAGACCCTCGGGCATGACTCGACATGGCGCGAGCGGTTCGGCCTGGCTCTGAGCCGCGCGGCGGCGGTCCCCCCTCTGGCCTGTGAATGGTGTCTGCCCCTGGTGCTCGCCGGTGGGGAGGTCTGGCTCTATGTCTCGGAAGTGGATGCGCGGCTCGTTTCGCAGAGCGCCGAGGCCCTCACCCCCCTGGGGGCCGGCGGGGTTCACGTCTACGAAGCCCAGGCTGTTCCAGATACCCCGTGGCTTGTGCGCATTGTCAAGCAGAGTGCCTGTGCGCCAGAGTACCCCCGTCCCATAAAGCGCGCGAGGCGGGGTCCGCTCTTTCGGAGTCCGTAAGCCAGGACGTTCCACGTGGAACATGCCCCCTCTGCCTCCGTGTAGATGGGGCGAGTGTTCCACGTGGAACGTAGGGGGACTCCGAACCGGCCTAAGCCAAAAATAGCTCATATTGTTTGTGTATGGTCTCTCAGTGTCACTATCTAGTGGTTCTTATCTACAGGATATCCATATTTTGTGGATACACATGATAGAATGGAGCAATCCACTGGGGCCGGGCCACCAGTTTCACACGCATGGGCCGCATCATCGCGATCGCCAACCAGAAGGGCGGCGTGGGGAAGACCACCACCGCCGTCAATTTGGCGGCCTGTCTCGCGCTGGCCGACCAGCGGACCCTGCTCATCGACATGGATCCCCAGGGCAATGCCACGAGCGGCGTGGGCCTGGACAAGCAGGCCATGCCCGCCACCGTCTATGACGTGCTTATCGGGCGGATTCCGGCGCGCGAGGCGGTGCAATCTACACGCATCGCACGTTTGTCCGTCCTGCCGGCGAACATGCAGCTCGCCGGCGCGCAAATCGAATTGGTGGACGTGGAGGGGCGTGAGTATCTCTTGCGTCATGCCCTGGAACCCCTCAACGGTCAGTTCGACTACTTATTGATTGATTGCCCCCCGGCGCTGGGGCTCATCACGTTGAACGCGCTTGCCGCCGCCCACTCCGTACTCATTCCCATCCAATGTGAGTACTACGCGCTCGAGGGCATTTCTTCTCTCCTCGAAACGCTCGAGTTGGCCCGCGCGAACCTCAATCCGGATCTCACCATCGAAGGGGTGCTCCTGACCATGTTCGATTCGCGTACGCGACTCGCCACGCAGGTCATGCAAGAAGTGCGGCAGTACTTCACCCACGAGACGTACGCCTCGATCATTCCGCGCAACGTGCGCCTCAGTGAGGCCCCCAGTTTCGGCAAGCCCGTCGTGCTGTACGACGTCCACAGTACCGGCGCAAAGGCGTACATCAACCTGACGAAGGAGGTCATCCATGGGCGAGCGCAAAGCACTGGGTAAGGGGCTCGCGGCGCTGTTGGGCCAGCGCCCGGCAGACGTGGGGGATTCACCATCGCCGCCGGGGCCGGCGCCAACCCAGCCTCCGCAGCCCCCACCAGAAGACGCGGGTGCATCCCAAGCTCCGCGCGTGGGTCTGATCCCCGTGTCCCGCATCGAACCGAACCCGGACCAGCCGCGGGAGCATATTGATGATGCAGCGTTGCAGGATCTGGCGAGATCGATTACACGCGATGGTGTCATCCAGCCCATCGTGGTGCGGAAGCACGGCGAGAAGTTTCAGCTCATCGCCGGTGAACGCCGGTGGCGTGCCGCGCGCTTGGCCGGCTTGGAAGTTCTCCCGGCGCTCGTACACACTTTGCGCGAGCCGACGGATGGCCTGCGACTGGCGTTGGTGGAGAACATCCAACGGCAGGATTTGAATCCGTTGGAAGAGGCCAGGGCCTATCGAGAGTTAATTCAGCGGTGCGGCCTGACACAAGAACAACTGGCCGAGCAAGTTTCAAAGAGTCGGACGACGGTGACGAACACCTTGCGTCTGCTCAACCTGCCTGCCGATCTGCAAACGCTGCTCGCGCAGGGCAAGCTCACCATGGGGCACGCCCGCGCGCTCCTCGCAGCCGATACGGAAAGTGCGCAACGCAAAGTGGCCAAGGCTATCGTGGCCGACGGCCTTTCAGTGCGTGAGGCAGAGCGTCTGACGAGCGGCGCGAAGGCGACGCCGGCCCAGCGAGGCGGCGGCGCGGCGAAGCGGCCGGCATCCGCGGACCCGCATTACGCGCAACTGGAACGGACCCTTCGCGAGCGGCTCGGGACCAAGGTCCAGATCACCCGGACAGGACCAGCCAGCGGGCGCATCACCATCGAGTACTACTCGAGCGCGGAATTGGAAGGCTTGTTGGAACGGTTCGGGCTGGCGACGCAGGAATAGATCACAGTGGGTCTCTCGCGCCGCGCACAGACAAATAAAAGACGAAAATATATATCGCGGTGTGGATAGGTTGTGAGTAAACCTCGGATCGCCAGGCGTGAGTGGCAGACGTGTGCTGGAGTAACCCCCGAGTGCGCTCCGTGGTCACCCACACGGTTAAACCTGCGCTGCCCTGTAAGCTATTCAGAATAACTGGGTTACACTAGCGACCGGAGTAATTCTCCCCGGTGGCACCCCCATCGGGCGTCCGTCTGTTTCACAGCATCCGCCTATCCAGAACTGGGGATAAGTTCGTGGACACACGGAATTGTAGGCTTTTCAGCAGGTGTAGCCGTTATTCGCTTGCCGTGCGCCGGTTTGCGCCTCCCCCGGTTCTTTCCCGGCCCTGCGGCGCCCCTACCGGCTCCGCCCATTCACGCCGGTGCCCGGTTCTTACCCGTCGGTGATGCGCACCAGAAGCATCGTAATGTCATCGAACCGCTCGGCATCACCCCGGTGGGTTTCCACCGCCTCGACGATGTCCCGCCCAATCTCCTGCACCGCCGCGCCGGGCCGGTCCAGGAGCGCGGTCAAGCGCTCCACGCCGAAGGGGTCCCCGGCGTCATTGGTCATGTCCACCACCCCATCCGTGTAGAACGCCAGCAGCGATCCCGGCGGCGCCTCGACCGTCGTTTCCTCCAGGACGCTGTCGAACAAGTCCCCGGCGTCCATCCCCAATCCCATGCCATCGGGTTCAATCCGGCTGACGCCCCCGCCGGGGTGGGCGATGAGGAGGGGCTCGTGTCCGGCGCGAACGAGCCGGAGTTCTTGCCGCTCCAGGTTGAGCACCGCGTACATGGCCGTGAGAAAACTCTCCGGCTCCAGATCGCGGAACATGAGCCGATTGATCGCGCGCAGGACCGGTGTCGGCGAATCATGCTTGGGGGCCTCGGCGTGGAAGAGCGCGCGCAGCATGCCCTGCACGATCGCCGCCGCGATGCCCTTGCCGCGCACATCCGCAATGAACAGGCCCACCTCGTACATGGCCAGCGGCATGCACTCGAAGAAATCGCCGGTCAGTTCAAACGCCGGCTCGCTCAACACGGCCGTTTCGATACCCGGCACTGTGGGAAGCTGCGTGGGGAGAAAGGCCGCTTGCAGATCGCGCGCGCGCTTTAATTCCAGGGCCAGCCGCTGCTCGTAGTCCATGCGTCCCGCAAAAGCAGGGGCTTCGGCGGTGCACCCCTCACGTGCATGCTACCACACGCCTCCCGTATCGGGGAGCGCGGAGGACCAACTGCGCGTTAGCGTGCCGCGCGCGGACTCGCGGCCACGGCCGGCTGTGCGCCGGTTGCGTCGGCGGGCAGAGCGTAAATATCTGTGGCGGGAAAGAAGGCCGCCCAGGCAAACCAGTACAGACTTTGGACAGGGATCTCGGTGCCCTCCGCGTCGCGCACGATGAGCCCGGCGCCGGGCGGATGGTTCGTGATCTGCAGGGTTGCGCCTCCGACCGTGTCCGAGAACCGGGCGGGCGCGTGGCGCAAGGCGGAAACGGGGTACGCTTTGCTCGCGCCGTTCACCTCCAGACCAAGCACCTGAGTCTGCGGTGCCAGCCGGTCGTCCCCGTGGGCAACGGGATAGGTGGGGTTCGCGGCGGAGTTGCGCAGTTGCACCGCCGCATACATGTTCAGGCCATAGTTGTGATCGTAGCCCGTGTACTCGCTCAGGACGAGGGAATCCGGATGCGCGCCGCGCCAGGCGCCCCACGTGGTGTCGCGCGCCGCGACTTTTCGCAGGCGTTGACCCTGGTACGCACCGCTGATGGCCGCCGAGCCGACTTGCGACCAGAGGCTTTCGGTCCGCCGATCGTACAGCACCGCGGTGCTCTGATAGAGCAACCCGGAAATGCCGAACCGGAGGTGCCGCCCGTTCACGATCGGGTCGTACACGACGGCCCCATTGTTCAACGGTCAGTACGTGACCAGGTATGGTTTCCCCGCCACCTCATCATTGACCGCCTCGTGCCACTGCAGGATCAGAATCGGATACGCCTTCGCCACCCCGTCATGCACGATGCCGATGACCCGGTCTTCGGCCGTCAGCCAGGCGGGCGCGTCCGCCGCGGGCACGAACGCCGGATTCGTCAAGGCCGGAATCCGATCCTTCGTCGTCCCCAGGTAAATCTGCTCCGGGGGAATCGTCAGTGCGGCGCCGTGCCGAATCCGAAACGGGTCCATCTCGTCGATATGCGCCGCCGACAGGCCATACCGGAAGTAGTCCAGCAGGCCGAAATAACTCGTGGCGGCGATGACGCCGATGAGCGCCGGCACTTGCACGGCCTTGGGTAGTCGCATGGGGGTCCCCCGAGGGTCCTAGTATCGCGCTGCCTCCCTCTCCTGTCCGTAAGGCGGCGCACAGGCCTCGGGACCCCCAGGCGGCGGCTCGAACCATGCTAGTATGGCCCGGCCCGGGCGCCTACCCGATACCTCCTGTGCAACTGTATACGTATCAACGTGTTATGACGTTGAATAATCCCAGCTCCCGCCCGTCTAATCTATCGACATACAGCCAGGTTCGCGGTGGCTGAGACCGGCGACGCCGCCCTCATCCGGCGCGCACAGCTCGGCGACCAGGCCGCCTTCCGCACCATCGTGGAGCGGTATCAGCACCGGCTGTATGCGGTGGCTTATGGAGTACTGCATAACCGGGAAGATGCACTGGACGCTGTGCAGGAAACGTTCATCAAAATGCATCGGGCCCTGGAAGGTTTCAAGTGCGAGTCGGCGCTCTTTACGTGGCTCTACCGCATCTGCATGAACGCGGCCATCGACCTGCAGCGCAAGCGCGTCCGCCGGCCGACCGTCGAGTTCGACGAGACGCTGGCGCCGCCCGCCGAGGCTGTGGGCGCCGACGTGGTGGCCCAGCCGGCCAACCCGGTGCGGACGCTCGCCAACAAAGAGTTGGGGGCGCTGATCGAGCATGCCATCGCTCAACTCCCCGAGGCGCAGCGCCAGGTGGTCGTCCTCCGCGAGATCGAACAGCTCTCCTACCAGGAGATCGCGGAGATTTGCGAGTGCTCAACCGGGACGGTCATGTCGCGCCTGCACTACGGGCGGAAGCGGCTTCAGCACGACCTGGAACCGTACTTGTAGAATGAAGGACGCAGACATGCCCCCCCGCAATGCCGATCCCTCCCTGCCCACCGGTGTGTGCGCCCGCGTCCGCCCGCTGTTGGACCGCTACCACGACGACGCCCTGGCGGCCGGCCCGCAGGAATTCGTCACGCGCCATCTGAGCACGTGCGAGGACTGTGCAGCCGAGCGCGCGGGGCTAGCCGCCTTGCGCAGCGTCCTCCGCGGTCCGGTGGATGCCGAACTGGCAGACCATCCGGCCGACGTCATGTGGTCCCGCGTGTCGGCAGAGCTGGACCGCTTCGCCACGCAGAAGCTGGGATCCGCACACCTGGCGACGCAACAGGCGCAGCGCGCCTGGCGGATGTGGGCCCGCCCCGCCCTGGCCATGGGGACCGCCGCCGTGCTGTTCACGGTCGCCCTCGTCGCGCAGCCGCAGGATCCGCAGGACGTGAACGTGGCCAAGGACACCTTTACCATCGATCACATCGAAACCGGGGACGGCGGGGTGCTCGTCTACGAAACCGAAGCGACCGACATGACGATCATCTGGATCATCGATGCGGAAGAGCCGCCGGGCGCCGCCGGGGACCAGGTCGCGTTGTAATGCCCCCGCCAGCGGACCGCATGCGCCCCGTGGATTGCCGGCCGCGCCGGAGGGGCGTGCCGGTGTGGGTGGGGCTGGTCGTGGCGGTGCTCGCCTGGGTGGTGGTGCCGGCCGCCGCGGCACGCGCGCAGCCGGCGCCCGAGATCAAGGTCATCATCATCGAAGCGAGCAATGGGCCGGGGGGCGTCGACCCCGCCATCCGCCACATTTATAAACGCATGGGCGGCAGCCTCGGCTTCAGCACCTGGCGCCTCATCTCCACCGTGCGCAATACCGTGCCCCTCGGAACCACGAAGGTGGTGCTGGCGCCGGGCAACCGGAAGATCACGCTTCGTCCCACGGCGATCGCGAAGGGATACCTGCACGTGGACGTGGAAATCCTGAAACGCGATGCGCGGCCCACGCGGGTCAGCGGCCGGCTGGTGCGTGGCGGCACATTCATCGTCGGCGGATATCCGTACGGGCCGGGTCGGCTCATTTTCGCCATCTCCGCCACCTTCTGATCGCCGCGGCGCTGCGGGCGGATCGCCCCCTGCGATAGACTGCGCGCATGGCCGATCCGCCGCCGCGCCCTCCCGAGCCGCCGCCACAGCAGCCCGGGAGCGAGGCCGACATTCCGCCCGCCCTCATGGGGGATTATGCGAATTTCGCGCGCATCTCCCACATGCCCGGGGACTTCTTCCTCGACTTCGGCCAGCACTTGCCCGAACGGAACACGGTGGCGCTGAAGCGCCGCATCGTCATGAGCCCCGTGAACGTGAAGAGTCTGCTGCGCGCGCTCGAGGAGAACGTGAAGAAGTACGAAGAGCGGGACGGGCCGATTCCAAACGACCCCTCCCACTGAGCGCCGCGCGTTTTACCGATCGTGCGTGGGGGGCGTGCCCGGGGTCGGCTCCGGTGCGCTGGCCCCGCGGCGCTTGTGCGCCACCGCCCGTGCGTGCTTCACCGCCATCGCGGACACATTCGCCAGGACGGTACGCAACTCACCCTGCAGGCGGCGATGGAACAGGAAGCGGTCCATCATCCCGACCGTCAGCCCCTTGGGCAGCACGTACTGTCCATTGACGATGATGGTGAAACTCTCCCCCGCGAAGGTCATGCGGTACGTCTCCTGGTAATCCTTCAGCGGCCCCAGCCCCGCGGGAATCACGAACGCGAAATTGCAGGGCGGGCTGAGCAGCCGAACCTTCCCCTCCGCGCGGAACCGCTCGCCCCCGAACTCGCCGCGCACTTCGAATTTGGCGCCCTCTTTCCACTCCGCACCCGTCAGCTGCACGAACCGGCTAATCCCCGGCCGGCACGCGACGAACGCGTCCGGGGTACAGAAGATTTGAAAGACGGCCTCCGGCGCGACTGGCACGTCGGCGGCTTCCGTAACTTGCCGCACACTCTCCCTCAGCGCGCGAATGTCAGCGCCACGCCCAGTCATCATCCCACGCGTCTCCAGAGCGGTCAAGGAACGGACCGCCGGGCAGAGCCGCACGCCGCGGTGCGTCATCGTCGGCCGCACTCCCGAACCGCGCATCGGATACCATGGGGTCCGGAGCGCTGCCGCGACGCGCGGCGATTCCAGAGACCCACTCCCGGTCGCGGCGGCCGGCCCGGCTGCCCGCGCGAGGTACCACATGATCTACATCTATTCAGCGGCGCGCTGCCCGTTCGCCCATCGGACGCGTATCCTGCTCGAGGAAAAGGGCGTGCCCTATACCGTGCGCGAGGTCGATCTGCAGAACCGCCCGGAAGAACTCTACGAGGTGAATCCCTACGGCAAGGTTCCCGTCATCGTGGATGGGGAGACGGTCGTCTACGAATCGGCGGTCATCAACGAATACCTGGACGAAACGTATCCGGAACCGCCGCTCATGCCGGAGACCCCGGCCGGTCGCGCGCGGGCGCGCATTTGGGCCGACTTCTGCAACACGCGCGTGGCCGTGGCGGCCGGTCGCATCTACCGAAACCGGGATCCCGAGCGCGGGCATACGGACCTAGGCGCCCATCTGGAGACCCTCACGGGGGAGCTGGACGGACGCGAATACTTGTGCGGGACCTTCTCGTTGGCGGACATCGCTTTCATGCCCTGGCTCGCCCGCTTGGCGTGGCTGGAGGAGGCCTTCGCCTTTCAGATGCCGGCGGGATGCGAACTCCTGCGCGGGTGGGTAGACCGGCTGCTCGCGCGCCCCAGTTACCAGGCCACGCGGCTGGACACGGCGCTGCTCGCCGTGCACGCGCGCACGTAACCCCGCGTCGCACGAGTACGCCACGGGCGTGACGCCGCCCGCCGGTCGATGGTAAGCTGGGGCCGCCAGGGCAGGCTACTCGATCGAAACGGAGGCGCAGTCTGACTCCACAAGAATATCCCGAGGTCCCCGTGGATCGCGTCATGCGCTCGGCCCGCATCTGCGGATACGTCGGCCAGACCGTGCTGATCTATCAGCGGCCCGATAACAGCGTGTACTGCAATTTCAAGGAGAACAACGGCTGCGAGCAGAAGACGGAAGAGTGTCGCCTGCGGGACGTGGAGGCAGAGGTCCAGGGGACTTAGCCTGCCCCGGGTGCGCCGGCCCTAACCGCGAATTAGCGCTACGAGCGCGCCCCACACCAAGCCGACCCCGGCGCCGCCCGCCGCGCCCATCACCCCCACGCGCGCCGCGGCTTTGACCATGGCAAGAGGATTGGCGCTTGTGCCGCCTTGTTGCTGTAGAAATTCCCACGCCCCATAGCCGGCGGCCCCGACCAAGCCCACCCCGGCGAGGATACCCATCCACCGCCAGATGATCGCTCCCTTCGAGCCTCTGTCCAGCGCCATTTCCGCCCCCCTTCCGCCGCATCGTCACCGGCGCCGGGAGTCTACCACGCTCGACCGGTTGGCGCCGCGACATCCCCGTAACTCCGTTGACTCAAGGAGTTATGGCAGTTATACTTCGCCAGATCATCGACCGAGGCGAGGGGGTTTCGTGACGACATTCGTGCGGATTGGCCTGGGGGGTCTGCTCACCTCGACCGTGGTGGCCCCGGCATGGGCGCAGGCCGAAGCGTCCGCGGCGCTCCCCATGCAGACGCTGTTGGTCGTCGCGGTGCTGCTGAGTGTCTGCCTCCTCGTGGTGTCCAGCTTTGCCCTGTGGCAATCGCATCGGACCTACGTCGAGACCGTGCGGCTGCACCAGCGCATCGCGGAGGATCATCAGACGTTCCTTGCGCGCGCGCTGCAGTTGCGGCCTGCCCCCCGCAGCGATGGGCACTCTCTTGCGGGCCAGGTCCTGGAACCGACCGAAGTGCAGACGCGCGCGCCGGGGGATCGGGCATCGTCTGGGCCCCCCGCAGACCGCGTCCGCGCGCCGGTGCCACCGGCGTCGCCGGTCTCAGAGGATCCCGGGGCATCCCTGGCTGACTTGAATGACGTGGAATTCGCCGTCTTGGAGAAGCTCGCCTCCGATCCCGGCTTCTTCACATCACATCCGTTACACGTCTTCGGCGCCGATCAGCGCACCATAGACGGCTTGCTACACCGGGGCTTGGCCGCGCGCGACGGGTTGGGCCGTCCCTCCGTGCCGCGCGAGGTCCAAGCGGCGATGAAAGCATGGTTACCCCGGAACTAGAGCGCCGCCGCCGGTGCCCCGTGCCGCGCGGCGCCCCTGTGGTAGGCTAGCGCCTTTCCCATGTCGAAAATTCTGGACCAACTGGCGGCCCTGAACGAACCCACTCGCGGTCAGGCCGGGGCCGACAGTGCCCAACTCGACGCGCTGACCGAACGGATCCTGAAGCTGAAACCCGTAGCGGCCGACCACGTGGCCGAACTCGGGCACGTGCTGAAGGCGGTGAAAGAGCTGCTCGGTCATGGCTCCTTCGTGACGTGGCTGGCGGACGTGGCCACCATGACGCGGTCCACCGCCACCAAATACATGCGCGCCGCCGAACTCCGCAATATCGACGTGCTGGAGCCCTTGGGGGTCGAGAAGCTCTATCTCCTGCGTTCGTTAGAGAACGTGGAATCGTTGACCCCGGAGTCCAAGTTGCCCGTGCCGCCCGACCAGACCGCCAAGACGCTCTTGGCCATGTCCACGCGCGAACTGCGCGGCGCGGTCCAGGCCCTCTCGCCCGGCCGGCCGGCGCGCCGGCCCATGCGCCGCGACCTCGTGCAGCGGTACCTGCACCTGCGCGAGGAACTGAACCGCATCGTGGACCAGTTGAATAACGGGGACGAGGCCGCCCGCGTACGCTTTCACCGGTCGACCGGGGCGACCCCGGAACTCGCCGTCCGGATCGCCGGCCAACTGCCCTGACTTCCTCCCGCGCCCGTTATGACCTGCCGCCGCGTTCACATCGTTACGTACGGCTGTCAGATGAACGTGCACGACTCGGACCAGATCGCGCGCCAGCTCGGCGAGGCCGGCTATGCCCTCGTGGAATCCATCGACGCGGCGGACGTGGTGCTATTCAACACGTGTTCCGTTCGTGAGCAGAGTGAACTGCGCGCCCGTGGCGCCATCACCCAGCTGAGGCAACGCAAGGCGGCGCACCCTGATCTCATCATC
This sequence comes from uncultured bacterium, assembly GCA_965371225.1. GTDB lineage: Bacteria > Abyssobacteria > SURF-5 > CBDUXP01 > CBDUXP01 > CBDUXP01. Next base: position 3,835 of record CBDUXP010000047.1, on the reverse strand, counting down.
GGTGTCGGGGGATGTATGGTCGAGCGGCAGCGGGAGGCCCTTTTCGACACCCTGCCCTTTGTCGATCTTGCCTGGGGTACGAGCGCCGTGCATCAGGTCGTCGCCCTGCTGGACCAAGTCGGGGGGGCCGATCCCGTGCTCTGCTTGCCGGCCGACGGGTACGATCTCCGTCGCGACCGGGAGGCCGCCCGCTCGGTCGTGGGCCCGCAGGCGCAGGTGAGCGTCATGCGCGGCTGCGACAAGGCGTGCGCGTTCTGTATCGTCCCTGCTGTGCGCGGCCCGCAGCGCAGCAAGCGCCTCGGCGATGTGCTGGCCGAAGTGGCGCAACTGGTGGACGCCGGGGCGCGGGAGATCATGCTGCTCGGGCAGAACGTCAACGCGTGGGGCAAGGACCTGGACACCGGCCTCTCCTTTGCCGACCTCTTGCGTGCCGTGGACCGGGTTCCCGGCGTGGAGCGGGTGCGGTTCACCACCTCGCATCCGCGGGATATGACCCCCGCCATCATCGCGGCAATGGCGGAGGCGCCGAGTGTCTGCGAGCATGTGCACTTGCCCGTGCAATCGGGGAGCGACCGGGTCTTGCAGGCAATGCGGCGCAACTATCGGCGCGCGTACTACCTCGACCTAGTGGAGCGCTTGCGGCGGGCGATCCCGAACCTGGCGCTCACCACCGACATCATCGTCGGGTTCCCCGGAGAAACCGAAGCGAATTTCGAAGCGACCCGCGCCCTCATGGATACCGTGGCGTTCGACGCGGCGTTCATCTTCAAGTTCTCCCCACGCCCCGGCACGGCGGCCGCGGGCCGCGAAGCGCAGTGGCTGCCGGAGGAAGAAATTGCCCGGCGGCACGGAGACCTGCTCGCGCACCAAAAGGGGCTCAGCCGGGCGAAGGTCCAGCGTCTGCGGGGCACCACGCAGGAAGTGTTGGTCACGGATCCCGCGCGGGAGCCCGGACACATGATGGGCAAGACGCGCGGTATGAAGACGGCGCTCGTGCCGGGCGACTCCGCGCTCATGGGCAAACTGGTGCCCATCCGCGTCGCGGCGACCACCGCGTACACGCTGATCGGCGCACCCCTGGCGGCGGCCGCCGCGTTCTGACGGCGCGCGTGTCCTCCGCGACGGACGCAGCGACCCCCATGGTGCGGCAGTACCGCGCCATCAAAGCCGAACATCCGGACGCCGTCCTGTTCTACCGGATGGGCGACTTCTACGAAATGTTCTTCGAGGACGCCGAGCGCGCCGCGCCGATTATGGAGGTGGCGCTCACCGCCCGCCGCCCGGGCAAGGGGCAGGCGCCCATCCCCATGTGTGGCGTGCCCCATCATGCGGCGGAGACGTACCTGGCCCGGTTGCTGAAAGCCGGTCTCTCCGTGGCCATTTGCGAACAGGTGGAGGACCCGAAGACGGCCAAGGGCCTGGTCAAGCGCGACGTGTTGCGCGTAATCACCCCGGGCACCGTGGTCGAAGCCGCGATGCTGAACGCCCCCACCCACAACTTCCTGGCCGCCGTGGTCGTCGAGGCGGAGCGCGCCGGGGTGGCCTTCATCGATATCTCGACCGGCGACTTCCTCGTAACGGAGCTGACGGATGACGACCCAGTCGGCGCCGCGCTGGAGGAATTGGAATCCAGGGGGGCGGTGGAGGTGTTGTTCGCCGCGGCGGATGTGGACGCTGATCCGCCTTCATGGACGCGGCGGGCCGACGGCATGATCTGGCGCGCGCGCCAGGATTGGCAATTTGCACTCGACACCGCGACGGCCGCGATCGCCGGCCACTTCCAGTTGCAGACCACCGCCGGCCTCGGCCTGGACGATCATCCGCAGGCGGTGCGCGCCGCCGGCGCCGTGCTGGCGTTCGTGCAGGAGACGCAGCGGCAGGCCCTGCCGCACCTCAAGAGCATCCGCCCCTACTTCAGCCACGATGGCATGCTGCTCGATTCCGCCACGGTCCGGAACCTGGAACTGTTCGAGACGTTGCGCGACAAGCAGACCGCCGGGTCACTTTGGGGCGTGCTCAACCGCACAGTCACCGCACTCGGCGCGCGCACGCTTCGGGACTGGGTGCGGCGGCCGCTGACGCAGGTGGCGGCGATCGAGGCCCGGCTGGCGGCGGTGGATGGGCTCGTCCAGGATCACGAGCGGCGGGACGCACTCCGCACTGCGTTGAAGGACGTGGGCGACCTGGAGCGACTACTCGCCCGGCTGGCCGGCGGCACGGGCACGGCCCGGGACATGGCGGCGCTCCGCCGTTCCCTTGGCGCCGTGCCGGACCTGAAGCGCCTGCTGGATGGCTGCGCTGCGCCGCTGCTGGTGGAACTGCACGGGACTCTGGATCCGCTGCCGGAATTGCACGCAACGCTGACGGGGGGCCTCGTTGACGACCCGCCGGCGACCATGACGGACGGCAACTACATCCGCGGCGGCTTCGACGAGGAGTTGGATCGTCTGCGCGGCCTGGTAGGGAACGGGCGGGCGTGGATCGCGCAATTGCAACGTTCGGAGGCGGACCGCACCGGTATCTCCAGTCTGAAGGTCGGCTTCAATAGGGTGTTCGGCTACTTCATCGAAGTCACGAAACCGAACGCGCATCTCGTGCCCGAGGAGTATCAGCGCAAGCAGACCCTGGTGAATGCCGAACGGTACGTCACGCCGGAACTGAAGGCGCAGGAGGAGGACATCCTCGACGCCCAGGAGCGGATGGTATCGGTGGAACACAACTTGTTCCAGCGCCTGCGCGAGGAGGTGTGTGCGCACATTGCCCCGATTCACCGGACGGCCGGCGCGGTGGGCGCGCTCGACGCGCTGCTCAGCCTGGCGGACGTGGCGGTGCGCGAGGGGTACGCGCGCCCGGCGCTCCGCGAGGCGCCCGGCCTGCACATCGTGGGCGGCCGCCACCCCGTCGTGGAAACCATGCTGGCGGACCGCGGGTTCGTACCGAACGATGCGCAGCTCGGGGGCGAGCGCGCGATCGCGCTGATTACCGGGCCGAACATGGCGGGAAAATCCACTTACCTGCGCCAGGTCGCCCTGATCGTGCTGCTGGCGCAGATCGGCAGCTTCGTGCCTGCCGAGCGGGCGAGCGTGGGGGTGGTCGACCGGATCTTCACGCGCGTGGGCGCAAGCGACAACCTGGTGCGCGGCGAGAGCACGTTCATGGCGGAGATGATCGAAGCGGCGAACATCCTCACGCACGCGACGGACCGCAGCCTCATCGTGCTGGACGAGATTGGCCGCGGGACCAGCACCTACGACGGGATCAGCATCGCGTGGGCCGTGGTCGAGTTCCTCCACGACCGCATCGGTGCGCTCACGCTATTCGCGACGCACTACCACGAGCTCGCCGACCTCGCCGACCGCTTCGAGCGCGTCTTCAACCTCACGGTTGCCGTGCGCGAGTGGAGCGGGCAAGTGGTGTTCCTGTACCAGATCGTCGACGGGAGCGCCGACCACAGTTATGGCATTCACGTGGCGCAACTCGCGGGCCTGCCCCGAGCCGTCATCGCCCGGGCACGGGCGGTGATGGAGCGCCTGGAACAGCAGAGTGGCGCCCGGTCGCCGGAGGAGAGCGACGGGCAAATGCAATTGTTCTCCGCGGCGGCGCCGCGTTCGGAGACGCTTGAGGCGCTCCGCCGGATCGATCCCGACGCCCTCAGCCCCCGCGAGGCGTTAGACGTGTTATTCGCGCTGAAGCGGACACTGGAGGACGAACCGCCCGGCGCGTAGCATTCCTCCGCCGGGAACCCGCACCGGCTTCGCGGGTCAGAGGCGAGACTGGATGCTGTTGATGAGCCGTTCCTGAAACGACCGCTCCCCGAAGGCGCCGACGCGGATGC
>CBDUXP010000046.1:0-31434 GCA_965371225.1 uncultured bacterium | reverse complement strand
CACGCGGGAAAACACACTGCACTCCCGGTCGGTGGCTCCCCCGATATCGAAGCACGCGCCCATAATCACGTGCAGCAGCGTCGTGCCGCTGCGTTGCGCGCCGACAATATGAATACGGTGCATCGCGAAGGTGGCCCCGGCGGCGCGGAGTATAGCAAAGCGCCCGCGCGGTGCAGTCTACACACTGATGCTCGTCTATAATTCTGCCGCACGTCCTCCGCGACGTGGCACTCCGCGCAAGCCCACCGAGCACCACGTGCCCACCCCGCCAGCGACATCTCACGGAACCGCGGGGCGTCCCCCCGGCGCCCGGGCGGCCGTCCGGGGCCAGGTGTCGGTCCGTGGCTGAGTCTCCGCCGGCGGGCGAGGCACCGGACGCTGTGCCGGACGCCACCTCCGACGCGCTGTCCTTCCGCGGGCGCGTGGGCCTGAGCCTGGGCCTCCAGGTGGCCCAACTCTTCGGGGTCGCCCTCGTGTACGTTTTGCTGGCGCGCGCGCTGGGCCCCGAGGGGAAGGGACAATTCGCCGTCGCGGTGTTACTGCCGACGCTGGTCGCGTCCGTGCTGGGCGCGGGGCTCGACGTGGCGCTCATCTACCACCTGGGTAAGGGCGACCTCGCCCCCGGGCGGGTGCTCGGGGGTGCGCTCGGCGCGTACGCGGTGCTCGCGAGCCTCGCCCTCGTCGTTGGCCTGCTCTGGGCCCCCACGTGGGTGCGGCTGCTCCACCTGCCGGTGTCCGGTGGCTTGTTCACGGCCATGGTGATGCTAGTGGTGGTTCAATTGGGCGGCGACTGGTGCGAGGCCACGCTCGTGGGCTTGCAACGGTGGGCGCCGTACGCGCGCGTGGCGTGGGTCACGATTGCGGGCTACGTGGCCGCCATGGCGGTGGTGCTGCTAGCGGGAGGCGGCGTGCCGGCGGCGGTGGCCACGGCCCTGACGTACCGCGGCCTGCGGCTCGTGGGCCTGGCGGGGACGATCCCCTGGCGGTCGCTGGGCCCGCTGCGGGTGGACGTTGCGGCGCTGGCGGCCGTCTATCGCTTCGCGCTCACCAGCTTCCTGGGGCGGCAACTGCAACACATGACCTACCGCTTGGACATTTTTTTAGTGAGTGGATTGCGCGGCGCGGCCGACGCGGGGTTGTACGCCACCGCGGCGTTTCTGGTGGAAGGGATCGGTTACTTCGCCCGGTCCCTCGCGCGGGTGATCGCGCCCACCGTCGCGGGCGGTGCGGACCTGGGCGCAGTCGTGAGCCGGGCGGCGCGCCAGGTCTGGTGGATCACGGCGGTGCTGGCGGTCGGCCTGGCGGCGGTCGCGTTCTGGGTGGTGCCCCTCGTGTACGGGGCGGCGTTTCGGTCGAGCGTCATCGCGCTGTGGCTCCTGGCGCCCGGCGCGGTCGCGGTGGCCGTCAATCGCATCATCAGCAGTGGTCTGACGGGGAGCGGTGCGCCGCACATTCGCGCGGTGGCGGCCGCCATCGGCCTGACCCTGTCGGTGGCCCTGGATCTGCTGTTGATCCCGCGCTGGGGGATCGCCGGCGCCGCCGTCGCCGCCACCGTGGCCTACGTCACCCAACTCGGCTACCTGGTGCACGCCATGCGCGCGCGCGCCGGGGTGGCCCCCCGGGAGCTATTCGCCTGGCGGGCGGGGGATTTCCGTGCCGTGCGCGAGTTGCTCGGCCGCCGCCGGCGATAACGTCGCGCGGTGCGCCTGGGACCGAGGCACGGGGCGCCCGGGCCCGGCCCAGATAGAATTCGCCGTATGAGCGCATTCGGCCGGGCGACCCCGGCCCCCCCGCAGCGGTGCCCCGATGCCTGACGCGCGACGCCCTGCGCGTGCGATTCCGTACCTGCTCTTGGCCGGGGTTGCCGTGCTCTGTTACGCCAACGTATTCAAGAACACGTGGACGCACTACGACGATTTCGGGATTACGCAGCAGCGGCTGTACGTGACCGTGTGGTCGGCGGACAACCTCAAAACCATCTGGACGCCGCGGGGGAATTACGTGCCCCTGCGCGATACGTTCTACCTGCTGGACTTCGTGCTCTTCGGGCCGAGCATCACCGGATATCAGGCTACGAATTTGGTGTGGCACGTGCTGGGCGTGCTGGCGCTGTTCGCGTTCGTGAAACGCCGGTGGGGGGACGAACGCATCGCGTTCCTCGCGGCGCTGCTCTTCGCCGTCCATCCCCTGCACGTGGAGGCGGTGGCCTGGGTGGCCGGTAGCAAGGACCTCATGTGCTTCACCTTGAGCGTGTGCGCCGCGCTCGCGTACCACCGCGCCATGACGGAACCGGAGCGCGCCACCCGGTGGTGGGTCTGCGCCGGGACGTGCCTCGTCCTCGCGCTCGCGTCCAAGCTGGCGGCGCTGGCGCTGCCGCTCGCATTCGGCGCGCTGGAGCTGTGCGACCCGGAATCGAACGCGACCCCGTGGCGGCGGCGGGTGCGGCGCTGGCTGCCGTTCGCAGTGCTCACGGGGCTGTGGTTCGTCCTCGCGTTCGGCCCCCTTCGCCGGCCGGTGTTCGAGCTGTTCGGCGTGGTCGCGCCGCCGGCGGCCGGGCACGCTGCACTGACGGCCGCCGGGGACGCGCAACGGGCCGCGGAGTATTGGCCCACCATGCGCGCCATGATCCTCGTGACGTGGCGTTACGTGGGGCTGTGGCTGTGGCCGCAGAAGCTCTCGGCCATTTACACGGTGCCGCTGGAACCCAGCTGGTTCCGCGCGCCGGTGCTGCTGGGCGCGCTCGGGCTGCTAGCCGGCCTCGGTGTGGGCGTCGGCCTGTGGCGCGCGGGCTCGCGCCGCGCGGCATTCTGGCTTGCATGGGCCGTCGCGTTCTACCTGCCGGTGTCCAACCTCCTGCCGGTCACCGCGTTGATGAACGACCGGTACCTTTATATCCCCTCCGCAGCCGGCGCCGTGTTGCTCGCTGCCGGCCTCGTCGCCGCCGCGCGGCGGTATCCACGCTACGGCCCGATGATCGTGGGCGCGGCGCTGGTCCTCGTGTTCGTGCTGGGAGCGCGGACGGTGCATCGCACGACTGCCTGGCGGTCGCCCCGCGCGCTGTGGGAGAGGGCCGCGCGCGTCGATCCGGCCAACGTGCGCATTCAAATGTCGCTGGCCGGGCTGGGGCTGTTGGAAGGGCAGCCCGCCGAGGCGGCGCGCGCGCTGAAGCGATTGGAATCGGCCGCGCCGGACGACTATCGCCGGTTGTTGCTGCTCGGGCAGGCATACATTTCGAGCGGCCGGCCGGGGGCGGGCGCCGCCACGTTCGAGCGCGGGCTGGTGCTGTATCCGGAGGATGTGGACCTGCTGGTGGGGCTGGGTACCGCGGTGGGTTTGCAGGGCCGCTATGCCGAGACGCTGGCCATCGCGTCCGCCCTGAGCGAGCGGCAACCCGGCAATCTTCAAGTGCGCCTCATGGCCGGCCTGGCGCACGCGCAACTGGGGGAGACCGCGGCGGCTATCGGCGAGTTCGAGGCCGCGGTGGCGCTGGCGCCCCATGAGCCCCTCGTGGCCCGGGAGGCGGCCGCGGCGCTTCTGGCGGGGGACCGCCCGGAAGCGGCCCGCCCCTACGCCGAGGCGTGGTTCCGGCTCCAACCCAGCCCACAGGCCGGTGCAATGTCCCTGCGGGCAATGCGATACGCTGGCGTACCTCAGGTAGAACGTGAAACGCGCCTGCGGGACCTGCGTGCGCGTTGGCCGGACGCTGCGGAGTGGCGGGAATTCGAGCGGCCCTAGACGGGCAGGAAGGTCAGGGCGCTCATCCATAGTAGACCCGACCAGAAGAACCCGATCGGGCCGTAGCCCAGAAAGTCCTGCGGCCGGATGGTCAGCCTGATGGCGAACACGGCTCCATGACCGCGGCGCCGCGGGCGGCCACGCGGGTGATGGGCGAGGGCGAACGGCCGAGCGGGGCGGCGGACATGCAGGCGGGCCGGCGCACGCTACCACGCAGTGCGCTGGCCCAGTGATTCGGACGCTTGCTATACTTCGCCGCGAAAGGCGGGCCCACGCCGGCATGGCCGAAGAGACGCTCCGCGAGCCGCAACTCCAAGACGAAATCGACGACACCAAGCAGGACCGGCCCTGGTGGATCGTTGTGACGGTGGTGTTTTTCGCCGTCGTGGGGCTGGCCCTCTACCGGAGCACGCCCGAGGAGGATCCGGAAATTTTCCTCTACCAGATCGTGGTGATCGTGGATGCGGACCTGCCCGATGACCGGGACCGCGCGTGGACAAAGATCAACCGGGTGCGCGAGGAGCTGCTGGTGCCGGGCAAGGGTTTTGGGGCGGTGGCCCTGCGCGAGGGGGAATCCCAGACGGCGCACCAGGACGATCCCGGCGAGATCGGGTGGGTGGGGCGCGGCGTGCTGCCGCCGCATATTGAAGAGGTTGCCTTTGCCCTGGAAGTCGAAGAGATCAGCGAGATCATCGAAGACAGCTTTGGCTTCCGGGTCCTGACCATCAGCGAACGCCGCGGTTTCCTCGACGCTGGGTAGGAATGCGGCGGCTCTGGCTCATGTTCGCGGCGGTGTGCCTGGCGGCGCCCGCTGCGCATGCCGCCCCCGTGCGGGTCGGGCTCGTATTCGATGCGGGGGGCAAGGACGATCAATCGTTCAACACCGGCGCGTGGCTGGGCGCCCGCCGCGCGGTGGACGAATTCGGCATCGCGCTCAAAGACGTCGAACCCGGATCGATCGCGAACATCGCCCCGGCCGTCCGCGCGTTCGCGGCGGCGGGCTTCGATCTCATCATCGGGGTCGGCTTCGTCTGTGCCCCGGCGATCCAGGAAGCAGCGCGCGATTATCCCGATGCGCACTTCGGCATCGTGGACACCGTGGTCGACGCGCCGAACGTGGCCTCGCTCGTGTTTCGCAATGCCGAGGGGGCGTACCTGGTGGGCGTGATCGCTGCGGCGGCCACCACGAGCGGCACGGTGGGCTTCATCGGTGGCATGGACATTCCACTGATCCACGATTTCGAGATCGGGTTCCGCGCCGGGGTGCGGAGCGTGCGGCCGGACGCCACCGTGCTGCGGAACTACGCCGGGGTGACCCCGGCGGCGTGGACCGACCCGGCCACGGGTAAGGAACTGGCGATGGCGCAGTACGCGCAGGGGGCGGACGTCATCTTCGTGGCGGCGGGGGCCACGAACCTGGGGGTGTTCGACGCCGCGGCGGAAGTGGACAAACTGGCGATCGGCTGCGATCTGAACCAGAACGGTCTGAAGCCGGGCCATATCCTCACGAGCATGCTCAAGCGCGTGGATGTGGCGGTGTACCGCCTCATCGCCGATCTGGCGCAGGGCCGGCCGTTCCGCGGGGGCCCGCGCGAGTTCGGTGTGGCCGAAGGCGGGCTGGACTTCGCGGTGGACGAGCACAACCGCGCCCTCCTTTCGCCCGACACCCTCGCGGCCGCCGCGCGCGCGCGCGAGGGCATTGTCAGCGGCGCTATCCGCGTGCCGACGGCGCACGCCGCGGACGAGTCCTGACGGGAATCGCCGGGCGCGGCGTGCCAGGTCCTCCCGCATCTCCCGCCGCGTCGGCTCCGGCGCCCGCTGTCGAGTTCGAGAAAGTTACCAAGCGGTTCGGCACGACGGTCGCGAATCGCCGCATTTCTTTCACTGTCCAGGCGGGCAGCATTCACGGGATCGTCGGCGAGAACGGCGCCGGCAAGTCCACCCTGATGCATCTGCTGTATGGCGTACACCGGCCCGACCGCGGCCGCATCCTGGTCGACGGGGCGCCCGTGAGTTTCGCGCGGCCGCGCGACGCGATCGCGGCGGGCCTGGGCATGATTCACCAGCATCTGAGCCTCGTGCCGGCGCTCACGGCGCTGGAGAACGTGATCCTGGGCCGCGAGCCGCGCCGGCCCGGGGGCATCCGCTGGGGGGCCGCGCGGCGGCGGGTGACCGAACTGGCGGAGGCGCACGGCTTGCCGGTGGACTTGGCGGCGCCGGTGGGAGCGTTGGACGTGAGTGCGCAGCAGCGCGTGGAAATTCTGAAGGCGCTGTACCGCGGGGCCCGCATCCTGATCCTCGACGAACCGACGACTCTGCTCGCGGCGAGCGAGTACGCGCGATTCGCCGACAGCCTGCGCCAGTTCGTCGCGGGCGGCGGCACCATCCTTTATGTATCGCACCGGCTGCCCGAGGTGTTCGACCTGTGCGATCGCGTGACGGTGCTGCGGGAGGGCCGCGTAGTCGCGACGGAAACCACCGCCGGGCTCACTCCGCCGATGCTCGCCCGCCGGATGGTGGGAGAGGAGGTGCCCACCCCCGTGCCCCGGGTGGTCCGGCCCGGCGTGCGCACGGACAAAGTCATCGAACTGCGCGACGTGCGGACCCGGCCCCGGCGGGGGGATGCGCCGCTCAAGGGCGTTTCCCTCACGGTACTGACCGGTGAGATTCTCGGCGTGGCGGGGGTGGGTGGCAATGGGCAGCGCGCGTTGGCGCACGTGCTCGCCGGGATGGAGCGGCCAACGGACGGTGCCGTCCTGTGGGGCGAGGCGGAGCCGTGGAACGGCGTTGACCTGCGCGCGCGCCGGCAGGCGGGGCTCGGCTGGATTCCCGGCGACCGCACCAGGGCGGGGGTGGTGGGGGCGCTCTCGATCTGCGAGAACCTGGTGTTGGGCCGGCATGCCGCGCCACCCTTTGCCAAGGCAGGTATTCGCTTTCCCCGTGCGGTGCGCCAGGCCGCCGCACTCCCGATCGCGCAGTTGCGCGTGCAGCCGCCGGACCCGGATGCGCCGGCGGGTCCGCTGTCGGGCGGGAACCAGCAAAAGCTGCTCGTGGCCCGCGAGCTGGCGGCGGACCCCAGGCTGCTGGTAGCGGAACATGCGACGCAGGGGCTAGATGTCGCGACCACATTACGAATTCACGCGAAGTTCAAGGCCCTGCGGGACGCCGGCGGGGCGGTAGTGTTCATCGCCGCGGACCTTGAGGAATTACTTGAAGTGGCCGACCGAATCGCGGTGATGTATCGGGGCCGGATCCTGCGGATCGTGCGGGCGAGCGAGACGACGGTGGGGGAGCTGGCCCCGCTGCTGGGAGGCATCACGGACCATGCGGACGCCGCTGCTCCGGCTTAGCGTCGCATTCCTGGCACCGCTCGCGGCGCTGGCGCTCGTGGCGGGCCTGCTCCTGCTCCTGCGCGCCGATCCGGTGGAGGCGGCGCAGGTGGTCTGGACCAACGTGTTCGGTTCGGCGGAGGGGGTCGCGTACGCGTTGTTCTACGCCACCCCGCTGATCTTCACGGGCCTCGCGGTGGCGGTGGGGTTTCGGGCGGGCCTGTTCAACATCGGCGCGGAGGGCCAGCTCTACATGGCCGCCATGGCGGCCGCGTGGGTGGGAGTGCATGTGGCGGGTTGGCCGGGCTGGCTGGCGGTCCCGGTCTGCGCCGCGGGGGGAATAGCGGCCGGCGCTGCCTGGGCGGCCCTGCCCGGCGCCATGCGCGCCTATCGGGGGGCCCATGAAGTCATTACGACTATCATGCTGAATTTCATCGCGTTAGGACTGACCACCTACTGGGCGACGCACACGTTCCGGGAGCCCGGGCAGGCGATCCCCCGGACCCCCGCGATCGCCGAATCGGTGCAACTGTCGCGCGCGGCGGACTTCGTAGGCGAGGGCCCCTGGGCCGTCGGCGCGCACGTGCCGCTCAACACCATGTTCCTCGTGGCGGTGGTCGCCTGCGTGGCGCTGCACTGGGCGCTGCGCCGGACGGTCTGGGGCTTCGAACTGGAAGTGGTCGGGCTCAACCCCACCGCGGCGGCGGCGGCGGGCATCCGGGTGCGGCGCACCTTGGTTGTGGCGATGATCGTGAGCGGTGCCCTGGCAGCGGGGGCGGGGCTGAACGAGGTGCTCGGGCACCAGCATCGCTTCGTGTACGCGTTTTCGAACGGGCTCGGCTTCCTGGGCATCGCCGTCGCGCTCCTCGGGCGCAATCATCCGCTCGGCGTGTTGGTCGCGGCGCTGTTCTTCGGTGGGCTGGTCCGCGGCGGGCTGTTCCTCGATCTGTTCACCGAGCGGGTGAGCAAGGACGTGGTCTTTGTATTGCAGGGCCTGCTGATCTGGTGCGTGGCCTTGAGCGGTGCGCTGCGCCGCGGGGTGGCCGCGCGCTGGGCGGGGGCGGCTGGCGATGCTTGAGATCGTGCTGTCCGCCGCGTTTGCGGCGTCAACGATCCGCCTGACGGCACCGCTCCTATTGGCGGCGCTGGGGGGGCTGTGTTCCGAACGGGCGGGCGTGGTGAACATCGCGCTGGAGGGGTTGATGATTTGCGGCGCGTGCGGGGGCGCGCTTGCGGCGGCCTATTGGGAGAACCCCTGGCTGGGCTTCGCCGTCGCGGCGCTCTGTGGGGCTGCGCTGGCGTTGGTGCACGCCGTCGCGAGCATCAGCCTGGAGCTGGATCAGATCGTCAGCGGCACGGCGATCAACGTGCTGGCGCTGGGCGCGCCGGCGGTGGTGGTGCACGCGCTCAACCCCGCGGGCGGCGCAGCGGTGCACGTGCCCGTGACGTTCGGCCCCGTGGCGGTGCCGTGGCTCGGGACGCTGCCCTGGGCGGGCGAGGCGCTCTTCCACCATGCACTCCCGATCTACGCCACCTTCCTGGCGGCGGCGCTGCTGTGGTACGCCCTGGCGCACACCGCGTGGGGCCTGCGCCTGCGCGCCGTGGGCGAGGCGCCCGAGGCCGTGGACCTGGCCGGGGTGTCGGTGGCCCGGCTGCGGTACACGGGCGTGATCTTGAGCGGAGTCGCCGCCGGGCTCGCCGGGGGCCTGCTCGTGCTGGCCCTGAGTTCGCAGTACGTGCGCGACATCGCGGCGGGCCGGGGGTTCATGGCGCTGGCGGCGCTGGTGTTCGGGCGCTGGCGGCCGCTGGGGGTGCTGGGGGCGTGCCTCCTGTTCGGCGCGTCGCAGGCGCTGCACTTCCGCCTCCAGGGCCTGGAGCTGATCCCCGCCCAGTGGGTCCAGCTACTCCCATACGTGGTGACCCTGGGGGTGCTGCTATTGTGGCGGAGCCGGACCCAGCCGCCGGCGGGCCTGGGGCGGCCCTACCGCCGGGGTGCGCGCGGATCGGTGTAAATTCAAGAGTTGCCGCGGTTTGGAACCCGTAGATATACTTGGGCTTCCGCTGGCCGGGTGGGGCCCGGGGTGCGGAGGGGGACGGGAAGCATGGGGCGAGGCCGGAAGGGCGGAGATTGGACGCGGTTCTTCGCGGCTGTCTCCGACGATTTGCTGCGGGAGTGGGTGGATGCCGGGCTGGAGCGCATCGGCGGCTCGCCCGAGGCGTCCCAGTTTCCCCGTGCGCTCCAGCGCAAGATCGTCGCCCCCACGTTCCGCACTTTTGGGCGCGCCCTGGAGCACGGGTTCCGGCCCAGCGACCACGCGCGGGTGGTGCGGCAACTGGGCAAGAGTGGCTACCTCACCGCGTTTCCGCTCACCGAGATCGCCGTCGGGTACCAGACCTTCGAACGGCTGATGTTTGCCCACATCGACCGCTTCTTCCGGCGCCGGTCGCCGGAGCGGCGCGCCGCCATGTGTGAGCACGTGGCGGAGCTATTGCTGGAGAGTTTCGCCCACGTGGCGGCGGCGCGCGTGCAACGGGAAACGGACGCGCTCCAGGAGTCGGAAGCCCGCTTCCGCACGATGATCGAAAGCGCCGGCGATGCGATCGCGCTCGCCGACGCCGCCACGGGACGCGTGCAATACGCGAATGCACAGACCGAGCGCCTCTTTAAAGCCGCGCCGGGTTCGCTGGTGGGGCTGGGCATCGACGACCTGATTCCCAAACGCTCGCGCGCGTCGATTCAGCGCCGCCTGGCGGAGGGGCTGCTTCAGCCGGAGGGGCGGCCCCGCAGTCACCGGGTGCGCCTGCAGCGGCGGACGGGCGACGTTTTCGATGGCGCCATCACGGCGGTCCGCCTGGAGCGGCAGGACGGCGCGTCGCAGTTCTTGGTGGTGATCCGCGACGTGACCGCTGAAAACGCACGCACGGCAGCGCTCCGCGCGTATTCCCGGCAGATGGAGCGGATCAACACGATCGGGCGCGCGCTCACCGCCACGTTCGAGCTGGACGAGATTTTGCACACCATCGTGGAGAACGCGCGCGAGGTAGTGCCCTGCGGGGCCGCGTCCCTGCTGCTGTGGCAAGACGGGCGGCTGGTGTTCCACGACGCGCTTGGGCCCAAGGGACACGTGGTCCAACAGTTCGCCCTGGACAAGGGCCAGGGGATCGCCGGGTGGGTGGTGGAGCACGGCGAAACAGCGACCGTCGCGGATGCGCACGCGGATCCGCGGTTCGATGGGCGCATCGAGGAGTTGGTGCAGTTCCAGGTCCGGACCGTCTTATGCGTGCCGCTGCGCACGGAGACGCGCGTGCTCGGCGCCATCGAGCTGCTGAACCGGCGCGGGGGTCCCTTCACGCGGGTGGACCGGGAGTTGGCGGAAGCGTTCGCCGCGTTCGCGGCCATCGCGTTGGACAAGGCGCTGCTGTTCGAGGAGCGCGCGAGTTTGCGCCAACGCCTCCTGCAGGCGGAGGCCGTGACCCATGCGGGGCGGCTGGCCAGCACCATCGCCCAGGAGATGATCGATCCCCTGACGATCCTGAAGAATCATGCCGCGATCTTCCGGCGCGATCCGGAAGCCGTCACTCCCGACGCGCTGGAGGTGGTGAGCGAAGAACTGGACCGCCTCCACGGCATCATCCGGCTCTTGGTGCACTACTCCAATTCGACGGCCGAGCGGGTCCAGCCCACGCCGCTGACGCTCTTGTTGGATGACGTGGTCTCCACGTTGCGGCCGGAGGTCGAGGCGGCGGCGGTGGAGCTGGTGAAGCAGGCGCCCAAGCAGCTCCCGCTCGTGGCGGCCGTGCCCACGCAAGTGAGCGTGGCATTGGCGAATCTCATTCGCCGCGCCGTCCACGTCACCCCCGCGGGCGAGCGGGTGCGCGTCCGCCTGCGCCGGCAGGGGGAGATGGTGGAAGTGGCCGTGTCGGATGCGGGCGAGCCGCTGTCGCAGCAGCAGATTGCGACCCTGGTGGACTCGGACGCCGTCCAGCGGGGGGTCTTGGCGAAGGGATTGGATCTGTACATTGCGTCCGCGCTCGTGCGCCACCAGGGGGCCGAGCTGCGCGGGCGCGGCCACCGGCAGACGGGGACCACGTTTTCGTTCCGGCTGCCCATCAGCCACCGGGAGGAGGCCGCATGCCTGACCCCGTAAGCATCCTCGTGATCGATGACGAGCCGCGCATGTGCGAGAGTCTGAAGACGCTCCTGACGAGCATCGGCTACGTCGTGCAAACCGCCGCGGATGGGCGCGAGGGCACCGCGAAGCTGGTGCCCGGCGCGTTCGCGCTGGTGATCAGCGACCTGATGATGCCGGAGGTGGACGGCTTCGGCGTGCTCGAACACGTGCGCGCCACCTGTCCGGAAACGGTCGTGCTGGTGATCACGGGCTACGCCTCCGTGGACAGCGCGATCCGGGCCATCCGGGCGGGCGCCTACGATTACATCCTCAAGCCGTTCGACTTCGACATCATCCGCATTTCGGTGGAGCGCGCGCTGGAGAAGGTGGACTTGCAGCGGACCGTCACCATGTCGCAGGCGTACACCGAATTCGCACAGGAGATCATGGACTACCACCGGGAGATGATGGATCCCCTGACCGTCATGT
The DNA here is from genome assembly GCA_965371225.1 of uncultured bacterium. Taxonomy (GTDB): domain Bacteria; phylum Abyssobacteria; class SURF-5; order CBDUXP01; family CBDUXP01; genus CBDUXP01. Next base: position 19,769 of record CBDUXP010000046.1, on the reverse strand, counting down.
CCGGCTACGCGCAATTGTTGGACCGCGGCCGCGACGTGTCCGACGCGGGCCAGATTCACCTCCACGAGATTCTGACCGCCAGCCAACAGCTCCGGGGACGCCTGAGCGCGCTGGAAAAACTGTACATGCAGTACCTCACCCGGGCGCGCGGCGAGGCCGCCCCGGCTTTGGGCGACTCCGTGCGGTAGGGGCGAGCCATGGCGCAGCAGACCGTGCTCATCATCGACGACCACGCCGGGGTCCGGGGGCTGCTGGTGGCAGTGTGCGCCCAAGCGGACTTTCGCACCCTGACGGCGGACACCTGCGTGGGCGGGGTGGCGGTGCTGCGCGATAATCCAGTGGACCTGGTAGTGCTGGACATGGCGATGCCGGACCTGGCGGGGGTGGAGGCGCTCCAGGCGATTCAGCAGGTGCGCCCGCACCTGCCGATTCTCGTGACCACGGATCGGGGCATCGATCGGGTGGTGAAGGATTTGTTGAGCGCGGGGGCGGCCATGTGCCTGGAAAAGCCCTTTGATATTACCTTTGTGGAGCGCGCCTTGCGCAATTCGCTCCGGTGAGCGGGCGAGACCGGAAATTGCCCTGCCCCCGACGGGCGTGCTAGCCTAGGCGCCGGCGTGCCGCACCAGGGCGGGGTCGGGCGAGGGTGGAGTGGACACAGTCACATTGCGATTCAGCTCGGATCCTCGCCTGCTGAGCGTGGCGCGGAGCACGGTCACGGCGTTCGCCGCTGCGGCCGGATTTGCCGGGGGGGAAGTGGACTGTATTTGCATGGCGGTGGATGAGGCGTGCGCGAATATCATCCGCCACAGTTATGAGGGGCGCGCGGGTGAGCCGATCGAAATGGAGTGTCAGGTGATCGAGGATCGCTTAGTCGTGACGCTGCGGGATAGCGGGACACCCTTCGATCCGGCTCAAGTGGGGGAGCGGGACCTGGATGAGGTGCGTCCTGGCGGGTTGGGCCTCCCCCTGATTCAGCAGATGATGGACGAGGTGACGTACGTGCCGGGCGCCGAACGGGGGACCGAACTGGTCCTCACCAAGTATCGGACGCCGGTACACTAAGGATACCCATGGACGTTAAGACGCACGACGAGGCCGAGGGCCGGATTATCGGAGTGTCCGGCGATATCGATCTGTACAGCTCACCCCAGGTGCGCGAGGCCATCCTGGCGGCGGTCAAGGAGAAGCGGAACCCCCTCGTCGTCAACCTCGAAGGGGTCACGTACATCGATAGCTCCGGGGTGGCCACCTTGGTGGAGGGGTTGCAGCTGACTCGCGGCTACGAAGGGGCGTTCCGCCTCTCCGGCCTCAGCACGCGTGTGCGTGAGGTATTCGAGCTGGCGCGCCTCGAGAAGGTGTTCGCCATTTACAACGATGTGGAGACGGCGCTGACCGGGTGACCCGAGCGGGGGGAGTATGGGGGATTTCATCGCCGGCATCGGGCGCTCGACGTATCGCCTGGTCGACAGCTACCTCCGCCTCAGCCGCCTCCTGGTAGACACGCTGTACTGGCTGACGGTCGCGCCGCTGCAGGGGCGCGGCCTCCGCGTCGGCAGCGCGGTCCGCCAGAGCGTCCTGGTGGGGTTCAACGCCTGGCCCATCGTGTTCTTCATCAGCGGCCTGATAGGGTTCATCATGGCGCTCCAGTCCGCCCTGCAGACCAAGCAGTTCGGCCTCGATAGCCAAGTGCCGGCGCTGGTGGCGGTGGCCATGACGCGGGAGTTGGGGCCCCTGATGGCGGCGATCATCCAGTCCGGCCGGAGCGGGTCGGCGTTCGCCGCGGAGATCGGCACCATGCTGGTGCAGGAGGAGTTGGACGCGCTCAAAACCATGGGCCTGAATCCCATCGGCTATCTGGTGGTGCCCAAGGTGCTGGCCATGCTCGTCATGCAGCCGGTGCTGTCCCTCATCGCGGACGTGGCCGGGATCGCTGGCGGCTGGGTGGTGTGCCGGGTCAACCTGGGCATGACGACGGACTTCTTCATCAGCCGCACCATCGAATCCCTGGCGTGGCAGGACGTGTGGACCGGGGGGGTGAAGGCTCTCGTGTTCGGCCTGATCATCGCCATCGTCGGCTGTTTCTACGGCTTGAACGTGCGGGGCGGCGCCGAGGGGGTGGGCACGGCCACCACCGCCACGGTGGTCACCTCCATCTTCCTCGTGATCGTGGCCGACGGCGTGTTCACGCTGGCCTTCTTTTTGACCGGGTGATCGTGGGACGCGCTGTACCAGAACCCCAGTTGCAGGGACCGCCCGGCGAGGACGTGCTCCTGTGCGCCCGGGACGTGCGCGCCCACTACGGGGACCGCGCGGTCCTCAAGGGCATCACGCTGGACGTGAGCCGCGGGGAGACGCTGGTGATCCTGGGGACGAGCGGCTGCGGGAAGAGCACGTTCCTGCGCACGGCCGTTGGGCTGCACCGGCCCACGTCCGGCCAAATCTGGCTGTGCGGCGAAGAGGTGAGCAGCCTTACCGAGCGGCAGTTCGATGTCCTCCGGCGCAAGTTCGGCATCCTCTTCCAGAGCGCCGCGCTGTTCAACTCCATGACCGTCGCCGATAATGTCGCGCTCCCCTTGCGCGAGCATACGGACCTGGACGAGAAGGTCATCGACATTATGGTCAACATCAAGCTGGACCAGGTCGGCCTGTCGGGGACGGGCGACCTCATGCCCTCCCAACTGAGCGGCGGCATGAAGAAGCGGGCGGGGTTGGCCCGCGCCATGGCCATGGATCCCCAGCTCTTGTTTTTCGATGAGCCGTCGGCCGGGCTCGACCCGATCGTGTCCTCCGACATTGACGAACTGATCCTGGGGCTGAAGCGCGCGCTCCAAATCACGATGGTGGTGGTGACCCACGAAATGCGGAGCGCCTTCCGCATCGCCGACCGCATGGCGGTGTTTCTGGAAGGCGAGGTGGTGTACCTGGGCACGCCGGACGACATCCATGCGTGCAAACATCCCTTCGTGCAACAGTTTCTCGCCGCGGAATCGAATCGGAAGGTCAAGGCAGCGGCCGCGGACGATCCGCCGGCGCCCGAGGCAGGCTCCGCATGAGTCAGCGCGGCGACGAAATCAAAGCCGGCATCATGGTCCTGGTGGGGATCGTGCTCTTCGGCGCGTTCGTGGTGGCCACGATCGGCATCGGCACCTTCGGCCAGGAGACGGACGGGTACTCCGCGCTGGTCGGATTCAGCGGCGGCATCAAGCCGGGGACCGACGTCCGGTTCGGCGGCCTCAAGGTGGGGCAGGTGGAGGGCGTGCAGATCAGCGAAACGCACCCCACCCAGCTTGAAATCCGGATTCGCGTCGCCCGCGGGATTCCCGTGCGGACCGACAGCGTCATGCACATTTCCCAGCTGGGCATGCTCAGCGATTACTACATCGAGATCACCACCGGCTCGCCCGACGCGCCCCTGGCGACGCCCGGGAGCCGGCTGGCGGGCAAGGCGCCGGTGGATCTCAATGCCGTCTTCGCGCAGGTGGAGGGCATCGCGGAACAGCTGGAGACGACCTTACGCACGGTAAACGAAGAAATCCTGCGCAAGGACCGGTTGGATGAATTGCGCAAGCGCATCCGCGGCATCCTCGATCAGGTCTCCACGCTCCTGGCCGACCTGGATGCGGTGGTCAACGAGGAGAATCGCACGAACATCGCCGCCGCCCTGGAATCCATGCGCGGCATTCTGGAGGACAATCGCCCCGACTTGCGCACCACCATGGTCAACGTGCGCGAGGCGTCCGAGCGAATGCGGGTCGTGCTCGAAGAAGCCCAGGGCCTGGTCGCGGACGCCCGGCCCGAGGTCCAGCAGATCTTGGAAGACCTGGGCGACACCATCGAGGAGGCTGAGCGGCTCATGCAGAACTTGGATGCGACGGTGACTGAGAACCGCCCGGCCATCGGCGAGATGGTGGACAACTTGAACGCCACCAGCGCGAACGCCCGCGACCTGACCGAAACACTCTCCCAGGAGCCCTGGCGCTTGGTGTGGCCGCCGGAAGAGCAGAAGCCGCCCTCCCGCCGGCGCCGCGGCAGGCGACGCCGATGAGGGGCCGGCTCCGCTGCGCGGCCGCCGGGCTCGTACTCGCGGTCGGGTGCACCAGCGCTCCGCCGCCGCCGCCCCAGTTTTCCCTGGATTACGTGGGCGGGGTCGTCGCGCCCCAGCACGCGTCCGTGGACGCGACGCTCGGGGTCGCGACCCTCAGTACCAAGCCGTTCTACAATCGCCAGCGCGTCGCCTGGCGCGACGGCGCTGAGCACAACTACCACGCCGTCGAATGGGAAGATGTGCCGCGGCAGTTGCTCGCCGAGGCCGTGGTGGATGCCGCGCGCGCGCAGAACGCGTTCTCCACCGTCGTGCGGCATCCGGCGTCCTGGGGCGGGGCACCGCTGGTTGTTGTGCGCGGGCGCGTCGTGGCGTTCGACGATGTGAGTGTCGACCGGACGCGCGAGGCCCGGGTGGCGGTGCGCGTGGTGCTGACGGATGCGTCGGGCCGGCGGACGCTCTGGAAAGGCCTGATCGCAGAGGCGCGCCCTATCGACGGGTCGGACAACGGCGCGATGGTGGACGCGTTCCGCGCGGCTCAAGCCGCGGTGGCGGACGCCATTGTGGCGCATGCGCGGCGGGTGGGCCGGGAAGAAGCTGCGAAGGAACAGGCGGCCGCGACGGAGTAGGGCGGCCGGGCGCGCCGTGCCTATTCGACGACGAAGTAGACCGTGCCGTTCTGCTTCCGCAGGCCGGTGACGGTCGAGATGAACGGGGTCGTGTCGGAGGATGCGAATGCGAAGCGGTACGCGTCAGACGTGCGCACGACTCGGCCGCGCGAGGCGGGCATCTTCCACCACAGCACGCGGACGAAGCGCGCGGTGCGGCGGTTGCGTTCCAGATTGAGCGTGGTCACCTGACAGACCGGACAGTAGGCCTGCTCGACGTTCTTGAAGGTGTACCGGCCGCCCAGCACTTCCACCAACTGGTTGGACTCGAAGCGCGGGGAGTTGCACACCCCGCAGCGACCGAGGTCATGGTTCGTGGCCTCTGTCGCGTACGGCCTCTCCGCAAACGTCACCAGCGCGTCCTCGGCCAGACCCGCGCGTGGGAGCGCGAGCGCGGCGACCGCGGCCAGGGTGAGATATCGCATCCAATGGAACATGGTGTTCGCTTCAGCCTCCACACCTCGCCCAGGTTGGCAGGTGCAGTATAGGCAGAATCAGAGCAATGGGGATGCCAATGGAAACCACTTGGAAACATAGGCGATAACGTATTGTAGCGCAATAGGTTACACCTCATACGTGCGAACGTGAGGTAACTGATGAGGGATGCACCGCAAACAGGTGACACAATTTGGTGATCGTGACCTTACGAAATGGACAATTTTTGGCGGCCCCGCCTACCAGCCAAACGGTGTGCAGAGATGCCGGGGTCGGGATCGGGCAGGCCCCCCGCCCCTGGCCTCGCGCGGACTTGCGAGAAGTGCGTGACCCAGGCAACGCGGCCCGCGGGGCGCCACCGTGTGGTGCGCGGGCCATCGCCCGGCGCGCGGGCGGTCGCCAAATTGACTGGGTGTACGTCCCCTTATTACCATGAAGTGGACGATGCAATACGACGGAGCGACCGATGGGCGCGCGTAAACGCGGTGCTAAATCCACGGTACAGCGCCGCATTGGGCCCTATCGGATCATGCAGGAATTGGGCCGCGGCGGCATGGGTATCGTCTATAAGGCCCTCGATGAGGAAAACGACCGGCTGGTAGCCGTGAAGGTGCTGCCGCAGGATTTCCTCATGGACAAGCGCAAGGCGAACTACCTCCACCATGAGTTTCAAATCGCCTTGGAACTCAAGCACCCCAACATCATCACGTTCCACAAGCTCATCGAGCGGGTGAACCCCGAAACCAAGGTCCGCGAGGGCTACCTCGTCATGGAACTGGTGGACGGGTGGACCATGGTCCAGCACATCGCCCAGCAGGACCTGAGCATCTTCCAGGCCGTCGATCTCTGCCTGGAGATTTGCAAGGGCCTCAGCTTCATCCACCAGCGCGGCATCATCCACGGGGATTTCAAGCCCGGGAACATCCTCATCTCGAAGGACGTGATCAAGGTGGCCGACTTCGGCCTGTCCGTCGTGCAGACGGGCTGGAGCATTTTCCAGCGGAAGACCAGCCGCATGCGGGGGACGCCCAAGTACATGGCGCCCGAACAATTGCGGAAGAAGCAGGTGGACCAGCGCTCCGACATCTACTCGTTCGGGGTCTCCCTGTACGAATTGATCACCGGGCGCCCGCCCTACCGGTCCCGAAACCAGGCGGAGCTGCAGAAGGAAATCTGCGATATGCGCCAGCAGTTCATTCCGCCATCCGAAAGAAAGAAGCACGTCCCGCCACAGATCGACGCCATCATCCTGCGCGCCATGCAGAAGCAGCCCAGCAAGCGCTACCAATCCGTCCCGGAAATGGTGCTGGACTTCAACCGGTTTCGGCGGATGCGCTTCTAATCGGGTAGCCGCACGAGGCGGGCCGGGCCGGGACCGGGCGCGAACCGATAGAAGGGACGATCCGGAAACGCCGCCCGGAGCCCCGGGGTTCCCTTGCCGTCGTCCTTCGCAAAGACCACCGCGCCGGCTGCGCCCGCCCCGTTGCGCCACACGGCGCTTCCGTACCCCAGCGACGTGCCCGCCTCCACCAGCACCACCGCGCGCGTCAGCCGCGCCTCCGCCAGGGCCTCGTGCAGGCGGGTCTGCACCCCCTGGAACACCGGCGCGTCCGGCCGGTAGAACCGCAGCACCGGGGGAAAGAAGCCGAGACCGGCGAACGCGAGGCAGCCCAACACCCCCGCGGCGGTCAGGCGCGGTCCCGCCGCGCGCGCACCGGCCACCGCGCCGCGGGCCACCAGCAAGAGCAGGAGCCCGGCCGCCGCGTGGTAATAGCGTGCGCCGTACATGAAGTCCGCGTGGATGATGAAGAAGTACGCGAGCATCACGAGGCCGGCGCCCAGGGCGCACGCGCGGTCGTGCGCTGTGCGGCCCGCGGCCCGGAGCGCGGGCACCACGAGCGCCAAGGCCGGAATGGGCCACCCGAGCAGGACCTTGTTCAGGGCGTTCAATTGGTTGTTCGTATTCATGATGCCGCGCGCGGGTGTGTGGGGATCCCGCGTAAACGGCAGGTCCGGCGCCTCGCCGAATCCCAGCTTGACCGCGTCTCCGTAGTACACGGTGTAGCCGAAGGTGGTGGGGCTGCCGTTCAGGACGGCGTTGTACCATCCCAAGCCCAGCAACGGGAGCGCCACGCCCGCGCCCAGCGCGGCCAGCGCGCCGACGCTCAACTGCCCGCGGCCGCACCGCCACAGGGTCCACACTCCCCACGGCACCGCCATCGCCGCGGCGTCCAGCGGCCGCACCGTCGCCGCCCAGCCCAGCGCCAATCCCGCGGCCCAGCCCCAACGGGCGTCACTGGCGTCGGCCATGCGTTGCCAGCAGTACAGGAACAGCAGCAGCCCGAACAAAGTGGACGTGTGCGCCATGTGCGAGCCGGCCGGCAGCAGCAGGAACGGCGACGCGCACCCGAGCAGCGCCGCCACCCGCCCCGCCCGGTCTCCCCACCAGCGCGCGCCGATGCCGCACAACAACATCACGCTGCCCGCATGGCAGAGAGGATTCATCAGCCACGGCAGCCCCACGGCCAATCCGGCCGCCAGCAACACGGGCCAGCCCGGCGTCACGATGGACCGCCAGCGGGGCTCGACGATGGTGCTGACGTACGTGAACCGCTCAGGTACCGGTGGCGGCGGCAACGTCAGGTGCCCGTGGGCGTAGATGTTGGCCTGAAAGCGGTAGTTCACCCCGTCCGTCGCCACGGGGAGCCCATTGAACTGGCCGAGCGCCACGGCCGCACTACTGAGCAGCGCCACCCCGCCCACGAACAGGATGAATCGCCGCGGGGGCAGGACGAGCAGCGCCTCCCACACGTCGATGGCCCGGTCCACTAAACGGGGTGCCAGCCGCAGCACCAGGATCGCGGCGCCGGCCAGGAGGCCGCCCGCACCGATCCAGGTGATGAGGTCGTTGGGGAAGGCCGCGAGCCCGTCCAAGACCAGCGTCCGGCCCGCGCGGCCGCGGGGAAAGAAGCCCAGCGTGGCAAACACGCAGGCGGCTGCGACCACATCGCCCCGGAGCGCGCGGCCCCGCGCCCGCCGCCACGCCGCGAGGCGCGACCGGTAGTGCACGCCAACGCGCCAGGTGGCGAAGGCCAGGAGGAGCACCGCCGCCCCCTGGCTGGCGAACCCGTGCGCCGGAATGAGTTCGAACAGGCGCACGGTGCCCGCCGCCTCGCCGAAGGGGGCATACGGGTGGCTGCCCCACCACGCGGCGCCGCCCAACAGGGCGAGCACCACCCCCTCCCACGCCCGCGGCGCGGCGGGGGCTTCAGTCGTCGTCAGCGCGCGACTCACGGAGGTCCATCAGCAGCGTGCCCAATTCCTGCGCGACCCGGTTCACCCGCGTGGACAGAATGCTGAGCTGGACCGAGTAGTAGATGAGCACGAGCGCGATGAAGACGAACGCGAATAGCGCGAGCCCGGAGGCCGGATTCGCCGCACCGCTCAGGGCGGTCACCAGGCGGGTGAGCGGCGGGAAGGCCACGATGAGAACCGCGCCGCCCAGCACCGTCAGCCACACGACGCCGTAGCCCACGTACAAACGGCCGCGGGCGATCAGCAACACGACCCACGCCGCGAGCAGGGCGCACACCACCACCACCGCGCCCACGCCGTGCAGGGTCATGGGGCTTCCGCGCGCCGCGCCCGCCACGCCTGGATGAGCGTGATGCAGATGAGCAGGCCGGTCTCCAGCGGGTACCAGAAGAACGAGGTCCAGGAATACATGGACTGCCCGGCGGTCCGGTCGTGCATGCGCACGGGCACCTCCACGATCCGCTGTCCCAACTTGCCCAGGTAGATCAACACCTCCGCGTGCATATCGACGAAGTGGTCCGACAGCAGGCGCGGCAGCGTGGCACCGCGATAGGCGCGGAACCCGGACGTGGTATCCGTGATGCGCGTGCCCAGGATCAGGGAGGTCAGCCGCGCGAACGCCGCGATCCCCAAACCGCGCCCCACGGACGCGGCGGAGGGACCGCCCGCCTCGGCAAAACGCGAGCCGATAATCACGTCGGCGTCCCCGCCGTCCAGCGCCTCCAGCAGGCGGGGAATTTCGCTTGCGTCGTGCTGCCCGTCGGCATCGAACGTGACCAGCCGGTCGACCCCTTCGCGAATGGCATAGCGCATGGCCGTCTGCAGCGCGCGCGTATAGCCCAGATTGCAGGGCAGCCGGATTTGCCGCACCCCCAGCCCGTCCACCACGGCGGGGCCGCCGTCCGAACACCCGTCCGACACCACCAGGATCGTCGCCGCCGGCACGTGCGTGCGCACGCTGGCGATCACCTCCGCGATGGTGGCCGCTTCGTTGTACATGGGAATCGCGACGAGCACCTTCGCCGGTGCGCTCATGGGGCCACGCCGTTACGTGCCGGTCTTCCGGCAGATGAGCACGTTCGTAATACCGAACGGGGGACAGCGGAAGGGCAGGCGCTCCAGGAGGGGCAGGAGGACGGCGGGCACGCGTTTGGGAAAGATCCACCCCACCACGTCCGCCCGGACCACCTCCAAGTCCGCCGCCGCGGCTACCTCGGTCATGTACGCCAACGAGAAGCGCAGCGTCCAGCGCTCGGAGGGTTTGAGCAGCGCCAGCAGGAACTGCAGCGGATGATTCCGATTGGGTTCGAACAGGACCACGTAGCGCGACGACACGCGCGCCAGCTCGCGCACCACGTCACGCGGATCGGCGATGTGGTGCAGCAGCTCGCAAGCGAACGCCAGATCGAACGTGCCCGCGGCAAACGGGAGCGCCAGCGCATCGAACTGCGTCAGCCGCCCCGCAAGCGGATGGTGGGCGAGCATGCCCCGGGACCGGTCCCCCGCGTACAACCGCGGCAGTGCCTGCGCGGCGTAGTAGCCGACGAACCCGTCGCCGCATCCCACGTCCACCGCCGTGTGAATATCGGCCCAGGGCAGGTGCTGCCGCAGATAGGCGATCCGCTGCTGGGCGAACACCTTGACGGCGGGATGGGCATAGCCGCGGGCGTGGTGGCGGTCCTGCCAGTACGCCCGTTGCGTCCGATTGGGATCGACGGCGTGGCCCATCTGCTGCGCGAATTCCCCCATGCGTGTCCGCGCCAAGTGTATCACCCACGCGCGTGACGACGGACCGGAAACGGTGGCCATACGGCGTTTGTATCGTGCATCCGCACGGTCACATTGTGCCGCGCCGGGGGCTCACCTATACTAAATGTGGGGAACCGGCTGCGGCCGGTTGGGACGGTCGGCGACTCACGCGGAATGGCTACCTACGCACTAGCGCTCGATGCAGGCGGTACCGCAACGCGGTGCTGGCTCGTGGCGCGCGACGGCACCGTCGCCGGCACCGGGCGCGGCGGCCCTGGCAATCACATCCTCAGTGACTGGGATACGGTGCGCGCGTCGTTCTGCGCGGCCATCGACGCCGCCCGCGCACAGGTGCAGTGCGGGTCCGCGGATGTAGCCACCGCCGTGGCCGGCGGCGCGGGAATCGAAACGTCGGGCGAGACACGGGGGCCCATCGAGCGCCTGCTGGAGACGCTCGTCCCCACCGCAAGATATCGCGCAGCCGTGGGGGACATGGTCGTGGCGTTTCACGGGGCACTGCCCGAGGGCATCGGTGCAGTCATCCTTGCCGGCACGGGCGCGGTAGCCTACGGACAGAATGCGGCCGGCGTGTCCGTGCAGGTGGACGGCTGGGGCCCCGTGCTGGGGGATTGCGGCAGCGCGTACAGCGTGGGGCGTGCCGCGTTGCGCGCGGCGGCCCGCGCAGATGATGGAGTTGGCGAGGACACGCTGCTGGGGGCGCGGTTGGCGGCGGCGCTCGGGGCGGACACGTTGCGCGCCGGCAGCTATGCGCTGTACGCCTCGCCCGATCGGCGTGAACGGGTCGCGTCCCTCGCGAAGGACGTGGCGGCGGCTGCGGACGCGGGAGACGTGGTGGCGGGCCGCGTGCTCGCCGATGCCGGCGAGGCGTTGGCCGAAACGGTGACCGCGGTTCTGCATCGGCTGGGTCTCACGGAGGATGCCGCGCCGGTGGCCACGGGCGGCTCCCTCTTCCGGGCCGGCCGCACAGTCATGGACGCTTTTGAACGGGCGCTGGCGGCCCGCGTACCCCAGGCTCGGGTGGTGCCGGCCGCGTTGCCGCCTGTGGGCGGGGCGGCCAAGCTCGCGTGGGCGGCGGCCGGGGTGCGGTGGGGAACGGCAGAAATTGCGCGGGCGCAAGCCACGCATCCGGGGTAAGGAGCACATGATGGATCGCAGCAAATCGTACCGCTGGACACTGGCCCTGGGTGTGGCCGTCCTCATTGGGGCGACGGCTACGCTGTGGCCGGCCCTGTGGGCGGACATGATCGTCACCGATTCCGACGCGCAGTTCGAAGGCGATGTCATCAGTGACGACGATGGCATGGTCATCCTGCACACCTCGCGGGGCATCATGTACTTCAGCAGGGACCGCATCAAGGCGGCCTTCTATTCGGACTTCCCCAACAGCTCCGCGAAGATCGAAGAAATCATCGGCACCGCGGAGTACCACCGCAAGCAGTGGGACGATATGGAGCGGTGGAATGAACTCACCGTCGGCACCAAGCTCCGGCCGGGCGACACCATGCGCACGGGTGACGCGAGCAAGGTCATCGCGACGGTGGCCGGCCAGGGCGTGCTGGCCGTCGAGGCGAACAGCACCATGACCATCGGCGAGGTGCGCCGGAACAGTGCGGGCGAGGTGCGCGTGCGCCTGGCCCTGGAATCGGGCCAGCTGTGGAACGACGTGGGCACCCTGCCGTCCGCCCGCTCGCGGTACACGGTGGAAACCCCGCAGGCGTCGTGCGGCGTGCGCGGTACGGTCTACACCGTGTTGGCGAGTGCCGAGACCGATGAGACCACCATCGCCACCATCGAAGGCAGCGTGCAGGTGGTGCAGAAGCGGGAGGGGGGCGACGAGGTCCGGGTCGGCGCCAACCAGCAAGCCAGTTTGGCCGTGACCGGCACCGCGGAAACCGCCGACATCGAGGCGGAGTACACGTCGCAGTGGGACGGCTACAGCGGCCAGTTCCAGCGCCTGCGGGCGGAGATGGAACTGGAGAACCGGCTGGGCCCGCTGCTCGCGCGGTTCGGGATCACCCTGCAGCAGGGGTACCTGATCGCCGGCGGCGGCATCGGCCTCATCGTCATCGTCCTCGGCGTGGTCATCATCCGCAGAGTCCGGCGGTAAGCGGAACACAGAACCACCAAGACACCAAGAACTGCACGGCTGATCCCAGGGGGGCTCCACGCGCAATCCGCCTTGGTGGCCTTGGTGTCTTGATGGTTCGTCTGTGTCCCTCTTCATCCGCTCATAGCTGACGCAAGACCGCGTGGTTCGGTATCATGCTCTGTAGCCAGGGGCTCCGAAATCAGGACGGTCTGCCATGGGTCTGCACATTGTAATCGAGCAGGAGCGTCTCACCGCGTTCTGCCGCCAACATCACATCGACAAATTGGCGTTCTTCGGGTCGGTGCTGCGCGAGGACTTCGATGCGGACAGCGATGTGGACGTGCTGGTGGAGTTCGCCCCCGGGCATATCCCCGGCTTGGCCTTCTTCGCAATGGAAGCGGAGTTGGGGACGTTGCTGGGCCGGAAGGTAGACCTGCACACCCCCGGGTCGCTCAGTCCGTACTTCCGGGATCACGTAGTCGCTGAAGCTGAAGTCCAGTATGCCGCGGCATGAGGATACGGTTCGCTTGCGGCACATGCTGGATCACGCACGCGAAGCGGTTGAGCCCATCCAAGGGAAACGCCTGCAAGACCTGACCCCATCGACCGGCATAACTGTGATAGGCCTGCGCGCCCCGCTTCTAGAGGGACTTGCAGGGAAGTCACCATAAGGGTTAGACCCGGTGTTCTAACTTCATGGGGTACGTGAACCAACCTCCTCGACCGGCCCAACAGTTGTTCGAGAATCTCTTCTGCGGAAGGGGTCGCGACGCGATTATTCATGTCCTTTCAGATGGACTCGTTGCGGTCGTCAAAAACGCAAACCGGTTGATCGAAGACGTGGGGCTGCTCTTCGAAGCGAAGCGATATGCCAGTGCTGGCTTCCTATTGGCGACCGCGGATGAGGAGATGGCAAAGTCTTACATACTCCTTGATATGTGCCGGTTGGATTTTTCGCGCCACGAAAGTGTGCTCAGAGCCCTATGCGGAGCGTTCTATAATCACATCACAAAACATGCTTATAAACAGGTGCATCGATTCGCGCATGACCACCGGGATAGACTTATGCGTGAGACAGACCTGAGCGACCTCAAGGGAACTTGGGGGACAGAGATTCAGCGCTGGTGGCCTGGCTCCTTGGATATGGACGGGATACAGGACGAACCTGACATGCCACATGAAACGGTTTGGACACGGGAAATGCCGCTCTATGTGGACTTCTACGATGAAGGGTGGAGTTCACCAGAGAACAGACAACAACGATTTCGTTTCCATCTAGTTTCCTTTGATGAGATTGAAGGCAGTGACTTTTCTAAGACTAATACAGATCTAGGTCGTCTCAATGGGGCGCATGCGAGAGGTTTGTACATGGCCGAATGTCTAGCAATCCTAAACGACGTATTTGCCAAATATTACATTACGCAAAAGACGCGCATACACGAAATCTTGCAACTCAATATGGAGGTAGCCGAGCGCCTTCAGTCTGAGTGTGGAATTTCATCTGAGGATTGTGAGCAGTTTGCTCTGGTCGAATGGCCTTTGTATGATTTTCTCGTCAATAGAGACGACTAGTTATACGGCGTCGATGCAGAGGATTCGCTGCGGATTCGGTATCATGACATATGTAGGAGTTTGCGGTGAAGCTGTGTCTTGAGCGTTTGAAACCGCGTCTGCGAGGCGTGGCCGGGCCAATGGCCCGACGCTGGTCGAACCGATTCAGCAGCAACCCATCAAGCTCAGCGTGAACGCCCTGGCGAGTAGTGAAGAGGTCGGGCCGCGCCCCCCTTTCCAATGAACGACCGGGTGCTGTTCCTAAACGCGCAAGTCATCGGGCCGGAGGGCCTGCTGGACGTGCGCGGCGTGCTGTGCGAGAGCGGGCGCATCACGGCGCTGGATCCGGCGGCCGCCCGGTCTCACGGCGCACTCATCGTCGACTGCGGGGGGGATTACCTTGCGCCGGGCACGATTGACCTGCACATTCACGGCGCGGACGGCGCAATGGTGGAGGACGCCACGCCGGACGCGATCGCGACGGTGGCCCGCGCCCTGCCGCAGTACGGGACCACGGGTTTTCTCGCCACGTTCGCCGCCTCGCCGCTCGAGACGATCCGCCGCGGCTATCGGGCGGTGCGTGCGGTGCGCGACCGGCCGGACGGGGCGCGCCTCTTCGGCATGCACCTGGAGGGCCCGTACCTGAACCCCGCGCGCGCGGGCGCGCAACCGGCCGAGGCCATGCGCACGCCGGACGCGGAGGAGGTGCGACGCCTCATGGACGACGCGGACGGGCTGGTGAAGCTGGTGACCCTCGCGCCGGAACTGCCGAACGCGTTGGACGTGGTGCGGCTCCTCCGCAGCCGCGGCATCCTCGTCGCGGCCGGCCACACGGACGCGACGGCGGACGAGACGGCCGCGGGCATCGACGCCGGCATCACGCACGCCACGCACCTGTTCAATGCCATGCGCGGCATCCATCATCGCGACCCGGGCGCGGCGGGGACGCTGCTGGTGGACGACCGCGTGACGTGCGAAGTCATCTGCGACGGGCACCACCTGGCTGCCGACGTGGTGCGCCTGATCCTGCGCACCAAGCCGATGGAGCGCCTGGTGCTCGTGACCGACGCGGTGGCGCCGCTGGGATTTCCGGACGGGGAGTGTGACCTGTTCGGCGTGCGGTGTTTGGTGCGCGACGGGGCGGTGCGCCTCTGCGACGGCGGCAACCTTGCCGGCAGCGTGCTGTCGATGGACGCGGCGCTGCGCCATCTCGCCACGTGGGAACCCGCTGTGCCCCTGCACCAGCTTTGGGCGTACGCGGCGCGCAATCCGGCCGACGAACTCGGACTGGAACAATACGGGCGCATCGCGCTCGGGTGTGCGGCGGACCTGGTGCGCTACACGCCGGACCTGCACGTGCGCGAAACGTACCGCGGCGGCCAGCGCATCTACGCGGCGGAGCCGGCGCATGCCTGAGGCCGGCGTCCGCCCGTACAAGCCGCGGGACCGCGCCGCGCTCTGTCGCATCTGTTACGACACCGGCCTCATGGGCGAGTCGGTGGACCCGCTGTTCGGGTCCGAGCGGCTGTTCACCGATTACTGGATGACCTATTACCTCGACCACGAGCCGGAGTCGGCGTTCGTCGCGACCGTGGATGACGTGCCCGTGGGCTACCTGGTCGGCTGCTGCGACACCGCGCGCTTCGAGCGCGTGCAGCAGACCGACGTGTGGCCGCGCATCTGGCGGCGCCTGCTCACGGGCCGCTACGGCGTTCCGGTGCGCCTCATGCGCTTTCTCTGGCACGTGCTGCGCAGCCAGGCGCGGGACCAGGCGCTGGCCCCGCCCGTGACGCAGTACCCCGCGCACCTGCACATGAACCTGGCGGCGGGGCACCGGCGGCAGGGGCACGGGTCGCGGCTCATGACGGCGTACCTGGCGCATCTCGAAGCGGCGCAGGTGCCCGGCGTCCACCTCGTGACCACGAACCTGAACCGGCTCGCCGTACCGTTCTACGAGAAGTGGGCCTTCCAGCTGCACGACCGCGCGCCGGTGAGCTTGTACCGCACGTACGTGGCCGAACCGGTGGAAGCGCTGGTATACGTTCGGCCCGTGCGGCAACTGGTGTCCGCCGATGTCTGAGAGACCGCTGCACCTGCCCGGACGCGACCCGCTGCGCGCCGCATGCATGGCGTTTCTGCTGGCGCTGGTCGTATTCCTGGGTGGGCTCTGGCAGCGCGCGACCGGGGTGTTCACGCCGCTCGATCACCTGGTGCACGCAGCGATTGCGCCCCTGCAATTCGATGCGCTGACGCTGCTGATGAAGTTCCTCACGCGGTGTGGCAGCGAAGGCGGCCTCACGGTGATCATCGCCCTCCTGTACTGGAGTGGGCGGCGGAACGAGAGCGCGCTGCTCTTGTTGCTCCTGCTGTTCGCGGGCACGGGCGCGAACGACCAGATGAAGCACTGGTTCGCGCTCGCGCGGCCGACGGCGGCGGAGGCGGCGCAACTCGACGTGGCGTCCGGGTTCGGCTACCCCAGCGGCCACACCCTGACCGGCGTGTTTCTCGCCTGGATCCTCTACCACCTGGTCGGGCGAAAGTTTTGGCTCTGCATTGCGGTCGCCCCCCTCATGGCACTGACGCGCATCTACCTGGGGGTCCACCACTTCTCCGACACGGTGGGGGGCGCCCTGCACGGCCTCGGCTGGCTGTTCCTCGCCGGCGCGGCGGTGCACGTGTTGCAGCGCCTGCCCCGGTCCGAGTTGGGGGATGGCGCTGTGCGCCGCGCGTTTCTGGGTGGCGCCCTGATCGCCGCGATGCTCTACCCGTTCATCTGCACGACGGCGGACGTGGCGGTGCGGTTCGCCCCGCTGCTGCTGGGCGCCGGACTCGGCACCGCCTGCGTCCCCCACGGTTGGCGGTCGGTCTCCGCCGTGCGCTTCGCCGTCATGGCCGCGGTCGGCCTGGTGGCGGTCGGTGCCGTGCGTGGGGGACTGAGTGCGCTCTTGCCGGACGTGGCGGCGGCGCATGCGGTGCGCTACGCGCTCATCGGCGTGACGCTCGGCGCCAGTCCGCTGCTGTTCGTCGCAGTGGGGTGGGCCCGGTACCGACTCGACTAGGTGCCGGGAGACGCTGCGGCGCGGCGGTGTGGGTTATTCGGACGCCGGCTCGTCCCGGAGGAGCTGGCCGGGAATCGGGGCGTTCGTATCGACCACGCCGTCGAAGTTCGAGTAGAGGTCTTTCACGATGCCGCCGCCGCAGGATACCTGGGCCGCTGCCTGTAGGCGTTCCGCGATGCCGTCATCGAGGACCGGGGCGGTCACGGGTTCACCGCCCAGGCCGGCCTGTACGAACGTGTGCACCAGGATATTGCCGACCCCGTTTTTCGCGCTGTCCTCGCAGAGGCAGTAAATTTGCGTGTGATCTTCCACGTCCTGCAGAAACACGCCATCGTCCAAGCCTGGAGGCCGTTGCCCCGGTGGATCGATGAGGAACCCCTCGATGGTGCTGGCGGTCTCTTGGAGATCGAACTTGACCCGGGTGCCGACGACGGACTCGCGCAATTCGCTAAAGAGTTGCTCGACTTGATCGGGCGTCATGGTCGAGGGGGTCCAAACGCCGGTACCACGGCAGAAAGCCAACTGTCCAATCGGCACATCACTCGAAAGCAGGCTACCACGGCCCTGGGACCATGTCAACACGCCAATTGCGCTAACTTACTGTGGCTAAAGGTGTTAGCGCATGAGCTTCTCCCTGAGGCGCCTGAGCCGCCGCCGCTTGGTACAATGCCGTCCCCGCTCTCAGACAGCGCGTCCCCACTTTAGGAGTCTCCGTGAGCCAGTC
Source organism: uncultured bacterium (assembly GCA_965371225.1). GTDB lineage: Bacteria > Abyssobacteria > SURF-5 > CBDUXP01 > CBDUXP01 > CBDUXP01. The sequence goes on along the minus strand of CBDUXP010000046.1, from coordinate 2,113 downwards.
CAAATCCGACTTGAAGGCAGAAATTCTGACCGAACTGCGCCAGGAAATGGGCACCTCCTCCGGTGTGACCCAGTACCTCAACATCGGCCTGCTGGTAGTCATCGGTTTCTTTCTCGGCTTCTTCCTCGGCCGCCGCTACGAGCGCGTCTGGCGCACCCAGGTGCAACCGCTGGCCGCCGCCGCCGCGCCCGCCCCCCGGCCGGGAGAGCCACTGCCACCGGATCATCCGCCGCTGGAAGAAGTGGGCGGCGGCGATCCCATGGCGCCGGTGCTCGCCTTGCGCGCGCGGCTGGAGGAGAACCCGAACGATCTGGAGGCCTTGATCGGGCTCGGCAACTTGAACTTCGATATCGGGCGCATGGAGGCCAGCATCGGCTACTACCAGCGCGCCATCGCCCTGGACCCGCGGAACGCGGATGTGATCACGGACATGGGTCTGGCGCAACGCAACTTGGGGCGGATCGACGACGCGCTCCAGTCATTCGAACTCGCCGCGTCCGTGAATCCCACCCACCCGCAGAGCCGGCTCAACCGGGCGGTCGTGCTCTTGCTGGACAAGGGCGATCACGTGGGCGCGATCCGGGCCTTCGAGGTGTATCTCGCCCTCGGTCCCAACGTGCCCCGCCGCGCCGAGATCGAACAGCAGTTGGAACAGTTGCGCCGCATGCACGGCGAAGAGCCGCAGGCGCGCGATGCCGCCGCCCGGGAACCCGGCGCGAACACCTAGGCGCGCGTGTAGGGGCGTGCGAGGATTCTACGCCAAGATATCGAGATTGGCGCCGGGCACGGTGGTGCCGTCCGGCAAGGTTTGGCCGGGACGCAACCCCGGCTCGTCCTCGTCGTCGCCGGGTTCAGTCGCGCCGAGACCCGCGGGGCCGCCGGTCGGGTTCGGCGCACCGGGGCCCTGGGGCGCCTGCGCATTCTGGACGGCCTCGTCCGGAGGCGTCTCGTCGTCTTCGTCGTTCTGCGGGGGAGGCGGGCCGACCGGCCCCTGGCCGGCGAACAGTGTTGGGTCGAGCCGATCTGGTGTAAAACGCACACCCATGTGTGTACCTCGTGCGCGATGTGATGTCGCGTCAGCCCCGCCCGAACCTATAGTCTACCACATAGCGTTTCGCGGACTGTAACGAAGCACCCTTATGCACCGATTCCGCTGTCATCAAGTTGCGGCGCGCCGAGTGGGCGCGGCGTGCGTCCTGGCCGTCCTCGTGTGTGGCGCGCCGCGCACCGGGCGCCCGGCTGCGGCGGCCGACCGGGAGGCGGACCGCATGTGGAGCAAAGGCCTGCCGGACGCAGGGGTCAGTCAGCGCATCGACCGGGACACCTTTGCGAAGTTGGCGGCCAGCGTCAGTCCGGCGGTCGTGAACATTTTTACGACCAAAGCGGTGCGCCGGCGGGGACTGCCGCTCGTGCCCTTTTCCCCGCTGATCCCCGGCCTCTCCTATTCCGCCGGCGACCGCACCAGCCTCGGCACCGGCTTCATCATCCATCGGGACGGCTACATTTTGACCAACCGGCACGTGATCGGCGACGCGACGGACATCCGGGTGCACCTGCACAGCGGGGAAAGCTACCCGGCCGTCGTGGTGGAGATGGTGGCCTCGCGCTTGGACATCCTGTTACTCAAAATCGACGCGGGGCCGGTGCCCGTGCTCCCCTTTGGCGATTCAGAATCGCTCCGGGTGGGGGACTGGGCCATGGCCATCGGCAATGCGTTCGGACTGGGCCATACCATCACCATCGGAACCATTAGCAACCTGATTCGCGTGACCGGTGTCGAGATCGGGGCGAACACGACGCATCGGTTGGAAGTTATTCAGACGGACGCCTCGATCAACCCCGGCAACTCCGGAGGCCCGCTGCTGAATTTGGACGGGCACGCGATCGGCATCAACACCGCCATGCTCCGCGGCGGCGAGAACATTGGGTTCGCGCTGTCCATCAACACGGTCAAATCGCAGTTGCCGAACCTGCGGCAACTGTCCCTCCGGCCGACGATTTCCCACGGCGTGACCTTCGTCCTGCTCACGGCGGCAGAAGCGGAGAGCGTCAATGCGGATCGCTCGCTGGCCGGCAGCCTGAAGGTGAGTCGCCTGGTGCCCCGCAGCCCGGC
>CBDUXP010000045.1:0-32255 GCA_965371225.1 uncultured bacterium | reverse complement strand
CGTTGGGGGTACGTGACTGTTTTCAGCGGTGTGCTATTCCGATCTCGAACTGCAGCGTTTTAAATTGGGCGTGCGGGACGACCGCGGCCGGCGGCGCCCGGTGCCCATCGAAGGCTCGGAGTTCGTCAAGGAATGCGACCTGATCGTGCCGGCCGTGTCCCAGGAAGCGGTCTACGAGTACTGCCGGACGGAATGGCCGGAGATGAAGATCACCGACTGGGGCACAATCATCGCGGACGTGGACACGATGCAGACGGACGTGCCCCACGTGTTCGCGGGCGGCGATATCATGACCGGCCCCGATTCGATCATCCTGTCGATTGCCACGGGGCGCAAGGCGGCCATGGGGATCGACAAGTACCTATCGGAGCAGAAGGGCTTGCCTCCGACGAATCACCGCCGTACCGAGAATCGCAACCGCATGCGGCACGTCATCGATGCCTTCGGCGCGGAAGTGCCCGACGAGATCATGTCCGATCCGCCGACCGCGCCGCGCGCCACCATGCCGACGCTCGAGCCGCAGTCGCGCATCGGGAATTTCGATGAGGTGGAGGTGGGGTTCAGTGCGGAACAGGCGTACGAAGAAGCCCGCCGGTGCATGCGCTGCTTCCGCATTGTGATGACGGCCGACGCGCCGAACTGCACCACGGGCGGGGACATTCGATGAGCTATCTCACCGACGACCGGCGGACGGGCATCCCCGTCCATCTCTCGTTGGACGGGAAGGCGGTGGTGGCGGATTCGAGTCAGACGATTCTGGAAGTCTGCCTGGAACACGATATCCACATCCCCACGCTCTGCTGGGACCCGAAGCTGAAGCCCATCGCGGCCTGCCGCCTCTGTCTGGTGAAGGTGGAGGGGGAGGAGCGGATGACCGCCTCCTGCGACATCAAGGTGCAGGAGGGCATGGCCATCCGCACGGACACGCCGGACGTCCTGGAGCACCGGAAGAAGGCGATGAACTTCGTGCTGCTCCACCATCCGCTCGACTGTCCCGAGTGCGACAAGTCCGGCGAGTGCGATCTCCAGGACCGGACGGTGGAATTGGGCGTGCTCGAGCAACCGTACAGCTCGCTCCATCCCAACAAACAGATCGACCTGCTCAGCCCCATGGTCGAGCTGGTGCACTCCCGCTGCATCGTGTGCGGCCGCTGTATCGAGATCTGCCAGCAAGTGCAGGGTGCGCGCGCGATCGACTATGTGCAGCACGACGGCTTCCTGACAAAGGTGGGCCAGACGCTGGACGACGGGTTCGCGTGTGAGAGTTGCGGCCAGTGCATCACCGTGTGTCCGGTGGGCGTGATCCTGGACATCCCCTTCAAGTACAGCGCGCGTCCGTGGGAACTGAAGAAGCAGAAAAGCATCTGCACCCATTGCAGCCTGGGGTGCACCGTCGTGACCGAGCACAAGGCCGAGGTGGTGTATCGCAACACGGTGGACGTGTACGCCGGCATCAATGAGGGGAACCTGTGCTCGCTCGGCCGGTTCGGGTGGGACACGATCGCCGCGGAGTCGCGCCTGCAAGCGCCGGCGGTGCGGGGCGCAAACAACCAGTTGCAGGTGTGCGGGCCGACGGAGGCCATCAGCCACGTGGCGGACGAATTGACGCGCATCAAAGGGACGCACGGCGGAGGCGCTATCGCCGGCCTGGTGGGCCCGCGGGTGAGCAACGAGGAGGCGTACCTTTTTACGAAGCTGCTGCGCCGCAACCTGGAGACGAACCACATCGACACGGCGACCACGGCCGCGAACGCGAGCCTGCGCCGGGCGGTGCGGGCGGTGTTCGACACGGACGCCTCGCCGGCCTCCCTCGCCGACGTGAAACAGGCCGACACGATTCTGGTCCTCAACTCGGGCCTGGTGAACAGTCACCCCATGGTGGTGCTGGATCTTCTGGATCGCTGGAAGCGGGACTTGGCCAAGACCATCGTGACCGGGTACCAGGTCAACAAGCTGAGCCGCGATTGCGGCATTTTCGCGAGCAACCGGCCCGGCACCGATGCGATCCTGCTCTACAGCATTCTCCATGTGCTGTTCGACCAGAAGCTGTTCCACGCCGACGTGGCGGAGCAGCACGTGGCGAACCTGGCGCAGGTGCAGGCCGCGGTGGCGGAGTGGACACCGGAGCGGGCCGCGGCGGCCACGGGCACTCCGGCGAGCCGCATTCAGAAGATGGCCGCGCAGGTGGGGCTGGCCAAGAATCTCCTCATCGTGGTGGGCACGACCGCCGTGCACGAGTATTGCGACGATGCCCGGGCGCTGGCGGCCATGACCCTCGCGCTGGTGACGGGGAACATCGCCCGGCCCGGCGCCGGGGTGCTGACCCTGTTCGAGGGCGGCAATGTGCAGGGGGCGTGGGACATGGGCGCGCTGCCCGACCGGCTGCCGGGCCATCGGCCGCTGGCGCACACGCCGTCCCGCGAAAGTGTGGCCGCCGAGTGGGGTGGCGGCATCAGTGGGACGCCCGGCCGCGACCTGCGCGGGATCTTCCGGGGCGTCGAGGACGGCAGGATTAAGGCGCTCTATCTGCTGGGCGCGGATGTGGTGCCGATCATGGAAGAGGCGGGCATCGATCTGGACGTGCTGCGCAAGTTGGAGCTGCTGGTGGTGCACGATACGCACGCGTCCGCGCTCGACCGCTACGCGCACGTGGTGTTGCCCGCCGCCGAGGGCCCCGAGCGGGACGGCACGTTCACCGCGACGTACCGCACGCTGCAGCGCCAGCGGCGCGCGGTGGCCCCGGCCGGACTCGCGCAGCCGGCCGTCGAGGTGTTGGATTCGCTCGCCGAGGCGACGGGGCAGGGGCTGGGCCCGGTAGACGTGACCAGCGTGCTGAAAGAATTGCGGCGCACCGCGCCCATCTATGCGGACCTGGAGATCGGGGCGTTGGCGGTGGAGCCGTTCACCTGGCAGTGGCCGGCCGGGCGCCAGGCCACGGCGGTCCGGATCGAACTTCCCGCCGCGCCGGGGGTGCCCGGCACGAACGGGCAATTGCTTTTGACGGTGCCCATCGACCTGCACACGACCGACCCGCGGTCGCTGGCGAGCCAGAACCTGGAGACGGTGCGGCCCACGGGCCGGGTGGACGTGCACCCGGATGACGCGGCGGCGCGGGGCTGGCACGAAGGCACGCCGATTACCGTGTCGCGGAACGGGACGAGCGTCCCGCGCACGGTGCACCTGACTCGCGAGACCGCGCGGGGGGCGCTGGCGATACCGCTGCACGAGCGTGCGGCGTGGATGCCCCTGCTGGGCCCGACCGATCCCGGCGCGACCGCACCCGACCTGCCCCTGGTGACCGCCGCGGTCGCGGTCGCCGCGGACAGCGAGGAAGCCTAGGCCCGATGGCCCCTGCCGTATCCTTTTATATCCTGGGTGCGGCAGCGGTCGTGTCCGCGCTGCTGGTCATCACGCAGCGGAATCCGATCCACGCCGCGTTATTTCTGCTGCTGACGCTGTTCAGCATGGCGGGCGTGTTCCTGGTGTTGAATGCCGAATTCGTCGCGGCGGTCCAGGTTCTCGTCTACGCCGGCGGCATTCTGATCCTGTACCTCTTTGTGGTGATGCTCATGGATCTGGGCCGGGACCTGGGGGATCTCCAGGTGTTCCAAACCCAGTGGGCCTTCGCCGGCCTGGTGGGGGTGCTGTTTTGCGGCGTCGTGCTGGTGTGGCTCGGCGGCGGCGTGCCCCTGGGCACGCCGGGCGACTACGCGCCGGGGATCGTGGAGCAGGTGGGCGGCAACCCCAAGGCGTTCGGGCGGGAGCTGTTCACCACATTTCTGTATCCGTTCGAGGTGGTCTCGATCGTGTTGATCGTGGCGATGATCGGCGCGGTCATCCTGACGCGGAAGCGGGCGGATGACGAGCGGGCCATCGCGGATTCGAGCCGACCGTAGGAACACGATGCCCCCGCTGGAACACTGCCTGGCGCTGAGCGCGATCCTCTTTAGCATCGGTCTTGTGGGATTCCTGGTCCGGCGGAACATCATCGTCATGCTCATGTGTGTGGAGCTGATGCTCAACGGGGTGAATCTGAATTTCGTGGCGTTCTCCCGCGCGCTGGACGCGGTGCACGGCCAGGTCTTCAGCGTCTTCGTCATCACCATCGCCGCTGCGGAGGCGGCCACCGGCCTGGCCATTCTCATCGCCCTGTACCGCAACCGCGACACGATCAATTCCGATGAAGCGGCGCTCATGCGCGGATAGGCGGAGGCGCCGGCCCCCATGCTCGAGCAAATCTGGCTGATCCCGCTCCTGCCGGCCCTGGGCGCGCTGATTATCGGCGTGCCCGGCCGGCAGTTCTACGCGCGGCGGGAAGAGACGGTCCCGTCGATCATCGGCGTCGGCTCCATTGCGCTCGCGTTTCTCGTCTCCATCTCCTGCGTCCGCGAGTTCGTCCAGGGCGGCTCGCACACGTACACGTACGTGGTGGCCGACTGGATTCGGATCGGGGCCTTCCGGGCGCCGATCGAATTCCAGCTCGACCAACTGTCGGCCACGATGATTCTGATCGTCTCCGGCGTCGGGCTCCTCATCCACATCTACAGCGTCGGCTACATGCGCGGGGACCCGAGCTTCTACCGCTTCTTCTGCTACATGAACCTGTTCACGAGCGCCATGCTCATCCTGGTGCTCGGCGGCAATTTTTTGATGATGTTCGTCGGCTGGGAGGGCGTGGGCCTCTGCAGCTACCTGCTCATCGGCTTCTACTTCGACAAGGATTTTGCGGCGTCGGCGGGCAAGAAGGCGTTCGTCGTGAACCGCATCGGCGACTTCGGCTTCGTGCTGGGCATCATGCTCATCTACCGGACGTTCGGGTCGGTGAACTACCAGGACGTGTTCCCCGCCGCGCCGATGGTGCTGGAGTATGGCGGGCTGACCGTGACGTGCATCACCATCTTCCTGTTCGTCGGCGCGATCGGCAAATCCGCGCAGCTGCCGCTCTTCGTCTGGCTCCCCGACGCCATGGCCGGCCCCACGCCGTGCAGCGCGTTGATCCACGCGGCCACGATGGTGACCAGCGGTGTGTACATGCTGAACCGGTGCAGCGGGCTGTTCAACATGGCGCCCACCGCGCTCATGCTCGTGGCCAGCGTCGGGATTGCCACCGCCTTCCTCGCCGCCACCATCGCGCTCGTGCAGAAGGACATTAAGAAGGTGCTGGCGTATTCCACGGTGAGCCAGCTCGGGTACATGGTGCTCGCGTGCGGCGTCGGCGCGTACTTCGCCGGGGCGTTTCACCTGATGACCCACGCGTTCTTCAAGGCGCTGCTGTTCATGGGGGCCGGCAGCGTGATCCACGGGATGGCCGGGCACCAGGACATGGACAACTACGGCGGGCTCCGGAAGTACATGCCCTACACCTTCTGGCCGTTCATGGCGGCGTACATCGCCATCTGCGGGATTTTTCCGTTCGCCGGGTTCTTCTCGAAAGACGAAATCCTTTTCAAGACGTTCACCGCCGACCCCAACATCTTTGGCCAGTGGCGGTTCGTGTTTTGGGGGCTCGGCGTGCTGACGGCCGGCATGACGGCGTTCTACATGTCCCGCCTCGTCTTCCTGACGTTCTTTGGCGAGGAGCGGTTCCACGATCTGAAACCGCTGCACGACGACCACGGGGATGACGCGCACGGCGGCCACGAAGGCGGGTTCCACCCGCACGAGTCGCCCGCCATCATGTGGGCCCCGCTGATGGTGCTCGGGTTCCTGTGCCTGGTGGGTGGCTGGGTCGGGGTGCCGGAAGCGTTGGGCGGGCGGAATGCCTTTCACCAATGGCTGGCGCCGGTGGTGGATCCCGCGGCGGCGCACCATGCGGCGGCCCCGACCGGCGCCGGCTGGTTTGCCACGCCCGCCTACGCGGAGGCGGACCCTGCGCACGCCGGGCCCGCGGCGCCCGACGTCCATGCCGCAGCGCCCGCGCCGGGGGACCACGGCCCCGCCGCCGAACACGCTGCAGCCGGCGACGTCTACTTGCCGCAGTTCGGCCATCTCGGCGTGTGGCAGGAACGCGGGCTCATGCTCCTCTCCGTCGCCGTGGCCCTCAGCGGCATCGGCGTGGCGTGGTTCTTCTACATCAAGAACCCGAACATGCCCTTGTTCCTCAGTTGGCGGTTCAAGACCTTGCACACCGCCCTGTTCAACAAGTGGTACGTGGACGAGTTTTACGAGACGTTCGTCATTAATGCCACCAAGCGGTTCGCCGACGTCCTGTGCTGGGCGGATGTGTATATCGTCGACGGCCTCGTGAATGGCGCGGCCGCCGTCACGCAGCAATTGAGCGACGCCAGCATCTGGCTGGACGAAACGTTTGTCGACGGCGCGGTCAACGGGGCGGCGACGCGGACGGAGGCGCTGGGCCTGCGCCTGCGCCGGCTGCAAACCGGCCACGTCCAGAACTATGGCATGGCCATGGCCGTCGGGATCTTCATGCTCGCGGCCGTCTACTTGATTGCGTCATGATGCCCGACCATTCGCCAGAAGCGTCCAGCGAGGACTGACCCGATGCCCGAGATTCTGACTTACGCCGACCAGGGGTTCACCTTCCCCATCCTGACCGTCATCGTGTTTCTGCCGATGGTCGGGGCCCTCCTGCTGCTCTTCCTGCGCAGCAGCGAAGCGGTGCGGGTGGTCGCGCTCATTACGGCCGTCGCCGATTTCTTGCTCAGCCTCACCCTCATCCCGCAGTTTGTGACGGATCGTCATGCACTCCAGTTCGTCGAGCGGGTGCGCTGGATCGACGTGCTGGGGGTGGACTACTACTTCGGCCTCGACGGGCTCTCCTTCCTCTTGTTCCTGCTCACCACGTTCCTCGGCTGGATCGTCATTCTCAGCTCGTGGACGGCGGTGACCGAGCGGGTGAAGGAATACTACGTGTTCTTCCTGCTCCTGCAGACGGGCATGCTCGGCACCTTCTGCTGCCTGGACTTCTTCCTCTTCTACGTGTTCTGGGAAGTCATGCTCGTGCCCATGTACTTCATCATCGGCGTCTGGGGCGGCCCGCGGAAGATGTATGCCGCGATCAAGTTCTTCCTCTACACCCTCACCGGCTCCGTGTTCATGCTGCTCGCCATCCTGTACCTGTACTTCGCGTACCACACTCAGACGGGCGAGTGGAGCTTCGAAATTCATAAGTACTATGGGTTGGACCTGCCCCTCGGGCCGCAGAAGCTGCTCTTCCTCGCCTTCTTCGTCGGCTTCGCCATCAAGGTGCCCATGTTCCCCTTCCACACGTGGCTGCCCGACGCGCACGTGGAAGCGCCCACGGCCGGGTCGGTCATCCTCGCCGGCGTCCTGCTGAAGATGGGCACCTACGGGTTCCTCCGGTTCAGCCTGCCCTTGTTCCCCGAGGCCACCCACTGGTTCGTGCCGTTCGGGCTCACCCTGTCCGTCGTGGGCATCATCTACGGGGCCCTGACCGCCATGATGCAGAAGGACATGAAAAAGCTCGTGGCGTACAGCTCCGTCAGCCACTTGGGCTTCGTCATGCTCGGTGTCTTCGCGCTGAACTACCAGGGCCTGGGGGGCGGCATCCTCCAGATGATCAACCACGGGCTCACCACCGGGGCGCTCTTCTTGATCGTCGGGCTAGTCTACGAACAGCGGCATACGCGCCTGATCGCCGACTACGGGGGGATCTCGAAGGTGATGCCCGTCTTTGCCGTGTGTTTCACGATCATCATGCTCAGCTCCATCGGCCTGCCGGGGCTGAACGGCTTCATCGGCGAGTTCATGATTCTCGTGGGCGCGTTCGACCGCCTCTGGGGCCAGGGCGCCTTTGAAACCGGGCTCGTGCTCGGCGCCACCTCGGGCATCGTGCTCGGCGCCGCGTACATGCTCTGGCTGTTCCAGCGCGTCATGTTCGGGCCGCTCAGCAACCCGGAGAACGAGAAGCTGCGCGACATCAACTGGCGCGAGCGCCTGACCCTCGCGCCGATCATCATCCTGTGCTTCTGGATCGGCCTGCGCCCCACCACGTTCACCGTCTACATGGATGCCGCCGTGGACGATCTGGTGGCCCGCGTGGATCCGGCCCAGGCCGCGGAGGAGCGCGCGCGCATCGCCCAGTTGGACGGCGCCGCGCCGCTGGGGTTGGAGCAGTTGCTCCCCGTGGACCACGCGGGAGGCGAGTAGATGGACGGCGCCATCATCATGACGGCCGCGGAACTCCGGGCCAACCTGCGATCCATCCAGCCGGAATTGATCCTGACGCTCGCCGCGTTCGCGCTGATGATGCTTGATGTGTTCGGCTATGTGCGGTCCCGCACCGCGAAAGCCTGGTTGGCCGGTCTCGCGCTGGCGGTCACCATCGCCGTCAGTTTCGGGCTGATGCAGGACTACCTCATTACCTTCGGCGGCATGGTGCGGTCCGACGATTTCGCCAACTACTTCCGCATCCTCTTCGCGCTGAGCGGCATCATCACGATCTGGCTCAGCACCCGGTACGTGGAGTACAACCGCATCGGGATTACCGAGTACTACGAACTCATCCTGTTCTCCACCGTCGGGATGATGGTGATGGCCGCCTCCGGCGACTTCATTACGTTCTACATCGGCCTGGAACTCATGAGCATCTCCATCTACCTGATGGCGGGCTTCATGAAACAGCGGCTCAAGAGCAACGAGGCCTCCTTCAAGTACTTCCTGCTCGGGGCGTTCGCGTCCGCCATCCTCTTATACGGCATCTCGATTCTGTACGGGGCGACGGGCACGACCGACTTCCAGCTCATGCACGAACGGCTGAGCGCCCGGACCGGGGAGAACCGCATTCTCATCCTCGGGCTGATCATGATGACGACGGGGTTCGGCTTTAAGATCGCGGCCGTCCCGTTCCACATGTGGACGCCGGACGTGTACGAGGGGGCCCCCACCCCCATCACCGCCTTCATGTCCGTCGGCCCGAAGCTGGCCGCCATCGCCGTCATCGTGCGCGTCTACCTCGCCAGCGGTGTCGCCAGCATGGTGGACGATTGGCTGCCGCTCGTGTGGGTCCTTTCCGCCCTGTCCATGATCGTCGGGAACACGGTCGCCGTGGTGCAGACGAATCTCAAGCGCATGCTCGGCTATTCGAGCATCGCCCACGCCGGCTACCTCCTCATCGGGATCAGCGCGGCGGGCGCGGCCCTCGCGGCGGGCCACCGGGACATGGCCGATGCCGCCATCTCGGGTGTCATGATCTACCTGCTGGCGTACATGCTCATGAACCTGGGCGCGTTCGGGGTGATCGTCCTGCTCGGGGACGAGGACGACCCGCGGGAACACTTGGAGGACTACGCCGGCCTGATGCAGCGCCGGCCGTTGATCGCCGTGCTCATGACGATTTTGCTCCTGTCGCTCGCCGGCATTCCGCCCACGTTCGGGTTCATCGGCAAGCTGGAGATCTTCCGCATGGCCGTCGCGACCGGCCCGGCGAACGTGGTGCTCGCAGTGCTGGGCATGGGGACCAGCGTCATCGCGGCGTTCTATTACCTGCGGGTCGTCGTGTACATGTTCATGCGGGAGCCGGAAGGGGAAGACCTGCCGGTGCTCCTGCCCCATTGGGACGTGTTCGCGGTGATCTTCGCCACCGTCGCCACCCTCGGGTTGGGCCTCGCCCCCGCGTTCATGCTCATGGTGGCCCAAGGGGCGATTCCCCAGTGACGGTGGCGCCCCCCGCGACACCTCCGGCCACGCCGCCGTCCCGAGACCTGCTCTTGCGGGAGGTTGGACGCGCGCTGACGTACAGCGTAGAGCTGGTGATGGCGATGGGTATTGGCCTGGGCCTCGGCTGGTGGGCACAGGAGCGGTGGCCGGCCATCGCCCCCTGGGGGTTCATCGGAGGCGCCCTGCTCGGCGCCGGCGCCGTGATGCGATCCATTTGGCGCATCCTCGACGAAGCCACGACCGTCCGGCGGCCGCCGGCCCGGAACGGCAACGGTGACTAGCGTGACCCTGGCCCACGCCCATGCGCTGATGGCGGGCGCCGTGTTGGGTGCCGCGTACTACGTGCTCGCGCGGGCGATGCAAGTGGCCGCGACGCGGCTCCCCGGGCGCGGCGTCATCGCGGGGGTGCTTGGCGGATTCATCGTGCGCCTCTTCGCTACCCTGGGCGCGTTCTGGTGGCTCCTCCGGGTCACGACGCTGCCGGTCGGCGCCTTGTGCGTAGGATTTCTGGCGGCATACAATGTCGTGTTTGTTCGGGAAGTGATCCGGCAGCGCCGTACGACTGGAGCCTCGGCGGGGCGCGCCCCGCAGACGTAGGGAGACGCGGCATGGGCAACATCGATTTCATGCACCACTTCGTGTTGGTGAATTTCGGTCCCGACCTGGGTCCGTACTTCTCCCTCAACAAAGCGGTGGTGTTCATGTTCCTGGCGGCTGGGATCGTCCTCGTGACGTTCTCCTACGCGCAGCGAAACCTGACGCTGGTGCCGGGGCGCCTGCAGCTGTCCGTCGAGTCGTTCGTGGTGTTCGTCCGCGACGACATCTGCCTGTCCATGATCGGCCACGGCGGGGAGAAGTTCCTGCCCTTCATCCTCACCTGCTTTTCCTTCGTCTTCGCCTGCAATTTCCTCGGCATCATCCCCTTCGGGTTCACCGCCACCAGCAATGTGAACGTCACCGCCATGTTGGCGCTGATCGTGTTCGGGATCGGGCTGTTCCTGGGCTTCAAGAACCGGGGGCCCATCGGGTTTTTCACCGGCCTCGTGCCCAGCGGCCTGCCCGGCGGCATCGGCGGCGCCGCCCTCAAGGTGCTGCTGTTCGTCATCGAACTCATCAGCCTCTTCGCGAAACACTTCGCCCTCGCCATCCGGCTGTTCGCGAACATGTTCGCGGGCCACATCGTGTTGATGGTGTTCGCCGCCATCACGGCCACCCTTCTGGGCACGGGAGTCGTCGCCGCCCTGTTCGCGCCCATCCCGTTTGCGCTTATCGCGGTGATGACCATGTTCGAGATGTTCGTCGCCCTCATTCAGGCCTTCATCTTCGCCGTCCTGGCGGCGTTGTACATCGGCGAAGCGGTGAGCGCGCACTGATGATTTTCCGACCCCCGCGGCGACCCCTGCGGGACCGGTCAACGTAAAGGAGCACGGAGCAATGGAAACTCTCACCCTCAGCGGACTGGGCGTCATCGGCGCCGGCCTCGCCATCGGCTTCGCCGCGGCGGGCGGCGGCGCCGGCATGGGCACGCTCGTGGCGGGCGCGATCGATTCCATGGCGCGTCAGCCGGAAGAAGCCGGGAACTCCCGGATCCTCATGTTCATCGGACTGGCCTTCATCGAAGCCCAGGTGCTCTACGGCCTGGTTATCGGCTTCATGGTGATGAACCGCTAGCTCGGATTCCCCGGGCGATCCGGCGCCACCCGGCGACTCGCTGGGCCGGCGCTGTAAGGACACGCGACCATGGCAGACGCAGTTTATTATCTGGCGCAGCGCGACGGTGGACACGAAACCGTCGAGGCGATGCCCGACACCCACGGTGAGGCGCATGCGGACGTCGCCGCGCCTGGCGACGGGCACGACGGCGGTGACGCCGGGCCCTTCAAGTCCGAGCCGAATCTGACCATCTACACCGGCCTCGCGTTCGTTCTCGTCCTCATCGGCCTGACCCGGATCGTCCCCAGCATCTTGCGCGTGCTGGACGAACGGTCCGAGAAGATCGCCGGCGACCTGCAAGCCGCGGACGATGCGAAGGGGGAGGCGGAGAAGCTCCAGGCGCAGTTCGAGCAGCAGTTGGCCGACGCACGGGCCGAGGGCCGCAAGATCCTCGATGCGGCCCGGCAGCAGGCCGAAGGGCAGGCGCGCGAAATTCTCGCCGCGGCCCAGGCCGAAGCCGCGGCGCTGAAACAGCGGACCCAGGAAGAGATCGAAAGCGAGAAGGCGCGCGCCGTGAAGGACCTGCGCAGCCAGATCGGCGACCTCTCGTGCGCGGTGGCGAGCCGGCTGATTCATGAGACGGTGAGCGCGGACACGCACCGCGGGCTGATCGACAAATTCATCGACGAGTTGAGCAACGGCGATGGCCGACGCAACTAGACACGTCACCCGGGGATACGCCCGGGCGATGCTCACCGTGGCGGAAGTGAGCGACGCCGTGGACGCCGTGGAGAACGACCTCCGCGACGTCGGCGAGGTGTACCGCCAGAGTGCCGCGCTGCGGGAGTTCTTCGCGAATCCCGGGGTGGAAGGCGGCGGCAAGCGCGCGGCGCTGGAGGCCCTGCTCGAACAGAAAGTGCATCCTATCGTCCTCGCTCACGTGGGCCTCTTGGCCGAGCAGGGGCACGGCCACCACTTACCGGAAGTGGTCGCGGATTACATTGAGGACGCATCCCAGGTGCGCGGGCGGATCACGGCGGAAGTCACCACCGCCGTCGAATTGGACGCCGATCAGCAGGAGCGGCTGCGCGCGGCTTTGGCCGAACACGCGGGGCGCGCGGTGGCCGTACGGTCCCTGGTGGATCCGGAGATCGGCGGTGGCGTGGTGGTGCGCCTGGGCGATCAAGTGATAGACGGCAGCGTGCGCAACCAGATGAACCGCTTGCGCGGGGACCTGGCCGGGTACTAACCCCCGGCAAAGACGCCCGGCGCGGCGGCGGAGAGTCAGAACGTGGCACTGGACATAAACGCAGCGGATATTCAAGCGGCGATTCAAGAGCAGATTGCGGCCCTCACGACCGGGGCGGACGTCGCCGAGGTGGGCCGGGTCATCGAAACAGGCGATGGCATCGCGCGGGTGAAGGGCCTGCCCGGTTGCATGTCGGCCGAAATGCTTGAATTTCCGGATTCCAACACGCACGGCCTGGCGCTGAACCTGGAGCGCGACGAAATCGGCGTGGTCATTCTGGGGGACCACACGGGCATCCAACAGGACGATCTGGTCAAGCGCACGGGGACCGTGGTACAGGTGCCGGTCGGTGACGCGCTGCTCGGCCGGGTGGTCAACGCGCTCGGCCAGCCCGTCGACGGGCGCGGCCCGATTGCGGAGACGCAGTTCTCCCCCATCGAACAGCGCGCGCCTGGCGTGATCGAACGCCAACCGGTGCACGAGCCCCTGCAGACGGGGCTGAAGGCGATCGACTCGATGATTCCCATCGGGCGCGGGCAGCGGGAACTCATCATCGGCGACCGGCAGACCGGGAAAACCGCCATCGCCATCGATGCGATCATCAACCAGAAGGAGAGCGGCGTCAAGTGCGTGTACGTGGCCATGGGCCAGAAGCAGAGCACGGTGGTCAGCGTGCAGCAGACGCTGGAGCGGTACGGGGCGATGGACTATACGATCATCGTCGCGGCCAACGCGTCGGACCCCGCCGCGATGCAGTTCATCGCGCCCTACTGCGGCTGTTCCATGGGCGAATACTTTCGGGATAAGGGGGGGCACGCCCTCATCATCTATGACGACCTCTCCAAGCAGGCCGTGGCGTACCGGCAGATGTCGCTCCTGCTGCGCCGGCCGCCCGGCCGCGAAGCGTACCCGGGGGACGTGTTCAACCTGCATTCCCGCCTGCTGGAGCGCGCGGCGAAGCTGAACGATTCCCTCGGCGGGGGATCGCTCACTGCGCTGCCGATCATCGAGACGCAGGCGGGGGACTTTTCGGCGTACATCCCGACGAACGTGATTTCCATTACCGACGGGCAAATTTACCTGGAAGGCAACCTCTTTTACGCGGGGATTCGGCCCGCGGTGAACGTGGGGCTCTCCGTCAGCCGCGTGGGCGGCAACGCGCAGATCAAGGCGATGAAGGCCGTGGCGGGCACGCTGCGGCTCGCGCTGGCGCAGCACCGGGAGTTGGCGGCGTTCGCGCAGTTCGGCTCCGAGTTGGACGCGGCCACGCAGGCGCAGCTCACCCGCGGAGACCGGCTGGTCGAAATTCTCAAGCAGCCGCAGTACGTGCCCATGCCCGTCGAGCGGCAGGTGATGATTATTGCGGTAGCCAACTTGGGACTATTGGATGACGTGCCCTTGGAGGGCATTGCGGCCTTCGAAGAAGCCTTCCACGAGTTCATGCAGCACACGCACCCCGACGTGGGACGGACGCTGCGGGATGAAGGGCAGATGACGGACGATCTGATGGAGGCCGTCAAGACGGCCGCGGAAGAGTTCCGGGCCCAGTTCAACGCTTAGGCGGGCATGGCGAACACGCGCGAAATCCGCCTGCGGATCCGGGCGGTCCGGAATATTCAGAAGATCACCCGCGCGATGCAGATGATCGCGGCGTCGCGTCTCAAACGGGCCCAGGATGCCGCGATCGCGACACAGCCGTACGCGGAGAAGATGGCGTTCATGATGCGGGAACTCTCCAGCGCCCGGCGGCTCGTGCGTCATCCCCTGCTGGCCGAGCGGCCCGTGCAGCGCCGGCTGGTGCTGGGCATCGCGGGCGAGAAGGGCCTGTGCGGCGCGTACAATACGACGGTACTGCGTCTCCTCCGCGAGGAGTTGGGCCGGGGCCCGTCCGCCGACGTGATGACCGTGGGCAAGAAGGCCATCGATTTTCTCCGGTTCCGCGGCATCACGCCGCTCGAGCACTTCCCCATGCCCGCCGCCGGGGCGGATCTAGGTCTCGTCCAGGCGCTCACCCGGCGCATCGTCGGCGCCTACGCCGCGGCGGAGTGCGATCAGGTGACGCTGGTGTTCACGCGGTTCCGCAGTGCGGTCTCCACGGTGCCCACGGCGGTGCAACTGTTGCCCTTGCTGGCGCCGGAACCGGGCGCGGCCGAGGGCGCCAGCGCGCAGTTCATCTTCGAGCCGGGGGCGGAGGAGCTGTTCCCCCTGTTGCTCGAGAAGTACATCCAGAATCAGATCTATCGCGCGCTGGTGGACGCGTACGCCAGCGAATTGGGCGCGCGCATGGTCGCCATGAAGAGCGCCACCGACAACGCGGACGAATTGATCACCTCCCTGACGCTGGCCTTCAATAAGATGCGCCAGACCGCTATTACGAGCGAATTGTTGGAGGTCATGTCCGGCGCCGAAGCGCTGAAAGAGTAGGCGCGCGCCTGCAAGGAGTGTCTTGTGTCGAAACCCGATCGCAGCAACGTTGGCAAAGTCGTGCAGATCATCGGCGCCGTCGTCGACGTCGAGTTCTACGGAGAAGAGCTGCCGACGATTTATAACGCCCTGACGGTGACCATGGCCGGGCGCGACGCCCATCTCGTCCTCGAGGTGGAGCAACACCTGGGCAGCAACACCGTGCGCACGGTGGCCATGTCCTCCACCGACGGCCTCGTGCGCGGCACGGAGGCCGTGGATACGGGCGCGCCGATCACGGTCAAGGTGGGGGAAGCCTGCCTCGGCCGCATTTTGGACCTCCTAGGCGAACCCATCGACGGGAAGGGGCCGGTGCAGTCCGAATTCACCTCCCCCATACACAAGCCCGCGCCGAGCTACGAAATCCAGCAGGCGTCCAACGTCATCTTCGAGACCGGGATCAAGGTGATCGACTTGCTCGCGCCCTATACCAAGGGCGGGAAGGTCGGCCTGTTCGGCGGCGCCGGGGTGGGCAAAACCGTGCTCATTCAGGAGCTGATCCGCAGCATCGCCCAGGAACACGGCGGCCGGTCCGTGTTCGCCGGGGTGGGCGAGCGGACGCGCGAGGGGAACGACTTGTACCTGGAAATGACCGAGTCCGGCGTGCTCGAGAAGACGGTCATGGTCTTCGGCCAGATGAACGAACCGCCGGGCGCCCGGCTGCGGGTCGGCCTCACGGGGCTGACCCAGGCCGAGTATTTCCGCGACGAACAGGGCCAAGACGTGCTGCTGTTCATTGACAACATCTTCCGGTTCACCCAGGCCGGGTCGGAAGTCTCGGCCCTGCTCGGCCGCATGCCGTCCGCCGTGGGGTATCAGCCGACCCTGTCCACGGAAATGGGGGCCCTGCAGGAGCGCATCACCTCCACCACTAAGGGCTCGATCACGTCCGTGCAGGCGGTGTATGTCCCGGCGGACGACCTGACGGATCCGGCGCCGGCGACCACGTTCGCCCACCTGGACGCCACCACGGTGCTCTCACGGCAGATCTCCGAGTTGGGGATCTATCCGGCCGTGGACCCGCTGGATTCATCGTCGCGCATTTTGGATCCGCGGGTGTTGGGTGAAGACCATTACCGGACGGCGCGCGACGTGCAGGGGATCCTGCAGCGGTACCGGGACTTGCAGGACATCATCGCCATTCTCGGGATGGAAGAGTTGTCCGATGAGGACAAGCTGACGGTCAACCGCGCCCGGAAGATCCAACGCTTCCTCTCGCAACCCTTCTTCGTCGCCGAACAGTTCACCAACCAACCGGGACGGTATTGCAAACTCAGCGACACGATCGAGAGTTTCCAGAAGCTCGTGTCCGGCGAGATGGATGACCTGCCCGAACAGGCTTTCTACATGGTCGGGACCATCGAAGAGGCTGTGGAGCGAGCCGCACAGCTGCGAGGTTAGGGATGCCGACGCCGTTTCCGCTCGAGATCGTCACGCTCGGGCAAAAGGTGTACGAGGGCAACGTGGAGCGCGTGTCCTTGATGGGGGGCGATGGGAGCCTCGCGATCGAAGCGCGCCACGCCCCGCTCGTCACGAACGTCCGTGCCTGTGACCTGCTCATCCGCGGTGCCGAAGGCGAGGGGGACTTCCACTTGGCGGTTAGCGAAGGGTTCCTGTTGGTGACGGCGGCGGGGGCCAGTCTCCTGCTCGAATCCGCCGAACGCGCGTCCGAGATCGAGGTTGCGCGCGCCCAAGCGGCGCGACAGCGGGCGGAAGACCGCCTGGCGGCCGAGGATCCTGAGGTGGATGAGGTTCGGGCCAAGGCCGCGCTCGCGCGCGCGGTGGCGCGCCTGCGCGTGGCGGATGGGCGGTGACCACCCCGCCCGATACCGCCACACACCTGTTGCGCGTCCGCGCCCGGTCAGTGCGTCTAGCGACGCCGGCCGGGCGCGCCGCTTTCTGGGGCGCCGATGCAGTTCATTGACGACGAGGGGCGGGCGCTGCTCCGCCGGTGGGCCGCCTATTTCAGGCTGACGGATCAGAGTGCCCTGCTCCTCCTCGCCGGGATCGTGGGCCTGTGCGGCGCCGTGGGCTCGCTCATCTTCTTGGTGATGCTGGAGGGGTTGACGCATCTGCTGCGCCCAGAGGCGGTGCTGAGTTGGCTGCCGTACCCCTGGCTCTTCCCGTGCATCCCCGCCGGAGGTGCCCTCCTGGCCGGCCTGATGATCTCGCGCTGGGCGGGGGAGGCGAAGGGCCATGGGGTGCCGCAGGTCATCAAAGCCGTGGCGCTGAACGACGGGCGCATGCGGCCCCAGGTGGCCGTCGTCAAAACGCTGGCCAGCGCGTTGACCATTGGGTCCGGGGGATCCGCAGGGCAGGAAGGGCCCATGGTGCAGATCGGCTCGACCATTGGGTCCACCATTGCCCAGCGCCTGAACTTGTCGCCCAATCGCACGCGCATCCTGGTGGCCAGCGGGGCGGCGGCCGGGATCAGTGCCACCTTCAACGCGCCGTTCGCCGGGGTGCTCTTTGCGCTCGAGGTCATTCTGGGGGAGTTCCGCCTGGAGTCCTTCTCGCCCGTGGTCATCGCGTCCGTCATCAGCAACATCGTGTGGCACGAGGTGCAGGGGGCGGAGCCCGTCTTTCACATTCCCGCGTACGCCCTTGAGAGCCCCCTGGAGATTCCGCTCTACATGGTGCTCGGCGTGCTGTGTGGCATCGTGGGCGTGAACTTCGGCAAGACGCTGACCCTCGCGGAAGGCTGGGCGGAGCGCATGCCCGGGCCCGACTGGTTCAAGCCCGCGGTCGGGGGCGCCCTGCTGGGTGTCTTAGCCATGCTCGTGGGGCCCGAGATCCTGGGGAACGGCTACGAGACGATCAGCCTGACCATGGCGGGGACCATGCCTTTCTGGCCCTTGGCATTCCTCGTCATTCTCAAGACCTTGGCCACGAACCTCACCCTGGGCACGGGCGCATCCGGCGGCATTTTCGCCCCCGCCCTGTTCATGGGCGCGGCCACCGGCGGCGCGTTCGGCGTGGTGGCGAACGCCGTGCTGCCCGCGTACACGGCCGGCGCCGGCGCGTATGCCGTGGTGGGGATGGCTGCCGTGGTGGCGAGCGCCACGCATGCGCCGCTCACGGCCATGCTGATCATCTTCGAGATGACCGGCAACTACGACATGATGCTGCCGGTGATGTTGTGCTCCGTCATCGCGACGCTCTTTGCCCGCCGCGTCGCGCCCGAATCCATTTATCTCATGAAACTCGCGCGCGAAGGGATTCATCTGCGCAGTGGCCGCGACGTCTTGGTGCTGGAGCGGCTGCGCGTGCGCGACGTGATGCACACGGACGTGGTCACCGTGCGCAATGACGCTTCCCTTGCGGCAATCCTGGGCAAGATTCAAACCACCTCCCACAGCAGTTTTCCCGTGCTCAACGCCGAAGGCCGGTACATCGGCATGCTGAGTTTCGATAGTGTGCGCGCCGCCCTGACCGAGGTGGAGCTGCGCTTCCTCCTGATCGCGGCGGATTTCGTGATGACGGACTACCTAACCACGACTCCCGCGGAGGATCTGCACGCCGTCCTGCAAAAGATGCAGCGGCAAGATGTCACGAGCTTACCGGTGGTGAGCGCCGACGATCCGACGCAGCTGGTCGGCGTCGTGTCGTACGTGGACGTGATCGGGGCCTACAATTCCGAGGTGGCGCACCGCCAAATCACCCAGCAGCCAGCCGCATAACTCACGTGATATCAACAGGTTATAGCGTTCACATTCCCCGCGCCCCCGGCACGGACCCGCTCGCTATAGTGGAGCGCATGCCGCGCGCCGTTCTTGCCGGAGGCGTCCTTGGAATATTCGCGAAGGCGCCCGTGGCCGGTCAGGTGAAGACGCGCCTCGCTGCCGACATCGGACCGGAAGCGGCTGCGGCGCTGTACCAGCGATTTCTTCACGTCATCTTTCAGCGGACCGACGTCGGCTGGACCCGGGGTCCGCGCGTGCTGTTCGTCGATCCCCCCGACGCGGCCGGCGTGTTCGCTGCCATGCCGCACGCGCCGGCCTGCCAGGTCCCGCAATCCGGTCCGGACCTGGGCGCACGGATGGCGGCGGCTTTCGCGTATTGTTTCGGGGGCGGGGCGGACCGGGTGGTGCTGATCGGAACGGATGCCCCGAGCATGCCCATGGCGCACGCGGAGGCTGCGTGGGAGGCGCTCGCGGAACACGACGTGGTCCTGGGCCCGGCGACCGATGGCGGCTATTACCTCATCGCCCTGCGCGCAACGCAGCCCGCCCTCTTTCAGGATGTGCCGTGGAGCACCTCTCGCGTGCTGGAAACCACGCTCCACCGGGCCGCGGAGCTGCGGCTAGCGGTCCATCTGCTTCCCGAATGGTTCGACGTGGACACCGTGGAGGACCTGGCGGCGTTGCAGCCCGGCTGGGACGAGGAGCCGGCGCGCTAGGCCGGCCGCGGCGGTGTGGGGGCCAGGGTGGCGGTATGCTTTACACAGTGCGCGCTGGCGTGTGGTGGCCGGACCTGCGGGCATGGCATCATGATGATCGAAGGTGGGTCGGCAA
Source organism: uncultured bacterium (assembly GCA_965371225.1). Taxonomy (GTDB): domain Bacteria; phylum Abyssobacteria; class SURF-5; order CBDUXP01; family CBDUXP01; genus CBDUXP01. Next base: position 12,737 of record CBDUXP010000045.1, on the reverse strand, counting down.
TGCGCCCGCGCCTCCACAAGGGGCGCGCCGACGGGGACCGGGGCCGACCAGGGGGATGCACCAGGACTAAACCATGCGAGCACTGATCACCGGAGGCGCCGGATTCATCGGGTCGCACCTCGCCGATGCCCTCATCGCGCGGGGCGACAGCGTCATCGTGTTGGACGACCTGTCAACGGGCCGGCGAGAGAATGGTGCGCACCTGCAGGATCATCCGGAGTACACCTTCCACTTGGGCACGATCCTCGACGCGGCCCACGTGCAAGCGGTCATGAGCGAGTGCGACGTGGTCTTTCACCTGGCGGCCGCGGTCGGCGTCAAGCACGTAATCGATAACCCGTTACAGTCCCTCATCACGAACATCCGGGGAACGGAGACGGTGCTCGAGGCGGCAAACTATTACAAACGTCGCGCCATCATCGCGTCGACCTCCGAAGTGTACGGGAAGAACGAAAGTGATTCGCTGTCGGAAGAGACGAACCGGATCATGGGGCCGACGCAGATCAGCCGGTGGGGGTATGCCGCCACCAAGGCGGTGGACGAATTCCTGTCCCTCGCGTACTACCGCGAGAAACAGCTTCCCCTGTCCATCGCCCGCCTGTTCAATACGGTCGGTCCCCGGCAGATCGGCACGTATGGGATGGTCATTCCGCGCTTCGTGAATGCGGCCCTGTTGGGCCACACCTTGCAGATTTTCGGGGACGGGCAGCAGCGGCGCTGTTTCGCGTATGTCGGCGACGTGATTGATGGGCTGCTCGCCATTGCGGAGACAAGCGCGGCGCTCGGTGAAGTCTTCAATTTGGGCAACACCGAGGAGATCAGCATCGAGGCGCTCGCGCGCAAGATCATCGACCTAACCGGCAGCGCCTCTCAGGTGGAATTCATCCCGTACGAGGCGGCCTACGAGGAAGGGTTCCAGGACATGCGGCGGCGCGTTCCCGATATATCCAAGGCGCGGCGGCTCCTGGGCTACGAGCCGGCGGTGGGCCTCGACGAACTCTTGCAGTTGATAATTGCGCATTTTCGCAAGTAACCTGCCCGCGTGCGCGCCTTCGTAACGGGCATTGCCGGGTTCGCCGGCTCCCATCTCGCCGAAGCCCTCCTGGCCGGGAACTGGGACGTGACTGGGGTGCTGGCCCCGGGGGAAGCGACCCGGCATCTGGACGGCCTGCGCGACCGCCTCACGCTGACGGAAGTCGATGTGGCCGATGCCGACTCGATCGTGTCTGCCGTGGTGGCGGCGGCGCCCACCTGCATCTTTCATTTGGCCGCCCTGGCGTTCGTGCCCGACAGCCTCACGCAACCCATTCGCACCTACGATGTCAATGTGGGTGGGACGCTCAACCTCCTGGAAGCGGTGCGCACCCGGCTGCCGGACGCGCGCATGATCTGCGTCAGTTCCGGCGACGCATACGGGGCCGTGCGGCCCGAGGAACTGCCCATCACGGAAACGCAGCCGTGGCGGGCAATCAACCCCTATGCGGCCACGAAAGCGGCCACGGACCTGCTCGCGGAAACCTACGCACGGCAGTACGGATTGGCCATTACGCGCGCCCGCCCGTTCAATCACACGGGCCCGCGGCAGAGTCCCCGGTTCGTGTGCGCAGACTTCGCCCGGCAGGTGGCGCGGATCGAAGCGGGCCAGCAAGAGCCCATCCTGCGCGTCGGGCGGCTCGACGCCCGCCGGGATTTCTCTGACGTGCGCGACGTGGTCCGCGCGTACGTGCTCCTGGCCGATCCGGCGGTCCCGTGCGCGGCGTACAATATCTGCGCGGGCGTGGCCGTCGCGGTGGCGGATATCCTCAGCCGGCTGTGCGACTTCTGCGCCGTCCCCGTCGAGGTGCAGGAAGAGCAGGCGCGATTGCGGCCGCTGGAAGTGGCCGAGCATCGCGGCTCGGCCGAGGCCCTGCGGCGCGCCACCGGCTGGGCGCCGCAATTCTCGCTGGATCAGACCTTGGCGGACACCTTAGAGTATTGGCGCGTGGCGGTGGCGGCCGAGACGCGCGTGGGACAGTAGCGTGGCACGCATCCTCATTACCGGCGGGGCCGGCTTTTTGGGTTCGCACCTGTGCGACCGATTCATCGCCAATGGAGATGACGTCATCTGCATGGACAATCTCATCACGGGCAACTTGGACAACATCGCCCATTTGCTGGGGAACGGCCGATTCCAGTTCGTGCAACACGACGTCACGGAGTACATGTGGGTCAAGGGGGACCTGGACTTCCTGTTGCACTTCGCCTCGCCCGCCAGTCCCATCGACTACCTGGAGTTGCCGATTCAGACCCTCAAGGTCGGCTCTCTGGGAACGCACAAGGCGCTCGGGCTGGCCAAGGAAAAGGGGGCGCGGTTCCTCCTCGCGTCCACGTCCGAAGTGTATGGCGACCCGCTGGTGCATCCGCAGCCCGAGAGCTATTGGGGCAACGTGAACCCCATCGGCCCCCGGGGGGTGTATGACGAAGCCAAGCGCTTCGCCGAGGCGCTGGTCATGGCCTACCAGCGCGCGCACGGACTGGAGACGCGCATCGTCCGCATCTTCAACACGTTCGGCCCGCGCATGCGGCCGAATGACGGGCGCGTCGTCAGCACCTTCATCTGGCAGGCGCTGGCCAATGAACCGCTGACCGTGTTTGGCGCCGGGGAGCAGACGCGCAGCTTCTGTTATGTGGATGATCTCGTCGAAGGCATTACCCGCCTGCTGCAGTCCGAGGTGACGGAACCGGTCAACCTGGGCAACACCGCTGAGCGCACCATGTTGGAACTGGCTGACGTGGTGTTGCGGCTGACCGGGAGTTCCAGTCGCATCGAGCATCGCCCGCTCCCCGAAGATGACCCGAAAGTGCGGAAACCGGATATCGACCGGGCCACCCGCCTGTTGGATTGGGCGCCCGTGGTGGAGTTGGAAGAGGGGTTGCGGCGGACGATTGCCTATTTTAGCGAGCTGCCGCGCCCCGGTTGAGACCCGCCGAGCCGCATGCTATCATTCGCCCCCGCACGGGCGATTCGGCTGCGTATCCTTCCACCACTGGAGCCTTCATGACCCGCACGTTTCTCGTTCTGCCCCGCCTCGGACCGGCCCTCGCCTTGGCCGCGTTCGGGCTCCTGCCTGGCGTCGGATGCAGCCCGCAGGGGGAGGTGCCCGAGAAGGCGTACGGCGACACCGCCATCTCGGTGATTCTGGATCAGGCGGACCGGCTCGAATCGCAACAATACGAACTGATCACGGTCGCCGACTCGCTCACGGAACACGCACAGCGGCTGCGGGAAGAGGCGGAAGACCTGCATCGGAAAGAAGAGGATCTCCAGTTCCGCGCCGACCAATTGGAAGAGCAAGCCACGGAGCTTCGGTCCATGGTGGACGCGTGGAGGGATACCCTGGCCGGGGCACGCAATGCGGCCACCACGCTGCGCGCCATTCTGAATGACGAACCCGTCGAAATCCCGCTCGCGGACGGCGCGCCGGCCCGAGTGGAACTCCTCCTCTACGCGGTCATCGTCGTGGTGCTCGTCGTGCTGTTGCTGCGGCTCAGGCGCCGGCGGATGGAGCGGGAAGAGGAGGAGCGCCTCAACGCGATCCGGCAGCAGCAGGCGGCCTATTCGCCCACCCCGCCGGGTCCGCCCGCGAGCGCGGAGGCCGAGCCGCCGCCATCGAGCGACGCCGCCGACTCGGACGACGCGGAAGAGTAGGACGCCGATCCACTTCACGCGCGCGGTTGCGTAGGACGGCCGACGTTCGGGGGCGGCGCCCGAGGCGCACTCAGAGCGTGTCGAGGATCTCCCGACGCTTCCGTTCGTACTCCCCGTCCGTGATGAGCCCCAGACGCCGCAGGTCGTCCAGCCGTTGCAGGCGGGCCGCGGTGCCGTCGTCCGGAGCACGCGGCGGGGTGGCGGCGTCCGGGACGACGCGTCCCTCGTCCACCACGCGCCCCTCCGCTTGGAACGGTTCCCATTCCGGTTGCCGCGTCCCGTGGCCCGGCCCTGCCTCCCGACGGCGTTCCTCGCGTCGGACGTCGCGCCGGGCTCGCGCGGCACGCCGCACCGTGAGCTTCGCCTGGAGCGCCGGCCAGTCCGCGGCGATCCAGTGATCGTAGACCAGACCCGAGCCCTCTGCGGTCTGGTGGCGCATGTCCTCGCCGGGGACGAGGCGCAGCCGGCCGCGGGCGGCGATGCGCGTGGGGAGATAGGTGATGCGGTCCACCTCGTCGCTTCGGGTATTGAAGTGTTCGATCTGAAGGTGGAACGCGCCGTCCCGCACGAACATGGTCCCGGCGGTCACTTCGAACTTGGGAAACAATAGACCCGGCACCTTCTGCGTCACTTTGAAAGCGATGTATTCGGTATGGGTGGCTTCGGCAAACGCCCGCGCGAGGTGCGGGCCCAGGTGCGTCCGCGCCGCCGGACTCAGGACCGGTTCCGGCACGGTCCAGCCGCCGCGGTTCCGCCTGGAGGCGGTGATACTGCCGAGGATGTATTGGAAATCGTCCGCGACGAAATCCACCGGGTGATCGCAGGTCAACGCTGGTTCTCCGTCCCCGGCGCGCAACTCGACCAGCTTGACGAAGTGCGGCCCCTCGTCGTAAATGGCCCGGCTCACGCGCGCGCGTGCCGTGGCGCATCCGGCCACTACGAGTAGGCCGAGCAGCGCAATCGTCCCGCGCGGAGCGCTCACGGGGTGTCGTGTTCGGCGAGCGCCCATAGGCGATCCCCCGAGACGATGGCGAACCCGCCGTCGTGATTAACGATCCACGTGGCCATTTGGTAGTACGCGATGCGGCTGAACCGGACGGGTTCCCCGTTGGGGAGGCGGGCGTACAGTACGTGCCGCGCGCCGACCCACACGGTAGCCGTGTCCAAGTGTATTGTGCGGCCATCCACCAGGCCGGCGGTGAACAGGCCCGTCTCCGCCTCGGGCTGTGCTACGGAATGGATGACCGCGGCGGTATCCGCCACCGTGAGGGGATGATCGTGCGGGCCCCAGCGCAGCACCAGCTCCCCGTCGTCGGCGCGGACCACGCTGGCCGCGAACAGGCGGACCAAGCCCGGGTGGGTGATGCGGACGCCATCGTGGTACCAGTGGCCGTTCGCGTCGACCCGAAACACCCCGGCCCCCCGGTCGGCCGGTACGATGTCCCACTCCGCGGGCCAGCCGTCGCGCTGGGTCACGATGGGATCGGTGCGGTCCGGCACAGGCTGGTGTTCCAGAAACGGGGGCGCCGGCACGCCATGAGCCCGCGCGGGCGGAGCGCGTGGGCCGCGTCCGTCCACTCCATTATAGAGAGAGGGCGCGGGCGAGCGCCGGGCGCTCCGCCGGCTTCGTGGCGTCTGGCTTGACGTGGCGGCCCGGTGCGCCACTACACTAAGCTCCTTCCCCGACGCACTGGTATGCCGCGGCGTCCCCCCAAACTCGCAGCCCTCCTCGACACCGTGGCCGGCCGTTCGCCCGTGCTCGTGGTCACGCACGACAATCCGGATCCGGATGCGCTCGCGTCGGCTGCGGCGCTCCGCGCCCTGCTGCAGCAGCGGGCAAAGGTGACGTGTGACATCGCCTACGGGGGCATGATCGGGCGGGCGGAAAATCGGGCGCTCGTGGACATTCTCGAGCTGCCGGTCCGGCCGCTCCGGGACGTGCAGTTGGCGGCGTATCCGGTCCTGGCCATCGTGGATTTCCAGCACACCGTCGGCCACCATTCGCTGCCCGCCGACCGGCTGCCGGACATCGTGTTCGACCACCATCCGGTCCAGCCCGGCTCCCGCGCGGCCCCGTTTTACGATTTCCGCAGTCGCGTCGGGGCCACGTGCACGATTCTGGCCCAGTACCTGTTTGCGGCCGACGCTACGATCGATTGGCGCCTGGCCACCGCGCTGACGTACGGCATCAAGTCGGAGACCCGGGACCTGGCGCGCGAGACGGAACAGATCGATATCGAGACCTATGTGCGCCTGTACCCGCTCGCCGACAAACGCCGGCTGGCGCAAATCGAGATGGCCCCCGTCGGCCGCGAGTACTTCGCCACCCTGAAGGACGCGCTGGACGGGGCGCACCAGTACGGGGATGCCCTGGTGATCAGTTCGCTGGGGCGCATGCCCAACGGGGACATGGCGGCCGAAATGGCCGACGTGTTCCTGCGGCTGAACGGCCTGCGCTGTGCGGTGGTCATGGGCCGCTTCGACAAACAGCTTGTGGTGTCCGTCCGCACGCTCTCCCATGAGGACAATGCGGGCGCGATGATCCAGCAGGTGTTCGGCGCGCGTGGGTCCGCCGGCGGACACGGGTGCATGGCGGCGGGGCAGATTCCGCTCGACGGGGAAGACGCCGCCGCGTGTGCGGAACTGGAGCGGGACGTGATCCGTGGCTTTCGGCGCATCTTCAAAGTGACGTCCGGCCGCGGGCGCAGACTGGTGAGCCGCGGATGACGGCCCTGCCACCAGCGGTGCGCGCCACGGACGCCCCGGGCCCCGGCCCGGTGTCGCGTCTGTTCGACCGCGTGGAGCGCTGGGCGGAGGGGCGCTGGAATCGCGCGGTCGACTTCTTTGAGGGTCGCGCCGTCGATGTCATCCTTCGCCGGCTGGAACAGGATGTGGCGTGGTATGAGCTGCGGGTGCCCAACAACATGGCCCATCTCATGGAGGTGATTCGGCCCGGGGATGTGCTCCTGGTGGAGGGACGCCGGCGCATTAGCTTCGCCATCCAGAAAATCACTAGCAGTCCCTGGAGTCACGTCACGCTGTACGTGGGGAACGGGCAAATCATTGAGGCGGAAGATCGTGGCGTCATCCTGAGTCCCCTCATGAAATATGCCGAACACAACATTCGCCTGTGCGTGCCGCGGAACGCTCGGCCACAAGACCGCGCCCGCGTGGTGGAGCTGTCCCAGGCGAGCCTGGGCCGGAGTTACGACGTCACGAATGTGCGCAACCTGTTCCTCTCCTACTTCGCCTCGCAGCGCCAACCGCACGTCTATCTGGGCAACCTGGAGGAATGCCAGGAAATGTGCTCCGGGCTGATTGCCCGCGCCTATGCGGAGGTGGGGTATCCGGTCCTGCCGCGCCGCCACTACACGCAGATCGTCCCCCGGGATTTCGATCTGAGCCCCAGCTTTGATATCGTCAAATTCAACAACCCGGGCGGACCGGCCGAGCCGGCGCCGCACCCCGCCCCGGGGCCGACTGAGGACTCATGATCGCCATCCGCCGCGTACTCGTTCCGGTCGATTTCTCGCCACCGTCGATCGAGGCCGTGCGATACGCCCGCGGGTTCCAGGAACAGTACGACGCCGAGGTGCATCTCCTGCACGTGGTAGAAGACGTGCACTACCTGGCGAACACGTACCTGTTCGAGATGCCCACGCTGCCGCCGCTCGAAGACCTCGAGCGGGACCGTGAGGCGGAACTAGGGGAGTTCGCGGATCGGCATCTCGCCGGCTGTCCGCGCCTCCAGCGCATCATGAGCCGCGGGAAGCCGTTCGTCGAAATTCTGCGGTACGCCAAGGAAACTGAAGTGGACCTGATCATCATCGCCTCACGTGGGCACCGCGGACTGGAACACGCGCTCTTTGGCAGCACGGCGGAAAAAGTCATGCGCAAGTCGCCGTGTCCGGTGTTGGTGTTCAAAGTTCCCCCGCCGGAAAGCTGACTGCACCCCGGCGGACTCCCGCTGCGTGCTATCATGCCGCGTGCATCGGCCGCGCCGGGGCGCCACACCGGACGGCGGGCTGCGGGGGCATGGCGCGGCGGCAGACTCGCCGGAAAGGACGCCGGAAGATGGCGCGGATGAGGCGGAATTTCGTGGTGAAAACTATCGACGGCAAAACCGGCGGGGTGCTCCGCGCGCTCAAGGCGGCGGGGATCGAGGTCGTCTCGGTGTTTGAAATCTTCAAGGAAGAAGTCGCCGCGGCGGGCGGCGAGGCGGAAGGCGGCGACGCCGCGGCCGCGGCGGGCGCACCGGAAACGGCGGGGGAGTCGGCGCCGAAGGCTTCGTAGACGCGTCGGCTACGTCAGGGCTCTTCGCAGGCGTGGCACGATGGCGCGGCCAGGTATTCCCGCAGGACGTCCGCCATGGCCCGCGACACGGCATCCGCGGTGCCCAACTCGTGCACCACCGCCTCGACCGGGGCGCCGGTGCGGAGCGCTAAACTGGCCAACCGGCAGACGGCGGCGAGCTTGGCCGCATCGTAATCCCCTTCCACCCACTCCGCAGCGATCCCCAACGGTCTCCCGTCCCCCTCCGTGTGCACGATTACGCGGATCTCGCCCATGTCCGTGGCGACGAGGTGTGGGTGACTCACGCGGGCGCCGGGCGCGGCGGGTTCCGCCCCCGGTAAATTGAGCACTTGCGTGTCGCGGCAGCGGTCGCGATAGACGGTCACGCCCTTGCACCCCAGCTCGTACGCCAACCGATACACCTCCTCCACGTCGTCCGGGGTGGCGGTGTTGGGCACATTGACCGTCTTTGACACGCCATTGTCGGTGAATCGTTGAAAAGTCGCCTGCATGCGCACTTGCCACTCTGGGGCGATTTGGTGCGCGGTCACGAAGACGCGCCGCAAGTCGTCCGGAACGCCGGTCGCGCCTTCGAGCGAACCGCGCGCCGTCACGTGCTCCAGAACGCCGGAGTCGGTGAGCCCCAGCGCGGCCACCGCGTCCCGGAACAGCGGATTGATCTCCGCCATGGGGGCGCCGTCCAGAATGTGGCGCCGGACGAACGCCAGCCCGAACAGGGGTTCGATCCCGCTCGAGGCGCCGGCGAGAATGCTGATGGTCCCCGTCGGCGCCACGGTGGTGCGCGTCGCGTTGCGATACCGCTCCCCGCGCGCGGCATAGACGGAGTGCTCCCAGTTGGGAAAGACGCCGCGCTCGTCCGCCAGGTGGCGCGAGGCCGCATCGGCCTGCTCTTGAATGAAGCGCGCCACCTCTTCGCCCACCTGGATCGCGGCTTCGCTATCGTACGGAATCCCCAGCCGGATGAGCACATCCGCCAGGCCCATGACGCCGAGCCCGATCTTGCGATTGCTCAGGGTGGTCGTCTCAATCTGCGGGAGCGGATAGCGATTCGCGTCGATCACGTTATCCAAGAACCGCACCGCGAGCGCGACGGCACGCGCCAATCCGTCGTACTCGATCACCCAGCGCCCCTCCCGCTGGCCGACGAACCGCGCAAGGTTCAGTGATCCGAGATTGCAGGCTTCGTAAGGCAGCAGCGGTTGTTCCCCGCACGGATTGGTGCCTTCGATGGGCGCCAGCGCCGGGGTGGGATTGTCCGCGTTGATGCGATCGAGAAAGATCAGGCCGGGATCCCCGTTGGCCCACGCTTCCGCGACGATGGCCTCCCACACCTCCCGCGCGGGGAGCCGCCGCACGATGGTGCCGTTCCGCGGATTCGTGAGCGGATAGGTGTCCCCGCTCGCCACCGCGTCCATGAACGCCGCCGTGATCCCGACGGAGAGGTTGAAGTTCGCGAAGAGCCGGTTGCCGTGCTTACAGCGCACGAACGCGAGGATGTCGGGATGGTCCACGCGGAGGATGCCCATATTCGCGCCGCGCCGGGTGCCGCCCTGCTTGATGGTCTCCGTCGCCGCATCGAAGACGCTCATGAACGAGACCGGTCCGCTCGAGATGCCGTGCGTCGATTGCACCGCGTCGTGCGCCGGCCGCAGGCGCGAGAACGCGAAGCCGGTGCCCCCGCCGCTCTTGTGAATGAGGGCCGCGTACTTCACGGCGTCGAAGATTTCTTCCATCGAGTCGCCGACCGGCAGCACGAAGCATGCGGCCAGTTGCCCCAGGGGAAGGCCCGCGTTCATGAGCGTGGGGGAGTTGGGCAGAAACGCCAGGTCGGCCATGAGGTCGTAATACTCACCGGTGCGGCGCTCCACGCCGGTGCGGCCTTCATACTGCTCGTCCACCTGCGCGATCGTGCGGGCCACGCGCAGGAAGAGGTCCTCCGGTGTCTCCAGTGGCTGCCCCTGTTGGTCCCGTTGCAGGTACCGCTTCTCCAGGACCGTGCGGGCGTTGGCGGTCAGCTGGAGCGGGCGGCGCCCGCTGGCGGCGGGCGGCGCGTGGCGTTCTGGGAGCGGTTCGGCGGGCATGCGTACCGGGAAGCTAAAAGGCGAAAATAACTCGAAACTACTATACCGCGTCGCCGGAGCCGGTGCCAGACCCCGGCGATCTCGCCGCGGTCCTTATCGAATGACGGCGGTCACGGGCACTTCCACCAGCGGCATGTCCTGGGCGTTCGTGTAGACCCGCAGGAGCGCCTGCAGCGGCCCCCGGGGCGTCTCCGAGTCCACGTGCAACGCCACCCGGTAGCCGCCCGCCTCCGCGTCCACCTCCACTGTGGGCACCAGGTGGGCCGATGTGCTCTCGACCTTCTCGACGCGGAAATCCGCCACGGTGGGCGCCGTCACGTGAATCGAGCGGGCGGGGCTGGTCCCCCGCCGGGCCAGCCCCAAGCCCAGCACCGTGGGGGTGGTCACCACTGGACCGAGGAAGTGGGCGCGGACGGGGATTTCCACCTGGGGCGCCCCTGGTTCGGCAAACGCGAGGCGTACGGTGTCGGCGAAGATACCCGGCGGGTTGCCCGGCGCCAGCCGGGCCGCGATCGTGTAATGCGGCGGGTCCGCCTCCGGCGCAAGCTCCCAGGTGAAGGTGAGCAGGTCGCTCGTCGCTTCCACGCTCGCGAGCGTCAGGGGTTGCTCGCCCCGCAGCATCACCGAGAAATTGCGTTCCCCGGCTTCGCCGGCGTGCATGGCGCCGAAATGCAGGATCCGCAGGCTGAGGGACACGGGATGGCGGGCGTCCGCGGTCAACTTGAGAAACACCACCGGCCGCACGGGATCGTTGCTGTACACCGTGACGACTTTGGTGTGGCGGCCGCCGATGCGGGTGGGATCCAGGCTGACCGCAATCTCCCCGGCTTCCCCCGGTTCCAGCACGGGGGTGGAGAGCAACGCCGCGATGCACCCGCAGGACGCGCGCAGGTCCATCACCTCCAGCCGCGCGTCCCCCGCGTTGCGCAGCAGGAAGGTGGCGCGTACCGGTTCGGAGCCCGTGACGACGCCCAGATCGATGTGTTCCGTTTCCAGGACCAGCCGCGGCTGCGGCGACTCGGCCGGAGCGGGTCCCGCACCCCACAGCACGGCACAGGCCAGAGCCAGAGCGGCGGCGGGCGCGCGCTCAGTCATGCATGCCGGAACGTTTGGCCAGCGATTCGCGTTGCACTTCCACCACGTAGCGCAGCAGGCGGTCGTGCGCCACCTTGAAGTTGAGTTGGCGGTGGATATCGATGAACTGCAGCCCGTAGCGCAGCGCGCGTTCGCCGCGCAGGGCATACCGGTGCGCCACCCGGCCGTGCAGGGTCAGCCGTTCGTCGTTGGGTAGGGAGAATTCGCAGATCAGGCGATTGCCGGGGCGGACGAGGAGCCGGTTCCTCTCGGGCAGATCGAACGCGACCCCGCCGGCGCTGAGATCAATCACCTCCGTGCGGCCCCGGAACAGGACCGACGGCCGGACCACCGGATCCGGGGTCTTGCGGTCCACGAGGCCGTAGCGCAGTTCGACGGGATGCAGACGCGAGACGGGCACGCGATAGTACGCGCGCTTCTGGCCACGGGAGAGGCGTTGCGGGTACGTGATTTCCAACGCGCGGGCCGCCTGCCCGCTGCTCAGCGGAAATTCGCCGCGTTTCAGGACCGTGGCTTGATACATGTACCGCGTGTCGTCCACGCGGAAGTACACCTCGACTTCCTGTCCCGGCCGGAGCGGCAGGATGGTGCCATCGGACACCGGGGCCTCGACGATGACGCTGGGCGCCTCCGCTCCCGCCTGTAAGGTGAAGAAGCGGCTCTTGGCCTGCACGGGATAGCCGCGGCTGTCCACCCAAATTTCGCACGGGAGGTTGTACTCCACCGCAGCGCGCATGGCGTGCTTGCGTTCCGCGGCGGTGGCTTGGTCAATCGCGGCCATGAGGCAGAAGAGGGGCGGGCAGTATCCCCATATTATACGCTCGTTTCGGCCCCCGGCGCCGACGTGGCCGCCAGATGGGCGGTGGCCGCCGCGATCCGCTGGTTGATGGGCGGATGACTGTGGAACCACCACACAAGGAACGGATGCGGGGCCCGGTCGGCCAGGTTGTGATCCGCCAACTTCTCCATGGTGGTAATCATGGCCCCGGGGGACCCGGCCAGGCGCAAGGCCGCGGCGTCTGCCTGCCGCTCGAAGTGGCGGCTGAGGCCATTGCCGATCGGCATTTGCAGCAGGCTCAGGACACCGAAGACCAACACCAGCACGGGCAGACCTCCCACGTGCGCCACGCTCGCGACGTCGAGCGCCGGAAGCCAGAGCCCCAGAATCCAATCGACCAGCAGGAACACCACGAGCGTGCTGGCGGCGGAGGCCCCCATGCCCTTCCAGAGATGATGGTGCACGTGGTGGCCGAGTTCATGGGCGAGGACGACTTCCACCTCCGCCGGGGTGTACCCGGCGCACAGGGTATCGCTCAGCAGGATGCGCCGCGTATTGCCCAGGCCTGCCAGCGCGGCATTGGCGGCGCGGGTCTTCCGGCCCAGGTCGAAGGTAAACACGCCGCGCACCTGCGTGCGGGCGCGCGCGCAGAGGCGGACGAGCCGGTCGCGCAAGTCGGCATCTTCCAGGGGCGCGAAGTGAAAGAAGAGGGGAAAGATCAGGACCGGGCCCAGGTGGGTGAGGAGGATATTGACGAGGAGCACTCCCGCGGCGGCCCACA